>PKZD01000025.1 GCA_003133745.1 Candidatus Tyrphobacter aquilonaris
CTGATGCGGACATTTAGAAAGGCTGCGTAAGATGCCTCCCGGGTCAGAGTAGGAGCAGATGTTTCCGTCGGGGCCCGGTGTCTGCAAACGGGATCGAAAGCCACCGGGATTGATTTCGTGCTGGACGTCAGTCATTCCTTGAGCCATTGCCATGGCGAGTCCGTGTACCCCGACTAACGCGGTATTCGCCTTAAATCCCCACGGCGAAACTCACGGATGAGGGAGTGGGCTGGAACGTGTCCATTCTCTTAGCTTCACCAATTGGGCGCCGACGAGACTGAAGGTGTGTTCGGCGAAATGAGACGGACAACACATGGCCTCGTCGCCGGAATACACCGACCACTCTACTTGAATCGTGTCTCCCGAGACCCACACTTTAACGCCGCCGCTTTCGGAGTGGATGTCGGCGACATATTTTATGCGTCCGCTGGTGCTTGCAAACACTAACGCATCAATGACCCCGACATCTTCCCCTGAGTCCAATGGAACGACAATCACTTCCCGGCCGTCACTAAGTCGTCCGTCGCGGAGCCTTCCAGGATCGAGAAAGCCACCCGGAGTAGCGCAACAGACAAAGGCCCCATTCTTCATTATGCTGACATACGGCATACCGCGCGCTGGATCGCCCGATCTACTGGAGGGTATGAGTCTTAGCGTCGGCGTCGAGGCAATTAGCGTACGAACGCGTGCCACGAGTCACGCGCCGGAACTCGTTGCGGGGGCCGCTATCGCTGCGACGAGCCCTAGAGTCCAGAACAGCGAAGCCCAGATCGGCACTCTTCGAATCATCTTGCGGATCGCTTATCCTTCGGCGGTCAAGAACCTGTCACGCGTCACAGTAGCCTCGATCGCGGGTAGCGCGCCTACGTCTCTGCGCGCTTCGAAGATCGCCGGATTCCATGCTCCTGTGCGATGAATCATGTCGGATCGCACGATTCGAGCGTTCTGATCGTGTAGGCTGAGACGCTGCCGTCGCCAGCGTTGGTGACGTACACGAACTTGCCAGTGGGATCGACGACGATGGCATCCGGCTCGGATCCGGCGGCGAAGGGCGAACCCGTCAGCAGCATGAGCGCGCCGGTCACAGGATTAATCGTATAGCCGGACACGTTGCCATCGGGATAACTCGTAACGTATGCGAACCGGCCGGTGGGATCGACTGCCGCTGTCGTGGGATTGCCGCCCGTCGCGAAGGGCGAGCCCTCGACCGGCGTGAGCGCGCCGGTCGAGGCGTTGATCGTATAGGCGGAAACGCTGTTGTCGTCAGCGTTGGGAACGTATACGAATTTCCCGGTGGAATCGACCACCACTGCTTCGGGAAGGATGCCCGTCGAGAATGGCGAGCCCGCCACCGGCGTGAGCGCGCCGGTCGCCACATTGATGACGTATGCGTCAACGTCATTGTCGATCTGATTGACCACATACGCGAACTTTCCGGTCGGATCGACCGCTACCGAAATGGATCTAGTGCCGGCAGCGAAGGGCGCGCCCGCCAGCGGCGTGAGCGCGCCGGTCACTGCATTGATCGTGTAGCCGGAAACGTTGCTGGAGCCATCATTGACAACGTACACGAACCGGCCGGTAACCGACACTCCAATGGGGGAGCTGCCCGTCGCGAATGGCGAGCCCGCCATCGGCGTGAGCGCGCCGGTCGAGGCGTTGATCGCATACGCGGAAACGTTGTTGGAGTCAACGTTGGTGACGTACGCAAACTTGCTGGTGGGATCGGCCGCTAACATAGAGGGACCCGAGCCCGCCACGAATGGCGAGCCCGCCACCGGCGTGAGCGCGCCGGTCGACGCGTTGATGGCGTAGGCGGAAACGGTGCCATCGTGAAAACTCGTAACATAGGCGAACCTGCCGTTAGGAACGATCGCTATCCCGCTGGGATCGTGGC
This sequence comes from Candidatus Tyrphobacter aquilonaris, assembly GCA_003133745.1. Lineage (GTDB taxonomy): Bacteria > Vulcanimicrobiota > Vulcanimicrobiia > Vulcanimicrobiales > Vulcanimicrobiaceae > Tyrphobacter > Tyrphobacter aquilonaris. The sequence continues at coordinate 1,898 of PKZD01000025.1, forward strand.
CCGTCGCGAAGGGTGAACCCGGTACCGGCGAGAGCGCGCCGGGCACGGCGTTAATGGTGTGAGTACAGACGTTCGCGCCTGCAGGTGCGGCCCATGGAACAATGGGCGCCGCCAAGAGAAAAACTAAGGCAACAGGGCCGGGCATTCGCTTGCCCGATAAAGCCTTCAACGGTGACCAGCCATAAATGTTCGGATGCGCTATTTTTGTGCTCAGGTTTTGCGCCGAGCTGGACCAAACACGCGCGGGAACTCACAGTCTCCGTCCTTCTTGAATCCGCGCCTACAGGTCAGCGCGGAGATCGGGAGCAGATGGTGCGGGTGACGCGCGAAGGCGCGGTACGCTGGTACTGCCCTAGCTGCACGTAGGTTCATGGACCCGGCGCGGACCCTACGGCTGGGTGCCGCCGGAGTAGTTCAATTGCAGATCGTACGAACAAATATCGAAGTTCGCCGAGGTCGAGTAGTGCTTGTCAACCCACACGACCTTGATGTCCTGCTGGCAGCCGCCAGGGATGGGGAACGGAGGCGTCGATGCATGGGCCCCGAGAACCTGGCATGTTGGCGAATTGCTGATGGGACACAGTGCCGTTGAGGGCGAGTTCGAGAGCCAATTATTCCCCCAGTTCGGATCGTTTACGGATGAGATGTAAATGGCCGCGACTGGTTCGCTTCCATTGTTGGTGATCGTAAGCGTGTGGGGTGACTCGTGCGGCGGCGTCGATACGTCTAACTTGTTTACTGCTTGGGCGAGCGCCACGGGCATGGCGATCGTTACAGCCGCGAAAAGGAGCATCGCCGCCGACAGGGTTATTTGCAGGGACTTCATCGTGTTGACGCCTTTCTTATGGGGACTTGAATATTAGAGTCTCTGAAGGCGCTTTCCCCCGGCTGATGGCCCTCATGATGCTAACGTAACGGGCCTGGCGCACCGTTAGTAGGGTCCATTCCTAAGCTGTGATCCTGAGCGTAAGCTGTGCTGCCGACGCTTGGACTTGACGGGTTTATTTTCCCGGACCGACGCCCGACGGACCACACACCGGGGATGTGGGTAAGCGAGGATTAGGGGTCGGTAAAGGATAGCGTTTACCGGCAGCGCGTTGGACGGTTAGGGGTGCGTTTAAGCCTGAGTCGCAATTCAATTCGCCTATCAAGTAGGCCGCTAGCTGATCCAGCGTGTCCCACGTCTGCTCGTCGACCGTCGGTACGGACGTAACGGTGCTCGTGTAGGCCAGCGACCCGCTTACGAATCCGGTTGCCAAATTGCCAATTGATGACGCATTCGTCGTGGTTTGGGAGCCCGCGGTGACCTGCGAAATCATCCCTGTCGGCGGGATCGGTGATCGTATTGGAAACACGCGTAACGATGACGTGCTGCTTGTCCTCGCCGGCGCAAAAATCTCGTACGTAGATCCCAGTGTGAGAAGGAGGGCAAGTACCGGGAAAATGGTCAATGTGATCTTATGGCCTTCCCCTTCCCTGACGTTTGAGGCCCAAACATATTCAGTTCTTCCCTGTGAGTGCGGTTTTTGAACGCATTGTGCATACAGGACGTATCCGTCGACCTCCATCCATGAACGCCTACGGATGGTCTCGTCGTTCGAGCCGCTTCCCTCGGCGGTTATCCCGGCGATGAGCGCACCGTCCGTGTTCGCGGTGTCCTCGGCGCACTGGGCAACAAACGTTGCCGGCGACCAACTTGGCTCGGCAATAAGCTTGTCGTCGTTCACCAGGCTATAATCCGCAAAATTCTCTGCCAAAGAGGCGACCAGCTTGTCTCGCATCGGTTCATCCGGCCCGACGCCGATGACGAAAATGTAGCGTTGCTCGCCTCGCGCGGGTTTCGTCGGCGTGACCGGGCTGCCCCAAAGTATCGGCACTTCAGTTGACGGCGTCGTAGGCGATCCACCGACGAGCGATTCGCAGAACGTGAGTTGCTGCCACAGTAGGCGAATGTTGTGCGACTCCGGCACGCATGCGCGTGATGATCTGACGGAGCTAGTGACAGCGAAGGTCCTCGAGCACGTCTCGAGGCGGCCGCGCAGAACGTGTGCCAGGTACCTGGAGATGTAGGGAGGGATCGGGATCGGCGTAGGTTTCGGTGCAGGCGTTGCCAGGTAGCTGACGCCGGAGAGTCCGGCGGTGCTGCAATCCAGGGAAAGTGGCTCTGGGTTTAAGGTCGTCGTTGGGCTTGGAGTCGGCGTCGAAGTGCCTGGGCTTGCCGTTTGGGCCGATATCTGGGGACAGGTCGTGCTCACGAGCAGCGAGAGAATAGCGCCGCCGACGGCCACAATTCTAAGCGCGTGTTGCTTCATGAACCCGACGCTCCTCTCGTCACGTCCGCCGCTTTACGTATCGCCAGCCGATAGCCTGCTTTGGCCGCTCTCAGATATCGGAAGACGTCAAGGCGGCGATGGAACGCTACGAACGACTGTATATGAGCGACGACAGCGACGTTGTTCGATCCGCCGCGCATCACGCGCGCATCATCGCTGCGCTACGATCCGCCGACATCGAGGCCGCTGCCGTGGCGCTCGGCGAGAACTGGACCTACGGTTTCGAGCGCCTCCTGCTGATGAACTTCGATGGCGGGCAGTCTTAACCAGGGTTCCGTAAGCGTTCGAGCGCCTTTACGACGTCGCCGATGAGCACGGGACGTTTGAGCGTGGGGGCGTGATTGAGCGGGTGATGGCCGGGCGGGAATGGTTCGCCTTAAATCGCCACGGCGAGATCAGTGGATGCCATATTTTCGTGCTCAGCCCTTGCGGTTTACGGTTGCTGAACGAACTTCGCGACGCCGTACAGCGTGGCGCGATCGCGACCGTGGCGCTGTACCGCCAAGTGGAAGCCATTCGTCTTGGCGAGCATTCGACGCAAGCGTAGGGAAGGGCATGCCCTCTCGTGCTGCCCACCGTTCCCCGTTACCAAATCTGGATTTGGTAACATTTTGGTAACGAAATACGTGTCGACTGGTACCGGAACGTACCGATACGTCGACTAATCGTGCTCAAACGGGACCTGCGAATGCGCTTCGTGACGGCCGTAGGTGGTTTCAAGACCGCCGCATTCAACCGCTCTGCCACCTCTCCATACGGATGTCGCCCGACGATCAGGATATGGCGCGCCTTCGCCTAACAGCCGCCCTTGCTCGCCTGAAGGGTAATCTCGGCGCCGGGTTTGTCGGGCGTGTTCGGGTTTCCGGCCGATGCCACAGAACCGACGCCGACCGAAGAGTAGTGGTGGTTTTCGCAGCGGCTCCATTGCACCATGCCGCGCGTGATGCCGTTCGCGTCCTTGGACTCCATGTCGACCATGACCGCAAAGCCCTGCGCTTTGAGGCGGGTGCGATACCAGTCCACCACGTCTTTCATATCATCGCTCACGTCGTATTGCAGACTGTTGTCTCCCGCCCAGTCGATAACGTGTTGCACGTTCGTCGGGCCGGAGGCGCTCGCATACGTCGGCAGCGGATAGCTAGAGGGCAACGCATCGGCGAGCGCCATGGCAACGGTGAACGCGAGCGCAGCCGCTACGGCAGTGATAACGGTGAGGCTGGTCTTCATACGCCGTCCGCTTTGCGGTCTGGAAAGCGATATCCTAGCGATCTCTGAGGCTTAACTGCGGCCCCCAAGGACCGCCCGAAACAACACGGAGTCGACTCTCGTAGGGCGGTCATCCGGGCGGAGGAAGTGAAATGGCACTCAACATGATCGACGAGTCACAACGCAAAGCTGCAAGAGTCGCGGGCTTCGCTTTCCTGTTCGGAATAGCGATCGTGATCCTTGCGAACTATGGCATCGACTTTCGGCTCATCGTCCCGGGCAATGCCGCGGACACCGCTCGGAACATCATGACGCACGAAGCGGTGACCGCAATGAACTCGTTCACCGCTCTGCGGCTCTTGGGTGACGCTGCTTACCTGTCGGTCTTTCACGCAGATCAATTGCAGACGCTGGCGAGACTGCACCTCGCCGCGAACTTCGACGCGTACTACGTTGGCCTGCCGTTCTGGGGACTGGCCTCCACCGTTTGCGGCTACCTGTGGTTCAAGTCAAGGTATATCCCGAGAGCATTGGCTGCCTTCGGTGTGATCTCGTCTGCATGGTGCGTGATCTGCGCCTTCGCTTACATCGTTTTCCCGCACGTCGACGCGACGGTGAACTTGTATTGGTTCGACGTACCGATGACGATCTTCGAAATGCTCTTGGGCGCTTGGCTTCTGTTCAAAGGCTTGAGTCCATCGGGGCAGGCCGGGTCCGATAAAGCAAGCTGAAGCTGCAGCGGCGGGCCGGAGGGGCGCGACCGAACCCCGAAAAGCCGTTGGAGTGGCGACGAAAAAGAGCCGGGCGTCCCGCGCGGCGTCGCGACCGAGCGGCACCGTCACGTTCCTGTTCTCCGATATCGAGGGGAGCACGCAGCGCTGGGAGCGTGATCGCGATGCGATGACGATCGCGCTGTCGCGCCACGACGCGCTCATGCGCGACGCCATCGAGCGCCACGGCGGCTACGTCTTCAAGACGATTGGCGACGCGTTCTGCGCCGTCTTCACCGCGGCGCCTCACGCGATCGGGGCCGCGATCGACGCGCAGCGCGCACTCGCCGCCGAAGAGTTCTCCGCCGTCGACGGGATGCGCGTGCGCATGGCAGTGCACACCGGCTCCGCGGACGAGCGGGATCACGACTACTTCGGGCCGGCCGTCAACCGCGTCGCGCGCCTGCTGGCGATCGGACACGGCGGGCAGGTCCTCGCGTCGGGCACGACCGCCGACCTTGCGAAAGACGAGCTTCCCGCGCAGAGCAACCTGCGCGATCTCGGAACGCACCAGCTCAAAGACTTGGCGCAGCCCGAACGCGTCTACCAGCTCGTCGTGCCGGACTTGCCGCAAGCGTTTCCGGCGCTACGCTCGCTCGGCTCGCAGCCGAACAATCTTCCGCGTCAGCTCACGTCGTTCGTCGGCCGCGCCGACGTGTTGCAGCAGGTCGCAGCGCTGCTGAACTCCTCGCCGCTCGTGACGCTTGTGGGAACGGGCGGCGTCGGCAAAACGCGCGCCGCGATACAGGCGGGCAGCGAGTTGCTCGAAAGCGTTGCCGACGGCGTTTGGCTCGTCGAGCTGGCGCCGATTTCCGACGCGTCGCTCGTCGGCAACGCCGTCGCCCAAGCCCTGAGCGTGCAGGTTTCACCGAAACGCCCGGTGATCGAAACGCTCGTCGATGCGCTGAAAAACAAACGCCTGCTGCTCATCCTCGACAACTGCGAGCACGTCATCGACGAAGCGCGCGCCGTCGTCACGACCGTCCTGCACGCTTGCCCCGACGTGCGCATCTTGGCGACGAGCCGCGAAGCTTTCGGCATCGCCGGCGAAAACGTCTACCGCATGCCATCGCTCGAAGACGATGCCGCCGTGGCGCTCTTCGCCGAGCGGGCACGCTCGTCGGACGAGCACTTCGCGCTCACCGAAGAAAATGCGCGCGATGTTGCGGAGATCTGCCGTCGGCTCGACGGCATTCCCTTGGCGATCGAACTGGCGGCCGCGCGCGCAAAACTGCTCGCGCCGCGCCAGCTTGCGCAGAAACTCGACGAGCGCTTTCGCCTTCTCACCGGAGGCGACCGCAGCGCGCTGCCACGCCAGCAGACCATGCGCGCGCTCATCGATTGGAGTTACGACCTGCTCTCCGAGCAGGAACGCGCGTTTTTTCGCCGGCTCTCGGTCTTCGCGGGCAGCTTCACGCTGGAGAGCGCCGCCGCGGTGTGCGAAAGCGACGCGCTCGACGACATCGCCGTACTCGACGTCCTCGCATCGCTCGTCGACAAATCGCTCGTTTCCGCGGAACTCGGCGATGAGGCGACGCGGTATCGGCTCTTGGAATCGACGCGGCAGTACGCGCGCGAGCGGCTGCTCGAGGAGGCTGACGCGGAAGTTCGCGACGTCGCCGCGCGGCACGTTCGGTACTACGCCGAGCTCGTCGGCCGACTCGCGCATTTCGTCGATTCGTTGGACGACGAGCAGTGGCAGCAGGCGCTCGGGCCCGAGCTCGATAACATCCGCGCCGCGCTGGACTGGTCGCTGCTTCGCAGCAACGATGGCGACGCGGGGCTGCGTCTGCTCGCCCACCTGAGCTGGCCGGACCTGCTGACCTCGCCGCAGGAGGCCATTCGCTGGTTCGATGCCGCCGCGAGCGCTGCGGATGCGGACCAGGCGACGAGAGCGCGCGTGCTCCGTCACCATTCCCGCTTGCAGTGGCTCGTCGGCCGTCCGACCGCCGAGCGCGAAAAAACCGCGACGGAGGCGCTCGCCGCGGCGCGTGCGTGCGCGGACCCGGACGACATCGCGCTCGCGCTCACCACGCTGGGCAGTTGTTACCGCGACACCGGACGATTCGGCGACGCGGAGCCGCTCTTCGCCGAAGCGTACCGCGAACCGCACGCGCTGAAGGCGCCCTCCGTCAACGCGATCTTGCGCAACTGGGCGGTCACGGATCTCCAGCGGGGCGCGATCGATTCGGCACGCCTACGCTTTACCGAAGTTGCCGCCCTCGAACGCCCGGGGAGCGAAGCGCATGCGAGCGCGCTGCTCAACCTCGGCGAGCTCGAGTTTGCCGTTGGGAACGTCGAAGCCGCGCGCAACGCCGCGCGCGAAGCGAGCGCGATCTTCGCGCGTCTGAACTCCGCACCGCTCGCGCTTGCCGTGTGCAACCTTGCCGCGTACGCCTTGGCCGTCGACGACGTCGCGGAGGCGCGCGAGCAGCTCCAAAGGGCGTTGCGGCTCTTACGCCAATCCGGGGCTCGCTGGATGACGACCGCGTTGGAACATCACGCCGTGCTCGCCGGGCTCGCGGGCGACCACGAGCGCGCGGCGACGCTGCTCGGCTTTACCGAAGCGCAGTACGCCGCCAACGACACGCGCCAGCGAACCGAGCAACACGGGTACGAGCGGCTCCTCGCCCTCCTCACGCACGCGTACGGCGCCGAGGAACTGTCGCGACGAATGGCGATCGGAGCGAGGCTCGACGACGAGCAGGCATTGGCGTACGCAGCGGCGATTAGCCAAGATACTCCATAGCATCCCGCGGCGACCACCGCCGCAACGAGGAAGACATCTATGCCGAGCGATTCACAAGCCGAAGCAGCCCGCAGCCTCGATGCGCACGGGCAAGCGATCGACGATCTGCACCGCAAGCTCAGCGCGACGCCCGGCGTCGACAAAGCGCGCCTGCAACAGGCCGTGGACAAGTACAAGACGGCCCATCAACAGTTTCGCGACGACGCGCTGGGGTGCATGAACTAAGGCGCTACGGCGCTCCTCGCAGCAGCGCTTCCATCGCCACGCCGTCGGGAACGCCCAGCCCGGTGCGCGGATTCCATCCGGCGCCGGATCGCGCGTAGAGCAGCGGCGCAAACGCGCCGATCGCGACGCCGAGCCGCTGATCGATCCGCGCCGCCAGCGCCGCATAGACCGGCGCGACGGCGCTTGTGCCGCCCATCGCCAACTCGACGCCGTCCATGATCACGTAATACCCGGGATCTTCTTGCGCGGCAACGTCGGGAACGCCGCGTCCGGGCGGCACGCCGTTCTGCGCTGACAATGCTTTGGCGGCGTCCTGCCACGCCGGGATCTCGACGTGCGCGCTGAATCCGCCCCCCGTGTTCTCCCACGGCTGCTCGTCGCCGCCGCCGCTCGGGATCACCGTGGCTCCGCATCCGATCGCGAACGCACCGGACGCCGGCGCCAGTACGTGAGGCTTGCCCTCGCGATCGAGCTCCGCCCCGTTGTCTCCCGACGAGCAAAAGACGCTGACACCGGCGAGCGCCGCAACGGTTCCCAACTCGTCGAGAACGTCCAGCGCGGCCGGCGTCCAGAGTTGCTCCGGATATCCGTAGCTGATCGAGAGCACCGAGGGCGCGTACGTCTCGTCGAAGAGCGCCTCCCTGACCGCATCGAGAAATCCGCGCTCGTCGTCAGGCGCTTCGTAGACGACGATTCGCGCGCCCGGTGCGAGCGAGCTGATGAGCTGCACGTCCAGCGCGGCTTCGAGGTCTTTCGTCGTGGCGATCTCGTGCGCGACGGCCGCATTGTCGACGCGTTTGACGATCGGAGGTGCGGGCGCGAGCCCTTGCGCGCTCATGCACCGATCGAAATCGCTCTGGTTGAAGACGCCGCGCAACTGCACGACGCCGATGGTTTCGCCCGTACCGTCGGCGTCGGGGAACCGGTAGCGCGACGCCACGTCGGCGGCGCGCAGGGGCGTCGCGTGGCGCTGCAGCGCTCCCAACTTTCGCGAGCGAGGCCACTGATGCAAACCAAAGACGCCGCGAACGAGCGCCGCGACGTGCGCGGGGACGTGCAACGCTTGCGAGCGATGGCGAAACCGCCGCCCGCTCTCGTCTGCGAATATCCCGACGGTTGCGCCGAAGGCCTCGATGAGCCGATCGATCGGACCGCTGATGACGACCGATCTCCAGTGCGACTCGACGACCTCGATGCCGAACCCCTTGCAGTACGCACGCAGCACCTCCACGTCCGCCGGGTCCGCGCCCGTCTGCCGTGCGAGCGTTTTCCGATCGGCGTAGGTTCGCTGCAGCGGCGGCGTCGCGGCGAGGGTTCGAGCGCGCTCGTCATCCAGCTCGCCGCCGCTCATCGGCCGCAGCCATGCGGTCAAGAGAACGTCGCCTCTCGCCGTCAACTCGCCGACGTGGCGGCTTCCCGGCCATATCGTGCGCCGCGTTCCGGGAATGGGAATCATGAACCGCCAGGTGCGCCGGTCCACGCAGCCGGCCCTCTTCCATGTCTCCGCGTAAACGGTAACCCGCGGCCGTAGCACGAAGCCCGCGATGGTGAACGGCGTTACCGAATGGCTGATCGCGATCGGAACGATGGGGACGTTCGTCGTCATCGGCGCGAGCGCGTGGGCGGCGCTCGTCCAACTGCGCCACGTCCGCGCCGGCAATCAGCTCGAAGCCATTCTCGCGCTCGAAGAGCACTTCCGCGATCCCGGCCTGCAAGCCGCGCTCCTGTTCGCGCAGCGCGATCTTGCGGCACGGTTGGAAGACCCGGCGTATCGCGACGAGCTGGCCGGGCGCGGCTACATCGACCCTGCGGCGCACCCCGAGCTCTTGGTCTGCAACTGGCTGAACAAGATCGGGCTCCTCCTCAAGCGACGCGTCGTCAGCGAAGAGCTCTTCATGGATCTCTACGCGCGGCTGATCGTCCACTATTGGAAGGTTCTGGAACCCGCGGTCGCGCTGATGCGCCGCCGGCGCGCCGACGCCGAGTACGGGGGATTCGAATATCTGACCGGCCGCGCCGAGGATTGGCTGCGAACGCACGAAGGCGAAGCGCCGCAATGAAACACTCTCTCGGGCGTTACCTCTACGGCGTGGCGGCGATTGCTTCCGGTATCTGTACCTTGGTGTGGCATGACGTGAGCACGCTTGGAAGCGTTCCTCACCGCGAGATTCTCGTGTACGTCGTGGCCGCCGTCGAAATTCTTGGGGGCGTAGCCGTTGCGTGGCCGAGAACGCCCCGAGCCGGCGCCGTCGCCCTCGGTGCACTCTACTTCATCTTCGCCATGTTGGGCGTACCGCTCATCATTGCGCATCCGCTCGTCTACAACGGCTTTGGAAACTTCTTCGAACAATTCTCATTCGTCGCGGGGGCCATGATCCTGTATGCGTGTTCGGGTCCACTCGCCCCGGCTCGAACGGCACGATTGGCTCAGATCGGGTACTACTCGTTCGGTATTTGCGTTGTCTCGTTCGCACTGGAACAGCTTTTCTATCTCTCTGCAACAGCAAGTCTCGTTCCGAAATGGATTCCGCCTGGACAAATGTTCTGGGCGATCGCGACGACCACCGCGTTTGCTCTTGCCGCGATCGCTCTGCTCACGGGGTTCATGGCCCGGCTCGCGGCTCGATTGACCACGGCGATGATCGTGGGTTTCGGGTTGCTCGTATGGTTGCCGGCGCTCTTTGCCGGTCCTCATAGTTATCCGAACTGGAGCGAAAGCGTGGAGACGCTCGGGATCGCCGCGACAGCGTGGATTGTCGCGGACTTTCTCGGCCACCGTCGCTCGGCGGACGTTAAGACATGAGCATGCTGGAACTGGCCGCGCTCTGGGATAAGACATCGTAACGCAGCTTGCCCGTGGCAGCGACTCGTACGCCTAGAGTTGGAACGTGCGGATGGAGTTTTCGGTCGTGCATCAAATGCCGAACGTCAACGTCGTGCAGCAACATGGCGGCATCGGATATGAGCCGGCGATGACACCGCCACCACAGCGTTTCCGAGCACATGATTACAGTTCGCGCATCGGTCGCGCGTGCCAGCAGTTCGTCCAAGGCAAGCGCGAACTCGTCCGACTCCATGTAATCGGCGTACGCGCGGAAAGCCGGATGACGCAGCGCAACGTTGCTGCTCTCGGGATTGCGTTTGCGGAACCCGCCTAGAGCGGGCTGCCAAGAATAGACGCTGCCGCTGAGCTGCGGAACCCACCGTTCCATTTCTTCTCGCCAGAACTGGGGGTGGCGTCGACTCTTCGGTATTGTCCGCACGTCGACGAGCCGTTTAATCTCAGCGTTGCGAATCAGTCCGGCAAGTTCGTCGGCAGTGGCAGTCCCGTGTCCAAGAGTAATCAGTGGGCTGTTGCATTTTGATGTCACTCTAAGAACGGCGTGCCGTTTGGGGCCGCACTCGCTACGGACGCCGTCGCTTCGAAAGATCGGACGCTACGTCCCGGTACAGCGTACGGGTAGCTTGAGCCAATATTTCGAGGACGCGGAACAGGCCGTCGCCTGAGATCGTAATAGCTTGCCATTCGACGGCCGCATGGCGATGGACGAGAGCATATGTATCGCTACCGACATCAAAGATCGCGAACTCATTCGATTCCGCGATCAGTTTAGCATGATCGAGGGCTTGGGCATCTATGGCGGTTACAAGCTTCATTTGGCGTCTCCCAGGATACCGCGTCTAGCTAGATATATGGCAGCAAGTCGAAGTATTCTTCATCTTCTTTTGCCCCGCCCTGACCGTCACCTAGGGCCTTCTCGGTCTCGACGAAGCGAATCTCGCGAATCCATTTGACCATCTTGAAGCCGAGCTGATTTTCGACGCGCAAACGCACCGGCGCACCATGCACCCGCGGAAGCGGCATGCCGTTCATCTCGTAGGCGAGAAGACACTCGGGCTTGACGAGGTCTTCGACCCGTTGCGTATCGTAGTAGGCTCCGCCGAAGGTCCCTTCGCCGAATGAGATGAACTCGACGACGCTCGCGCCCGGTAGCGGTTTCACCAATCCGATAACGCGCACCATCGAGATGCCGCCCCATTGTGCGATTCCACTCCACCCTTGAATGCAGTGATGCAACGACACGTGCTCGTCGCGCGGGAGAGCCCGAAGCTCGTCCAGACTCAAGTCAACCGGATTCTCGACGCGACCGCTAACCCGCAAGCGATAACCGTGGAAGTCCTCCGCCGCGAGGCGCTTCCATTCGTCGGAATCCGGCATCTTGCCGTTCGCCCAAAAGTACGGCGAGATGTCCTTTCGCGTGTAGCGCTCCCTCGGATTCAATCGAGTGGAGGCTCTCATGATACGCTCAAGCGGGAGGATCAACATCTCGTGGAAGCGTTGAATCGCACGCGGCGACCTCCATGCGACAACATGCGCGGCGATCCACGAGCCCACGACGAGCGCAAGACCGATGCAGCCGATGATCAGTCCTAGCGGCCGCGTGTCGTCGGTGCCCATGACAATGTGGTTGAAGTTGCGCTGCGCCCCGGTTAAGAACACGAGGCTGACGTGCATGATGACGAATGCAACATATCCGCACAGCAGCATGAAGTGGATTGAGCGGGCGCCCTGGCGCCCACTGAAGATGCGCGGATACCAGGGGAAGGCGTTATCGACTGCGGGCGACATCGCAATTCCCGTCAAGATGGAGAGTGGCGCCATGATGAAAACGACGGCGAAGTACGCGAGCTGCTGCAGCGCGTTGTACGCATAGAAGCCATTCGGCTCAGCCGGAAAGTGAAAGGTCACGTAGTGCACGAAAGTTTCCCATGCGTACGGGACGATCGCCCACGACGTTGGAACCAGGCGCGGCCATTGCCCGCTAGCGAACAGCATGCCGACGTAGATAATGCCGACGAAAATAAAGCCATAGTCCGTGATGAAATGCCACGACCGGCTCATTCCGATCGTGTGTCGATATCCGGGCAAGGCGATCAGCGGCGAGATGTAACGCGCGTCGTCGTTCGCCGTCCAGATGCGATCCTTCGGGACCTCCAGCGGCGTCAGTCGCAGCCACTCCGTTCCCGGCGTGCAGCCGTTGTTCCAGTAGAGCCGCGGGTGATCCATAACGATTGATAAACCACTGCGGATCAGGAGAAAGATGAACAGCAGATTCGCAAAGTGGGTCCAGCGAATCCATACCGGAAAGCCGCGCGGCGCGCCGTTGGGTGCGCCGATGGTGATGCCGGCGACCGGCACCGATGCGGAGTGGATTCCGAGTACGAGTACCTGCAGCCAGGCGAGCAGGATCGGCACGATGACGATCATCACGAGCAAGATGATGTAGCGCCCCGACAGGATCACGACCATGCGACGATCGTCCGGCAGGTGAACCTTCCGATGCGCCTCGTCAAACGAAGGCACTAGAACTCCCAGAGCATGGCACGAGCCCATGCCCCGCTCGCACCCCGTAATCTCACCGGCGCGGCTACGAAGAGCCGCTTCTTCCCGTCCATGACTTCGTCGGGGAAGTACAACTCCTCGACGATGACCTTGCCGTTGCCGAGCATTGCTTTGTGCGCCGGCCCCGATTTGCTTGGATCCTTGTAGCCACCGAGGCTCACGGCGTCGATGCCCACGCCTTTGATGCCGCGGTCGACTAAATACTGTGCTGCCTCGCCGCCGAGATATACGTACTCCGTGAGGAACTCTTTCGTGTTCGCGCGCTTGTGCCCCCAACCGGTATTAAGAAGAACGAAGTCTCCCTCGGCGATACACTCGGCAAAGCGCTCGACCTCTGCGCGCACGATCGCGGAGCCGGGCTTCTTCCCGCGCAGATCGAGAATCGTTGCCGGACCGACATAGGTGTCGAGCGGTATCCGATCGATCGTCTCGCCGTCCTCGAAGAAATGATACGGTGCGTCGCAATGCGTGCCTGTGTGCGTGCTCATCTCGACAATCTCTTTGTTCACACCTTGCACTGCCAGCATATAGAATAGCTGAATCTGCGCGGGGCGCGGATTCTCGTCGGGGTACTGCGGGCAGTTCGTGAAAACCGGTTGGCTTAGGTCGTGAATTCGCGCCGGCAGATTCATTCCGCACTCCTCTCCCACACGCGTCCGAATGCGTCGAGGTTCTTATGCAGCGTCGCGTCGAGGTCCGAGCGCCAGATGGAATCGGGCAGCGACTCGCCCGAGAATATCTCCAAGACGTACGGTCCAGTGTAGCCGGTTTCGCGAATCGTACGCACGATCGCAACGTGGTCGATACTCCCATCGCCCAGGCTGATCCGATCCGCGCCCGAGCGCGGCCGATGCCAGTCGCTCACCTGCACCAGAAAAATGCGACCGGCGCAGGCGCGAATCACATCGTGGAGATCGGGGGTTTGAAAGATGTTCCACGTGTCCACGCACAAGCCGAGCGCTTCATGGCCGACGCGTCGAACCAGTTCGAGCGCCTGATCGAGTCCCCAAAGCGCGGTATCGGTATTGAAAAGTACGGGATTGAGCGGCTCGTAGGCGAGACGCATCTTCTGCTTCGCTGCGAACTCGGCGAGGTCGGCGAACGCTTCGAGCGCCTTCTCGTAGACCATGGCCGTGTCGCCACCTGGCGCGGCGCCCGTGATGACGACGAAGGGCGTCTTTTCCGGCACATGGGGGGCGATGCGCTCGATGGCCCTCTTGATGTGCCGAACGCGATCCTCAGGCGCCGTCGGCTGATTCGCCAAACTATCGGGGAAGAGCGAGTGAACCTCCGACTGCACCGAGCTCACCGTCAGGCCCGTCGCCGCGATCGCTTTGAGTTGCGGTGCATAATCGTTCCGGTCAAGTTTGAACTCGCAGACCTCAATCGCGGTCACGCCGTGCGCGGAGTACCGTTCCACGTCGCGCTCGAACGACCAGGGCCATGTCGTGAATTCGCTCACGCCGAAAGGAAGCTGCGATCTCATCATGCCTCCGGCCGCAACTCGATGACGCAGAAGCCTTGTCGGTCGAGTTGCACCGCGCGGCCATCGCGCAATTCGCCGGCGCTGCGCATCCGGCTTTCCGTCCACTCTGCGCTTAAACTATTGTACGAGGCCACCGCGTAAGAAGTATCCGATTTCAAGTCCAAATACACCGCCGTTGTGATCGTACGATCCATCGTGTTCCCCACGAAAATTGTCACATCGCGACCCCTGCGTAGCGCTAACACAACCGCCGCATCGACGCTACAGCGCACCTGCGTCGATATGTCCTCGCCGTAGATCTCGCACGGCAGCGTTTGGTCGAAATGAAAGTTCGAATAGAGTTTGAGACCGGGTGCGCGAACGACGAACCATGTCACGTTCTTACCGGCGAGCGGCACGTTGCGTACACCCATCCACTTCCAATCCGGCGCGAGGCGCGGAACGAGCTTTGGCGTCCCTTCCGAGAGGTCCAGGCCCGCTGCGCCTTCGATCGCGGCCCATAGGTACTGTGGCGGGAACCACGGCGAAAGCATCATGCCCTGATTGACGAGGGTCTCGCCGTGCAGCCATTCCGAGAACTGCCCCGGCACCGTGTTGTTGCGGAGCGGATCGCTCGAATAGTGGCGAAAACTCGCGGAGAGCGCGTATGCCATGAACTCGGGATTAAAGCGCGCGGCTGCGAAAGCATACCAAAATGTCACGTTGACCCAAATGCCGCCGAGGAGGCCGTACCCGTGCGTCGGTCCGTAGTTGATCGCGTTGCGCGGAACAGTACGAATGCCGGCGTCGCTCCAAAATCCCGGCACGGAGAGGCGGCTGATGATGTGCGCTGCCGCCTGCTCGTCCGCGACGCCGAACATCACCGGAAAAACCAGGTCGGCCGTGACGTCGGTGCGTGGGCGGCCGTTGAGGTCGATGTTGAGATAGTAGAGGCCGGTCTCCCTGTCGAGCAGGTGCGTGTTAATCGCCTTGCGCAGACTCTTCGCGTGGGCGCGAAACGCCGCGCTCTCCTCAGGCTTCTTTAGAACGCGCGCCATGTTTCCGATCGTGTTGAGCGCGGCGTAGCACTCCGAATTCACCTCTGTCGTTGCGCCCGAGAGCCGGTAATCCTTGATGACATTGCGCCAGCCGACGATACCCCAGTCCGAGACTCCGGTCGCGGTGCACCACACCAACCCGCGCTTGTTCCGCTGCGAAAGGATGTAGTTCGCCGCCTTCAGCGCGTACGGGTAGACCTTCCTAAGAAATATCAGGTCCCCAGTGATCGTATAATGATGCCAGAGGGCGAGAATCAGGAGCGGCGTGTTGTCATTGATGTTGAGGCCGTAGTCTTCGCTCTTGCCGTTGCGAATGTCGTGGTACTCGACGACCATGCCGCTCTTCTCGAGGTGCGTTGCATACCACAGCAGTGACTCCCGCGAAAACGCCGGCGTGATGTAGTCCGAGCCGAAGGCGAACCACGCCGTATCGCGGGCGACACTGTTGTTCGTTCGCGTCGGGTCGTTGACGAAGCACCAACCGGTCTTCGCGAGGACCTGCGTGCGCAGCATATTGGCCTTGGCCCACAGCACGCCACGGTTAACGTCCCGGTCCGGCGTCATGACGATCGCGCGGTCGAGTATATCGCCGTAGTACTCGTGCGTCGCCTGCAGTGCTCGCTTTGCCGACGGGCAGCGCGCATAGGTACGCATCGCCGAGGCGCGCCCGCGCACCGAGAACGAAAGGGTGAAATAGAATGAGGCGCTTTGTCCCGCCTTTAGACGGTGGCGCAAGTGCAGCATGCCGATCGGATCGTCGGCGCGCGCGATGGTTTTGTTACCAAGCCTGCCTGCAAAAGAGGCCCGGCTCGGCTTCCCGTCGTCGTCGGTCGATTCGTAGCTGCTCGGTTCGACCGAGCATCCGAAGACTCGCACCACGGCGGGATCCGAGGTATTCCAGGCGACGAGCGCGCGATGCGCCTTGCTGTACGCCGTCGCCACGTCATGCAAAGTGTTGCCCCGCAACTGTGCTGCCGCATACGTGCTGATGATCTCTTCTTTGTCGGTATCGTTGGTCAGCGTCACCGCGTAGTACGCCGCAGGCGGATCGACACGATATCCGTGCGGTTTGCCGCTCAGAAGGAAGATGTCTTCCCGGACCGTCAGGCCATTGGATAGCTGGAAGACGTGCTCCTGATGCTCCGGATGGATGACGAACTTTCCTGGGAATGCCGCTAGTGGTATGCCGTTTCGGTCGTCGAAGTGATGCAGCACGACGCTGCCGATCAGCGCCTTGCCGACGTCGACTGAGTAAAACTTCTCAATCGCGCCCGTCGCCTTAATGACCAGCGTTGCTTTCGGGGATCCGAGCGTACTCCCGGCGGCCGTCTCGTGGTCGGAAATCTCGAACCTCGAAGCGCGCTCGCCCGACCCGAAAATTTTCGCGGTCATAGATTACCGGATTTCTGCATCATGCCGCCGTCGATAACATAGGATGAGGCGGTGATGTACGCACCGGCTTCCGAAGCTAGAAAGATGCAGAGTTCTGCGATCTCCTCAGGCTTCGCCATACGGTGAAGCGGAATCTCGGAGAGGAGCGCGTCGTATTTCTTCGGGTCTCGCGTGAGGGCGGCGTCCATCGGCGTGTCCACCGCCCCCGGGCACACGTTGTTGACCGTGATGCCGTGTGGTGCGAGCTCCACGGCGATGGTCCGCATCAACATTCGCACGCCGCCCTTCGAAGCGCAGTACGGGGCGTTGGTCGGCATCGTCAAATCTTCGTGAACGGACGAGATGTTGATGATTCGCCCGCCGCGCTCTTGCTTTACCATCTGTCTCGCAGCGCGTTGCGAACACAGCCAGACGCCCGTCAGGTTGATGTCGACGATCTTCGAATAAACCTCGAACGGCATTTCTAGGAAGGGGGCTTTTTTCTCGACGCCCGCGTTGTTCACAAGAATGTCGAGGCGGCCGAAGTGCTTGACGGTCTGCGCGATCAGCGCATCGACCTCGTCCGGATTCGAGACGTCGGCAGCGAACGCAGCCGCCTTACCGCTGAAGGTTTCGATCTGTTCGACCAGAGCATGTGCCGGCCCATCGCCACCAACGTAATCGATCATGACGCCGGCGCCTTCGCGCGCCATCTCAAGCGCAATCGCCTTGCCGATTCCGCTATCGCCGCCGGTTACGAGTGCGATCTTATCTGCGAGGCGCATGGATTGCCATATAGCGCAGTTCCGGGAAAGGGTCGTTGTGGGCCTCGCCGCGATCGTCGATCGCCATCTTCAGCACTTGGGCCGGGTGCAAGGCAAGGCGGTTCGTTGCCTGCGCGATCTGTTCGCGACAGCTAAACCCGTTCGCTACGACAATCGTGCTCTTGTCCGCCTCCCGCACTTTCGGCAGAAGAACGCGTTCGCCGATCGTCATGGACACGCCGTAGTGCTTGGCTTCGAAGCCGAACGGCCCGGCCATCCCGCAGCAGCCGCTATCCGGAATTTCATAGTCGAGGCCGATCGCATCGAACAACTTGCGCTCACCGGAAGTATCGAGAATCGCTTTTTGATGGCAATGCTCTTGGACCAGCGCCTTGCGATGGAGTTGCGGCGGCGCATATTCGGGCGCTTTCTTCGCCAGAAATTCGGTGAACAGGTACGTCTGCTCCTTTAAGCGCGCTGCATCCTCATCAGGGCCGAGCAGATTGACCATCTCGTCGCGAAAGACTGAGACGCAACTCGGCTCGAGCCCGATCACGTATACGCCCGCACGAATCTGCGGACGAAGTGCCTCAAGCACGTTCTGGAGCATCTTCTCGGCCAAATCGAGCATGCCGAAATCGTAGAGCGGGCGTCCGCAGCAGAGCTGCATCTTGGGAATCGTGACGCGGAACCCCGCGTCCTCGAGCACCTCAACCGCCGCCTGCGCCGTTGTCGGGTGGAAGTGGTTGTTCCAGGTATCCGGCCACAGGATCACATCGCCTTTTGGAGCCGGTTGCGAACGAGGCTCTCTCGCAGCGAACCACGCGCGGAACGTTTGGGGGGCAAAGAGCGGAATCTTGCGTCGCGGTGCGATCGAAACGACAGCCTTGGCAATATCGCGTAAAATGGGAGCCTGCGTTAGCGCATTCACGAGTCCCGGCGCGAGCGAAGCGAGGCGCGACCACCAATATATCAAACCAAACGCGTAGGCGGCGATGGGTCGCCGCTTGTGCTCGTAATAGTGTGAAAGGAACTCGGCCTTGTACGTCGCCATGTCGACGTTGACCGGACATTCGCCCTTGCATCCCTTGCACGACAGGCACAGGTCGAGCGCGTCCTTGACTGCTTCGTCCTGCCACCCGTTCTCCATTGGGTTGCCTTCGAGCATCTCAAAGAGCAATCGCGCGCGTCCACGCGTCGAGTATGCCTCTTCCTTCGTTGCCATGTAGCTCGGACACATCGTCCCGCCGTCATGCTTGCGACACTTGCCCGTGCCGACACAGCGGTTCGCAGCGAAAGCAAAGCTTCCGTGGTCTTCCTCGAACTTGAAATGGGTCTTCGGTTCCCACGGCTGGTAATTAATTCCCCACCGCAAGTTCTCATCGAGCTTGTACGGATGCACGACCTTGCCGGGATTCATCTTATGCTGCGGATCCCAGATCGATTTGAACTCCCAAAACGCCTGCACGAGTTCGTCGCCGTACATGATCGGCAACAGCTCACCGCGCGATTGTCCGTCGCCGTGTTCGCCCGAAAGCGATCCGCCGTGCTCAACGCAGATGTGCGCCATCTTCGTGACGAACTCGCGGTATTTGGCAATGCCCTGCGCCGTGAACAGATCGAAGTCGATGCTTACGTGCACGCACGCTTGACCGAAGTGCCCATAGATCGAGCCCTTATAACCATACTCGTCCAGCATCGCTTCGAACTTGCGCAAATAGTCGCCCAAGCGCTTAGGATCGACCGCCGAATCCTCCCAACCGGGATAGTAATCCGGTTGATTGGGAATCTTTGACGTTGCGCCGAGCGCGTTATCGCGGAACGTCCAGAGGCGCTCTTGTTGCCCGTGATCTTCGATGAGCTTTGTGGTCGGCGGATCGGCCTTCGCCTTGAACGCCTCCATTAGCCGATGGGCACACGCGGACGCCTCTTCGGGAGTCTCGCCTCCGAACTCGCAGATGAGCCATCCGTTGCCGTCCGGGAACATCGAACGCCCATTGTCGGATTCGCCTTTTAACTCCATATACCGAAACATCGAATCCGCCATGCCTTCGAGAGCGATCGGCTTGTATTCATCACAAAACGGCACGTGATCGCCCGCGGTCGCCAAGTCGGAGAATCCGAGCATCAGCAGCACGCGATGGGGCGGGCTGTGCACGAGTCGCACCGTGGCTTCGAGCACCGTCACGCACGTGCCCTCAGTACCGACGAGCGCTCGCGCGACGTTGAATCCATTTTCGGGCAAAAGCTCGTTCAGCGGAAAACCCGAGACGCGCCGTGGAATCTTTGGAAAACGTGCGCGGATTTGATCAGCGTACTTATCCCGCAATGCTCTGAGCTGCGCATAGATCTCGCCCTGGCGGCCTCCGGCTGCGATGATCCGCTCGATCTCCTCCTCGGAAGTGCGCCCGACGCGCATGCGCGCGCCGTCGTACGTTACAATGTCGAGTTCTTCGACGTTTTCTTCCGTCTTGCCGGCCATCTGAGCATGCATCCCGCACGAATTGTTGCCGATCATTCCGCCAAACGTATTGCGATTATGCGTAGCTGGATCCGGGCCAAACGTGAGATGTCGCTCTTCCGCCTTGTTGCGCAAATCGTCGTTCACGCAGCCCGGTTGAACGCGCGCCCTCTTTCCTTCCCAATCGATCTCGACGATGCGGTTCATATACTTGCTGAAGTCCATGACCACGGCCGCATTGCACGTCTCACCGGCAAGGCTGGTGCCGCCGCCACGCGAGAATACGGGCGCGCCAAACATGCGGCAGGCAGCAAGCGTCCGTTCCACATCCTGCGCATCCTTGGGAAGGACGAGGCCGATCGGCACCTGTCGGTAATTCGACGCATCCGTCGCATACATCGCGCGCGTTCCAGCGTCGAACCGAACCTCGCCGCGAATAGTCCGACGGAGTTCCGCTTCAAGTCCCTCTGCATCCACGTCCACCTCATTGACCGAGCCCGGCCTCTGCGTGGGTTT
This sequence comes from Candidatus Tyrphobacter aquilonaris, assembly GCA_003133745.1. GTDB lineage: Bacteria > Vulcanimicrobiota > Vulcanimicrobiia > Vulcanimicrobiales > Vulcanimicrobiaceae > Tyrphobacter > Tyrphobacter aquilonaris. Next base: position 22,220 of record PKZD01000025.1, read on the forward strand.
CGGACGCGTACCGTCGCGGCTCATGCTGAAGACATCAAAGAGCGTACCGCTCGGCGTCAGCGAGGCGTAGCTCCAAACCGATGCCAGGACGCGTGGCATCAGGCGACAGTTCGCCCTTCTCTGGATTCCTGGTACCGTCGAAAAGCATTCGTTCAATTCGAGTGTGGTCGAAAAAATACTCGATGTGGCGCAGTTGCTTGCATGCCATTGCCGCGTGCAAGTGCAGGTGCGGCGCACAATGGGTCGAGAGCGGTGTCATCGTGCTCTGACACAAACCGTCCACGGCGAGCAGCCCGGAAAAACCGCCACATCGCGTGGCGTCGGCTTGCAGAACATCGACGGCTTGCGCTTCGATCATGCGAGCAAACGTGTAGAGGCCGTATCCGTACTCCCCCGACGAGATATCCATCCCGGGCGGCGCATGTTCGCGCACGAAACGTGTCCCCGCGTAGTCCTCGCGATAGACCGGCTCTTCGAACCATGTTACCTGTTGCTCCGCAAAGCTCTGCGCAAGTCCGATCGCCTGCTGAGCGGAGTACGCGCCGTTTGCGTCGATAAAGAGCTCGGCGTCACGGCCGATTGCAGCCCGTGCCGCCGCGACGCGTCCGGGATCGGCGCGCGGGTCGCGACCGACCTTCATTTTGACGCGAGGGATGCCTTCGTTCACCCAACCGGCGAGCTGGTCGCAGAGCTGTTGCTTTGAGTACGCGGTAAATCCGCCACTGCCATAGACCGGGACGCTGCTGCGCGTCGCACCAAACAGCATGTACACCGGAACGCCGAGAAGCTTTCCTTTCAGGTCCCATAGCGCCACGTCCACTGCGGAAACCGCCATTGATGTAACGCCGCCGCGCCCAAGGTTGCGCGACGTAGCATACATATCGCTCCATCGCGCTGCGATTTGGGTCGCGTCCTTCCCGACGATCGCCTCTGACAAGATGGTCTCGATGAACTTCGCCGTTGCAATGTCAGCGTACGTGAAGCCTATTCCCGTCACGCCGGCAGCGCTTACTTCGACATAGACCAGCGTCGTGGAGTCCCATGTCAACGTGCCGTCCGATTCCGGCGTCGCGGTTGGAATCCTATAGGCGCGCACTTTGAGTGCGTCGATCCGCGCATCGGCCATCACAGCAGCCGTCGGCGACACCGCTTACTTGCTCGGGCCGTGTGGCAAGAATCCCGCAAGCACCTCTTTGATCGACTCTTTGAGCACGCCGACTCTATCGGGGTCGCCTTTGGAAAGTGCCGAGAAAAGGTTGTGTGCCTGCTCGAACGTGATATGCGGCGGCAACTGCGAGATATTCGGGTCGACGACCGCGTCGAAGATCACCGGCCGGTCAGAGGCCAAAGCGCGATCCCACGCCGGGCCGACGTCCTCTGAACGGTCGACGCGAATGCCGTTGAGGCCGATCTGATCGGCGTATTCTGCATAATTGAAATGCGGCAGATTCTGAGAGGCTTCGTATTTCGGGTTGCCGCTTTCGATGCGCATCTCCCAGGTGACTTGATTGAGGTCCGAATTGTTCATTACCAGAAAAATGAGTCGCGGGTCTTTCCATCGCTTCCAGTACTTCGCGACGGTAAGCATCTCGGCGTTGCCGTTCATCTGCATCGCGCCATCGCCGGTGCACGCGATAACGACGCGATTGGGGAACGCAAACTTCGCAGCGATTGCGTACGGGACTGCAGATCCCATCGTCGCCAACCCCCCGGAGAGTGAGGACTTCATCCCACGCCGCAAGTGGATGTTCCGTGCAAACCAGTTCGTCGCCGTGCCGGCATCGCCGCTGAGGATTGCCTCATCGGGGAGCCGCTCGTTCAGCTCCCAAAACACGAGTTGCGGGTTGATCTGCTCACCCTTGACGTGGCAGCGCGCCTCTTCATCGGCATGCCAAGATGTGAGGCCTTTCGCGATCTTCTGGCGCCACGCGTTCCCCGTTTTCGATTTGAGCAAGGGAAGCAGCGCTGCGAGTGTCTGCCGGCTGTCACCGATCAAATTCACTTCTGTTGGGAAGCGCAGCCCAACGTTGCGCGCGTCGATGTCGATTTGTACGCCACGAGCCTGCCCTTCTTTGGGCAGGAACTCCGAATACGGATAGCAGGTACCGACCATGAGCAACGTATCGCACTCATTCATCATATCGGAACTTGGGCGCGTGCCCAGCAGCCCGAGAGTCCCGGTAACGTATGGTAAATCGTCGGGGACGACATATTTACCCAGCAATGCCGTTGCGATTCCGGCACCCAAGCGGTCGGCAACGGCAAGAACCTCATCGGTTGCATTCGCAGCGCCTTGGCCAACCATCATCGCCACACGCTCGCCTGCATTGAGTATATCGGCCGCCCGGTGCAGATCGGGCTGCGCTGGTACCACGATGGGCGCCGAGTAGCCAACGCTGCTGCGCATCATGTTGTGCGTATGGGGCGGGTATGGAACGGCGTCCTTTTCTTGGACGTCCTTTGGAACGATCACGCACGCGACGGCCCGAAAAGCGGCGGCGGTTCGAACGGCCCGATCGACGACGTGACGCATCGCGGCCGGGCTTGAAACGGTGTAAACGTACTCCGTCACATCTTGCAGAAGCACCTGAAGATCGACTTCTTGCTGATATGAGCCGCCGAGCGCCGAGGTTGCCGCCTGTCCAACGATCGCCACGACCGGCGTATGGTCCATCTTCGCGTCGTAAAGGCCGTTCAGCAGGTGTACAGCCCCCGGCCCCGATGTCGCAAGGCAGAGACCAACCTCTCCTGTGTACTTCGCGTGCGCGCAGGCCATGAACGCCGCCATCTCTTCGTGGCGAACTTGGATGAACTCGAGTTTATCGCCGATTCGATCAAGAGCACCCATGATGCCGTTGATACCGTCGCCGGGGTAGCCGTAGACGCGCTTAAAACCCCACGCCACAAGCCGCTCGAGTAAGAAATCGCTGGTGTTCACGCTAGCAATCCTTTACCCCGCGAGGGCCCCATGTAACGATGGAAGCGGGGGCTAGCTCGGCCGCTTTCGACGATCGCGCAGTGCGTGACAGAGGTGCCGGCCTTCCATGGCGCGATCTCGACCCTCGCTCACGAACCCGGCACGATTGTCGTTTCGTGGATGCCGAGAATGCCGATATCTCAACCAACTCGAATAGTGAGTCCAAGCGCGTGAGACGAAAGAGCCACGCAATCTTCGGTCGTACGCCGACAAAACGAATTAGCGAGTCCGGATTAATCCGGCACATCGCATTATGCAGGCGCGCAAAGCAGCCAAGAGCGGCGGCATCCACAAGCCGCACGTCGCTGAGGTCCACGGTGACGCATCCCCACGTCGTGGCGGGCTCCAATCGCGCAAGAAGCGCGTCCCTGTGGAAGAAGTCCAAGTCACCCCGCAAGACGATTCGGTGGTCCCGGTCGCGGAGCGCAAGTGAACCCATGCAAGACGCCTTTCTCCGACGGAGCCGCCGGATTCTTACATCGTAGGTCCAGAAGGATGGCGAGCGCCGTGCGATTCCACACAGGAATGCCTATTTGCGCGTCGCTACGACGACCATCGGCTGGTCATGGGCCCAAACGCACCATGATGCGCCGATACCGTCACTTACAAGGCCGCTCGGCGGAACGGCGGCATCGGAATGGAGCGCTTTAGCGCCAGTACGAGAGGCTGACGTACGGCTCTAAGTAGTTCGAGTTTCCGTCATCCGGGTCTCTGGAAAACCAACTCTCGTCTTGCACGCCGATCCGAAGGCTCCACGGGCTCACGAGGCTCTTGCGGAAGTTGAGCCCGACGTCGACGCGCGCGATTCCGTAGGCATCGGAGCCCGGCTGCGCTCCTCTGACATCGGGATAATACCACACGCTGTAATAGACCGAGCGCGGAACGTAGTAGTTCGCCCAGCGATCGATGCCGACGCCGAAACCGGCGATGTTGTAGGTCGTCCAGGGTTCGTACACGTGGTTGTAGTCGTAATAGCCGACGCCGACACCGGTCGGAATCTCCGGGCGTCCGAGCTCGATGTCGAACTCGTCGTCCCATTCATTGAAGCTATACGGCGCCGTGATCGTCTGGCCGGCGTAGTTGACGGTGTACGCAGACGAGAGGCGCTCCCAGTGAAATGTGTCGGCGAAGCGCAGGCTCGTACTCGCTTGAAACTCGTATCTGCCTGAAAGCTGCGAGACAAAGCCGTTCCAGTGTCGCCAACTCAGCCCCGCTGCCTGGAGGTAACTCTCGTCGGCTTCGATCGTCACGTGATTGGGCTCGGGCGGTGGCGTCTGGTCGGGAACCGCCGCCGGCGTCGGCGTCACGAGCGCGGCTGCGAGCACTAACGCGGCGAACATGTGATTTCCTTCGATCTCCCTGCGGGGGAATCCGTCGCACTCGTAGGGTAGACCCGAGCATTATGATCGCGCTGGTTTTCGCGGCACTCCAAATGTTCTCGATCAGCGGCAACGCGTCGCACGCGATCGCCGTTTGGGTCACCGGTCCCGCGCGCGCGCCGGCGCCGGGCACCTTCGAGATGCACAACGTCAATCGCACGTTCAGGCCGCCGATGATCGTCGTGCCCGTGGGCAGCCAGGTGCGCTTCCCGAACGACGATCCGTTCGAACACAGCATCTACTCGACCGACAGCGCCAATGGATTCGACATCGGCTACTACGGCACGGGGCCCGGCAAGTACGTGAGCTTCAGCCATGCCGGCGTGGTCCAAGTGCGCTGCCACATCCACGGGTACATGCACGGCATGATCGTCGTCGCGGGCGGACCGTTCGTTCAGATAACCGGCGGAACGTACGAGATCGCGAATCTTCCCGCCGGCACGTATACCGTTCACGAAATCACCGATGACGGCATCGACCACACGGTTCGCCTACTAGTAAACGGTAACAAAACGCTGAACTTCTAGAGCAGCGCGCCGGGATGCAGGTCGCGCAAGTCGAACTGCTGCCCGAAGAGCCGGGCGAGATCGTCGGTACTTGCGGCGGGCAGCGGCGGCGGCACCTCGCCCGCATCGATCAACTCCACGAACGCTTGCACGCAGACGGCATCCCATTGCGTACCCGCACCGCGCAGCAACTCTTCGCGAGCCGCTTCCGGCTTCAGCGCGCGGCGATACGGCCGATCGGTCGTCATCGCGTCGTACGTGTCCGCAACGGCGATGACGCGCGCGCCCAGCGGAATCGCCTCTCCCGCGATCTTGCGCGGGTAGCCGCGGCCGTCCCAACGCTCATGGTGGTGCAGAACGCACGGCACGATGTCGGCCATTGCTTCGATATTGCCCAGAATGGATCTCGCGATCTCCGGATGCTGACCGATGATCGCTCGCTCTCGTTCGTCGAGGTTCGCCGGTTTCAGCAATACGGCGTCGGGTATGCCGATCTTGCCGATGTCGTGGAGGAGCGCCGAAGCGCTGATCGTCTTGATCTGCGGCGCCTTGAGTTTCATGCGCTTTGCCAACTTCACGGCGTACTCGGAGACCCGCTTTGAGTGGCCGGCCGTGTACGGATCCCGTTTGTCGACGATTGCCGCAATCCCGTTCATCGTGTGCGTAAACGTTTCGTCGGCTAAGCGCTGACGCCGGTTGAGTTCGCGTTGCGCCGCAATCGCGAGCACGAGCAGTGAAATGAAGATGAGCGAACTCGTGATCCACGTCGCCCTGAAGATGAACTGCACGACGCCCTCGTCTTGCGCGTCCAGTGGCGACTGCCAAAAATCGATGGCGATAATTGCCGCGATGCCGTTGCCCGTGGGGTTCGCGAACGGCGAATACACCGTAAAGACGGCATCGCCGTCGACGTCATGCGTCGGACCGGTGATGTATCCGCGTTCGGGTTCCAGTGCCGCGGCTGCGAGCGCCCGCTGCGCAGGAGCGCCCGCCGGATAGATGGCGGTGCCGTCGGTGCGGTAGAGGCGCAGCGCGCGGTCGTTGAGCGCGAACTGATCGAAGCTTTCGAGTTGTCTTGCCTCGCGGTCGAGCTGCGTTCTCACGCTTGGTGAAATCGGCCGGTGCATATCGGAGTCGGCGATGATCTGCGTCAGGCCCTCGCTGACGCGGCTCAGCGCCGAATAGACGGCGCTGTTGATCGTGCTCGCCCGCTCCTGCTCGCTGAAAACGCGAGAGAGGACCAGCGCGCTCGTCAGCGACAGCATCAGTGCGACGACGCCAAAACGGATCAGAAACTCGTAGCGGTGGAGCATGCCCCCCAGACTATATCACCGCTTACGTTCTGCAGAGATTTGCGCGAATCGCGCCTCGCCATATCTTACAGGAACTTTACATCCCAGGATACCCGCGCCGCAGCACTAATAAGCCTCTTCGTGCAGGCTTCGCATCTCAAGGAACTGAGCCTCCGCGGTTTGCTCTTGGGCGGCGCGATCACGCTCATCTTTACGGCAGCAAACGTGTACCTCGGATTGAAGGTCGGATTGACGTTCGCATCGTCGATTCCGGCCGCCGTGATCTCCATGGCGCTGCTCCGCCCGTTTAAGAATGCGACCATCGTCGAGAACAACATCGTGCAGACTGTTGCATCGGCGGCCGGGACGCTTTCGTCGGTGATCTTCGTGCTGCCGGGGCTCGTCATGATCGGTTGGTGGACCGGTTTTCCGTTCTGGCAGTCGTTCGCGATCGTCGCGGCCGGAGGCATCCTGGGCGTGATGTACAGCGTGCCGCTTCGCCGCGCGCTCGTGACGAACTCCGATCTCCCGTATCCCGAAGGCGTCGCGGCCGCGGAAGTCCTGAAAGTCGGCGCCGGCGAGCATCGTGAAGAGGCAGCGGCGGAGAATCGCGCCGGCCTCGCGGCGCTCGTCGCGAGCAGCATCGTGTCGGCGGCGTTTCAGTTGCTCAGCGCAATGCGTATTTTCGCCGGTGAGTTCGACGCGTACGTTCGCGTCGGCCCCTCCACGACCGGTTTCGGAATCGCAGCGTCGCTCGCGTTGATCGGCGCGGGCCATCTCATCGGTTTAACCGTCGGCCTTGCGATCCTTACGGGGCTCGTCATCGCGTGGGGCATCGCCATGCCGATTCTCACCGCGATGCACCCGATGGCCGGCGCCGCCGCGGATGTCGCGGGATTCATCTGGTCTCACTACGTTCGCTTCATCGGCGTGGGAGCGATCGGGATCTCCGCGATCTGGACCATCAGCCGGCTCATCGCTCCGGTATGGAACGGCTTGATGTCGGCGATGGCTGCATCGCGCGCACGCCGCACGAATCCGAACGAAGCGCTGCCGATCGGCGAGCGCGACATGCCGATCGGAATCGTCGCCCTTGTCAGCGTCGTCTGTTTGATTCCGATCGGCATTGCGCTGTGGGCCTTTCTCTCCGGCACCGCATTGGGATCGATGGTCGTACCGCTCGTGGCCGCGGCGATCGTCTACATCGTGATCGCGGGTTTCCTCGTCGCCGCCGCGTGCGGATACATGGCGGGATTGATCGGGTCGTCGAACAGCCCCGTCTCCGGGCTTGCGATCCTCGCGGTGATCGGTGCGTCGCTCCTACTCGCGTTGCTCGCGCATTCGGTGGGCGCATCCGCTTCGCAAGCGCTCGTCGCGTACGCCCTCTTCGTAACGGCGGTCCTCATTAACGTTGCGACCATCTCAAACGACAATCTTCAGGACCTCAAGACGGGCCAGCTCGTCGGAGCGACGCCGTGGAAGCAGCAAGCGGCCCTCGTCGTCGGCGTGATTTTCGGCGCGCTCGTCATTCCTCCGATCCTCGATCTGTTGAATAAGGCGTACGGATTCGGCGGTGCGCACGGCCTGCCCGCGCCGCAAGCGACGCTCATCTCGACGCTCGCAAAGGGCGTGATTCAGGGACACATCGACTGGCGGCTCATCGGCGTGGGCGTGCTCGTCGGCGCCGTCATCATCGCGATCGACGAGATCGGGCGCATCACGCGCCGGTTCCGGCTTCCGCCGCTCGCCGTCGGACTGGGCATCTATCTTCCGGCGTCCACGACCGCGCCCGCCGTGATCGGCGCACTCTTCGGGGCCGCGTACAACCGCTGGGTCACAAAGCGACCGAACGCACCGGCGGCAAAACGCTTGGGCGTGCTCGTCGCTTCGGGCCTCATCGTCGGCGAGAGTCTCTTCGGCGTGCTCCTTGCCGGGATCATCGTCGCGAGCGGGAAACCGTCGCCGCTCGCCGTCGTCGGCGATGCGTTTGGAACGTGGGCATCCGTGCTCGGCATCATCGCCTTCGTCGGCACGCCGTGGCTGCTCTACCGTTGGATCGGCCGGCGGGCCGGGCAACTACGGAGTTAGTGCCCCGACGATTTCAACGCTTGTTGAAGGAACGAACGGAAATGGAACGCCGTATAGTCGATGTCGTAGATTCGGTATGATCCGTTCTCGTAACGTAGCATCATCGTGAGGTGCGACGACACGCCATGCCGGCCCTGGATCGGCAGCGTAACCGGGACGTACGTCGTCACGCCCCTGACGGTCGCCGTCCCGACCTGAAACGATGCGGCGTAAACCTGTGCGTTGACGAACGGATCGAAGTCGATGATATCGCTGTGCTCGGCACTCTCGCGCGTTAACGCCGTTTGTACGAGCGTGTAGAGCGTCGGATCGAAGTATGCTTTGGCCTGGGGAAACTGCGCGCCCCAATACCGATCACGGCGGGTTGTGGTGAAATACCAGTTGTAGAAGTGATCGACGACCGCCGTCGCGCCGGAGGGCGCTGCGTGAGCCGGTCCGGCGGCCAACGCGAGCAGCGCGCACGCAAGAAGAACGCGCGCGATCAATCGGCTCTTGCTACGAAGACGCGGCACCAGCCGTTTGGACTGATCGCCCCCTGCACGAGATCGCAGGTTCCCGGCGCCGCCGGGGTCTTGCCGGCGTGAAAGACCCGGCAGTTTGCGCATCGCTGACCGAGATGCGGAGACGATTGGTACGCGAGGTGCGCCTTCGAGGCTTTCCCACCATCGGTCTTATCCGCGGCAATGCCGGCGAGCGCCGGCAGAACGATAAAACCTACAAGCGCCTTGCGACGGCTGATCTTTTCGGGTTCACTCTTCATATTCGTCGTCTACGCGAGCGACGGACGCCCCACCTTGCTTCTAGGTCCAGAACCCCGCGATTTGCGCGTGAAGGTGGAACCGCACGAGGGCTGCGCCGGCGTGAATGCCCCGGATGCGGACCTGCGCCACGCCGTTACGCACCGGAACTGAAGCGGTAGTTCCGCCGGCGGCGAGTTCGGCCGCACCGCCAACTTCGAAGTACATCGTCCCCGAATCCGACGCGGGCAGCCCGTCGCAGTGCACGGTCAGCGTTTGGACGCTGCCGGTCTCGCTCTCGCGGATCGGATCCGCGCGCAACGTGACGACGTCCGCCGGAAACGCATTCGACGTCGTCGTTCCGGACTTGATCGAGAACGTGTGCCGTCCGAGCGCCACGCTATCGGAAAACCGCCCTACCGTTTCCAGATTCGACGCGGCAACCGTCTGCACGTTCGCCTCGGAGCCGTCCATGAGCACGTGCGTGTTGAACGGATCGGTGCCGCGCGTCTGCATGTCGACGAGGTTACGGCCGTTCCCGCCGCGTTCGTACGCCGACGAAGCACGCGTGATTGCCGTTCCGGACTGCGGCGCGTCCGTGACCGGATCCGCGCTGCTCACGGCGGCGTGCGCGTCGACCGTGCAATGCGCGGCCGCGTCATCGGGCTTCCCGTCCCGCGTAAAGTTCGTGAAGAGCGCGACCGTGGCGGCAAGTGCGGGCAAGCGGAAATCGATATGTCCGTCGGGATCAGTGAAGGCTTGGAAGAAATGCGCGTGTCCTTGGTGATCCTGCACCTGGAACGTCACCTGATCGACCGTGCCAACCTGGGCGGGATCTTCGACGGTTGCGATCATTTCGGATGACGGCCCCGCTACGCTCGTGAGATAGACCTGCTCGCCGTCGGCTCCCGATCCGGCTTGCGCCGTGCTCGGCGTGAGCGGAGACGTCATGCCGACGTCTTCCCAATGTTCGTGGAGCCAGTCGTACGTCCGCTCCGTCTTCTTCGCTTCTTCACCCTTCTTCTGCGTCGTGACGGTTTGATGACCGCCCGTGCGCTCCCAGCGCCCCGTCGGCCCCGCGCCGAAATACGTCTCCTCGGTCGTGTAGTCGATCTTCGTCGTCACGCCGGTGCTGTTGTTGATGACGACGTTCGTCGACGTGTACGTCCGCGTGCCTTTTATCCAGTCCGTGTGCTGCTTCCACTCGAGGGTGCTCCTCGAGAGAACCTTGCCGCCTTTGGCGTCGAGGTTTTCATGGACGTGCGACTGGCTCGAGTCGAGTTCGTGTCCGTTGGGGTCCGTCGTCGTGGTCGTCGTCGTATGATCCGTTTGATACGTCGCTCCCGGCATGCCGTTCGTCAGCGGACCCGAGACGTCGACGGTCGTCGTCGTCACGGTATTTCCGTTCCCGTCGGTGGTCGTCGTGACCGTCTGCGTTCCGCTCTCTTCTCCGTCTTGAATCTGCGTCGTCGTCGATTTCTGTGCGGACGCGGGCACGGCGTTGACGAGGAACGCGAGCGCGATCGCGGCGGAGGCGATTCGAGCGATCGGAAAGGTCATGACGAGTACCTCGTGCGTTTTAGTGCAGGGCAATACCCGAAGGGCAGTCGAGGGTTGTGGCGGCGCCGACGATCTCCTGAGCCGGTGCGACGTTGCCGCTCGCGCCGGGCGCGAAAACATTGATCGCGGGGATGCTCGTGCTCACCGCGTAGACGTAACCCTTGGCGTCGACTTCGATGCCATAGGGTTCGTTGAGGTTGGCGTTCGAGCCGGAGATCGTGAGGATCGGGGCGACGTTTCCGGATGAGCCGGCCGCGAACTCGAGGATCGAGCTCGTGTTGTAGTCGGCGATCCAAATGTTGTTCTTCGAATCGAGCGCGATGCCGTATGGACCGTTGAGCGTCGTGTTTGAACCGGAGATCGTTGCAGTCGGCGTCGCGTTGCCGGTCGCGGTGGTCGCAAACTCGTCGATCGCGCTGGCCCCGTAGTCGACGACGTACGTGACGCCCGACGAACCCACGGTCACGCCCTCGACGTCGGAAAAACCCGAATACGTGATGCGTCGCGTCGGCGCCACGTTTCCGCTCGCACCTTTTGCAAAGATGTCAACGGCGCCCGCCTGATCTGCGACGTACAGGTTGCCGTTCACATCGACTGCGTCGGGGACCGGCTCCAAGAAGGTCGTGTTCGAACCCGCGATGGTCACGAGCGGCGCAACATTTCCGGTCGCGCTTGCTGCAAACTCCTCCACCGAAGCGTTGGACAAGTTACTCACCCAGAGATCCAAGGATGTCGGGTCGAGCGCCACGCCGTAGGGGCCGTCGATGCCGGTGGCCCCGCCGGTCACGTCGGTGGTCGGACTGACGTTGCCCGTGCCGAGCGCCGGAAACGACAGCAGCGAGCTCGAGCACTGATCGCTGACATAGATGGTCGCGGCCCGGTGAACGAGCGAGCCCGGCGGATTGAACGCTGTTCCTGTAGACGTGCACGCGGCAAGTGCCGCCATAGCAATGAGGACGGCGAATCGGCGCATGACAGCCCGCTTGGGCGCCAAGCCTCCAAGCCCTTCCTGGATGCCTCCCCTTAAGGGGTGTCACAGGGAGGGTGGCCGCACGCGCAGGCGACCTCCTCCTCTCGATCGCTCGCGCGGTAGCACGAGCCGCTGCAATAGCGTCGTTCGGATTCCTCGGTGTCCGCCTCCTCGAACTCCGCTTCGACGGTGCAGAGGCAGGGCTCGTGCGCGCACTTGATCGTTTCAGTAACCATTCAGCCATCTTTCCCAAACTTTGCAGAATCTTAAAGGCGAAAGCCATTTTCCCGTGCCCATCTCGAACCTGCACGCCGTACAATGGGCGCAATGCCTGAAGCAAGCGCGGCCTCTCCGACGCCCTCGGCTACGCCACGTATCGACGTCGGCGAGTTAGTCCGGCAGGTCTCCGAAATTCTCGCGGCAGAGGCGCCGCTCGCGGAGAGCATCACCGAATTGTGCACGCTTTTCGCGCACGCCTTCGGCGCACGCTCGGTTTCCATCTTACTCGACGACGCGGGACGCCCGCGCGCCGAACACCGCTACGAGCTTCCGCTCGGACTCGTCGGTGATGTCGGCGAGTACCCCGCGGAGACGATTCCGTTGCAAATCGGCGCGCAGTCGATCGGCGTCATGACGATGGCGCTGCGCGGGCGCAGCCGGTTGAGCGAGCAGGATGCGTCAACGCTCGAAACCTGCGCGCGCTACATTGCGGTGGGACTGCGCAACGCACGCCTCGCCCACGCGAACGGCGATCTCGAGCGTCTGATCGAAGTCGATGCGCTCACCGAGGTCGGGAACCGGCGGCGCTTCGACCTCACGATCGCGAACGAATGGCGGCGCTGCACGAGAAACACGGAGCCGCTCTCGGTCGTGATGGTCGACGTCGACTACTTCAAAGAGTTCAACGATCGCTACGGTCACCTCGCGGGCGACGCGTGCCTGCAGCAGATCGCAAAGGCGATCTCCGAATCGACGATGCGGGCAAGCGATGTCGTGACGCGCTACGGCGGCGAGGAGTTTGCCGTCGTGCTCGCCGAGACCGACTTGGCCGGTGCGGTCGCGGTCGCCGAGAACATTCGCATCGCCGTGGAGCGCCTGCAGATTCCGCACGCGGGCACCTCCATCGGCACGGTGAGCATCAGCGCGGGCGTGGCGACGGTGACGCCCACGGTCGAGCAGGACGCCGGAACGCTCGTCGAGGCGGCCGATCTCGCACTCTATCGCGCAAAATCGGCGGGGCGCAACCGCATCGTCGCAGGCGCATACATTTCCGAAGGCTTGATCGTCGAGCGCAGTGGAAACAGGGCAGCCGTCAATCTGCCGATTCCGCTCACGACCTTCCTCGGCCGCCGCAACGAAATCGCACAGATCGAACAACTCTTACATGCGACGCGCATCCTGACGCTCGTCGGGCCGGGCGGCGTCGGCAAGACGCGTCTCGCGCTCGAGGTCGCCGCCTCGCATGCGGGCGAGCGTTCCGTGACCTTCGTCGATCTCGCGGCGACCGTCGGCGTCGCGAACGTCGCCCCCGCGGTGCTTTCGGCCTTGGGTTTGAACGACGAACCGGCCCGCAGCATCGAAGATTCGATCTGCAACCGCTTGGAAAAATACGGTGGACTGCTCATCCTCGACAACTGCGAGCACGTCTTAGCCGAATGCGCGCGCCTCGCCGAGCGATTCCTTCGCATGGCGCCGGGCATCACGGTCATCGCGACGAGCCGCGAGCCGCTCGGGATTCGCGGCGAAGGTCTGTACCGAATTCCCACGCTCGACGTGCCGCCGAACGGCCGTACGTTGAGCGCAAAGGAAGCGCTGGACTTCGACGCCGTGCATCTTTTCGTCGACCGCGCGAAGCTCGTCGATCCCACGTTCGAGTTGACGAACGACAACGTCGACCCGGTCACGTCCATCTGCCGTCGTCTCGACGGCATTCCGCTTGCGATCGAACTTGCGGCGCCGCGCCTGCGCGTGATGACGGTCGAGCAAATCGAACGCGCGCTCGACCGGCGTTTCGCCCTGCTCACCGGCGGCAGCCGCACCGCGTTGCCGCGCCAGAAGACGCTCCATGCGCTCATCCTCTGGGGCTACGATCTGCTTTCACCCGCGGAGCAGCGCGCGCTGCAACGCCTGTCGGTGCTCGTGGGCACGTGGAGCATCGAGGCGGCCGCGGCATTGCTCGCCGACGATGCAACCGGCGAAACGGAGGCCCTGGACCTCGTGACGTCGCTCGTCGACAAGTCGCTTCTCATCGCCGAGCCTCGCGGTGATCAGATGCGATACCGTTCGCTCGATTCGACGCGTGCCTTTGCGACGGAATGTCTGGAAACGTCGGGAGCGTGCAAGGCGGCGGGGCGCGCACACGCTCAATACTTCTACGACTTCGTGAAGATGACGCTCAAAGCGCCCGATCGCGACGACGCTCGTGCGTTCAAAGCGATTCGGCGTGAGTACGACAACGTGCAAGCAGCCTTGCACTGGACCCTCGCCACCTGCGCGGAGGTCGAGCTCGGCATCTCGTTCGTCGGCGTGCTGTGGGACTTTTGGCAAGGCAGCGGCTACTATCGCGATGCGCAGCGCTGGATCGAACGCGTGCTCGAACTCGGCGTTGACGCGGAGAGCGCACGCAACTTCTCGGTTCGCCTGAGCAAAGCGGTCATGAATCTCGGAGATGCGACCGGCGCGCTCGAGCTCGCGCTCCCGCTCATCCCGCAATGTTCGCAGGCTCAGGACTGGGCCGGCTTGCACCTCGTGCGCCGCATGGCCGCTTCCGCGTATCACGAACTAAATGAAATCGAGCAAGCGCGCGAGCAGGTCGAACGCATGTTGGCCGAGCCCTGCGTCGGAATCGAGCAGCGAGCGCTCTCGCTCGGGTACCTCGCGTGCATCGAGGTGCGCGACAAAAATGCCGATCGCGCCGTTGCGCTCTGCGAAGAGGCAGCGGCACTCGACGTGACCCACGCGTTGCGTGCGTGGATCGGTCAGAACCATGCCTTCGCGCTCTTCCTCGCCGGCAAGACCGAACAGGCGATCGAACAAGCAAGAACGGCGCTCGCATACGAAGAGAGCGTTCGCAACCACTCGCACAGCGCCGTCATCTCGCTCCTGCTCACCTGGTGTCGGATCGCCGGTGACGAGTTCGGGCCCGCGCGTCTGGCGTTACGTCGCGCGTTCCGGGAACCGTCTCTCGCGACGCGCCCCGATCTTTACTGCGATTGCTTCGACGCCTTCGCCGTCATCGCCGAAGCGCGCGGTGAAACCGCGCGTGCGGCAACGCTCTTCGGTTTCGCGGACGCCGAACGTCGGCGTCGTCGCGTCGACGAGCGCTACGAGCGCATTGCGCGAATCTCCGAAACGGCGCGTCGGCGCACCGAGGAAGCACTTGGGAAAGCGACATTCGAGGCCACGGTCGCACGCGGTGCATGGCTCTCGACCGAGGGCGCGACGGCCGAAGCCCTTTCGCTCTAGACTGAAGGTTCGCGCAGGGCCGCTGCCCCGGCGAGCGTCTCGGCGAAAAACGTTGCCTGATACGCGATCATATCGGCGACGCCCGGAAACTGCGGGTGACGCTTGCCGTCGCGCAATGCGCGAACTCCCGCGAGCGCGAGGCGCGCCATGCGCTGCGGGCTGCGACGGAGTTCGGGATCGACGAACAGTTCTTGCGGTAACTCGCGCAAGCGCCGCTCGACCTCGGCGATCGCTTCCTCCTCTTCGAGCGGCATGCCACGCTCTCTGATCGAGGCGGCCAAGAGTTGACTCACCGTCACCGGCCGAACCGCCGCAAGCGTATCGCGGAGCAACTCGCGCCGTTCGAGCCGCACGATGTGATAGAGCATCGAAAGGCGGCGACCGACGAAGACATCGTAACTGATGCCGATGACGTACAGCTGCGCTATCGGCGCGAGATGATCGATGATGCCGTGCATCGGCAAGAGCGCGCCGGTCGTCGTGTACTGGCCTTCGGGAGTAAGCAAAAACGTCGCTCCCGCCTTCACGACGTCGACCATGCGCGCGAAATCGTTGTCGAGCGTCGTGCGCGTTGCGTCGAGCTCTTCGCGCCGGTACGGCTCGCGCAGCGTCGTCAGACGGACGTACTCCTGATTCCGTTGAAAATTCGCGGCCGACCAGAGATCGCCCGTCGTCGTTCCCGGAGCGAATCGCGAGGCAACGCGCTCCTCGAACAGCTCCGAGAGCGGCAGTTTACCGTGGCGCCGCCCTGCGGACCACGCGAAGCTGCCGATGGTTCGCGAGCTCAACTGGTTCTCAATCGGAAGAAGACCGATCCCGAAGAAGAGCAGGCTCGTGCTGTAGCGTAGCAAGAACCTCATCCGCAGCCGAACCGCGAGGAATCCGGGCTCGTACATGCGCCGCGACCCCGCGGCGAAGATCGGGTCTCGCCACGCGCAGCGCGTCACCGAGAGCGTCGTGACGAGCGCAGGCGACTCGAGGTCGTGCTGGTGATTTGCAAGCAAAAGCGTCGGCCCGCGTTTGATCGGAATGGTTCCCCAGCCCCGCATTCTGTAGGCGATGTGCACGTATGCCGATTCGCTGATCATGACCGCGAAGCGCAGCGGAACCGTCCAAAGCGGCGAGAGCGTCTTCTTCCCGATGCGCAGTACCACGAGCGCCGTCAGCGCAAAGCTCAGGCCGGCGAGCCCGAAGACAATCTGGTAGCCGAGTCGCGAGCCCGCGAATGCGGCGAGAATGGCTCCGCCGACGAGCGGCGCGAGGACGTTGGGGAGATGCGTTGCGATGCCCCAGATTCCTAAATCGCGCGCGACGTCGCGCAACTCCGGCACGCTGTCCATCGCGAGCGCCCATCCCGTGGAGAGCACGCCGCCGAGTCCCACGCCGAAGAGCGCGGCAAACGGCAGCATCCAATTTGGGTTCGGCGCGAAGGCAAAACCGAGCGCCGCGATGGCCATAGGCACGCCTGCAAGTGAGACGACGATGCGCCGCGGCACGCGATCGGAGAGAAAGCCCAGCCAAATCGCCGAGACGAGCGCGCCGACGAGCGAGCAGAGTCCGACGAGTCCCGTTCCGGCCGATGGGTTGCTCACATGCAGCACGTCGTGAAAGAACGTGAGCACGAACGTCATGAGCAGCGTCAACCCGAAGAAAACGCCGGCGCGCGCCGCGAACACGATGCGAAAATCGTGCCAGTCGCGCACGTGCGCGTGCTCGGGATCTTTCCATGCTCCCTCGTCGATGCCGAAGAGCGAGAACGAGAAGAGCGCGAGGATCGCCGCGGTCGCGAGAAACGTCGTGCTCGGATTGGGCAACTCCCCCGCGATGCTCAGGCCGAGGACGGCGCCGATCAACGCCGCCGCTCCTCGAATGCCCGAGACGACGCCCCATTGCGAACGCGGCACGATCTCCGGAAGGAGCGCCTGATACGCGGCCAGGCCGATGTTCGCGCCGATGATCGCGACGACGAGGAAGAACGCGAAGAACCCGAGGTCTCTCGAAAACGCGAGGCCGATCAATGCGACGACGTCGATTCCGATTCCGAGCGCGACGAAGCTGCGACGAGAATTTCCGCCGCGCCGCAGACGATCGGAGAGCCAGCCGGCAAACGGCGGAACGAGCATCGCGGCAAACGACGAGCCGGAGGAGAGCGCGGCGAGCACCGTGCGGTACGTCTCCGGTACGAGATGCAACAGCGCCGCGGGCACGGCGATCGCAAGCAACGCCGCATCCTGAAAGGCGAGCGGAATCCAAAGCGCGTTGAGCAACGCCCACGAATAGATCTCTTTGGCGCGCCCGCTCTTTTCGTTCAAATGCTAATCGGGCTGACTTCGACGTGGACCGAAGTCGTGCACGTGTCCGTGCCGGTGCGCTCGCTCAGGCGGACGGTGATCGTCATCGTTTGCCTCGTCCGATTCACGTAGACATGCGTCGCAGTCTTCGCACTTGGTTGCGTGCTCGTCGCGACGGTGCCGTCGCCGAAGGTCCACGTGCGTGAAACGAAGTGTGTCGTCGGCGAGATGATCGTTCCGTCGGTCAGCGTGACCGTCTGACCGCTCAGCACGGCGCCCATCGGCACCTGCGTGATCGCGGCGATGCAACCGGGGGCGCCTGCGTCTAATGGAAACATGATCGTCAACGCGTGAGAAGCGCGCGCCACTCGGCAAGCAGGCCAAATCCCGCATTGCGGTCAGCGGGCGCGCCCGTCGCAGTGAAGTGCGCGGCGAAGTTGATGGCACGAAGGCCGAGGAGCAGTTCGGAGCGCTCGTGGTGGATGCCGAACGCCAGCGAGTAGTCGATCTCCGACGCACGCTCGTCCTCGTCGACGGCGGGCGCAGGAATGCTGTACGTATAGATGTCCCTGCCGTAGAGCGCCGGAGCCGCGCCGATCTGCGCTTCGATGAAACGCGGACCTCCGAGCGGAGCGCGATAGCCGAGTTCGTAGCGGACGCCCGCGAGGCGCGAGGCAACGACTTGGTCGAGGTTCGGCAACGGCGTATGCTGGTTGATGACGTCGGCGCCGAGTCCGAAGAAGAGCCGGCTCGCCGGATCGAGTGCGATCCGTACTGCCCCGTCGACGATGCCGACGGCCGGCGTCGCTTGGCCGTAGAACGTCGAGGCACGTTGCGGCGCACTGACGACGGGAACGCCCTCGACGTGCAAGCGCAGTCGCCGACCGCCGATCGAAAGCTCGATGAAGCCTCCGCCCGCGACGCCGCGCTGCGAGCCCGCCGCATCCTGGTGAACGCCGGTGAGCGCGAGTGCCTGCACGCCGACATAGGTCCACGGCGAATCGGCGCGAGCCGTCGCCGTGAGCGCGATCCCGAGCGCGACGGCGCAAACGAAGATGCGGCTATCGCGCATCGGCGGGCCTCGCGTCGATGAAGATCACGCCGCGCGCGTGCGTGTCCTGGAGGCGCCCGAGCGCATCGACGGCGGCACCGATCGGCGTCGTCGGATCCGTCGCATCGCTGATGCTGAAGCCCGTTTGCGCACGCGCTTGCGCGTCGATTGGAGCGCGCAAGAACGCCGGCAAGTTGTGAAACTTGTCGAGAAGCGAAAGCATGATGCCGGCCTTTCGTTGCAAGAGGTCGGGGTCGACGGTGACAACGAGCACGTCGTGCGTGACCCCGCGTTCGTTGCGGTCGAAGACTCCAAAGTCAACGCCGATGTTGCGCGCGCGCTCCCGCGCTTCGTCGATCCCGCTGCCCCACACGGTCACCTGGTATCCGTCGGGCGGATGTTCGTCGAGATCGCGCAGCCACTCGGTCACGTCGTCGAAAGAGGAGCCGGTTGCGGTCACGACTTCGTACCCGCTGTACGCTTCGTTGCCCGAGCCGACGATGCCGAGCGCGGAGCGTTCGCCGGGGGAGAGCGTGTGGTGCCAATCGCGCACGGAGAGCACGGCGCTGCCGCGGTACAGCGGAAAGTCGACGGGACTCGTCGGCGGCGGAGCGGCCTGGTGGGCGCACCCGGCGAGCGTCACGGCGACGCAGCAGATAGAGAGCCGTTCGATTAGGGACACGCGCACGGGAGGTCGCTTCGAGGAGAAGCCCCACGGGCCCCGTAAGCCCCAAGGAACATGCCGCTCGAGGACGCCGGAATCGGCTTGGTCGCCGGTCCGGAGACTTTCCGCTGAAGCTAACATACGGGAAGTACCTCGCGGTCGACGAGTTGCTCGGCCTGCAGCGGCCGCTTTCGAACCCCGCCCATCACGACGAGATGCTCTTCATCGTCATCCACCAAGTCTACGAGCTGTGGTTCAAGCAACTGTTGCACGAACTCGTCGCGACGATCGAGGCGCTCGACGCCGACGATCTGCTGCGCGTCGCGAAGTTCTTCCGCCGAATCCACACGATCCAGCGCCTCCTCGAACAGCAGGTCGACATCCTTGAAACGATGACGCCGCAGGAGTTCAACGCGTTCCGAGACCACTTGAACCCGGCGAGCGGCTTTCAATCGGTGCAGTTCCGTGAGATGGAGTTTCTCTGCGGAGTCGGCAACGCGGAGACGCTGCAGCACATCGTGCTCGAGGACGAGCAGCGCGCGCGGCTGGAACGGCGGCTGCGCGAGCCGTCGCTCTACGATCACGTCAAGTCGTTGCTCGTCCGTCGCGGTTTCGTCGCCGGAACCTCCGCCGAGATCGTGGAGTCCTTTCGGCGCATCTACACCGACGCCGAGCATCACTACGACTTGTATCTTCTTCTCGAAGACCTCATCGAGTTCGACGAGCGACTCTTGCTCTGGCGCGGTCGTCACATCAAGATGGTCGAGCGCATGATCGGGCAGAAGCACGGCACCGGCGGCTCTCCGGGCGTGAAGTATCTCGAGGGCACGCTACGCAAGCAACTCTTCCCCGAACTGTGGGAGGTGCGCACGCACTTGGGCACGGGAAGCTACGCGTGAGCGAAGCGCGACAACGCGAAGAGTTTCCCATCCTCGAGAGTTCGACGTACCTCGTCAGCCATTCGATGGGCGCGGCACCGCTCGGCGCGCGGCGCGCGCTCGATGCGTACTGGAAGGAATGGGCGCAGGATGGTCCCGAGGCTTGGGAGCGTTGGCTCCCGCTCATCGGCGAGATCGCGGACGGCATCGGCGCGATCGTCGGGGCACCCGCGGGCAGCCTCTTCTTGGGTCCGAACGTCTCGGTCTTGCAGGCCTCGCTCGCATCGTGCTTCGATTTCCGGCGCGGCCGCAGCGAGGTCGTCTACGAAGCGCTGCAGTTTCCGTCGGTAACCTATCTTTGGAACGAGTGGGAGCGCTTCGGCGCGCGCGTGCGCGTCGTAGCTTCCGACGACGGNNGTCGGCGCGCTCCTCTGCGTCGACGCCTATCAAACGACCGGCATCTATCCGTACGACGTGCGCGCGCTCGATCTTGACGTCGTGACCGGCGGATCGCACAAGTGGCTCTGCGGCGGACCGGGTTGCGGCTGGATCTACATTCGACCCGAACTGCTCGAGCATTTTCATCCCGCGGTAACGGGCTGGATGGCGCACGCGCGGCCGTTCGGCTTCGAGCCTGCGCCGATCGAACATGCGCCTTCGATGTATCGCTTCGGCAATGGAACGCCGACGATTCCCGGTTACGTCGTCGCGCGCGCCGGTCACGATCTCATCCGCGAGATCGGCGTCGAACGCGTTCGCGAGCACAACGTCCGCCTGACGACGCTGCTCGCGCAGGGTGCGCTCGAGCGCGAGTTTCGCGTGCCGACGCCCCTCGAGCCGGAACGGCGCACCGGCTGGATCGGGATGGACTTCGAGGGTGCGGACAAAGTCTGCGAAGCGCTCGTGGCGGAGCGCGTCTTCGTCGATTACCGCCCCGGCTGCGGCATTCGCGTCAGCCCGCACTTCTACACGACGCAAGACGAGATCGCGCGATTCTTCGACGCGCTCGATCGCCTGCGCGCGTTACACGCGCCGAAGAACGCCGCCAAGCTCGCCGTGGATGCGCGCGTTGGTCGCAAGAATCGAACTCGCGTCCACTGATCCTTCTCCGCCGTCGATCGCCGTGACGCGGCCGCCCGCTTCACGAATCAGCAGCGTCCCCGCGGCGACGTCCCATGCATGGAGATCGAACTCCCAAAAACCGTCGAAGCGGCCGCAGGCGACGTACGCGAGATCGAGCGCCGCTGAGCCGTCGCGACGCACCGCTTGCGCGTGGTGCGAGACGGCGGCGAACTGAGCGCCGTTGCGCTCGAAATTGTCGGGGTGGAAACCCGTGCACGTCATCGCGTCGGCAAGCGCCTCGATCGGCGAGACGTGCACCGGCGCGTCGTTCAATCGCGCGCCTGCGCCGCGCTCGGCCGCGAAGCATTCATGCATCGCGGGCGCGTAGACGACGCCGGCGATCAACTCCCCGGCCCGCTCGTACGCGATCGAAACGCAGAAGAGCGGGTAGCCGTGCGCGAAGTTCGTCGTGCCGTCGAGCGGATCGACGATCCAGCGCTCCTCGCCGCTGCCGCGATGCGCGCCGCTCTCCTCGGCGAGAATCGTCGCGGTTGGAAACTCGCGCCGTAAGCGTTCCACGATGAACGCCTCGCTTGCGGCGTCGGCGGCGGTCACGATATCCGCACGCCGTTCCTTCTCGCGAATCTCCATCGGACGGTGGAGGTGGTCGAGCAACACGGCTCCCGCCTCCGCGGCGAGCTGGAGCGCGAACGTCAACGGATTCTGCGGCACGCGCCAGATATTTACGTTTCGGGCGGCTTTGCCTTCGGATGCTGTGAGGTTTCAAGTGCGTCGATCCGGCCCGCCACGGCCTCCAGGCGCGCATATGCCGCCACGCTCTTCGCCGGCTCGAAACGTGAGAGCAGGGCGACGACGTACGGATCGCTTCCGTATGGGTCGACGATTGCGACGTCGTTGCGCACGTCGTCGAGCACGCCGGTCTTGTTCGCGATCGGCACGCGTCGGCCGAAGCCGGCGGGAATCGTTTCGCGATCTTCCTGCCGCAGCATCACCGCAACGATCGCTCGGCACGCCGATTCGCTCGCGATCGCCGTCTTCATTCCCCGCGTGCCGCGCTCGACCGCGAGCAGCAACGCTCCCATGTCGGCGGCGCTCGTCGTGTTCTCGATGCCACGCGCGCGCGCCGCGAAATCCATGAAGTGCCGCCGCAGTTCGGTCTGCGCGAGTCCGAGGCTCCGGGCGACCGCATTGACCCGCGCGAAGGTGAGGTGATCGGCAAGCACGTTCGCGGCGGTATTGTCGCTCTGCGTGATCATCGCTTCCACGAGGCGGCGCACCGGCGCTCGCGTCTCCGGCACGGCTTTTCCGAAGCTCTCCGACGCGGCGACGATCTCGCGCTGCTCGATCGTGAGGCGATCGGTCCAGCGCAGCCTTCCGGCATCGATTTCCCGAACCGTGCCGACGAGGATCACGAGTTTGATCACGGATGCGGACGGAAGTCGCGCGTGCGTGCTTCGCTCGATGAACGGATGCGGATCGCGCAGCCGTTGCGCGAAAAGTGCGAGCGTACCGGGAAAGGCCCACGGATCGCTCGCCGCAACACCGCGAGCGATGCTCGCGGCGCACGCCGCGGCACCCGCGACGAAGACCGACCGTTTCATGCGTGGACTTTCGTTCGATCGACGACGAAGCGCCTGCAGGCGGCAATGGCTTTGCCGCCAAGTAGGCGGCCAAAGGAGGGCCCGGCAATGCAACGTTTGCTCACCTTCGCCGTCATCATGCTGATTCTGGCGAGCATCAACATCCCGACATCACTCCCGGCCGCAGGAGCGACGGCCGTTCACCGCTGCGTCGATACGACGGTCTTTGAAGTGGAGCCGCGTTTGGTTTCGCAAGGACAGACGCACTTCACGAGCGCCGATTTCGAAAGCGGCGTCGAAGTCACGTTCCATACGTCGTTTGGCGCGAACGCGGGATTGGCGGCGGTCGTTCATTACGGGGGCACGAGCGGTAACGCGCTCATGATGTCGGAGCATCCCGGCGATCGCGTTCGCGTCTGCCTCGTGAGCATCCCGACGCGCGACCAGTACTGTGACCCCGTGACGGACCTTCGCGGTCGCGTCTACCAAGTCTACGACTATCGCCGCCATGCCTCGTATTCCGGCATGAACAGCGAACACGACTGTGGAGGTGCCTAGCGATGACCTCAGCCGCAGCCCCGTCGCCGGAGCAGATTGAGGATCATCCGGCCGTCACCGACGTCAACGAAGTGCATTGCGACCGCCTTTCTGCAACCGAACGGGTCTGCAGGCGCATCGCCGACGCGACCGGCGCGCCGATCGCGCTCGTGCTTGCGATCGTCGTGCAGTTCGCATGGGTGGGAATCGGCATGCTCAGCCATTGGGATCCCTATCCATTCGCCTTCCTGCTGACATGCTCGAACATTCTGCAACTTATCCTGATCTTCGTGATCTCGGTCGCGCAGAAGCAGCAGACGATGCACGACGAGATTCGCGCCGAGAGCGATCATGCCACGGTTTCTCGCCTGCTCTACCACCAGGACGTTCAAGACCGGCTCCTGCTGCGGCTGGCCGAGCGCGCCGGCATCGACGTGAGCGACTTACAGCCGACGATCGCGTCCTTGCTGGCAAACTCAACGTAAGCGTGAGCGGTCTCTAGCGGCCCTCGCCTCTATTGTTTGGCTTGGAACTGTCTCGCGATCGCGGCGGGAATTCCGTATTGACTCTCGAGCATCGACGCGAAGGTGACGCCGCCGCCGGATCCTAAGAACGTCCATCGGCCGTTCTTGTCATGCAGCCATGCATTCACTTCTGCGTTTCCATGACCGGTACCGAACGAGCATTGCGCCCACACTTGCAGCACGAAACACGCCGGACTCTCAACGTCCGTGTTCCCGTAGTGCGACCGCTCGTACGAGACGAGCGCGGCAACGGCGGCACGCTGCGCGGAGGTTGTTGCTTGCGCCGGCAGCGTCGCCAAAGACGAAAGGAACGCGATAAGGGCAATATATCGAATCATACAAATCTGTTTTGGACGCGAATCGACGGCAACCTTCGTCGTCGCTACCAGCAAACGTTACGTTTACGCTGCCTTACGGAACTCGACGAGATCGAAGAGAGAGTCGACGCGCGTGAGGCGAAATAACCGGGCGATCTGCGGCCGTACGCCGATCAACCGAATGAGCGAGTGCGGACAAAACTCGCGCATCGCATTATACAAGTGTATGAAGCAGCCGAGGGCGCTCGCGTCCAGGAGGTGGACCGCATTGAGGTCCAACGTGACGCGCTCCCACGCCGTTGCGGGCAGCAGTTGCGCGAGCAGGGCGTCCTTGTGGAAAAAATCAAGGTCACCTCGCAAGACTATTGCGGGGTGATGATCGCAGAGCACGGGGGAAAACATAAGACGCCTTATCCGGCGGAGCAGCCGTCGGCTTCTTAATAATAGGCTAAGAGAGCGCCAAAGTCTGTGTGCTTCCGCACAAGGAATTGCCTAACTGGGCATAGTAGGAATGAGCCAAACCCTCGTGTGAGCCGCGCCAATGAATCCTCAAACCCTTCCCGCAACAAACGCTCTCACCGTCGAACTGCTCGGGCAGAACTCGCTGTTGCAGGGCTTAACCGGTGCCGATGCCGCTGCCGCCGTGGAATCCGGCAGGCTCGTTCATCTGCGGACGCGTCAAGAGATATACAACGCCAATGCGGAGATCCGTGAGGCATTTTTCCCGATTGACTCGGTCCTCTCCGTCGTGGCGCGCTTGGAGAACGGCCAGATGATCGAAGTGGGAACGGTCGGCCGCGAGGGCGTTTCAGGCATTCCTCTTCTGCTGGGCTCTACGACATCCGCAAATGAGAGCTATTGCCAGGTTCCGGGCATGGCAATCTCGATGCCGGTGGCGCTCTTTACTCGCTTGCAAGAGAAGAACAAGAGATTTCGTCGATCGCTCGATCAATATTTGCAAGCCTACATCAATTTGCTCGGCCAGTTGGCTGCGTGTAATCGCCTCCACAGCGTGTACGAGCGGTGCGCTCGCTGGCTGTTGATGACGCACGATCGCGTGAGATCCGACGTCCTTCCGCTCACCCACGAGTACTTAGGGATGATGCTCGGAACGCATCGGTCGGGCGTCACCATTGCGGCAGCGACGCTGAAGGCCGCCGGTTTTATCGAGTACGCGCAAGGCCGAATCACAATTCTCGACAGGGCCGGCCTCGAAGCCGCGTCGTGTGAGTGCTACACCGTCGCTCGCGCGCAGTTTGGCGAACTCTACGGTACTACGACGAAGACGCCGTAGCCCGTAGGCGGCGTCCTTGGCACAAACATGCCAATTCCGGTGTGCTTCCACACAGACGCAAGAGGCGCTCCAGGCCTATCGTTCATAGGGCCGACGGCGATTCCGCCGGAGAAAAAGTGTTTCATGGATGCCCAGGGACTGAGCGGCAAACATGCCGCAATCGTGTTGCGAAGCGATCTCGACCCTTCTCACGGAGATCCCGTCCTTGCGCGATTGGAGCCCGCTGCAGCCTCCGGATGCGTCTACCGCGGACCTCAGCGCCGCGCGGCTTGGTCGGGGAGATCGTTCATATGAGGATTGCTTCGTAGATCATGTTCCCTCCGAATCGGATGATGGAGCGATGCCAAGGAGTGCGCCAGTGCCCCAACGAGGCGTTTTGTAGCGTTCACGGCGAGGGCATGGTTCGCAGAGTCTGTTATGGGTGCAAGACGGACATTGGCTAGCACGTCATGAAGAGCGTCGATCTCCTCTACCGCATCGTGACGATCGTCATCTGTGCGATCGTCGTGAGCGTGACGCTCTACGGTTACTCTTCGATCTCTGCGAGTAATCATGCGAGCGAGACGAATTACAATCGTTACGACGACTACCGCACGATGGCCGCGGCGCTCGCCCGCGAGCAATCGGCCCAGGTGGCATATTCGGTCAAGGGCGATAACGCGAGCCTGCGGAGCCTGCTCGCGGGGCACGCAGCATTCGACGAGGCTCTCTCGGCTGTTCGAAGCAACGCTCCAACCCCGAGCGACCTCGCATTACTCGCCGGAATCGAGCGCGCGCATTCCCGCTATGTCGCTTCGAGCCGGCTTCTTGACTTGATTCCGGAATACGAATCGCTCAACGCGACCCTGACGACGGCGTCCGTTGCGCGCCTCACGCTCGCTCGCACATTGGATTCGCGCACCGATCTCATGCAGCTTCGCCTTCAGCAGACAATGGTCGGCGCCGGCCTCGGCGGCCTCCTTATCATGCTGATGTTGTTCTATACGGCTCGCGCCTATCGGCGCCGCGCCGAGCGAGCGAATCGTCGAGAGTTGGGCCGCTTAGAAGACGCGGCACTCAGGGACAGCCTGACCGGCCTGGGAAATCATCGCGCTTTCTACGAAGACTTCGCGAAGGAAATCGCACGATCGCGCCGGCACGGCCAACCACTGACGCTCGCGCTCATCGACGTCGACGATCTGAAGTCGCTGAACGATACCGGTGGGCACAAGAAAGGCGACGAAGCGTTGATCGGCGTTTCCCAAGCCTTGAGCAGCGGGCGTCGGGAAGACCGGGCCTATCGCGTCGGCGGTGACGAGTTCGCGATGCTCCTCGTTCAGGCACGAGGGAACGAGGCGAAGGTCGCCGTTACGCGGTTGCAGCACGTGATGCGAGGGATGTCCGGTCGCGTGACGGTTTCCATCGGTTTATGCGAGCTGGAAAACGACCAGCACGAGCACGACGTATACGAGCGAGCCGACGCCGCACTCTATGCCGCCAAGCGTGCGGGTAGAGATACCGTCGTGGACTTTGCGACGATCTGCGGAATCACGACAATCTTCTCCTCAACCAAAACGGCGGCGTTACGCACGCTCCTCGAGGACCGGGCGATCGAAGTTGCATTCCAACCGATCTGGAAACTCTGCGAGCGAACGATCCTCGGTTTCGAGGCGCTCTCACGACCGCATCCCTCCTTGGGCCTGACCGGTCCGCAAGAAGCCTTCGACATCGCGGAGCAGCAACGCAAGGTCGTCGAGCTCGACAACGTCTGCATGCACAAGGTACTGGATGCTTCGAAGACGCTGTCGCCCGATGTCTTGCTCTTCATCAACATTGCTCCGGAGACGCTTGGGCGCGGGGATTTCTCTGCGGGGCAATGGGTGCGAGCCATCCGTGCGGCCGGGCTGAAACCGGAGCAGATCGTCATGGAGGTAACGGAGCGCCGCATCACCGACACGAGCGAGCTCGTCCGCCATGCGACGGAACTGCGAGAACTCGGCGTCCGTATTGCTTTGGATGACACCGGCATCGGCTACGCCGGTTTGGAAGTCTTGAGCAAGCTCTCTTTCGACTTCGTCAAGATTGACCGTTCCGTTATGAGCGACGCCTTGAAACAGCCGCGCGCCCGCGGGATTCTCGCCGGCATCATCGCAATCGCTCGCGCAGCGGGCAGCTATGTCATCGCCGAAGGGATCGAACGCGTCGAGCAGCTCGAGTTCCTACGGGACCTGCCCGAGGTTCCGAAGGCTTCCTTCGCCGGAATTCGCGGCGCGCAAGGGTATCTGCTCGGACGGCCTTGCTGTGGCGCGCCGCACGTCACGGAGTTCATGCCGTACAGCGGTCTTATCGCAGCGTCCATCGAGCTCGCATCCTAGCGGACGGAACCGATCAGTTCGCAGAACGTCGTGAGTTCGATGTTGCCGCCCGAAACAATCGCAACGATCGGGCCGGGGCCGGCCTTCCCGCTCAACGCAGCGGCGACCGCTAGCGCGCCGGCGCCTTCAGCGATGACGCGCGATCGCTCCGCAAGCCCGCGCATCGCACGCTTCGTCTCATCGAGCGTGACGACGATCGATCCGTCGACGACGGAGCGCATCCGTTCCCACATCCGCGGAAAAACGCTCTTGCCGCCCGCGCCGTCGACGAACGTCGCCTGCCATCGATCGAACACCGACGCTTTGCCGTTCGCAAACGAGAGCGCTCCCGGGGCGGCCGTCTCCGGTTCCGCGCCGAGGATGCGCACGCCGGGCTTGCGGGCGCGCACGCCCGAGCCGACGCCCGTCACGAGACCGCCCCCGCCGATGGCGGCAACGACGGTCGCGACCTCCGGCAGATCCTCGACGATCTCCAGTCCCATCGTCGCATTCCCAGCGATGAAATCGTCGTCATCAAATGGATGAACGAATGAGCCCTCGACACCGGGGAACGCGCGCCGCTCCATCGCTTCCCAACACGCGTCGAAAGGCGCCTTCACGAGATGCGCGCCAAGCGCGCGCATCCGCTCCACCTTCGTCTCCGGCGCCGTTTCGATCGTGACCACCGTGCACGGGACGCCCGCGCGGCGTGCCGCGTATGCGACGCCTTGGCCCGCATTGCCCGCGCTGATCGTCCAAACGCCGAGCGCACGCCGCTCGGGCGCAAGCATTGCGACGGCGTTCGCCGCGCCGCGTAACTTGAACGAGTTGATCGGCTGCAAGTTTTCGAGTTTGAGGTAAATCTCGGGATCGCCGGTACCGGTCTGCAACCTGATCAGCGGCGTTCGCACGATCGTCCCGGCGATCCGCACCCGGGCTGCCTCGATCGCTTCGATGGTAATCGGCGAAACGGCTTTGAGGTTCACTACGATGCCGCCCGCAAATCACGCTCTCTGAAGTAGCCGCGCAATCGCTCGGGATCGCTGCGCGGATCCGCGAGGGCGACATAGCCGTCGGGACGCACGAGATAGAGCGCTCCGCGCATGAAACCGGCCTGTTTCATCTTTGGAACCCACGCAAACGCATGCATCGCAAGTCCCAGGCTCTTGCAAGCCTCGGCCACGCCCGTGCGCGAATCGCCGTAGACGTGAACTTGCCATTGCAGCGAACGAAGCGGAACAAAGTTGTCATCGCCGTTTCGCGCAAGCCGAACCCAAGGCAATCGATCACCTCCGCGCACGCTTCCCGCCTTGCCGGCGCTCAAATCGCTCATTCCATAGCGGACTCCAAGCTGGGACGCGGTCCGAAAAACAAAGCGCCGCATGGCGGGTAGCCGGAACAGAATGGATGCGACGAGCGGAAACACTCTCGTGCGGACGCCTCGCGCAAAGGAACCGTCTCTTGTCGCGAGGGTGAAGATTTGGTCGGTTGTCGCGACCAGGCGCCGCGCAAAGGCTCTGCGCTCGATCTCGTATGTATCGAGGATGTTTTCCGAGGCGCGGCCCTTCACGACCGCGGCGATTTTCCATGCCAGATTTACCGCATCCCCGATGCCGGTGTTCATCCCCTGCGCGCCCACGGGGCTGTGAACGTGAGCGGCGTCTCCCAAGAGAAACGCGCGCGCTTTTCGAAAACGCGAAGCCACGCGATGATGCACTCGGTAATCGGAGAACCAGTTGACCTTTGTCACTCCGATCTTCAAATGTTCGATCGCGCGGGAACTGACGTTTTCAAAGGTCAAGCGGTCGCGCGTCGCGACGTCCCCGCGAACCGTCCCAACGAGTCGCACGCGCCCATCTCCCTTCATCGGAAAAACGAGCAACAGGTCCGCCTCGTCGAGATCGACGTGGAGTTCCTGATCGATCACGGGGCCGCCGGCTTCCACGTCGGCAACATAGAAGAGCCCCGTATAGGTGCCGCCGGGAAAACCTGCCGCGATCAACTCCCGCACGACGGAGTGCGTGCCGTCGCAACCGGCGATATAGGCTGCCGTATGCGTCACGTCGCCTTCCGCGGTGCGAAGCGTCGCGCGTACGGATGTCGGCTCTTGTTTGAAGGTGACAAGCTCGGTTTCGCGATCGACGCGCACGCCGAGTGCCTCTAAGCGCTCGATCAGCAGCCGTTCGTGCTCGTCTTGCGGATAGACGAGCACGAACGGATACGGGGTCATACCCTCGCCGATTCCGCTGAGCGGTACGCGCGCCGCCTTTGCGCCTTTGACCCACAGGTTGAGACCGGGCACCGTGACGCCGCGCTCTACGATTTCATCGCCAAAGCCTAACTGTCGGTCGAACTCGAGCGTACGCGCTTGCACGCCGAGCGCACGCGAAAAAGCAGCCGGCCCCGGATTCTTGTCGATGATGCGCACGCCGACGCCGAGCCGTACGAGCCAAATCGCTAGCGTAAGCCCCGTCGGTCCCGCGCCGACAATGAGTACGTCGGACGATCCAGGATTCATCGAAGTTAAGAGAACGACGAGGATGTCTCGTCGTTCTCTGCTTTGCCTTAGGTCTTCAGTCGTTCTTCGTGCAGATCGTGAGTACCGAGACGGTTCGCCCGCTGCTCTCGGTGAACGACGACGTAGAAGTCATCCTCGTGGCGCTGCGCATCGTTACCGTCACATCGGTTTGCGACGTTACGTCTGAGGTCGCCGCAAAGGTCGGATCGTGCCAAACCATCGTGTCGCCGACCCAACCGCGGGACGTACTGAATCCGTAGCTTCCATAGTCGCCGTACATCACGTCGATCCAGCGCATGGTTGATGCGTCATACGTGATCTTGTCGAACGTCGTGACCTTATACGGATACCACGGTATCGGATTCGTGACCGTGATTTCGTTGAGCCACCAACCATCGGCGCTGGCGGTATAGGTCGAGGTCGAAATATACGCCGCAGGGCGGCGCGAGCTCTTCGAGCTGCAAGACCACGTGCCGACGAGGAACCCCATAGATGAGAAGTTAGGCGGCGGCGCCATCGGTATCGGAGTCGCCTCAATGGTTTGTGCGAAGCCGGCGCATGGCGCAACGAGCATTGCGCAGGCGCATAATGAGAAGAGCGCTCTGGACAGGAACATCTGTATCTCCCTTCGGAGAAAAGAGAAGGTGACACAGTATTCCCCATACGGCTGAGTCCCACACAAGGTTCAAAGCAGGCCTCTTTCGGCCGAAAAGGCAAGTAGATTCCGTGCTCGAGACACGGGTCCACGCGGAATGCGATGTGCATTGTGCGTTTAGCGCCACGATCGCTATTATCGAGCGTCTTTTTAGCACCGGTGCGGATTACCGCGTCGGTCCATTCCGAAGCATTCGTACGCATGTGCAGTTGGAAGCCGCTCAGGTCCGCGATACGACCGACCAGACGCGTATTCACGACGCTCTCCGCTTGCGGTGGGAAGCGCCTCCGCGCTTTCCGCTTCCCGTTATGCACGGCCTCATCACGGTGCGGCCTCGTGCCCCCGTGACCGAACTGCACATGGAGGGCACTTACGATCCGCCGCTCGGCGCACTGGGTCGCGTCTTCGATCGCATTGTCGGCCGTCACATCGCGCAACGTACGATGAACCGCTTCTTGAGTGAGTTGCGCGATTTTGTTCAGAAGGAATGGGAGACGCCACAACGATGAAAGCTCTTGTCTATCACGGCCCCGGAAAGAAAACCGTCGATGAACACGCGATGCCTGAGATTACGGCATCGAGCGATGCTCTCGTCAGGCTTCGCAAGAGCACCATTTGTGGAACCGACCTCCACATTCTCAAGGGCGACGTTCCGACGTGTACGCCGGGCAGAGTGTTGGGCCACGAAGGAACCGGCGTGGTAGAGAAGGTTGGCGCTGCGGTGAAGGCACTCGTCCCGGGTGACCGCGTCCTCATCTCGTGTATTTCAGCCTGCGGGATCTGTGACAACTGTCGCAGAGGGATGTACTCGCACTGCGCGACCGGCGGTTGGATTCTCGGCAACGAGATCGATGGAACACAGGCGGAGTACGTGCGGATTCCGCACGCGGATACGAGCCTCTACAAGATTCCCGACGACGTCGAGGAGGAGGCCGTCGTGATGCTGAGCGACATCTTCCCCACATCCTTCGAATGCGGCGTTCTCAACGGCAAAGTTCAACCGGGAAACACCGTCGCCATCGTCGGCGCGGGTCCGATCGGCCTTGCGGCTCTCCTGACCGCACAGTTCTACACGCCGGTGCAGCTGATCATGATTGACGTCGACAAGAATCGACTCGAGGTCGCGAAGCGTCTCGGTGCAACCGACACGATCGACAGTAGCGACGGAAAGGCTGGAGACAAAGTCATGCAACTGACCGGCGGGCGCGGCGTGGATACCGCAATCGAGGCGGTTGGCGTACCGGACACCTTTGTACTCTGCGAGGGTATCGTCGCACCTGGCGGCACGATCGCCAACATCGGCGTGCACGGAACGAAAGTCGATCTTCATCTCGAAAGTCTGTGGTCTCGGAACATTGCCATCACGACGCGGCTCGTGGATACGGTCACGACGCCGATGCTGCTGCGGATGATCCAGGCAAAGAAGCTCGACCCGATGCAGGTGATCACGCACCATTTCCCGTTCGATAAGATACTAGAAGCCTACGAGACCTTCGGGCATGCGTCAAATGCCCGTGCTCTCAAAGTCATCATCGAGTTCTAAAGAAAAACGACTGGAAACTTAGTCGATGCAAGCAATGAATGACGAGGACCTATGACACAACTGCATCACGAACACATCGTTGCGTGCCCGTATGATACTGCACGCCGCTTCCTGCGCGAGCGGCTCGAAGGCTTCGCGCTCGCCGGTCACATCGACCGTATCGAACTCGAAGCCGGCACCCTCCGTAAGGAGGTGGACGTGCGATATACGCGCGCGAACGACCCGATGCATTTTGACGAGCCCTGGAGCGTCCACTGGGAGCCCCACGGGGGCGGACCCTTTCCGCAGTTTGACGGCTCGCTGACGGTCCGCGCCGATGAAACATACAGCTCGAGTATTCTCGAGTTGAGCGGAACGTACGAACCACCGTTCGGCTTTGCGGGGGCAGCATTCGATGAGGTCGTCGGCAAGCATGTAGCCGAATTGACGGCGCGTGCCTTGCTGAAGAGCATCGGCGAGAGCATGGAACTGCGGTATGCGGAGGAGGAAGCGCTGAAAGCCTCCGCCCGCGCGAAAGAAGAGCAATAACGGTCACCATCCCGGGCAGAAGGAGGCACCATGTCAGCACGCACAGCATTCTTGAGCAAGTTCATCGGGGTATACTGCATCCTCGTCGGGCTAGCAATGGCCATGAACAAACAGGCGACGGTCGTGATGGTGGTAACGCTCGTTCACGACGCGCCGGTATTGTTTGTCTTCGGTCTGCTTATCGTGGGCGCGGGCCTGGCTATCGTCCTCAGTCACAACATCTGGTCCGGCGGCGCATTGCCGATCATCGTAACGCTCATAGGATGGTTGACGCTCCTCAAAGGCCTCCTCTTCCTCTTCTTGCCGCCTCCGGCGGCAGTAGGAATCTTCCTCTGGGGGCCTCTCTATGAAAATCTCTTCTATCTCGACGTAGCGATCGCGCTCATCCTCGGCATCTATCTCACGTATGAGGGCTTCGCGCCGGCCACGCGTAGTTGAATCGCGCGCAACAGCCGCTCTTCGAGGGGCCGGCCTCTCTCCGCCACCCAACGGAACACCTCGCTTTCTGGCTGACCATCCTCTTCGCGTTCCCTGCCGCCGCGGTCATCGGCTTCTTCATCCATCAGTCGATCGGCATATCGCAGGTTGCGCTGTTCATCATCGTCGCGATGATCTACGTGACGGTTGCGCGGGGACGGCTGTTCGGTTCGAGCGTCATGCTTCACAAGACGCAGTACCCGCGCGTCTTTGCAATCGCCCAGCGTGCGTGCGCCGCGCTCGAGATTCCGATGCCGCTGATATTCGCCCGCGATGACAACTACGTTCCCATCGCGGCACTCGGCTTCGGCGAGCCGTACGCGCTCGTGATATCCACTCATTGGATCGAGGCCTTTCGAGACGACGAACTCGCGTTCATGATCGGCCGCGAGCTCGGGCATATCGCGGCGGGACACACCCGCTACATCTCGTTGCTCAGCGTAAGCGGTAACGAAAATCCGTTTATCTCTGCGATCTTCGGCGCGTGGCTACGGCGGTGCTCGGCGACCTGCGATAGGATCGGCCTGCTGTGCTGCGGCTCTCTCGACGCGGCGATTCGAGCGATCGGCGTCGCATCATTCCACGAGTTCGGCCGCAAGATCGATTACGCGGTTTTTGCGGAGCAATACAAAGAGATCGAGAACGACGCGGTCATGCGCTGGGGCGCGTGGCTCGGAAGCGAGCCGTATGCAACGACGCGAATCTCGCTGTTGCGGCGGTTCACGAACTCGCCTGCCTACGACATTGCCAGGCAGTGGTTTTTTCGCGAACGGACCGCCGAACCGCCCGCGCTCCCGGCGCCGGGTACGAGCACCGTCGAGGCCGCCGACTGCTCCAGTTGGTGGCGCCGCTTCTGGGCATTCTCGATTGATGTCGTCGTCGTGCTTGCGATCCTCGGATCTATACACAGCATCACGTCCTCGCCGCCGCTCGCGGGTCCGGTCGCGGTGACGCTTCCCAATGGGGTCAAGGTGACGAGCTACGTACTACTCTTTCCGCTTGGTCGCGCGATCCTCTTGCTTGCCGTCTACCTCACGGTTCTCGTCGCGGTCGTAGGCCAGACGTTCGGCATGATGATTATGGGGCTGCGCGTCGTGACGAGGGAATTTCGGCGGCCGGGAATCTTTCGCACGATTTTCCGTTACCTGATCGCTGCTGTGTTATGGCCGCTGATCGCCATCATCAGCCCGTTCGCTCATCGCGTCTATCTACACGACAAGTTTACAAGCACGCGAGTGATTACGGTCGAGCGCCTCATGGCGCGGATGCTGCCTTCGCCAGGCGACTTCAACTGACACGACGAGCTCCGCTGTCAGCGAAGCGGCATCGCCGGAAGCGACGACACCTGCGACGGCTACCGCGACGGGCGGCAGCGGCTGGGACGCGAATGCGACGGCGCTACGCGGCCGTAACGGTGAACGCTTTTCTTTCACGTGCCCGATGGGAGGCGCGCCCGGTAGCGTATGGGGCACCGATGTCTACACCGACGATAGCAACGTTTGCACGGCCGCAGTTCATGCCGGATTGATCACGGTACAGGGAGGCCGGACGGTGACGATTGAGATTCGTCCCGGTCTTACGAGCTACGCGGCTTCAACGCGCAACGGCATCGCGTCCGGCTCGTGGGGTACGTGGAGCGGCAGTTACGTTTTTGCGCATTAGCAGCGGTTAGTAATCCACGGAGCCGGGACCGTGGCGCACGGAGAGTGCGAAGCCCGCTCCCGGACCTTTCTGGATGACGACGTACGTATCGCCCGGTCCCGACCAGTACACCAACTCTCCGCCGCCACCGCCAGAGAAACTGCGATCCGTTCTCGTGAATCCCTCGGGGATACTGGGAGCGACTCCCGTCGCGATCTGCGCGAGGCGCGCGTCCGAAGAATCGCCTGCGTTCGCGATCGTGCACGAATAGAGCCACGACGGATGCTCAAACGACGATGAATCCGTCTCGTCAGTGACGCTGCAGTTCGCCAGGTACGTCGCATCAACGGGCGCCGTCGCGCCATAGATGCCCACATACTGGTTCCCGGTATTCGTCGTATTTCGAATCGACGAGAAGTCTTGTGCTGCGGCCGCGAGGCCCTGTCCAATCATCGCCGCAAAGGCGCTCGCCTCGGAGTTCGCGCCGGATCCCGGAGTCTGCGCCGTGAGTGCCGCGATCGCGGCTGCGGCAAGAAGAGTCTTGGGAATGTCCATGTGCGGTCCACCTCATTGCGCCGGGCTAGCCGCCTTCTAGTCCAAGGCTGCCGGGGCCAGATGTCTCGTTTTATTGGGCCCTCATCTCCTATCCCTCGGCGGGGTTGACCGACGAGGCTATACTAAAGATGGATACCTCGCTAGGTGAGGCGTCCACGCAATACACAGGCCGCTGCCCGGAAACGTCGAGAGACGCCAATCGGGTGGACCAGGCTCCGCCGAGACAAGGCGATGCCTAACGCGGCTGAGGCGCAAGCTTCTACGATGCGTGGTGCCAAAGCTCCGTTGCGAATGAGGTAGCACCCTTTTGGGACGCATCCCCATCGGACCGGCGCGAGCGAGGCGAGCCGGTTTGTTATTTTCATTGGGAAGGGGGGTGAGGAGAATGGCGTTTACCGAGGGCTTCATCTCGGAACTTGTCGGACGCAAGGCGACGATCAACGACCTGCCGATCGGCAAGGTCACGGATTTTCTCGTCAACAAACCCGACGACACCTTTCCACAAATCGACGGTCTCGTGATCAAGACGGCGCAAGGCCCGCGCTTCGCTCCGATCGATCAGGTCGCCGACATCGACCGAAACGGCACCGTCGCCTTGACGATCGCGCCGAAAGAGCCGGCGCCGCCCGATGACGAGTCGCTCTATCTCGTCTCCGATCTCTTGGACA
>PKZD01000057.1:0-24175 GCA_003133745.1 Candidatus Tyrphobacter aquilonaris
CGTCAATTCCTTTGAGTTTTAACCTTGCGGCCGTAGTCCCCAGGCGGTGCACTTAATGCGTTAGCTACGGCGCTGAGCGCGTCAATACACCCAACACCTAGTGCACAAAGTTTAGGGCGTGGACTACCGGGGTATCTAATCCCGTTCGCTCCCCACGCTTTCGCGCTACAGCGTCAGTTATGGGCCAGAAGGCCGCCTTCGCCACCGGTGTTCCTCCGGATATCTACGCATTTCACTACTACACCCGGAATTCCACCTTCCTCTCCCACACTCTAGATGACCAGTATTGGCGGCAGTTTCGGGGTTAAGCCCCGAAATTTCACCCCCAACTTTGCCATCCGCCTTAACGCGCTTTACGCCCAGTAAATCCGGATAACGCTCGCCCCCTACGTATTACCGCGGCTGCTGGCACGTAGTTAGCCGGGGCTTTCTTGGAGGGTACCGTCACGATCGTCCCCTCCGACAGTGGTTTACAACCCTAGAGCCTTCATCCCACACGCGGCGTTGCTCCGTCAGGCTTTCGCCCATTGCGGAAGATTCCTCACTGCTGCCTCCCGTAGGAGTCTGGGCCGTGTCTCAGTCCCAGTGTGGCTGGTCGCTCTCTCAAGCCAGCTACCCATCGGAGCCTTGGTGGGCCGTTACCCCGCCAACAAGCTAATGGGACGCAGTCCCCGCTTCTCGCGAATTGCTTCTTTCTTCGTCATAAGATGCCTCACGACGATCGTATGCGGTATTAGCTAACCTTTCGGCTAGTTATCCCCCACGTGAAGGTAGGTTGACCACGCGTTACTCACCCGTCTGCCACTGGAGTATTGCTACTCCCGTTCGACTTGCATGTGTTAGGCACGCCGCCAGCGTTCGTCCTGAGCCAGGATCAAACTCTCCATAAAAACTCATGGAGCCTTGATCAGGCTCTTTTATGTTCGCGCGACCATTGCCGAACCGGATGCGAACCCGGTCCACCCCCGAGGGGCGGTCAGGAAATGTACGTTCTCAACTACAAAGTAGTAGAGACCCACAGACTATTGCGCTGCTGCACTGTTCAGTTTTCAAGGAGCGAACCCCTCAGGCCGTGCGACTACCAGAGACGGATCTTTCCGACCGCCTTTGGACGCCGGGGGACTAGGGTTACGACGGCCATCATATCGTCAGGCCTATGGCGTGTCAAGGCCGCGTCAAGAACGGCCTCCCCGGGGCTCGGTCGCTTAGCCGGGGCTTCCCGGGACGAGCTGACGGGCAATTCCCGCTGGAACGCCGAGCGATTCGAGGTCGTGCGCGTCGAATGCGCCGCCGCCGCTCGTGAATCGCTTCCAACTCCCGTTCGCCTGCCGGTGGTAGGCGGACATCCCGCCGGACTCGCCGTTCTCCCAATCGAGCACGGCCCAGTCTCCGACGACGCGGGCCTTCGTCAGCCGCACCGGGCCGCCGTAGGGGTGACTGCCCCAGTGCGCCGTCTCGGCCGCGCGCACCGCCGCGACGTCGCGCGCGGGGCCGGTATCCGCGATCGCGGCCGCGCTGCAATAAAGGAAGAGGAGCGTCGCCGCTGCCGCGTATCTCATACTTTGCGCGAGATCGACTTTGCCTGGAGGTAGAGGAGCAGGTAGTCCCGCCCGCCGGCCTTGCTGTCGGTTCCGGACATGTTGAAGCCTCCGAACGGGTGCGCGCCGACCATGGCTCCGGTGCTCTTGCGATTGAAATAGAGGTTGCCGACGAAGAACTCGTCGCGCGCGCGCTCGATCTTCTTCTCGTCGGTCGTGTAGACCGAACCCGTCAATCCGAACTCCGTGTTGTTCGCAATCGCGAGCGCGTCGTCGAAGTTCTTCGCTTTGATGACGGCGAGCACGGGTCCGAATATCTCCTCTTGCGCGATCACGGCGTCGGCCGCGACGTCGGCGATAACCGTCGGTTCGAGAAAGTAGCCGTCACTCTCGAGCCGCTTCCCGCCAAAAAGAAGGCGTCCTTCGCGCGAGCCGATCTCGACATATCGCGCGATCGATTCCAGTGCCTTCGCGTTGACGACGGGTCCCATGTGCGTGCTTCGATCGCTCGGATCGCCGACCGCGATCTTCGCGACGCGCGCCTTGAGCTTCTCGAGGAACGCGTCGTAGACCGGCGCCTCGACGATCGCACGCGAACATGCCGAACACTTCTGTCCTTGGAATCCGAACGCGGAGACGGCGACGCCCTCGACCGCAGCGTCGAGATCCGCATCCGCGGCGACGACGATCGCATCCTTGCCGCCCATCTCGGCGACGACGCGCTTAATCCACCGCTGACCCTTTTGCGGCTTCGCGGCGAGATCGTTGACGTGCAGCCCGACTTCCTTAGAACCGGTGAACGAAACGAAGCGGATCTTCGGGTGCCCGACGATGAGATCGCCAATCTCGCCGCCTGCTCCGGGCACGAAGTTCAAGACGCCTTTCGGCAGACCGGCCTCGTGCATGAGATCGACGAACCAGGCGGCGACGACGGCGGCATCGCTCGACGGTTTGAGCACGACGGTGTTCCCCGCCACGATTGCCGCCGCCGCCATGCCGGCCATGATCGCCGCCGCAAAGTTCCACGGCGGGATGATGACGCCGACGCCGAGCGGCACGTAAATCATCTCATTGCGTTCGCCGTCGATCGGCGTCACCGGCTGCGGTTGAGCGTAGCGCAGCATCTCGCGTGCGTAAAACTCGAGGAAGTCGATCGCTTCGGCAACGTCGGCGTCGGCCTCGGGCCAACTTTTCCCAACCTCGTACACGAGCAGCGCGTCGTACTTGAAGCGGCGCTCGCGCATGAGCGCGGCCGCTTTGAACAGGACGTCGGCGCGCGCATCCGCGGAGGTGTGTTTCCAACCCTCGAAGGCGCGCTCGGCTGCGGCAATCGCTTTCTCCGCATCTCCCTTTGACGCCGAGGCCACGAGCCCGACGACTTCGCTTGGAGCCGCGGGATTCAGCGAGCGAATGCGCTTCTCGGTTTCGACGCGCTCGCCGTCAACGATCAGCGGATAGAAGCGCCCGAAGTCGCCTTTCACCTCCGCCAAAGCCGCCTGCATCGCAGCCGCGTCGGCAGCATCCGCGAACGTCTTGATGGATTCGTTCTTGAAGGGAGCGATGCGCTCCAGCGTGGAGGCCATGCAGCGAGTATTATCGCCGCCGTGCTCGAATCCCGCTCGAGCGTGCGCGACGTTGCCGTCATCGGTGGAGGCATTCTCGGCCTTGCGACCGCCTGCGAGCTTCTCAGGCGGCATCCCCGCCTCGGCGTCGTCGTGCTCGAAAAGGAGGCCGCGCTCGCGACGCATCAGAGCGGGCATAACAGCGGCGTCATCCATTCCGGCCTCACCTACAAACCCGGCTCGTTGAAAGCACGCCTCTGCCGCGACGGGCGCCGCGCACTCTGGGCGTACTGCGAACGCAAAGGCATCGAGTATCGCAACCTCGGCAAGCTCATCGTCGCGACGCACGAGCGCGAGCTGCCGGTTCTCGACGAACTCTACCGGCGCGGCATCGCAAACGGCATCGAAGGTCTCGAGGTGCTCGACGAAGCCGGCATCTGTCGGCGCGAGCCGCACTGCCGCGGCCTGCGCGCGCTCTTCTCCCCTTCGACGGGCATCGTCGATTTCGCGGCGGTCGCGCGCAGCTACGCCGACGACCTCCGCGCCGCCGGAGGCGAGATCGTAACCGGCTGCCGCGTAATCGCGATCGATCGCACCGGCGGCGCGATGCGCCTGCGCACGACGCAAGGGGAGCATGAGGCGCGGCACGTCGTCACCTGTGCCGGGCTGCACGCCGATCGCGTCGCGCGCATGACCGGAGGCGCTCGAGATCCGCGCATCGTGCCGTTTCGCGGGGACTTCCTCACGCTCAAACCGGAGCGCCGCGATCTCGTGCGCGGGCTGATCTATCCCGTTCCCGATCCGCGCTTTCCATTCGTCGGCGTGCACCTCACGCCGCGCATGAACGGTGAAGTCTGGATCGGGCCCAATGCCGTGCTCGCCTTCGCGCGCGAAGGCTACCGCTTCACAACGATCGCGCTCGGTGACCTCTTCGAAACGCTGACATATCCCGGCTTCATTCGGCTCGCTGCGAAGCATCCCGCAACCGGGATCGGCGAGATCTATCGCGACCTCGTGCGCGCCTCGTTCGTGAAGGCGGCGCAGCGGTATCTGCCCGAGCTTCGCATTAGGGATACGTTGCCCGGTCCGTCGGGCGTCCGCGCCCAAGCCGTATCGGGCGACGGATCGCTCGTCGACGACTTCGTCTTCGAAGGCGGAGACGGCGTCCTGCACGTCCGCAACGCGCCGTCTCCGGCCGCGACCTCTTCGCTTGCAATCGCAGGCGCCGTTGCCGACGACGCGGAGCGACGCTTCGACCTCTAGTGCCTTGCGGCCGCGACCAACTCTCCGGCGAGTCGCGCGACGCGCGCGGCGGCATCCTTCCCGGCGGTTCCGGCGTACGCGTCGATCAACGCGCTGCCCACGATGATGCCGTCGCAGAGCGGCGCGACCGCGCGTACGTGCTCGGGGCGACTGATTCCAAAACCGATCGCCAGCGGCTTGTCGGTAACCGTGCGCAGCATTCCGAGTTGCGCGCGAAGCGGCTCGACGTCGGGTGATTCGCCGGCGCCCGTGACGCCGAGGCGCGAAACGACGTAGACGAACCCCGTGGCACGCTCGGCGATCCGAGCGGCGCGCTCTCGTGGCGTCGTCGGCGCGACGAGCAGCGGCATCGCGAGATCGTGTTTTTCCAATGCGCCCCACAGCATGTCGATTTCTTCTAACGGAACGTCGGGAACGATGACGCCCGCCGCACCCGCTTGCGCGGCGTCGCGCGCGAAGGCATCGATCCCGTAACGGTCGACCGGATTGAAGTACGTGAAGAGCACGATCGGCGGCGCACCGGCATCGTGCGCGCGTTTCGCGAGCGAGAGTACGTCGCGCATCGTGACCCCCTGCGCGAGCGCACGCTGCGCGGCGGCGGCAATCGTCGGCCCGTCGGCAAGCGGGTCGCCGTACGGGATTCCGAGTTCGACGATATCCGCGCCCGCTCGTCCAAGGGCGGCTACGATTGCTTCCGCCGTCGCGAGGTCCGGGTCGCCCGCCATGGCATACGGAATGAAGGCGGGTTTGCGCCGTTCGAAAACGGCCCGCAGTCGATCGCTCACGGCGAGAGAGAACGAACGTGCGCGAGGTCTTTGTCGCCGCGACCGCTCAGGTTCACGAGGATGAGATCGTTCGCGCCGCGCTCGCGCGCGAGCTTGCGTGAGAAGGCGAGGGCGTGCGCGCTCTCCAGCGCCGGCACGATGCCTTCGGAGCGCGCGAAATCAAAGAACGCCGCGAGCGCCTCGACGTCGGAGATCGAGACGTACTGCGCGCGCCCGCTCTCCTTTAAGTACGCGTGCTCCGGACCGACGCCGGGATAATCGAGCCCCGCGCTGATCGAGTGCGTCTCGAGGACCTGTCCTTCAGGCGACTGCAAGAGGAACGATCGCGAGCCGTGCAGCACGCCGACGCTCCCCGCGCCAAGCGATGCGGCGGTTCGGCCGCTTTCGATTCCCTCTCCCGCGGCCTCGACGCCCCAGAGCCGAACCTCGGCGTCGNNGCCTCGTCGCCGATGACGCGCTGGAACTCGCGCACGATATACGGATACGGATGCGCGCCAACGACGCTCCCGATCACGTAGAACGTCCCCTCGACCTCGGCGGCCCAGACGCGGAAGGCCTCGTTCGTCGCATCTTTGAGCGTCCGCGTTCCGGAGCCGACAGCATGCACCGTTGCGCCGAGCAACTGCATCAGCGCGACGTTGGGCGCCTGTCGCTCGATGTCGAGCGCTCCCATGTAGACATCGACGGGAAAGCCGAACTTCGCGCCGACCGTCGCCGTTGCCACGCCGTGCTGTCCCGCGCCGGTCTCGGCAATGAGACGCTTCTTCCCCATGCGGCGCGCAAGCAACGCTTGGCCGAGCGTGTTGTTGATCTTGTGCGAGCCGGTGTGGTTGAGGTCCTCGCGCTTGACGAGCAACGGCACCGCGCCGACGTCGAAACGCTCCGCTCGGTAGAGCGGGGAGGGACGGCCGACGTACTCCTCGAGCAGGCCGCGGTACTCTCTCCAAAACTCCTCGTCGCCGAAAGCGCGCTGCGCCGCACGCTCGAGGTCATCGAGCGCGTGCACGAGCACCTCGGGCACGAACCGTCCGCCGAAGTCGCCGAAGTAGCCGCGCGAATCAGGATTCATCCGCAGCCCGCACGGCGTTGACGAAGGCGGCCATCGCCGCGGGGTCTTTTCGTCCTTTGCGATCCTCGATGCCGCTGCGCGCGTCGACGCCGAACGGCCGCGCCGTGCGAATGCACGCGGCGACGTTCGCCGGCGTCAGGCCGCCGGCGATCATAACCGGACGGGCGAGCGCCATTGGCGCGACGTGCTCCCACGCGAAGGCGGCGCCCGGCTCCGCGCGGTTCGCTCGCGCGGTGTCGAACAGGATCAGCGCATCGGGAAACTCATCGCAGCGGTGCGCCAAACGGTCGAGCAGATCGCCGGGTCCAACGTGAATTGCCTTTACGATTAGTCCGCCGAGTTCCGAGACGAACGTTCCGCTCTCGTTGCCGTGCAGTTGCACGACGAGGTTCGGCAGAACGTCGCGCGCCGCTTCGACCTCGGCACGCTTCGGATCCGCGAAGACGCCGACCGGCGTCACGAACGGCGGGATGCGACGCGCGATTTCCTCGAAAGCGGGCCACTCGATGTGGCGCGGCGACGCCGCGAAGATCATGCCGACCGCGTCGGCACCGGCATCGATCGCCGCTTCGACGTCCGCCCAATCGGTGCAGCCGCAGAACTTCACGCGGGTTCTCATCCGGCGTGTTCCATTGCGAGCGCGGCCTTCAACGCGCGGATCGTTTCGTGCGGCTCCTTCGCGCGCATGAGCGATTCCCCGATCAAGAAGGCGCGAGCGCCCGCACGCCTCACGCGCTGCAAGTCCTCGGCCGCGCGCATTCCGCTCTCGCTGATCGCAAAGACGTCCCGGGGCACCTGCGGCAACAGCAGTTCGCTCGTTGCGAGGTCGGTGGTCAGCGTGCGAAGATCGCGATTGTTCACGCCGACGAACCGCGCGCCGGCGTCGAGCGCTCTGCGCAGTTCTTCATCGTCATGCACCTCGACGAGGGCATCGAGCGCGTAGCGCTTCGCTTCCTCAAGACATGCCCCGAGCGCTCGATCGTCGAGCGCGGCGACAATGAGCAAGACGCAGTCCGCGCCGCACGCCGCTGACTGCGCGACGTCGTATGGGCGCGTGAGAAAATCCTTGCGCAGAATCGCACGAGGCGTCGCAGCGCGCACAAGGTCGAGGGACGCGAGGTCGCCGAGAAAATGATCCGGCTCCGTGAGCACGCTGATCGCGTCGGCTCCGGCGGCGTCGTAGGTCCGGGCGATCGCAGCGGGATCGAAGTTGCGTGCGATCAATCCGGCGGAAGGCGAGGCCCGCTTGATCTCCGCGACGATCCCGGTTCCGTCGGCAGCGCGCAGCGCCGCGAGGAACGGGCGCCGCTCGCCGCTCCGCTCGAGCGCGCGCTCGCGCACGGCGTCGTACGGCTGCTCTCGCTCCGCGACCGCGGAGCGCTCGATCGCGGCGTGGAAGATGCGCTGGAGAAGGTCAGCCACGCGCGATTGCCCTTGCCCGCTCGAAGAGCCGCAGCGGCTCGCCGCTCGCAATCAGTTCGCGCGCACGCTCGAACGCGACGGAAAGCGAGGGTTGCGCGCCGGCCGCGGCGATCGCCACGGCGGCGTTGAGCGCGACGACGTCGGCGCGCGGCGAACGCTCGCCGCCGAGAATTGAGAAGAACGCGTCACGGCATGCATCGAGGGAGCCTCCCGCGAGCGTCGCGAGCGGCGCGTGCACGCCGAAGCTCCGCGGATCGAGCTCGCGACGGCGCAAACCGTCGCCGAACTCGAGCAACGCCGTCGTTCCCTCGCCCGCGACTTCGTCCATGCCGCCTGAGCCGTGGACGACGACGCCGCGCATCCCCAACCGTTCGAGCCCGCCGGCGACCATCTCCATCGTTTCGGGTGCGGCAACGCCGACCACCTGGTGGGTCGGGGTCGCCGGGTTCGTCAGCGGGCCGAGAAGGTTGAAGATCGTCCGTATCCCCAGCTCGCGGCGCACCGGCGCGACGATTCGCATCGCCGGATGGTATTGCGGCGCGAAGAGAAACGTGAAGTGTGCTTCGCGCAACATGCGCAAGCACACGCCGG
The DNA here is from genome assembly GCA_003133745.1 of Candidatus Tyrphobacter aquilonaris. GTDB lineage: Bacteria > Vulcanimicrobiota > Vulcanimicrobiia > Vulcanimicrobiales > Vulcanimicrobiaceae > Tyrphobacter > Tyrphobacter aquilonaris. Next base: position 8,231 of record PKZD01000057.1, read on the forward strand.
GTTCGGTATCGAGCGGCAAGCCCGCCGCTTCGAGTACATCCGCGCTGCCGCAGGCGCTCGACGCTGCGCGATTGCCATGCTTGGCGACCGGAATGCCGGCGGCCGCCGTCACGAGGGCTGCCATCGTCGAGATATTGATTGTGCCGTGGCCGTCACCGCCCGTGCCGACGACGTCCACGACGAGCGGCAGGTCGTGCTCGATGCGAACGCAGCGCGCACGCATCGCTCGCACCGCGCCCGTCACTTCCTCTTGATCCTCGCCGCGGAAAGCGAGCGCGACCAGGGCGCCCGCAACCTGATTCGGCGTGACCTCGCCGTCGACCATCGCGCCGATGAGATCGGCCGCCTCCGCTTCGCTCAAGCGTTCGCCGGCGATGATGCGCCGTAGGAGCGCAGCGTAGGAGTTTACCTGACGAGTTCCACGAGCGAGAGTTCGGCTGCGTCGCCGTTGCGCACGCGCGTCTTCGTGATGCGAGTGAAGCCGCCGTTGCGGCCGCGCAAGGTCGGAGCAATCTGCTCCACGAGTTTCTTCACGACCGAAGGTTCAGTGAGGTACTCCGCCACGCGGCGGCGCGAGGCGAGATCGCCCTTCATCGCGGTCGTGATCAAACGCTCCGCAAGGCGGCTGACTTCCTTGGCCTTCGTCGAGGTCGTCTCAATCTTCTCGTGCTTGAAGAACGACGTCGCGAGGTTGCGGAGCAACGCACGGCGATGGCCGTCGGTGCGGGAGAGGCGCTTATAGGCGATCTGATGCGGCATGGGGTCCCCGTTACGACTGGCGCAGCGAGAGGCCGCGTTCCGCCAGCACCTGCTTGATCTCGTCGAGCGACTTCCTTCCGAAGTTGCGCATCTTCATGATCTCGTCTTCGGTCAGGTCGAGGAGTTCGGATATTTTTGAAATACCGGCACGCTTGAGGCAGTTGAACGAACGCACCGAGAGGTTGAGCGTTTCCACGGGAACGTCCCACTCGTTCGGCGGCGCCTCCGGAAGCGGTTCCTCGCGCTCGGTGAACGAGACGAAGAGGTCGAGCTGATCCTGCACGATGCGCGCGGCCGTCGCAAGCGCTTCGTCCGCGGTGATCGAGCCGTTCGTCTCGATCTCGATCGTCAGGCGATCGTAGTCGACGCTCTGTCCGACGCGCGTGTCGTCGACGGTGAAGCTCACCTTCCGAATCGGCGAGAACATGGAATCGAGCGGGATCAAGCCGATCATGTGCTCGACGTTGCGCTGGCGGTCCGCCATGACGTAGCCGCGCCCTTTCTCGACGCCGATCTCCATCGACAGCTTTGCATCTCTCGATGAAAGGGTGGCGAGATGGTACGACGCGTCGAGAATCTCGACGTCGGCGTCCGGCGTGATCTCGGCCGCCGTCACGTTCTTCGGACCGCTCACGTTCAACGTCAACACCTTCGGTTCGTCGGTGCTCAGACGCACGGGCAAGCCTTTGAGATTGAGCATGAGCGCGATCGTGTCCTCGACCATCCCGGGGATCGTCGAGAACTCGTGCAGCACGCCGTTGATCTTCATGTATGTGACGGCCGCGCCGGGGATCGAGCTGAGAAGGATGCGGCGCAACGCGTTGCCCAGCGTGATGCCAAAGCCGCGCTCGAGCGGCTCGATAATGAACTTCGCGTAGTTCTCACGACGCTCGCGAACTTCAATGCTCGCGCCGGTGGGCGCTTCCAGGGTGGTCATCGTTTCTTGTCTTGTCCTTTGTTGCCGCTTACGTTATCCGGTTCCCCAGTCCCCGACCAAGATCCCGATCCTACGCCTAGCGGCGGTGAGTTGGTGTACGAGCCTCTCGTGGTATTAGCGAGAATAGTACTCCACGATCAGCTGTTCGTCGACCGGCGTGTCGATGTGCTCGCGGGCCGGTAGTTGCAGAACTTTTGCGCTGCGATCTTGTTCGTTCCATTCGAGCCAATCCGGCGGCCGGCGGTTGCGCGCGACCTCGAGATTCGATTCGAAAACCGGCGACTTCAGGCTGCGATCGCCGATCGAGAGGACGTCGCCGGGCTTGACGATGTGCGACGGCACGTTCACGACTCTTCCGTTGACGCGGAAATGCCGGTGCGTGACGAGTTGGCGGGCCTGCGCGCGACTTGCAGCGAGATTCAGGCGATAGACGATGTTGTCGAGCCGCCGCTCGAGGAGCTGCAAGAACGTGCGGCCGGTTTGGCCCGGCACGCGTGCGGCCTCGCGGAAATAGTTCTTGAACTGCGTCTCGTGCACGCCGTAGTAGCGGCGCATCTTCTGCTTCTCGCGAAGCTGGCGCCCGAACTCGGAGACCTTCGAGCGCGACTTGCCCGCGGTCTTCTGCCCCGGTGCCGTGCCACGGCGCTCGACCGCGCACTTGCGCGAGAGGCACCGATCGCCTTTGAGAAAGAGCTTGATCTTCTCGCCGGTCTTGCTCGCGGCCGTCTCGCGGCGGCAAAGGCGACAGACCGGTCCCGTATATCGCGACATCAGACGCGCCTGCGTTTGGGCGGCCGGCAGCCGTTGTGCGGAATCGGCGTCACGTCCTTGATGAGCGTGATCTCGAGTCCGGCGGCCTGCAGCGAGCGGATCGCGGCCTCGCGCCCCGCGCCCGGTCCCTTCACGAGCACTTCTGTCGTCTTCAAACCATGCTCCATCGCCTTGCGCGCGGCGGCTTCCGCCGCCATCTGCGCCGCGAAGGGCGTGGACTTCTTCGAACCTTTGAAACCAAGATTGCCCGCAGAGGCCCACGAGAGCACGTTGCCGTGCCCGTCGGCGATCGTCACGATCGTGTTATTGAAGGATGCGTGGATGTGCGAGACGCCCGATTGGACGTTCTTCACCTCACGCTTGCGGCGTGTCTTGGTTTGCTTCTTGGCAGCCAAAAAAAGAGTGACTCCGGAGGGGGGAAGGCAGTATGCCGCGTGCACCGGAGAGAGGCCGGCGCCAAGGGCCTATGTTACCGTAGGCGCCGCCCCCGGTCAAGGTCGTAGCCGGCAACCCCTCGCAGCCAGAGGGGCCCGGCGCGAACCGGACCCCTCGTTGCCTTTCCTCTTCTAGGTTGCCGGGCTAGAGCTTGATCCCGAGGCCGAGGTACGGCCCGTTATGGGTGAAGCCGTCCGGATCGTTGGCATTTGCCGTGTTTCCGCTGTCACCGAGCCAGCCGAGATCGACGAAGATCGGGCTGTGGCCGATGACCCATGTGGCTCCGATCTGGTACTTGAGGACCCGGTACGCCATCACCCACGGCCCACCGAATGCATCAATATACGTGCCTTGCACGTTCGGGAAGTACCAGGCGCTACCGTAGAGCGAGAATGCGTGGTCGAGATCCGGAAGCTTCTCAGCCCCGAAGCCCCACCCGCTCATGGTCGGGTAGCCGAAGTTGTTCGAGCGCCAGAGATAGCCGACGCCGATGTAGATCCGCGGATCGGCGATGCGAATGCCGACGCGGGCATCGATATCCCGCTCCTGCGCCGTGAACGTCGGGACGTATGATTGTCCGACGCCACCGATGTTCGTGACGTAGCACTGCGGATCGAGCGCACCGCCGCAGTTATGCGGATATTGATACTGGCGGAAATCACCCGCGATCATCCACGGGATGTGCCAGGTATCGAACTCCACGGCGCCGCGTGCCGCATACGAGGACTGGCCGGTGTTGCCCGGGCTGAACTCGTTATACACCTTCGGTGAGAAGACGTAGTCACCGGCGACGTACAAGTCATTGTAACGAACCGGCGGCGGGGGCGGTGGCGGAGGAGGCGGCGGCGGGGCCGCGCTCGGCGGCGGTGGCGGAGGAGGCGGCGGCGTCGGCGGGAGATACCGCACGACGACGACGTGCTGATCCGGTACCCACTGAACGTAGGCGCCCATGCCTTCTGAGATCACGCGAACGGGGACGAGTACCGTTCCCTGATACATGATCGGCGGCACGTCGAGCGGTCGCGATTCGCCGTTGATGACGACTTCCGGCCGGCCGACGGTGACTTGCACTTGTGAGCCTGGTTTGGAAACGGTGACCGTCTGATTCGACGGATCGTATGAAACCGACGCACCCATTTGCTCGAACATCGAGCGAAGAGGGATGAGCACGGTGCCGTTGCGGACGAGAGCCGCAAGAACGCGGTTCTGTCGCAGCACGTCGGGTTTGCTGTAAACGTGGTGGTCGTTGTAGAGAATCGGGATCGCGCCCGAGGGCGGCGAACCGAAATCGGGTGTCCCCGCCTGCGCGACGACAGCACTTCCAATGTTTCGCTGTGCATACGCGGCAGAGGGCAGGGCCAACACGGCGAGCCCGCAGCACGCTGCAATGAGCGTGGCGAGGGCTCCGGTGCCCAATCGTTTCACGATAGCCTCCTTAGATGGTGACAGACGGGTCGCTTGATTGGTATATGCGGTTATCCGTCGCAGCGGCTTATTCCCTCAATGATGCAGCCGGTAAACGCCGCAGGAGCCAGATTCCAAGAAGCATCTCGAGCCCGGCCAAGGCGAATGCGGCGGCCGGCCCCGAGGTGCCCAGCATATCGAAGCGAGCGAGCACGACCGTGGTCAGCAGCGGCGCGATGATCTGGGGCACGATCACGCCGAGGTTCCACACCGCCATCGCACCGGCGGCGGCGTGCGCGGGAATGATGCGGCACGCAAGCGCCCAATCCGCGGCCAAGAAGACGCCCCAGCCGAGCCCCGCCAGGAGAATCGCGGGAACGGCGACGATCGGCGTGCGCCCGGCGACGAAGAGCGCGAGCGCGACGACGACCACGGCGCCGCCCACGCTCGCGACGTTCCGGCGGTCGTAACGGTCGCTCGGCTTCGCGGCAATCGCCGCGCCGGCCGCACCGGCAAGGGTGAAACCCAAGACGAAGATGCCGTCGACGACGCGCGCTTTCGAAGCGTCGCGAGCAACGTAATCGAGAACGTAAAAGAAGAGATAGCCGAGGAGCGTGTAGAGGCCGGCAAATAATGCGACGCGCGAGGCGAAGAGGATCGCAAAGGCGCGTGAGAGGCGCATCGGCACGACGCTCACGCTCTGCAGCGTCCAACCGCGCAGCGCCGTCGACGTGACCGCGCAGCCGAGCAGCAGCAACGCGCCGAGCGTCGCGGCAAGCAGCAACGGGTTGCCGACGGCGGTCGCGAGCAACGCGCCCGCCGCGTTGCCCCCGCTCTGAAAGCCTGCCATCCATCCCGACGCGTAACCCGTCCGGGAGGGCTCCACGGCATCCGGGATCGCCGCTTGATACGGCCCGATCGCCACGTTGAGCCCCGCCTGCACCGCAGCATATGCGCACAGCAGCGACGCAGCGCCGTCTGCCGCGTAGAACCAGATGAGTGCGGCGGCGCCGAGCAGCGCGCCCGCGACGTAAAACTCCAAGCGCCGGCTGCCCGCCGCGCGGCGCCGATCCGACCACGGTCCGACGAGGAGCTGCACGCACGCCGCGACGATTGCTCCGCTCGTCGCGATCTCGCCGTAGAGTATGATTGCATGGGAGCCCGCGATCTGCGCGCAACGCGCCTGCAGCGATATGCCGAGCAGCGCACCCCAAATCGCCTGGATGCCGAACCAGAAGAACGCGAGCCGTAGCGCGCTAGCCGTGTTCGCAGGCATAGCGATACTCCGCCTCCGTATCGGCGTCGAAGGCGAGATCGGGCGCACAACCACGCACCGCGCGAATCGGAAATGAGAAAACCTCTTTCGCGCGCCGTTCGAGCGCTGCGATCGTGAGGGCGCCGAACGCAAAGCGTACGAGAAGATCGAATCCGGCGATCCGCGCCATGCGCCACGGATGTTTGCGCGCGTCAAAGAGCCGCGTCGCGATCGACGCCACATGCCCGGCGGTGCCGGGCGGCAGAAGAAACGCGCCGCCGTTGATCACGCGCTCGCCGCCGAGCCGAATGCCGAACGGCGGCGCGCCGGGAAATCGCCCCTCGAACGCCTTTGCGTCGACGAGCGCCATCGCAAGCCCCTCTCCGGCGCGCGCGAGAAAGTCCGCGACCGAGGGCGCGTCGACGTAGGGCAGGTCGCTCGTCACATAGAGCAGCGCTTCGTCTTGCGGCCATGCGCGCAACGCGCGCCGTAGGTTCTCCGCGCCGTCATCGCCTTCGGGCACGACGGACTCGACATCGTCGCTGCACGCGGCGCGCACTTCGTCTCCGCCGACCACGGCGATTGCGTTTGCGCCCGCACCGCGCGCCGCGGCAATCGCGCGCGACAGCATCGTCGCGCCGTGCACGGGAGCGAGCGCCTTGATCGTCGTGCCTGCAAGATTCGCATAGCCACCGCCGACGCGCCCGCCCGCGGTGATGACTGCCCTCACGCCATCCCCGGCAGCGAGGGTTGATCGGGCATCCCGCCCGGCGCGCGAACGAGTACCTCTTCCGCCGCATCGCCGTATCGCTCTTCGAGCAGGCTTTCGAACATCTGCGCGTTGTTTGCCGCGCGCCCGCGGGCGTGATTGTTGAAAAACACGAACGTCTGCTGCGTCTGCGCCTCCACCTCGGCGACGCGATCGCTCCACGGCAGCAGTTCCTCGGGCGTGTACTCGTACTCGTAGCGCGTGACGTTCGTTCCCGTCCACCACGTCTTCGCGTTGCGGCCGTGCAAACGCACGTACCCGATCGGGCCCGTCGCATCCGACGACGGCGCGAGCAGCGTCTCGTAGGCCGGCATGTCGGCGTTGCAGTAGCCCGCTCCGACCTCGCGCAGCAGCGCGAGAGCTCGCGCCGACTGCCATTCACGACGCCGAAACTCGACGACGACGGGGACGTTCTCGAACGCCTCGACGACCCGGGCGAGATACTCTTCGTTCGCAGGGGTCGCACCGAACGCATTGGGAAACTGCGCGAGAACGCAGGCGAGCTTCCCGGACTCACGCAGCGGCACGAGCGCATCCATAAGACGCACCGCGTCGTCGTGCACGCGCGTGCCGACCTCCGGCGGATGCGTGACCGTCGCCGGCGCCTTCACGCTGAAGCGAAACGCGGCCGGCGTGCGGGCATCCATCGAAGCGACGCTACGCCGCTCCGGCACGCCGTAGTAACTCGAGTCGATCTCGACTGCCGAAAATCGGGTCGCATAGAACGGCAGCATCTCCGCGGAGCGCGTCGCCGGCGGATAGAACGCGCCGACCCAATCACGGTACGCATACCCGCACGTCCCAACATATATCATGGGCTCTTCTACTCCTCACGCGAGAAGGGGTGCCCCATCATCGAACCGCTGCTCGCTCGCCGTCCAGGCTCGCTCGCGCTGCNNGCGACGGTGCGCTTGGGTCCTTTGCGCGTCCGCGCGTTCGTCTTCGTTCGTTGCCCGCGAACGGGGAGGCCGCGCCGGTGGCGCAGGCCGCGATAGCATCCGATGTCCATGAGGCGCTTGATATTGCCTTGTACCTCGCGGCGCAGGTCGCCCTCGACGCGCAGTTCGAGTGCGTCGATCGCGTCGCGCAGACGCTTCTCGTCTTCCTCGCCCATCTCTTTGACGCGCACGTCAGGGCTCACGCCCGAATGCGCGAGCAGACGGCGCGCCGTCGACGGACCGATGCCGAAGATGTAGGTGAGCGCGACTTCGATGCGCTTCTCGCGTGGAAGGTCGATACCGGCAAGTCTAGCCATGCTTATCCTTGTCTCTGTTTGTGTTTCGGGTTGACTTCACAGATCACGCGCACGACCCCGTTGCGGCGAATGATCTTGCACTTCTCGCAAATTTTCTTGACGGACGGACGAACTTTCATAATAACTCTTCTTAAGCCGGCGCCTTGAGCTCGGCGTCGGGACGGTACGCCTCGACGGTGGGATGCTCTCCGAACTCACGGAGCGTCAGAATCCTCGGACCCTGCTCGGTAACGACGATCGTGTGTTCGAAGTGCGCTGCGAGTTTACCATCCGCCGTCACGACTGTCCAGCCGTCCTTGCGGATCTGGACCGCCTGGCTGCCTTGGGTGATCATCGGCTCGACCGCCAGGACGAGCCCGGGCCGGAGCTTCGCGCCCGTGCCGCGCTGCCCGTAGTTGGGAACCTGCGGCTCCTCGTGCATCTCGCGTCCCACGCCGTGCCCGACGAGCTCACGCACGATGCCGTACCCGTGGCGCTCGGCGTGCCCCTGGACGGCGGCGCCGATGTCCCCGACGTGTCCGCCCCGCTGCATCGCGGCGATCCCGAGCATGAGGCATTCCTGCGTCACGTCGAGCAGCCGCTGCGAGTCGGCCGAAACGTTGCCGATCGCGACGGTTACCGCGCTGTCGCTGACGTAATCGTCGAGCGTCGTGCCGATGTCGATGGAGAGCAAGTCGCCCTCGCGCAAGACCTCGCGCCCGGGAATGCCGTGCACGACCTCGTCGTTGATCGAGACGCAGATCGATGCGGGAAAACCGCGATAGCCTTTGAACGTCGGGACGCCGCCGCGCGTGCGAATGCCGCGTTCCGCGATGGCGTCGAGCTCGCGTGTCGCCATGCCGGCGTGCGCCTTTTGCATGAGTTCGGTCAGCACGGCTGCGGTGATTTTCCCGCTGCGGCGAATCGCCTCGACCTCTCGCGCGCTCTTGAGCGTGATCATGACGTCTTCAGCCACGGCGACGAGCGGCGCTCGAGGGCACCCAACAACTCGCCGGTTACCGTTAGGATGGGTTGCGACGCATCGATCTTCAGATAGCGGCCTGAGGCGGTTTCGTCGTAGTACTTGATGAGCGGCATCGTTTGCCGCTCGAAGACGTCAAGGCGATGGTGAACGATGTCCGGCTTGTCGTCCTCGCGCTGGATCAGCGGACCGCCGTCGTCGTCGTCTCTGCGGTCGTGCTTCGGAGGATTGAAGCGCTCGTGATAGACGCGTCCCGTCCGCGGGTTCGTCCATCGGCCGAGCAGCCGCTCTTCGAGCGTCGAGCGAGGAACGTAGAAATAAATCGCGTGCGGAAGGCCCCGCCCCAGCGCTTCGAGCAGCGCGTCGAGAGATTTCGCCTGCTCGATCGTGCGTGGAAAGCCGTCGAAGATCACGCCCGCGGCAGTCGGGAGATGCTCTTTCACCATTTCGACGATGAGATCGTCGGGGACGAGCTCGCCGCGTTGCATGTAGCTCTCGGCAGCGTTACCGAGGTCCGTGCCGCGTTCGCGATTCTCACGCAGCAGATCGCCCGTCGACATTTGACGGTAGCCGTATTGGCTGCTCAAGATCTGAGCCTGCGTGCCCTTCCCTGCGCCGGGCGCGCCGAAGAAGATGACGTCCGTCGCCATCAAGTCGCAGCGTTCATCTCTTGATGAAGCCTTTGTAGTCGCGCATTGCGAGGCGCGCTTCGATTTGGTTGATCGTGTCGAGCGCGACGCCGACGACGATCAGCAGCGACGTGGAACCGAGGTAGAATGTCGTCACGCTCAACCCCTGTTGCAGCGCGCTCGGCAGCACGGCGAGCAGGCCAAGGTAGATCGCGGCGGCGGTCGTGATCCGATAGAGAATCTTGTTCAGGTAATCGACGGTCGGTTGGCCCGGACGGATTCCCGGGATGAACGAGCCGGATTTCTTGAGGTTGTCGGCAACGTCGCGCGTGTTGAGCACGATCGAGCTATAGAAGAACGTGAAGATGACGACGAGTAAGAAGTAGACGACGTTGTAGAGCAGCGAGTTCGGCGCGAAGTAGACGTTCAGCCAGTTCGACACCGCGGCGAGCGGGCCGGTCGCGCTTCCGCTGCGGGCGATCCACGAGAGCGCCTGCTGCGGCAGGAGCAGAATCGAAATCGCGAAGATGATCGAGATGACGCCCGCGTTGTTCAAGCGGAGCGGAATGTACGTGGAACGCCCGGCGAACATCTTGCGTCCCACGACGCGCCGCGCCTGTTGCACGGGAACGCGCCGCTGCCCCTGGTAGAGGAAGACGATCGAGACCATGATGATGATCGCCACGAGGATGTACAGGACGAGGTTCAGGAGGCTCACGCCGCCCTGCGACGCCGACGAATACGTCTGCGCAACGTACGTCGGATAGCGGAGCACGATTCCGATGAAGATGATGAGCGAGACGCCGTTGCCGATGCCCCGGTCGGTAATCTGCTCACCGAGCCACATGAGAAACATCGTTCCGGCAACCATCGCAAGAACGACGAAGATCAAGTACGCCATGCTCGTATCGTAGAAGACGCCGTTCGCTCGCATCGTGTTTGCCATGAACGTTGCCTGGACGGTCGCGAGCACGATCGTGAGCCAGCGCGTGTACTGGCCGATCCTCTTGCGTCCTTCCTCGCCGCCTTTCTTCGCCAGCTCTTCGAGCTGCGGCAACACGACCGTCATCAACTGCATGATGATCGATGCGTTGATGAAGGGCGTGATGCCCATGGCGATGACCGAAAGCCTCTGCAGCGCGCCGCCCGACAGGAAGCCGAGCAAATTGAAAAAGGCGCCGCTCGAGAGGACGCGCTGCCACGCGGCCTGATTCACGTCGGGCAGTTGGACGTGGATCATGAAGATGAACCACGAGAAAGCGAAGAGCACGAACCCGACGCGCTTGCGGATCTCCGGAACGAGCAGCGCGGCGCGCAGGTTGTTGAGCACTAGGGAGCCACTTCGAAGTGCGCACCCGCGGCGACGAGCGCCTCGCGCGCGCTCTCCGAGAAGACCACGTCGCGGAAGTGCAGGCCCTGCGGAAGCGTCTTGCCGCTCTTCGAGCCGCCGAGGATCTTCACGCCGTCGCCGATGCGCTTGAGCAAGCCGCGCTCACGCAGGGACTCCGGCGAAACCTCGACCTTCGCGTCCCACTGCGCGAGCTGATGGAGGTTCACGACGGTGTAGCGCGAGCGAAAATGTCCGATGTCGCGCGCTTTCTGCGAATAGCCGCGCCGGTGCGGCAGCCGCCGCGCCCAGGGCGTTTGGCCGCCTTCGAACGTGCGGCCCTTGCCGCCGCCCGAGCGAACCGTCTGTCCTTTGCCGCCTTCGCCGCCGGTCTTCACCATGCCCGATCCGTGTCCGCGGCCGATGCGCTGCCGCTTCGGACGGCTGCCGGGCGCGGGGCGCAGCGCGCCGAGCTTCAGCACCCTCGCGCTCGGCGCGGCGATCGCTTTCGCCGCCCGCGCTTTCGCCGGCCGCGCTTTGGCTTCGGGCGCCTTCGCCGGCGCCTTCTTTGCGACGCTCTTCTTTGCAATGCTCTTCTTTGCGGCGCGCGGTTTCGCGGCCGTCTTCTTCATTGCGGTCGCCGGGTGCGCCGGAGACTTCTTGGCTTTCTTCTTCTCCGCCATTACGCCGCAAAGATCTCCTTGACGGTCTTGCCTCGCAATGCCGCAACGCGTTCCGCGGTCTTGAGCGACCGCAGCGCCTCGATCGTTGCGAGGACCACGTTGATCGGATTGTTCGAGCCGAGCGATTTCGTGAGGATATCGTGGATGCCGGCCAACTCGAGCACCGCACGCATCGAGCCGCCGGCGATCACGCCGGTTCCCGGTGCCGCGGGTTTGAGCATGACGCGCGCCGCGCCGACCTGCTGCGTGACCGCATGCGGAATCGTCTTGTCGACCATCGGAACGGTGACGAGCGCTCTGCGCGCCTTTTCGACGCCTTTGCGGATCGCTTCGGGCACTTCGCCGGCTTTGCCGATCGCGAAACCGACGCGACCATTCCGGTCGCCGACGACGACGAGCGCGCTGAAGCTGAAGCGCTTGCCACCCTTCACGACCTTCGCCACGCGATTGACGCGCACGACGGTTTCTTCAAACCCGCTCCCGTCGCGATCGCGACCGCCTCGATACTGCATCAGAACTCCAATCCTGCTTCGCGTGCGGCATCGGCTAGCGCGCGCACGCGTCCGTGATATTTGTAACCGGCGCGGTCGAACACGACCTGTTTCACCCCCGCCGCTTTGGCCTTTGCCGCGATCGCCGCGCCGACGGCCTTCGCCGCATCGACGCCGGTGCGCGACTTCGAGCCTTCTGCGACCGAGCTGTCACGCGTCGACGCCGAGACGAGCGTATGCCCGCGACTGTCGTCGACGACGCCCGCGTAGATGTGGTGGAGCGTCCGCTTCACGAAGAGCCGGGGGCGCTGCGGCGTCCCGGCGACCTTTCGCCGAAGCCGTTCGTGGCGCGATCGACGCGCCGCCTCTTTGGAAGAAGCCGGCATTATTTCTTACCCGCCTTCGCTGCCTTACCGAGCTTCTTGCGCACGATCTCGCCTTCATAGCGAATGCCCTTGCCCTTGTACGGCTCGGGCGGACGCAACGCGCGAATCTCGGCGGCGACTTGTCCCACGCGCTGCTTGTCGATGCCGTCGATGTGAATCTTGTTCTGTCCCTCGACCGAGAGCGCGATGCCCTTCGGCGGCGCGAAGACCACCGGGTGCGAGTAACCTAGGCTCAAGTTCAGCCGTTCGCCCGCCTTGGCGGCGCGATAGCCGACGCCTTGCAACTCGAGGCTCTTGCGAAAGCCCTTGCTCACGCCCTCAATCATGTTCGCGATGAGCGTGCGCGTGAGGCCGTGCGTCGCACGATGCACTCGCGCGCTTCCTCGTTGCAGCACGTGCAGGGTGGTACCGTCGAGCTTCACCTCGACGATGTTCGCGAGGATGTGCTCCTGCAGTTCGCCCTTTGGCCCCTTCACGCGCACTTCGCCGTCGTCGATGGTGACGTTGACGCCGCTTGGAACCTGGACGGGAAGCTTTCCGATGCGTGACATGTTCGATTACCACACGAAGGCGAGAACTTCGCCGCCGACGCCGAGTTTGCGAGCCCGCTTGCCGGACATGATGCCCTGCGGGGTCGAGATGATGACGAGGCCGAGACCGCCGAGAACGCGCGGAATCGCCGTCCTCGGAGTGTAGACCCGCAGGCCCGGCCGCGAAATGCGGCGCAGCCCGGTGATGATCTTCTCCTTCTCGGGACCGTATCGAAGCGCGATGCGCAGCGTGCCCTGCGGGCCTTCGCTGATGCGCTCGACGCCGTTGATGAAGCCTTCGTCCTTGAGAATCTGCGCGATCGCATACTTCACGCGCGACGCAGGAACGTCCACCGTCATGTGATTCGCGGTGTTCGCGTTGCGGATGCGCGTGAGCATGTCGGCGATCGGATCGGTTACGGCCATCTCAACTTACCCCGTTACCACGAAGCCTTGGTCACGCCGGGAACGACGCCGAGATGCGCGCCCTCACGGAAGCAGATGCGGCACATCGCAAAGCGCCGCAGGAAGCCTCGCGGCCGCCCGCATACCCTGCAACGGTTGTGCTTGCGAACGCTGAACTTCGGCGTTCTCCGCGACTTCACGATCATGCTGGTCTTTGCCATGCGTTACTTTCTCCCGCGTTCGGCTTGAAGCGGCAGGCCCATCGCGACGAGGAACTCCGAAGCTTCTTCGTCGGTCTTCGCCGTCGTCACGATCGTGATGTCCATGCCGCGTGCCTTGTCCACTTTGTCGTAATTGATCTCCGGGAACACGAGCTGCTCGCGTAATCCGAGATTGTAGTTGCCGCGGCCGTCGAACGACTTCTGCGGCAAGCCGCGGAAGTCGCGGATGCGCGGCAGCACGATATTGAAGAGCTTGTCGAGGAAGACGTACATNNCGGTCGCCGCGCAGCGTCACCTTGGCGCCGATGTTCATTCCCTGACGCAGCTTGAACGCCGCGATCGACTTCTTTGCCTTCGCCACGATCGGCTTCTGACCGGTGATCGCCGTCATCTCGGCAACCGCAAGGTCGAGCGCCTTCGCATTGACGATCGCCTCGCCAACGCTCATGTTGACGACGATTTTCTCGAGCTTGGGAATCTCGTTCACGTTCGCATAGCCGAAGCGATCCTGCAATCGCTTGCGGATCTCGCTCGTGTATCGTTCTTTCAAACGTGACGCCATGCGCCTATGCTCCCTTCGCCGATTCGCGCGCCGGCTCGCCGCATTTCACGCAAATGCGCGCGCGGCGGTGTTCCTTGGTCTCGCCTCGGCGCAAACGCGTCGGCGCTTTGCATGCCTCGCAAACGTATTGCAGGGAGGAGAGCGGAAGCGGCGCCTCCTTCTCCACGATGCCGCCGGTGCGCGTCGACGCGCCCATGTTCCCCGACTGTTGCTGCGGCTTCGTGTGGCGCTTGACGACGTTGATGCCTTCGACGGTCGCGGTCGCGAGCGCCGGGAAGGTCGCCTTGACGACGCCGCGCTTGCCCCGCGACTTGCCGCGGCGCACCATCACGGTGTCGCCCTTGAGAATTTGCGGTTTCACAGCACCTCCGGGGCGAGCGAGGCGATCTTCAGAAAACCCCGGTCGCGCAGTTCGCGCATCACGGGTCCGAAGACGCGCGTCCCGCGCGGGTCGAGATTGTCTTTTTCGCCTTTGATGATGACGCACGCGTTGTCGTCGCAGCGCACGACGGAGCCGTCAGAACGCCGAATGGGGGCGGTCGTCCGCACGACGACGGCCTTCACGACCTGACCCTTCTTCACGGCGGCGCCGGGAATAGCGGCCTTCACCGTGCCGACGACGACGTCACCGACGTGCGCGTACTGATGGCGGCTTCCACCGTGAATGTGGATGACGAGCAGTTCGCGCGCGCCCGAGTTGTCCGCGACCTTCAGGCGGGTTTCTTGCTGGATCACTTCGCTCGCTCGACGATCTCAAGCAAACGCCAACGCTTATCGCGCGAGAGCGGGCGGCACTCGACGATGCGCACGACGTCGCCGGCCTTCGCCTCGTTCTGCTCGTCGTGCGCCTTGAAGCGCGTGGACTTACGCACGATCTTGCCGTACACGCCGTGCGGAACGCGCGTTTCCGACACGACCACGATCGTCTTGTCCATCTTGTCCGACGCGACGCGTCCTTGTTTCACGCGACGCCGGTTCGCGGCTCTATGCTGCTCCATGCTGATCCTCGGCGAGTCGCTTCTCGGAAATAATCGTTTGAATTTGTGCGTAGGAGCGGCGCATCTCGCGGATCTTACTGAAGTCCGTGAGGTGCCCGGTCCGAAGCGCAAAGCGCAGGTTGAACAACTCCGACTTCGTCTCTTTGGCCTTCTGCTGAAGTTCCGAAACGGTGAGCGAGCGCAACTCAGAAATCGCGTTCTTCTTCATGCGTCCTCCTCACGCGCGATGATCCGCGTCCCAATCGGCAGCTTCGAAGCGGCGCGCTTGAGCGCTTCACGCGCCGTGATCGGCTCGACGCCCGCCAACTCGAAGAGGATGCGCCCCGGGCGCACGACCGCGACCCAGTACTCGGGGTTTCCTTTACCCGAGCCCATGCGCACTTCGGCCGGCTTCTTGCTGACCGGCTTGTCCGGGAAGACCTTGATCCAAACCTTACCGCCGCGCTTGATATGGCGCGTCATCGCGATACGCGCCGCCTCGATTTGGCGATTCGTCATCCAGCACGGCTCGAGCGCCTGCAGTCCGTATTCTCCGAACGTCAGCGAGCTGCCGCGCGTCGCGGAACCGCGCATGCGGCCACGCTGCGACTTGCGCCACTTCACGCGTTTGGGCGTCAACATTTTATTCGGCCCCCTCGNNGGTTCCAACGCCGCTTCCACGGGTTGCGCTTCACGCGGCGCGCCGTTCTGCGGCGGCCGAACGCGTCCGCGACCGCCGCGTTCGCGACGACGCTCGGAGCGATCCGTGCGGTTCGCATCGCCGCGTGGCTGATCGGGCAGCACCTCACCGCGATAGATCCACACCTTCACGCCGATGCGGCCGAAGGTCGTGAACGCCTCGACTGTGGCATAGTCGATGTCCGCGCGCAGCGTGTGTAACGGAACCTTCCCGTCGTGACTGCGCTCGGTGCGCGCGATCTCCGCGCCGCCGAGGCGGCCGGAAACTTGCACCTTCACGCCGCGCGCGCCGGCCTTCATGGAGCGCGAGATCGCCTGCTTCATCGCGCGTCGGAACGCAATGCGTTTTTCGAGCTGGTCGACGATATTCTGGCCGACGAGACGCGCATCCAACTCCGGATGCTTGATCTCCATGACGTTGACCTGAATGTTCTTGTGCGTCAACTGCTCGAGGCTCTTACGAATGTCCTCGATGCCGACGCCGCGCTT
>PKZD01000057.1:24199-32092 GCA_003133745.1 Candidatus Tyrphobacter aquilonaris
TCGTGCAGCCATTCGACGTAGTGCTTTTTCTCGAACCAGCGGCTGTCCCACGTGCGCGTGATCCCCAAGCGCATCCCGACCGGGTGAATCTTGTGTCCCATACTTCCTTTACGCTCCCGCTCCGGCGGCGGCCGCTGCGGCTCGCTTGCGCGCGCGCGACGGCGTCCGGTGCGGATGCGCGCTCGATGAAACCGCTGCGCCGGGCCGTGCACGGCGCGTGCGCTTCGGCGGTTGCTCGCCGACGACGACGGTAACGTGTGAGAGCCGCTTACGCTTGAAATACGCTCGGCCTTGTGCGCGAGGGTCGAGCCGCTTCGTCATTCGGCCGCCGGGGCCGCCGTCGACGGTGATGCACACGATGTAGAGTTCGTCCGTGTTCATGTTGTGATTCGTCCCGGCGTTCGCGACCGCGCTGCGCACGAGCCTTTCGATCGGCGCGGCTGCGTACACGTCGGCGAACTTCAGGAGAACGAGCGCTTCGCGCACGTTCTTCCCGCGAATCGCGTCGGCGACGCGGCGCAGCTTGCGCGGCGCCATGCGCACGAAGCGCAGGTGCGCGACCGCCTGTGATGCCGCGGACGTCTCTTGGGCGTGCGCCGTCATGATGTCGCGGGCGGGGGCGTTCCCGAGGGTTTGACCGCCGCCTTCTCGCCGCCGTGGCTGCGGAAGGTGCGCGTCGGCGCGAACTCGCCGAGCTTGTGCCCGACCATATTCTCGGTGACGTATACCGGCACGTGCGCCTTTCCGTTGTGCACGCCGATCGTGTGACCGACCATCGACGGGACGATCGTCGTCGCGCGGCTCCACGTCCGAATGACGCGCCGCTCGCGCGTTTCGTTCAGCTTCTCGACCTTCTTCAGCAGATGATCCGCGACGAAGGGTCCTTTCTTCAGCGATCTACTCACTTAAGATTTCCTCTTGCGCACGATCATCGGCGTCGTCCGTTTGTTGCGACGCGTCTTTTTGCCCATCGTCATCTGTCCCCACGGCGTCGTCGGTGGGCGTCCGGAGGTCGATCGCGCCTCGCCGCCGCCGTGCGGATGGTCCACGGGGTTCATGGCGATGCCGCGCACGCTCGGGCGCTTGCCGAGGTGTCGCGAACGCCCCGCCTTCCCGATAATTTGGTTTTCGTGTTCGATATTGCCGAGTTGGCCGATCGTCGCACGACAATCGAGGTGAATCTTGCGCACTTCGCCCGACGGCATGCGCACCTGCGAGTACGGATCTTCCTTCGCCATCAACTGCGCGCCGACGCCGGCCGAGCGTACGAGCCGCCCGCCCTGTCCGGGACGCAGTTCGATATTGTGAATGACCGTGCCGACCGGAATGTTCTTGATCGGCAACGCGTTGCCGGTCTTGATGTCGGCGGTCGGTCCGGATTCGATCACGTCCCCGACCGCGAGGCCGAGCGGTGCAAGGATGTAACGCTTTTCGCCGTCGCGGTAGTGCAGCAGCGCGATCCGCGCGGAGCGGTTCGGATCGTACTCGATCGTCGCGACCTTCGCCGGCACGCCGTCTTTGCCGCGCTTGAAGTCGATCAGCCGGTACTGCTTGCGCGTTCCGCCGCCTTTGTGACGCACGGTGATGTGGCCGTTGAAGTTCCGCCCGGAATGCTTCTTGCGCACTTCGATGAGCGAACGCTCCGGATCGACCTTGCTGAGATCGGAGAAGTCCAGCGTCGTGATGAAGCGCCGCCCCGGGCTCGTCGGCCTGTATTTCTTAACCGGCATTATTGCTCGAAGTAATTCACGCCGCCGAGTTCGATCTTCTGACCGCTCTTCAGCGTGACCACGGCTTTCTTGAAATCGCTCTGCCGACCGGTCGTCCGGACGCGGCCGCGCGCGAAGTTGCGCGCCTTCCCGCGAACGTTGACGGTATTGACCTTCACGACGTTTACTTTGAATATCTCTTCGATCGCGTGCCGGATCTGCGTCTTCGTCGCATCCGGGTGCACGGCGAACGTGTACTGAGCCTCCACCGCCTTCGCCATCGCCTTCTCGGTGATGCGCGGCGAAAGGATCACGTCGCGGGCGTCCATCAGCCTTTGCCTCTCGTCAGCGATTCGACGAGCGTATCGTACGCCGCCGTCGTCAGCACGAGGCGCTCGTAGCGCAGCACGTCCTTGACGTCGAGAGCTCCCGTATCCGTGACCGCAACGCGGCGCAGGTTGCGCGCCGCGCGCGCAATCGCCGTCACGTTCGTTTCGCCCGGCGCGTGCACGATCAGCGTTTTTGGGCCCGACGTCGCGGCTTTGCGGCTTCCGAAAAGTAGCTGCACGCACTCCGCCGTCTTGGCCGGAGCAAACGTGGACGCGTCGAGCAGCGTCACCGCATCGCTGCCGAAACGCTCGGCGAGCGCGGCGACGAGCGCGCTGCGGCGCTCCTTCTTGTTCAGACCTTCGGCGTAGCTGCGCGGCTGCGGCCCGAAGACCACGCCGCCGTGACGCCATTGCGGCGAACGAATCGAGCCTTGGCGCGCGCGCCCCGTGCCCTTCTGCCGCCATGGCTTGCGTCCGCCTCCCGCGACCTCGTCGCGTTTCTTCGTCGACGCAGTGCCGGCGCGCGAGTTGGCAAACTCGCGATGCACGGCACGAAAGATCACGTGCTGCGGAACGTCGCTCGTCGCGAATATCGCGTGCGGCGCGACCTCGCGCACGACGGCCCCGTTTCCGTCGATCACGCTCGGCATTACGCGCTCGCTCCCGCGGGCTTCGTCTTCACGCTCGAGCATACGATGACCAGACCGTTCTTCGCGCCGGGAACCGGGCCGCGGACGAGGAGCAGATTCCGCTCGGCGTCGGCGCGCACGACCTCCAAGTTTTGGTGCGTCGTTCGATCGGTGCCGTAGTGTCCCGGACGACGGCTGCCGCGCGTCACGCGGCCGGCGTTCGTGTCGCCGTTCGAAGCCGGTTGGCGATGGATCATCGAGCCGTGGCTCGCGCCGCCGCCGCTGAAGTTGTGCCGCTTGATCGCGCCGGAGAAACCGTGCCCTTTCGAGACGCCGATCACGTCGACGCGGTCGCCGGGTTCGAAAGCCGAGACCGTCACCGTGGTGCCGACCTCGAGCTCTTCGATGCCGTCGCGAAACTCGCGCACGAAACGGACGGGGTCGACGCCCTGCTTCTTATAATGACCCGCGAGCGCGCGCGTGACGCGGCGCCGCTTGGGCGTGCCGAACCCGAGCGCAACAGCCTCGTAGCCGTGCTTCTCCTTCGTTCGGCGTTCCACGACCGTGCAAGGACCCGCTTCGATCACCGTCACCGGCACGAAACGGCCGTCGTCGGTGAAATAGCTGGTCATCCCCACCTTGCGGCCCAGGATGTTCTTCAATGACCCTCCAGAAACACACGGATCCAGGCGTACTGCTCACGCTGCCCTGGATCACAACCTCGGCACTATATCAAGCCGGCCTCACCCCGTCAATAGAAGCGCCTTGCTCCCACAGAGGGCGCCATCGTCGAACCGCTGCTCGCTCGCCGTCCAGGCTCGCTCGCGCTGCGCACTTTCTTGGAAGAACGAAGTTTTGAAGTTCACATCCGTGTGAAGTCCAAGAAAGTTGCAGCTTCTCCGATGGCGCCCTCTATGGGAGCGCGGCGCATTGCGCTATGGGCAATCCCCGTCACCACGACGGGCCCGGAGACCCTTAGTAGTTCAGTCTGAGGTCGTAGCGGCAGGTATCGAAGCTGCCTTGCGTGGCCGTGTGACCGTTGCGGTAGATGATGCGGAGGTCTTCGAGGCAGCCTTCACCGATCGTGAAGTTCGCCGACTGGCCCGGGAAAAGATAGTTGTTCCCGAGCAGATCCGCACCCCACATGCGGCGGTTGACCCCGGAGATGTTGATCGTTTGGACGGCGTGCGAGCCGGCGTTCACGATGCGCAGATTATGCGAAGCGAGCGTTGGGGCAGCGCAAGCAAGCGTTGCCGCAAATGCGAAGGCAAGCGCGAGGGAAGCCTTCTTCAGCATGCTATTCCACCTTTCAGAGAAGAGAGCGGGCTGCTGCTCTCTACGCGGTCGCCGAGCGATGCCCCTTGCGGGGCGGTCTCGGGTCCGCTCATCTCTAGTCGAAAGCCGAAAGCCCGGTGATCGCTTGGCCGAGGATGAGGGTGTGCACTTCCTCCGTGCCTTCGTAGGTCGAGACCGACTCGAGGTTGTTCATGTGGCGGATGACCGGATACTCGAGCGTGACGCCGCTCGCGCCGAGCACGGCCCGCGCCGAGCGCGCAATATCGAGCGCGACCCGCACGTTGTTGAGTTTTCCGAAGCTCACCTGCGCTGGATGCAGGCCCCCCTTCTCCTTCATGCGCCCCAAGTGCAGCGCGAGAAGCGTCCCTTTCTGCAACTCCAGCAGCATCGCGACGAGGCGCTGCTGGATCAACTGGAATCCCCCGATCGGGCGATCGAACTGCACGCGCGTTTTCGCATACTGCAGCGCCGTCTCGTAGCACGTCCGCGCCGCTCCCATCGAACCCCAGAGCAACCCGAAGCGTGCCTCACAGAGACATGCGAGCGGTCCAGAAAGGCCCGAAGCGCTCTCCAGCATCGCGTCGGTCGGAACGCGCACGCCCGAAAGAACGAGTTCGCTCGTGACCGATGCGCGCAGCGAAAGCTTGCGCTCGATGTCGTTGATCGTGAAACCCGGCACTCCGGTCGGGACGACGAAGCCACGGATTCCATCGGGCGCCTGGGCCCAGATGATCGCAACGTCGGCGATGCCGCCGTTCGTGATCCACATCTTCGTTCCGTCGATGATCCAGTCGGAGCCGTCGCGCCGCGCGCGCGTGCGCATTCCCGCCGGGTTGCTGCCGAAGTCGGGTTCGCTCAACCCGAAGCAGCCGATACGCTCGCCGCGCGCCATCTGCGGCAGCCACTCGCGCTTCTGCGCTTCACTGCCCCATCGGTGGATCGCGTGCATCGCAAGCGATCCCTGAACGGAGACGAGGCTGCGCACGCCGGAATCGCCGGCTTCCAGCTCCATGCAACTCAAACCGTACGCAACGGCACCGCTGCCGGCACAACCGTATCCCGTCAGTTGCATGCCGAGCAAGCCGAGATCGCCGAGTTCGCGAGCGAGTTCTTTGGGAAGGATGCCGGCTTCGAACCAGCGTGCAATTTCCGGGAGCACGCGGTCGCGCACCCACGCGCGAACGGTGTCGCGGGTCAGCCGCTCCTCGTCGGAGAGCAGCGCGTCGAGGACGAGGAAGTCCAGCGGGTCCGGAGCCGCCGCTTCGGTCACCGGTTGACGAAGCTCATATCCGGGTAGCGCGCTCCGCTGGCGGCATCCGGCGGAAAGATCTCGTTCAACTCCGCTAACTCGCCGTCCGAAAGTTCGACGTCGAGCGCACCGAGATTCTCTTCCAGATACTTCACGCGCTTGGTTCCGGGGATCGGCACGACGTCGTCGTCCTGCGCGAGAAGCCAGGCGAGCGCGAGTTGCGCGGGCGTGCAACCCTTTCGTTTGGCGATCCGCTCGACCTCACGCACGAGCCGCAGATTCTTCTCGAAGTTCTCACCGGTGAAGCGCGGCGAATGCGCCCTGAAATCACCGGGCGCGAAATCGCTCGGGCTCGCGAACGCGCCGGTCAGAAAGCCGCGACCGAGCGGGCTGTATGCGACGAGACCGATGCCGAGCTCACGCGCGGCCTCGAGTTGCCCATTTGTTTCGAGATCGCGCGACCAGAGCGACCATTCGTTTTGCAGCGCCGTGATCGGGTGAACGGCGTGCGCGCGCCGCACGTTCTCGGCGCTCGCCTCGGAGAGCCCGATGAAACGCACCTTTCCGGCGGCAACGAGGTCGGCCATCGCGCCGACGGTCTCTTCGATCGGCACGTTCGTGTCGACGCGATGCTGGTAGTAGAGATCGATGTGATCGACAGCGAGGCGTTGCAACGATGCGTCGCACGCGGCGCGCACGTACGCCGGGTGCCCGTCGATGCGGCGCTCCGACGGGTTCTCCGCCGTACGGACGATGCCGAATTTCGTCGCGAGCACGACGCCCGCGCGGCGGCCGTGAATGGCCTTGCCGACGAGCCGTTCGTTCTCGCCGCTGCCGTACATGTCGGCTGTGTCGAGTAGGGTGACGCCGAGATCGAGCGCGCGTCGGATGGTGCGGATCGATTCCGACTCATCCCCGGGGCCGTAAAACTCCGACATCCCCATGCAGCCCAAGCCGAGCGTGGAGACGACGAGGGCATTTCCGAGCGAACGCTGTTGCATGGCACGCACAACAGGCGAAGACGCGTCAGCGTTTCAGGACGCGATTGAGCTTGTCGAAGAGCGCTTCAATCGAGCGCTCGAACTGATCCTCGAAGCGCCGCCACAGCAGGCGTCCGTCGGTTTCCGAGAGCTTCGCTTCGATGCGGTAGTCGAGCGTCGTCTGCTTGCCCTCGGTCGAGAGGTAAAATCCGTGGTGGCCGTCGACGCCGTCGTTGAGAATGCGCCAGACGATTCGCTCCTCCGGAACGACCTCGGCGAGCATGCTGTGAATCCCGAGATGCCACTCCTCCGTCTTGCCGACGTTCATCGGTCCCGGCGAGCGCATGAACGGTTGCGAGGCGAACGGCCAGATCTGGTCGCCCGAGGTACCCATCTCCTCGAGCAAATGAAAGATGCGACGTTTCGTTCCCGAGAACGTACGGGATCGCGATTCACTCAACTCGATGGGCATGGCGTGCCCGTTCTCCGTTAAGATGGCGCTGCACCTTGCGCAGCGCCCAGCGTTAGGCTTTCAGTTCGATGTCGACGCCGGCCGGGAGGTCGAGATGCATGAGCGCGTCCATCGTCTTGGGCGAAGCTTGGAGGATGTCGATGAGGCGCTTGTGGGTCCGCATCTCGAAGTGCTCGCGCGATTTCTTGTCGTTGTTGGTCGAGCGCTGGACGCAGAAGCGGTTGATCTCCGTCGGCAGCGGCACTGGTCCGCTGACGAACGCGCCCGTGCGCTTCGCCGTTTCGACGATGCGCTCGGCGGACTGATCGAGTACGCGGTGATCGTACGCCTTCAGGCGGATCCGTATCTTCTGCTTTGCCATCGTCGATGCTAACCGGTAACCGTCGTGACGACGCCGGCGCCGACCGTGCGGCCGCCCTCGCGAATGGCGAAACGCAGACCTTCTTCGCAGGCGATCGGCGTGATCAGCTCGACCTCCATCTGCACGTTGTCGCCCGGCATGACCATCTCGACGCCCTCGGGAAGTTTGATCGTTCCCGTGACGTCGGTCGTGCGGAAATAGAACTGCGGCCGATAGTTTCCGAAGAACGGCGTGTGACGCCCGCCCTCTTCTTTCGAGAGGACGTAGACTTCGGCTTTGAACTTCTTGTGCGGCTTCACCGAGCCCGGCTTCGCGAGCACTTGACCGCGCTCGATCTCGGCGCGATCGACGCCGCGAAGGAGCACGCCGATGTTGTCGCCTGCGATGCCGATGTCGAGCAGCTTGCGGAACATCTCGATGCCGGTGACGACCGTCTTCTTCGTCTCTTCCTTGAGCCCGACGATCTCGACTTCTTCGCCGACCTTTACCTGACCGCGCTCGACGCGTCCGGTGCCGACCGTGCCGCGGCCGGTGATCGTGAAGACGTCCTCGACGGGCATGAGGAACGGCTTGTCGATCTCACGCACGGGCTCCGGAATGTATTGATCGACCGTGTCCATCAACGCAAAGATCGGATCCGCGTCGGGATCGCCGCGCTTGCCGCTCGACTGGAGCGCCTTGAGCGCCGACCCGCGAATGATCGGCGTGTCGTCGCCGGGGAACTGATACTTGTTGAGCAGCTCGCGCACTTCCAACTCGACGAGCTCGAGGAGCTCCTCGTCCTGCACGAGGTCCACCTTGTTCAGGAAGACGACGATGCGGGGAACGCCGACCTGGCGCATGAGCAGAATGTGCTCGCGCGTCTGCG
>PKZD01000054.1 GCA_003133745.1 Candidatus Tyrphobacter aquilonaris
TATCTTGTTCATGTCGGCATACGGCATGTCGAGCGGCACACCTGCCGTTAGAACAAGCGACTTCTCTTTGCCGATGCCTGCCGAGAACTGAATGCCGAGAGCGAGCTCAGATCCTTGCAGCTTCGTCAACTGCTTCTCGCTCATTGNNGCCGATTAAAGCGCGCACGCCCTTGAGTCTGCATCTCCTGCTCCCACATGCGCGCCTGGATATCCATCATGGTCGCGTAGACACTCATCTCCACCTCGTAGAGAACGCCGTGGAACCAGACGCGGTTATCAAGGCGGATGAACGGCGCGTGGTCGGGCAGGTCGAGGATGATATCGACGATCTCCTCTTCCGGCTTGTCCTTGCGCTCCTCTTCCTTGATGTAGGCATGTAGAAGCGCTTCTTCCGTAGAATCCTTCTTGGTCTTGCTGACATGCTCGACCGCCTTCGCGCGGATAGCGGCCTTCTCCTCTGGCGTAAGAATCTCATCGACGTTCAGCCGACGATCAATCTCATCCAGAACCTGCTTCTTCGGGCGTCCTCTCGACATGCAAACTCCTATCGGACCGTTCGGTTAGCTAGAGCAGCATCGCGAGCAGAAGGAGGCAGGCTGCGGCATAGGCGTCAGCGGCGGCTTCCCTTCAACGAGAGGCAACGGCTCTTCCTCGACCGCCTCTTCCCTCGACTTCTCAGCTTCCGCATCGGCGACGGCCTTAGCCACCGCCGCGTCAGCGCGNNCAGCCGCCTGCTGCGCAGCGATCAAGTTGGCCTGCGCCTCCTCGACCGCTACCTTAGCGTCGAGAACGGCCTGGTCCTCGGGCGACAACTCAATCTTGCCTGCGTCAGGGTCTTCGGCCGCCAGGCGAGCACATTCCGCCTCGTGCGCGGTAATGAAGCGGCGATTGAACGCAACTAGGTCTTCATGCGGGTCGGCCATTAGAGCCTCCTGTTAACTGTGTGTCCAACCGCCACCGTTGACGGTCACTGTCTGCGCGCCACTGCCGGTTGAGGCGACACTCACCGTCACGTTCAGCCCGTTGGGTGAGATTGCCGTTATCACGGCAGCCGTGCCGGCATCTGTGCCGCTGATCGGCATGCCGACCTGCCAGCCTAGAACCAAGACGCTCGTCGCGAACGTGATGAGCGTCGTGGTGTTGTGCGTGCCAGTCGCCGTCAGTGTCTGCGGCAACGAATAGTTGGAAATGACGACCGGCCAACCGTTCGGATCAACCGCTACCCAATCGCCCGGCTTGAGCTTTATCGAACCGCGATTACGCGGAAGATACAGCGTACCCTGCCGCGTGAAAGCTCCAGGGTAGATCGGATGTGTCGGGTTCTCGTCGCCAAGGATCGCGATGCCGATCGTCGCCCAGTCCGTGTCCGAAATGTACGGCGTGGCGTTGTATGACGGCGGTATCTGGACCGCCGTCAATACCGTAGTGCCAGTCGTACCGACCGTCTTAGTTGCCATCAGCCACCGCCGCTGTTGAACCCGACGAGTTGCCCCAGCGCGAGATTCATCTGCGCCGCCATATCAACCGCCGCCGCGTTGNNTTCTGGCCGCCGGCTAAGTTGATGAAGCCCTTGGTCTGGGCACCACCACTCGACCCGTTACCGGAAGTCGGCTGGGTAACGCTGGTTCCCGCAGGAACCCAGTCCACGTTGAACGTGTATCTCAGGCGATACGGCATCGTGCTCTCCCTTAGCCGAAGGTTGCGTTGAAGGCCGACGCACTTTCAATGCGCATGAAAAAGTTCTGGTTCTCGATCAGCGTGCCGTAGAAGCACTTCCACCCCACGATGCGAAGCTGATTGAGTGGATCGCTCTTGTCGGCTTCCTTGAGGTAGACGAACTTCACGTCGTCGAGAGTAACCTGCCCGTAGGCGCCGCGGCCGAACACGTAGCTCGGATACACAGTGACACCCGTCGCCGGGGCTGCCGGCGGCACTTGGTTNNCACGTACACATTGAACGTGTAGCCGGCGAGCGACGGCAGAACAACGGTGATCGAGCCAGCCGGCCCGACAACAGCGATCGCAGCGGAGAGCTGGTAGATCTGGCTCTCGTACTGGTTCTGGCTGTCCTGCGCCGTCACCTGGATCTTGTAGGTACCAGTTGCCATTGCGCCAGTCGTGGCAGGAGCGCCAGCTACCAATGCAACGCCAGTCCACGTTGGCACGAGGTTCGATTCGCAGAAGCGAACCGCTGCCCACTGACCAACCTCGTGATTGTACAGCTTGTTCACATCGCTATACGACCACGCTTGGTTAATCTGGGAGTTCTCGCGCAAGTCGCCCGCAACGAACGGGTGCAGGACGCACGAGTAATGCGGCACTTTGGGGGACTTGTCCCGGCCGCGAAGCGTGTCGGCGTCGAGCTTCATGTTGGTCATCTCGTCACCCTCGAACCGAGGAGCGCCGAGATTGACCATCATGGCCACGGCGCGGTTGAGTTCGTGAACATTGAGCACATCGCCGGCAACCAGCGAGGCGCGGGCGCCGCGTGAGTTCACATAGTTGACCTGGGAACCGCCGTTGAGGTTGTTGAACGTGTTGCGTTCCAACGTCTCGGCGACCTGCAGGCCGGTAAGCTCGATAGCCTTTTTGAAGAGTGGGTGCTTGATCGTCATCTCCGCAACGTCAGTGATGGTGATCTTGTCGCCCCACTGCAGCGCAGTGGCCGTCACTTGCTGAAGCGTCAGCAGCTCGCCAACCGGAGGCACGCCTTCGGACAGCGGCGCGAACGGCAGCGGCACGCGGATATACCGCGATGCGGTGTAGGTGACGCCGCGCCCTTTGGGCAGAGTTAGCGGATCGCCAAACTGGTAGACGACAAGCTGGCGCCGCGCGAGCGGCAGAGTTTTATCGGCAATATACGCCTCAATGTCGGAGGAAAAATTGCCACTCGTGTTGACGGCCATTGCAGAGTACCCCTTCTACCGGCCGTTACGCCGGATCAGATATTGACGTTTTCCAAGCGCTTCTCAAGCGCCGTGCCATCTGATCCGCCACGCCTATTGACCTGGGTATCNNTGGGTATCGGAGCGCGCGTTGCCTGGCTGCGTTCGGTTGCGCGCCACACGGAGCGCCGCCTCCTGCTTCTGCTTGCCGGACGCCACCTTGCGGTTCGCCAGCGCAGACTCGCCAATCAGAAACTTCAACGCCTGTTCGCGCGCTACGTTCTGTCCCTTGGATCGGAGATCCGTCAAGAAAGCCTCTACCTTGGGACCCCATTTGGCATATAGCGGATCAACCAACGACTTCGCATCGAAAGTCGCCCTATCGCCCGAATCCTGCATCGTGAACGCCATCGCCTGCATTTGGCGCGTAGACGTATGCTGCGCCTCCTGCATCTCGACACGCATTCGATCAATCGGATCGAGCAGTGCTAGACGCTGTTCGCGTTGTGCAGGAGTCTCTTGCGACTCAACGCGCTGAGTTTGCGTCTGCGCGAGAACCGTGTCGAGGCGCTTGTTGAGGTCGGCGATCTGCTGATCTCGAACTCGAAGCGCTTCCTGCTGGCCGGTAATCCGTCGTTCCGCGCGGGACGGCTGGCGGTCCTGAGTGCGAAGCCCACCTGGATCTTCACCAGGCTCAGCTATCTCCGGTTCTGCTTCCGGCTCGGCGTCAACCTCGGGCTCTACCTCTGGTTCGACTTCCGGCTCCGGTTCAGTCCCCGGCTCAAGCTCCAACTCGTCTACATCGGGATCAGGATCGTCCGCCATTCAACGTGCTCCATCGGTGAGTTAACGGCCACCAGTCGGGGTGGTGACTTACGGCCACCAGTCGGAATGCGGACTGTAGGTTCCGCGCAATTTTATGTCAAGCGGCTACCGCGAGACGAACTCAAAGTGCATAGGGTCCTTGCGCCCAGTGTAGTCACCGCCCCAAAGGGCACCTTGGGCCTTGAAAGCGTCGATCACCGGATGGGCGATGGTGGTATCGGTGACGTTGAAACCGTTCGTAGTCGGGGAGATGTCCACCGCGCAGGCCCAACTATGATTTGACCAGTTGTTCGAGCCCGCGATATTGCGGATGTTGAAACAGCCACCCCAGTCGGTAATGCCGGTCTTGTCCGCGGCCGCTTGGTCTTGCCCGCATT
>PKZD01000059.1 GCA_003133745.1 Candidatus Tyrphobacter aquilonaris
TCCTTGAGCGGGCCGCGGAACGACGATTCGAAGAAGCCGCCGTCGATCGCGGCGAGCGCGTGATGGCGCAAGGCCATGCGCGCGAGCGTCTCCATGCGGCCGACGCGATCGCGCCCGAGAGCGGTTTCGATGCGCACGCGGTCGAGCTGAATGAGCAGGTACTTCACCCGATGCCCTGCGATCATCGCGGAGGCGAACGAGATGGGGGAGTGGCTCTGCGCGAGGGCAATGGAGGATGTCGCGGCCGCAAAGACCGCGATATACAGAAGTGCCCGAGGTGCAAAAATACGCATCTTGGGGCTGCTTACTTCGACCAGGACGGGCGCCAGCCTGCTTCAAAGGGATGACTTCCCCGTCGGTCGTCCAACCCTTACGCCATGGACAAGCTTACGCGCCGCCAGGCACTCGAGGGCATCATCGTCCTACCGGCCTTCGCCGGATTGCTTGCAGCGACGACCACGATCGCAGAAGCCAAAGGCTCGAAATCGCAGTTCAAGTATCAAGATCATCCCAGCGGCGGGCACAAGTGCTCGGGCTGTCGGTTCTACCACGCCGGAAGCGGCGGCAGCGGGACCTGTGACGTCGTCGCCGGGTCGATCAGCGCCAACGGCTGGTGCACCGCCTACGCCGCCAGATAGCGCCGATCGGTGATGCGGAAAATCATCACGTTCCTCTCGGTCGTCGGCCTCATCGCGGGCGTCGTCTTCCTCGTATTCCCGATCGCCGCGATTCCCGATGAAACGGTTGTCGGTCTCGGTGCGACGGTGGCGGCGATCCTCGGGATCGTGCGGGAGGTCCGCGGCGCGATCGACCGTTCTCGCGACGGCAATCGCGATCAGCAGTTGATGCAAGAGTATGAAGCCGAGATCGGATCGTTGCTTTCCGGTAATCCGGGGAGGATCCGCGGCGCGCTCGCGTCGCTGCGACAACAGACTCATAAGGTCGTCGAACGGCATTTCAAGGGCGTCGATTGGCGCGAGTTCGAGCGTTTGGTCGGCGCCGTGCTGCACAAAGCGGGATTCGACGTCGACGTGACGCAGCCGACCCGCGACCTCGCCGCGCGCGTCGAAGGGCTTCAGCGCTAACCGAAGGCTACTGCAGACAACCTTCGGGCGCGGTTCCATAGGAGACGAGCTGCGCTCCCGCGGCGTGAAAGAACGCCTCCCAGAACGCGCGGATCGCGAGCACTCGCCGCTCGACGGCCCATCCGCCTTCACCCGAACTGATTCCCACGATGCAGACGCGCGCGCCGCTTAACTGCGGCAGCTCGTTTGCGCGCCGAATGCTCGCGATCAGGAGCGAGATCGAACGCGGGTCGAGTTGCTGGTGCACGTCGGCCATGTTGACGAGGCTCGACTGTTCGTAGCCGGTCGAGTCGATGATGAGGATCTTCGCTGCCTCCGGATCGTCGTTGAATCGATCCGCCGCGGCCATCGTCGCCGCGATGATCTCGGTGCGCCCGCGGGAGTGATCGCGTTCGAGACGGCGCGCGATCGTCGTGAAGAGGCCGTGCAGAAGCGCGCGATTTCGCAGCGTGAGCTGCAATGGGTTCGCTCCGAGTGCCGACGGCGCTTCAAACGTCATATCAGCGGCCGGCGCATCGGTGTACGCGTGGTCGCCGATCGGCGCGACGACGAACGTGTCGCCGGAGCCGATGTGCGGCAGAATCTCGGTCTTGAGGATGGACATTTCGCGCGGCCACGCGCCGCCGGGCGCGGTGTCGCGTACGTTCGCCAGAACTTGAATGAGGCGTTCGTTTGACGCGCAGCCGGCGAGCAGCGCCGCGCAAGCGACGACGAGCGCGCCGCGAGCGAAGCTTTTAGACGACGGCAACGGTGCTGGGCAGCGGCGCGAACGCAATGCGCGGTTCTTCGAGTTGCTGCGGCGGCCAGAGCGCGGGCTGATACGCATCTTCGATCCGGAAGCCCGCTTCGTCCGGATACGGCGAGCCGCCCCAGGTTCGTTGCAGGCCGCGCCAGTAGGCCGCGAGGAGGATGTTGTGCTCGTCGATCTCTCGCTGCACGGAGATGTTGCGCATGTCTTCGACGACTTTGCCGCGTTCGTACGCCCCTTGAATGGCTTCGCGCAGACGGCTTTCATCACGCTCCGCTTCTTCAAGTGAGCGGCGCTTGCGGCGAACCGAACTCTTCGCTTCGACGATGCGGCGCGGAACGCGCTCGTCTTCGCCCGGTTCGCTGTAACGCGACGCGAACGTTGAAACCATGAGAAAGACGATGCCGATCGCCAAGAACGCGTAGAGGATGCGTTGATCGGCGACCTGCGCCGCTTCGCGCAGATACGTCGTTCGGAAGAATGCGCACGCGAGAAGCAGACCGACGCCGCCAGTCGTGATGACGAGCGCCGAGAGGTAATGCCGAATGCGCAACTGCTTGCCGATGATGTGGCCGAGCAACGGAACGAGGATCGAGATACCGCCCGCCATGACCGCGGTGAGCGCGAGGCTTTCGCCGAGCACCTGCATGACCATGAGATTGAACGGAAACTCCAACACGACGAGCGCCGCCATCACCCACGGATAGAGTCGGTGGCTGAAGACGACTTCCGCGGGGCGTTCGGAGCCGGCGTCGTGCGGCAGTTCACGCACTTCTTGAAGTTTGTCGAGCGCCTCGCCGTGCT
Organism: Candidatus Tyrphobacter aquilonaris; assembly: GCA_003133745.1. Taxonomy (GTDB): domain Bacteria; phylum Vulcanimicrobiota; class Vulcanimicrobiia; order Vulcanimicrobiales; family Vulcanimicrobiaceae; genus Tyrphobacter; species Tyrphobacter aquilonaris. The sequence goes on from PKZD01000059.1 coordinate 2,638, forward strand.
CTTGCGCGAGCCGTTGCAGACGCGGTCCGGTCGAGACCTCATACCGCGCAACGAGGCGACGGTAGCGTTCCGAGGGCGCGACAATCTCTTGCCGATAGCGCCCGGTGATTCCATCGGCGAGAAGACGCGCATGCTGCGAGATGCCGTCCGCGTACGGAAAAAGCTTCGAGCGATCGCCCGCTCGCAACAGCTTGGCAGACGGGCGCGCGTCGCGGCGACCCGCGACGTACGCGCACCAATGACGGAAAAAAGACACAGCCATCACTTAGAGAAACGCCGCCGCGCTCCGCTTGGTTCCGTAAGCAAGGGAGCGTTAGCGGCGGCTAGCGAACGCCTGGCCGGAGAAGTGGATAGAGCGGATCCGCCGCGTCGCCCGCTCGCGACGCGCCAGCAGAAGTGGGCTCAGATGCTTGCGCGCGCGCTGAGCCGCGCCGGCATATCGCCCAATGCGATCTCAGCCACCGGCCTCGTCTTCGGCGTCGTCGCCGGTATTTTGCTTTGGCGCACGGGGCAGGCCGAGGGGCTCGCTCGCGTCGTGATGTTGCTCGCCGCCGCCGCTTCAATCCAACTGCGCCTGCTGTGCAACATGCTCGACGGCATGGTCGCCATCGAAGGCGGTCGACGAACGCCGTACGGTGAGATTTTCAACGACATGCCCGATCGCTTCGCCGACGTGGCGATCTTGGTCGGGGCGGGGTACTCGCTCTCCGCGTTTGCGTGGGGGCGAGAGCTCGGCTGGACCGCGGGAATGCTCGCGGTGCTGACCGCCTACGTGCGGCTCCTCGGCGGCGCGATGGGCACGCGCCAATACTTCCTCGGTCCCATGGCAAAACCGCATCGCATGGCGACGATCACCATCGCGTGCGTGCTCTCTACATTCGAACCGCTCGTGCATTGGCACGGGCAGATCATCGCGCTCGCGCTCGGAGTCGTCATCGTCGGTTCGATCGTCACGTTCGTTCGCCGCACGGCGCGCATCGTCGCCGATCTGAAGGCGCGATGAACGCGCGCCCGCTTGCCGGCGTGATTGCGGGCATTGCGCGGCTCATCAGCGGCGTGCAAGTTTCCTGGCTCGGCGCGAGACCCGAACCGCGTCAGAGCGTCTTCTTTGCGAACCACACGAGCCATCTCGATTTCGTCGTGCTGTGGTCGTCGTTGCCGCGCGAGATTCGAGTGCAGACGCGACCGATCGCGGCGCAAGACTATTGGAATAGCGGCCTGCGACGAGTCTTCGCGGTCGATGTGTTCAACGCGCTGCTGGTGCCTCGCCGTGAGCATGCCGGCGAGGCGGGAGCTGACCCCGCTCGAGCGCGCGACACGATCGATCGCATCGTCGAAGGAATGGGCGAGCAGTACTCGCTGATCATCTTTCCGGAGGGCACGCGGGGAACGGGAGAAGAAGTGGCGCCGTTCAAGAGCGGCCTCTACCACCTTTGCGTGCGAAAGCCGGGGATTCAACTCGTTCCGGCATACATGGAAAACTTGAATCGCATCTTACCGAAAGGGGAGTTCTTGCCGGTGCCGCTCATCAGCCGAGTCAACTTCGGCGCGCCGATGTTCTTCGAGCCCTCGGAATCGAAACAAGACTTCTTAGCGCGCACTCGCGACGCCGTCTGCAGGCTCAAGCAGTCGTGATCGGCGCGCGCGCGATGGATCCGCAGTTAGTGTGGGCATTCGGAGGGATACTCGGGCTGCTCGTTCTTGCAACGGCCGTCGGCCTCGCCATCCGTGTCGTCGTCAAGGCCCCCTCCGCGCGAACCACGATCGACAATCTCAATCAACGCATCCGAGCGTGGTGGGTGATGTGCGTGATCTTTGCGCTCACGCTCGTCGTCGGGCCGATCGGCTCGCTCGTGCTCTTTGGGATGATGTCGTTTCTCGCGTTACGCGAATACCTTACGTTGGTTCCC
>PKZD01000071.1 GCA_003133745.1 Candidatus Tyrphobacter aquilonaris
CTGCCTCGTTCTCGCGCAGCCGGTCCCGAAAGCGCAGATGCCTCTCTAACTCGCCGCTGCTCGCCGCCCAAATGTGCACGTGCACGTCCTTCACGCCGCTCCGGAACATGCGATGACCGGGCTCGCGAACGCGCAGCGCGTAGCCCGCGGTCTCCAGGGCTGGGGCGTACGTGGCTTCGTCGTCGCAATCGTCCACGGTGACGACGATGTCGACGATCGGCTTAGCGGCCAGTCCAGGCACGGCCGTCGAGCCGATGTGTTCGATCCGCGTCGCTCGCTCTCCCAATGCAACCGCAATGCGCCCTCGCTCTTCCTCGAACCGCTTCGGCCATTGCGCGTCATACGCGATGAGAACAATGTAGCCGGGCTCGCGTCCGCCAATGAGGGTTGTGGACATCACGGGTGCGTCTTTTCGCGCTGCAGGTACATAATGAACAGGAGTGGCACGAGAAGCACGAGAGCGCCGACGCCTACCGCTATGAAGCCCACGAAGCCCATAATCGGCGAGAAATGCTTCATGTACTTCGACACCAGGCCTAGGCGCGCGAACGCGATGATCTTGCGCGCATGGGAAACGCCTCCCTGATTTCCCGACTGCTCGTAGAGCTCTGCAGCCCGCTCGCACGCTCGCACTGCATCGCTGTTTCGTTGAAGGCGCATCTCGGTGATGCCGATCATCAACAGCACGCGAGCCTCGCGACCAGGGCTTCCCAAGTGCTGCTCCAGCGCAAGAGCGCGCCTCAATGGCCGAAGCGCCCCATTGAAATCTCCCTCGAGCAACTCAGCAAGTCCGATCCAATAGAAAGCCGAAGCTTCGATCCGATGATCCCTGGGGGCAGCCATCAACGCCTGTTCGTAGTAGGCAAATGCGTCCGCATACCGCCCCGCGCGCCGCTCCACACTTCCCTCCGCAATGGCCGTGAGAGCCTCGCCCCTGCGATCGCCCGCCTGCCCAAATACCTGGAATGCCTGGGAGTAGGATTGCATGGCGGCGGTGACGTCTCCAAGTAGGTCGTCAATGTAACCGATATTGCCTAAGTCTAAGCCCGCGCCGTTTCGATCGCCCGTTCTGCGATCTAGGACGAGCGCGCGCTGCATCGCTCGCATCGCGTCCGTGAGCCTTCCCCCTGCCTCGTCCCCAATGCCGGCGCTACGCAACGACCACGCACTGCTCTGACTTGCCGCGTGCGCGGGAACCATCTGAGCAATCGCCGGATACCGCGCCGACGGCGACGCCACGAGAAGAACAACGCCTATAATAACCTTTCCGAGGCTCGGAGCAGCGATCGACTTCACGCTCAGACGTTGAGTTTGAAGAAGGCGAGGCCGTCGGCATAATCGAGGTAGAAGACGTATTCCTTCAAGACATTGCGGCCGATGAGTCCGGCGTCGTCGCCGAGCACGTCTCCGCTCGGCACGGCGACTTCCCCGGTGCGAAAGCGCGTCGACGCGAACACGAAATCGTTCACGACGTAGTATTGCGTCGGGACGGAACCACCGATGAACGATATCTCATCGGGTGTTTGATCCATCGCGCTCGTGTCTCTTTCGATGCCGGCTTGAGGCAACTCGGCGAGGTAATGCTGTGAGAGCATCGTCCCGAACGCTCCGGTGTCGAGCAAGAACGTCCCGCGCACATTTTCGAACATCGCCGCGATGCGCGGGACGCAATCATTCGTTTGGATCGGAATTGCCTCGAGGCCCAGTGCCGTCGGATCGAAGGTCGAGCGAGGATAGAGCGTTACGGTCTTCCTCTTGAAGTCGAACCCCACGATCGAACTCGCGAAGAAATCGCAGCCGATGAGCCCGACCGGATGCGCACCCTCTTCCGTATCGTTGAAAGGGATGAGGTCGAAGACGACGTTGCGCAACGCGAGGCCGCCGATGCTCAACTGCGGAACGATCGTGTTCGATCGGTCGACGTTGCCGCCTATCGAGAAGGTCTGCCGCCCATACGACGGCAAGCCGAGCCGCCGTGCCGCCCCGGGGTCGAGCGTGAGACCCGACGCGCCGCTATCCAAGACCATGTCCAAGCTCTGACCGTTGACGGTCGCGGTAAGGACGATCTCACCGGTGTATCCCTGTGCGTCGGTAAAACGAGCCGGGAGCGTCAGTGGCGCCGAGACGGCGAAGAGTGGTTGTGATGGAGGTATCGTCATCGCCGCGTCGTTGCTCGGGCTTTGCGTGAAGGAAAGCGTCTGCGTTTCACTCCCGTTTTGCGGAAACCCGTCTTCGGAGTCGCGCTCGTGAAACGGCTGCGTTCTGCCGAAGAGGGCGCGGTAGTCGGAAAAGTCCAACTCCGAGCGGCCGCCGCGATATGAAAACGTCACCTTCGCAAGCAGAAAGGTCTTCGCATCAACGTAGGCGTCGATGACGTCCCCGCCGGGCGAATGCGCTTCCAGCACGTATTGTTGAGGCTCTCCCTGCGTTTCGCCGAGGACGTGAAACGGGTTCTCGCCGTTCTCCGAACGCATGAGCGCCGCAGGATCGGTGATGGCTTCGTCGGCACCGCGCTCGAGGATCACCGTGCCGTTCGCGTCGCGCCACCAATCCTGCCCCTGGTACTCACCGAACTCGTCGGTGACCGCCCCGCGTTGCTCGAGCGTCAGCCGATCGCCGCCGACGACTTGCGTCGTCCACGTCGTGGTGGTGCCGTCTCCATTTGCGGTACGACTTACGGTGAGATAGTCGCCGCTTTGCAGTTGGCCGTCGGCGGCCGTCAGCTTCGCGAGGATGTCACCGGTGCTCTCCGTCGTCGGAGCATACGCTCCGTCGGCGACGGCGCGGGCGGCGGTCGCGCCAACGAGCAATAAGCAGAACGTCATCGCGACCAAGAATCGCATGCGAGGTCCTCCTAGCTTGTTAGAGCCACCTTCGCTTCTCGATTTCCACTGCCTGCTCGCCGCCCCACGCCCCACTTGAGAGCGTACGCGCAGCGGCGCCGCAACGGGCAGATGCGGCAGTCGGGGTTCGTACGGCGACAAATCCGGCGACCGTGTTCGCGGAGCAAGAGGAACGCGCGTCTCGCAGTTGCGCCGCGTATGCCGGCCTCTCCCAAGAGATTCGTCGCCGCTCTGTAACCGGCAGCATAATCGACGCTTTCGGAGAGTCCGGTCACGCGCTGCACGACGCGCAACCCGTTCGATTCGAGCGCCGCGC
>PKZD01000081.1:0-620 GCA_003133745.1 Candidatus Tyrphobacter aquilonaris
TTCTCCGGCAAACTCTACCACGCGCTCGCCTACGGCGTACGCAAGGAAACTGAACTCGTCGATTTCGACGAAGTGCGCGCGCTCGCGCGCGAACACAAACCGAAGATGATTATTGCGGGTGCGAGCGCCTATCCGCGGACGCTCGATTTCGCGCCCTTCCGCGAGATCGCCGACGAGATCGGCGCGACGTTGCTCGTGGACATGGCGCACATCGCGGGCTTGGTGGCTGTCGGCTTGCACCCCTCGCCGATCCCGCTCGCGGATTTTGTTACTTCGACGACGCACAAGACGTTGCGCGGCCCGCGGGGCGGCATCATCCTGTGCACGCAGAAGTGGGCGCAGGCCATCGACAAGAGCGTCTTCCCGGGGATTCAAGGCGGACCGTTGATGCAGATGATCGCCGCGAAGGCAGTCGCGTTCGGCGAAGCGCTCGCACCGGATTTCAAGCGCTACCAGCAACAGGTTGTCGACAACGCGAAGGCGATGGCGCAAGAGTTTGTACGCGCGGGGCTGCGCCTCGTCGGCGGCGGGACGGACACACACTTGATGCTCGTCGACGTCTCGGTCAAGGGGCTCACCGGCAAAGCCGTCGAGGCCTATCTCGACGAGATCGCGATCAC
>PKZD01000081.1:673-16390 GCA_003133745.1 Candidatus Tyrphobacter aquilonaris
CTCACCTCAAAGCACGACGTTCCGTAGGACACGGTAGCACCGTGTCACTTGATGCCACATATCGCGTCGTCGTTATGTCGACCGATCCGGATTGGTACGGTTTCTTGCGCGCCCGACCCGAATTGGAAGAGCTGAACTTCTGGCGGCCCGGAATCTCGACCGTCAAAGATGAAAGAGGAACGCCCTGGCTCTTTCTGATACGCGGAACGAGCAAGATTTGGGGTTGCGCTTTCTTTTCTGCCTTTAGTGCGATGCCTATCGGCGTAGCGTGGGATACGTTCGGTACCGCAAACGGCTTTTCGAACCTTGCAGCATTCCGCGAGAAGATCGCGCGCCTAAAGGGCGTTGCCGAGGCTGAAGTCGGGGACATTGGGTGCGCCGTGCTTTCAGCGCCCGACTACTTCCGCGAGCCCGTTGAGTTCGAGTCCTTCGGAAGGATGTACGGGCCCGTTAAGTCATTCGATGCAAGAACCGACGAAGGCGCGCGCCTTTGGGCGGACGTGGCTGCCCAAGCCAGTATCTCCGCTCCCGTCTCTCCGATTATTCATGGCGGTCGTGGCAAGCCAACCTTGGTGATCCCTCGTGTCGGCCAGGGCGCATTTCGAATCGAATTGGAGAAACAGTATCAAATGCGATGCGCCGTGACGGGGGAACGCACGAGACCGGCACTCGAGGCAGCACACATTAAGCCGTTCGCCCTGGTGGGAGAGCACCAATTGCCGAACGGCTTACTACTGCGATCCGACATTCATAAGTTGTTTGATCAGGGCTATGTTACCGTTACCCCCGATCGCTTGTTTCGAGTTAGCAAAGCGATTCGAGAAGAGTTCGAAAATGGGCGTGATTACTATGCGATGGACGGTAAGGAATTGCGCGACACATTATCGCCGAGCGCAAGGCCCGCCCTTGAGTATCTCGATTGGCACTCGGCGACGGTCTTTAGGCGCTAGTGACTAACCTCGCGTTCGCCTAGTGTTCCCTTACGAGGCCGCGCTCCAAAGCCGGGTGATATCGTCGATTCGGCAGGCGGGCGGCGGCCTCCGTGAAAGGTATGAGTGTGTCCGCGCCCTCGAATCTTCTCGTCCTTGACCATCCTGTGGTCGCCGATCGGCTTGCTCGTATTCGCGATAAAGAGACGCCGGTGCCGGTCTTTCGAAAACTCATTGAAGAGATCGGCGCGTTTCTCGCGTACGAGGCGACGCGCTCGTTGCCGCTGCGCGCGGAACGCGTGGAGACTCCGCTGACCGATACCGAGGTGCGCCGGATCGCGACGCGGCCGGTCGTCGCGCCGATCTTGCGCGCGGGCCTTGGACTTCTCCCGGGATTCTTGCAGGTCGTCGACGATGCGGTCGTCGCGCACCTCGGCTTCTATCGCGATCCGCAGTCGTTGCGCCCCGTGCCGTATTACGCGAACGTGCCGCCGGATCTGGAAGATCGGCATGTCTTTCTTCTCGATCCGATGCTCGCAACCGGAAACTCCGGCGTCGCGGCGCTCGACGCGCTCGTCGAACGCGGCGCGCGGCAACTCACCTTCGTCTGCGTGATCGCGGCTCCGGAAGGCATCCTAAACATCCACGCGGCGCACCCGAACGCCGGCATCATCGCGTGCGCGGTCGATGCGGGGCTCAACGACCACGCCTACATCGTTCCCGGGCTCGGAGACGCCGGCGACCGCATGTTCGGAAGCCTCACGTCGGTTCCGGCCGCCGTTCGCGCAAAGGTCTAACTCGATGCGCCCCGGATGGGACGAGTATTTCGTGCAGGTCGCGCGAACGGTCGCAACGCGTGCCACCTGTCCGCGCGCAGCCGTCGGCTGCGTTCTCGTACGCGAGCATCGCATTCTCACCACCGGATACAACGGGGCGCCGCGCGGCGTCGCGCATTGCACCGAGGTCGGCTGCACGGTCGTCAACGACCATTGCGTGCGCGCGACGCATGCCGAGGCGAACGCCGTCGTTCAAGGCGCGCTTCACGGCGTCGGATTGCAGGGCGCGACGGCGTATTGCACGCATCAACCGTGCGTGGGTTGCTCGAAGCTCCTCATTAGTGCCGGCATCGTGAAGATCGTGTTCGTCGAAGCCTATCCGGATCCGATCGCCGCGGAACTGCTCGCTGAAGCAGGCGTAACGCTCGTCCCGTTCGTCGGCCAGCAAGAAGTCGCGTCGTGCTGAGCGCCGGCGTCATCTATGTCGCGACGTTCGCGATCGCCGTGATCGTCGCCGCGAGCTCGACTCCGCTGATCGTGCGGCTCGCGCAACGCCTCGGCGCCGTGCACGGGCCCGAGCACGAACGGCATATACACACGGTGCCGACACCACGCATCGGCGGCATCGCAGTCTTCCTCGGCTTCGTCGTCGCACTTTTCGCCGTGCTCGGCCTCGCGCTCGCATCGCCGTACGCGCTCGCACCGTCGCTCGCGCATGCCTCGCTCGCGCACCGCTACAACGTGCTGAGCGATCAGTTCGAGACGATCCATCGCCTCGTCGGCCTCATCTTCGGAGGCTTGCTTATCCTCGGCGTCGGCATCTGGGACGACCTCATGGGGATGCGTGCGCGCAATAAGTTCATTGCGCAGGCGCTCGTCGCGCTCGTCTCGATGCTCTACGGATTCATTATCCCCGGCATCACGAACCCGTTCGATCACAATCCGCATACGAACTGGATCGACTTTCCGATCTGGCTTGGCGTGCCGCTCACGCTGCTCTGGTACGTCGGCATGATGAACGCCATCAACTTCATCGACGGTCTCGACGGACTGCTCGCCGGGTTCACGTTCATCTCGAGCAGCTTCATGTTCCTCATCTTCGTCACGCATGGAGACGTCGTCGTCGCGATTGTCGTCGTCGCGCTGGCGGGCGCGGCGCTCGGGTTCCTGCCGTACAACTTCAATCCGGCGCGCATCTTTCTCGGTGATGCCGGCTCGCTCTTCATCGGCTACGTCTTCGCAACGGTCTCGATCATCGGCACGAGCAAGACCGCGATCGCGATCAGCCTCGTCGTCCCGCTGTTGATCCTCGCGCTGCCCGTGCTCGACACGGCGGCGGTGATCGTGCGCCGCTCGCTGACCGGGCGTGCGATCACGGAGGCGGATCGCGGCCATTTCCACCATCAACTGATTTTTCGTTTCGGCCTCAACGTACGACAGGCGGTCTTGCTCATCTATGCGCTCTGCGTCGTGCTCGGCACCGTCGCGCTGGCACTCTCCGGCGGATTGCTGCACGTTTTCCGGCACGTGAATTGAGCAACGCAACGAAGCTGCGGATCATGACCGTATTCGGGACGCGTCCCGATACGATCAAGATGGCGCCGGTCGTGCACGCGCTCGCCGCGCACGCGGAGATCGAAGCGATCGTCTGCGTCACCGCGCAGCACCGCGAAATGCTCGACGATTTGCTCGAGCTGTTCACGATTCGACCGGATTACGATCTCGACGTCATGACCGAGGATCAAACGCTGACCGAGGTCACGACGCGGGTGCTGCGGGGAATGGAGCCGGTCCTCGAAGAGGCGAAGCCCGACGTCGTGCTCGTGCACGGCGACACGACGACGAGCACGTCGGCCGCGCTCGCCGCGTTCTATTGCCACATTCCCGTCGGCCACGTCGAGGCCGGCTTGCGCACGAGCGACCGTTGGATGCCGTTTCCCGAAGAGATGAATCGACGCTTGACCGGAACGATCGCGTCATATCATTTTGCGCCGACGTCGCTCGCGCGCGATCATCTCGTGCGGGAACACGTCGATGCGAAGGACATCATCATCACCGGCAACACCGTGATCGATGCGTTCCTCGACACCGCGCGACGCAGCGATTTGCCCGAGCCGCCGCGCTGGAAAGAACTGAACCATAAACGCCCGATCGTTGCGGTGACGGCACACCGCCGCGAAAATCATCCGCACATGCGAGAGATGTGCGAGGCGATGCGCGAGATCGCGGAGCTGCCGTCCAAACCGCAGCTCTACTGGCCCGTGCACCCGTCACCGCACGTGCGTCCGATCGCGTATGAGGTTCTCGGCGGCGTTCCCGGCGTCGTGCTCGTCGATCCGATCGACTACGCTCGCATGGTCGCGGTGATCAAGGAGTGTACGTTCGTGCTCACCGATTCGGGCGGACTTCAAGAAGAAGCGCCGTGCATCGGCAAGCCCGTCCTCGTCATGCGCGATGAAACCGAGCGGCCGGAGGGTTTGGAGGCGGGGACGCTCGAGTTGGTCGGACATCGCCGGGAGCGCATCGTCGAAAGCGCGCGCCGGTTGCTTGAGGACCGCGCCGCGTACGAGCGCATGGCGAAGGCGGCGAATCCATACGGCGATGGGCACGCGGCGGCTCGCATCGTCGCCTGGCTTCTGGCGCGCCTCCGCGGCGCTCCCGAGCCGGAGCCCTTCGGCGCCGTCAGCAGCGGCCCGAAGGAGTGAGGGGCGTGCCGCCACTGCTCGGAGCGGGCGGCGCGTTCGCGGGCTTCGCACTGCTCGGCCTCGGCGCGGGGATACTCCTCGACCAGCGCACCGGCGGTCAGTTATATGTGATCGCCGGCCTCTTCGCGGGAATGCTGCTCGGCGGATACGCCGCGTTCCGGTTGCTTCTCCGCTCGATGGAATGAGCGAGGAGGAGAAGGCCGGGCTCGCGGTCTACCACGCGCGGATGCGGGCGGTCGTACGGTGGTCGGCCGTCATCGCCCTCGTCGCCGCAGCGCTCTCGGCCGCATGGTTCCCGATCCCTGCGCTTGCCTTGGCGGTCGGAGGCCTCTGCGGAATCCTCAATGCGGTCCTGACCGCGTGCGGGCTGGAGCGGCTCGCGCGGAGCCGCAATCCCGGGAGCTTCGTCTTAAGTAGTTTTTTGCGAATCGGAGTCTTCGGTATAGTGCCCGTGGCGTTCGCCGCCGCCGGTCCGTGGTGGTCGATGGTGTGGTATTTCGCCGGATTTTTTCTTCCGACGGCGCTCTATGCGGTCAGCGTCTCGCGCGCCTTCTAGCTAAACGAGGAACGTGCAAGAACACATCGGAGAACACATCACCTGGCACCTTCCGGTGCTCGGTGCCGTGCATGCCGACACGATCATGACGACGTGGCTCGTCATGATCCTTTCTCTTGCCCTCTTCGCATGGATCGGCGCGAGTTATCGCTCGCCCTACGTCACGAAGCGCCAGGCGATTTTCGAGGGCATCTTCAATTATATCGCCGACTTGGCGACCGGCGTCCTCGGGGAGGCCGGCGAACCCTTCGTCCCGTTCTTCATCGCGCTCTTCATCTTCATCTTCTTGCTGAACCAGTTCGGCATGGTGCCGTTCAAGGCGTTTAGCCTTCCCTTCGGCGGATCGCCGACCGCCGATCTCAACACGGTCGTCCCGCTCGCGCTCGTCGTCTTCTTCGGGATTCAAATCGTCGCGTTGCGCAAGAAGGGACCGGCGTACTTCGGGCATCTCTTCAAACCGTTCCCCGCGCTCTTCGCCATCAACGTCATCGACGAGATTCTTCGCCCCATCACGCTCGCGGCGCGGTTGTTTTTCAACATCTTCGTCGGGGAGCTGCTCTTCATCATCATCTCGTCGATCATCCTGGCACGGATTCGGATCGGCTTCTTCGACCTCTCGATGGGCGTCGCGGTCGTGCCGTTCCTCATTCAGTTCTTCAACTTCTTCGTCGGAACGATTCAAGCGTTCGTTTTCACCCTGTTGGCAATCGTGTATCTCTCGCTCGCGATTGCCGACGAACATTAGAAAGGTACGTCATTGACGCAAGCATTAATCGCAGCGGCAGCGTTGATCGCCTTCGGCATCATCATCTCCGGCGTTGCTTTCGGCTCCGCGGTCGGCGATGGTAACGTCGCATCGAAGGCGGTCGAGGCAATCGCGCGCCAACCCGAGGCTCGCTCGAACATCTTCACGTTCATGTTCTTGGGCGTCGGCGTCTTGGAAGCCGTCCCGTTCATCGCAATCGCATTGGCCTTCTACATCCTGCTCGTCGTCGCGAAGGTCCCGGCGATCATCACGGCGCTGGTCAAGTAGGAACTCCGACCGAATGTCGTTTCTCGCGATCGACGGAACGCTGTTCATCCAGTTGATCAACTTCGCGATTTTCGTCGCGGTGCTCAACGTGGTGTTCCTGCGTCCCGTCGGAGCGGCGATTCGAAAGCGGCGCGAGTACATCAACAGCCTCGTTTCGGATTACGATCGATTTCAGGCCGAAGCGAAGAGTCTGCGCGAGCAAGCGGAAAGCGTGCGCGCAGCCGCGCGCCGCGATGCGGAGCATGCGATCGCGGCGGAACGTGCGCGAGGTTCGAACGAGACGGCCGAACTGAACAGCCGTTACGCGCAGCAAGCGCAAGCGATCGTCGAAGAGGCGACGCGGACGGTTCAGGCCGAACTCGATGCCGCCCGCAGCGGTGAGGAGCGCGTCGTTCGTCAGCTCGCCGATCTCATGCTCGAGCGCGTGATTCCCGAGACGGTCGCGTGAGCCAAGATCGACTCTATCTCGATATCGCGACCTGGAGCCAGGTGGCGTCCGCCGTCTTTTTCGTCGCGGCGCTCGTCTACATTTGGTTGCGATGGCTTCAGCCGATGGTACTGGCGGCACAAGAACGCAGTAATCGCCAGATCGCCGAAGCGGAGCGCCATCGCGGCGAGGCTGAAGCGGCGCTCGTCGCGCTGCGTGAGGAGATCGCAGGCGCACAGCGAGACGCCGAGTTGATCCGCGGACGCGCCGGGACCTTTGCGGAGCACGAGCGCCAGGCCGCGCTCGCGCAAGCCGCCGACGCCGGTGAACGCGCTCTGCGCAACGCACGCGCGGAACTCGACCGCGCGCGCGCGGCGGCCCGACAGCGGCTGCGCCTGGAGTTGGCGAACAAAGCGCTCGCCATCGCGCGGAGCGACGCGGAGCGCCGCATCGATGCGCGCGCAAACGCCCAGCTCGTCGACAGCTTTCTTGCGACGCTGGAGCGCACGCGATCGTGATCAATCGAACGCTCGTGCGCCGCTATGCGACCGCAGTCTACTCGCTCGCCCAAGACGCCGGCGCTGTCGAACGCATCGGTAAAGACCTCGAGCGCATCGTCGCGAGCATCGAGGACAACGAGCAGACAAAGCGCTTCTTCATCGCGCCGGTCATCAACCGGTACGAAAAGGAGCGCGTGCTGACGAAAGCCTTCGAGGGCCGCGTCGATGACATAGCGCTCCACGCGCTGCTGCTGCTCGTGCGCAAGCACAGAGAGGCGATTCTGCGGGCGCTCCTGGACGAGTACCGCGTACTCGAGATGACCGGTCGCGGCGTCGAGCCCTTGATCGTGACCTCGGCCCGGCCGCTCTCAAAGGAAGAGTTGGCATCCATCAGCGCGCGCGTCGAGCGCATCTACGGCCGGCATTTCCAAGCGCGCCTCGTCGTCGATCCCGAACTCGTCGGCGGCATGCGCATCACGATGGGAGATCGCCGGATCGACGGAACGATCGCAGGCCGCTTGGAAGAACTTGCCCGAACCCTCACCGCCGCCATCTGATATGGAAGAGAAAGAAGCCACGAAGACATGATCAACGCAGACGAAATCGCGGGGCTGCTCAAATCGCAGATCGCCTCGTTCAAGACCGAACTCCAAGAAGACGAGGTCGGCACCGTCATCCAGGTCGGCGCGAACCTCGCTCGCGTCTACGGTCTGCGCGGCGTGCGCTTCTCGGAGTTGGTGGAGTTCCCGAACGGGTTGCAAGGCGTCGCGCTGAACCTCGAAGAGGACAACGTCGGCGTCGTCATCATGGGCTCGGACGCCGAGATCCAGGAAGGCGACAAGGTTCGCCGCACCGGGCGCATCGCGTCGGTCCCGGTCGGCGAGCAGATGCTTGGGCGCGTCGTCGATCCGTTGGGGCAACCGATCGACGGCAAGGGTCCGATCGAGACCGTGCGTTTTCGAACGGTCGAGAACACGGCTCCCAGCGTCGTGCAGCGCCGGCCGGTCTTTCAGCCGTTGCAGACGGGCATTCGCGCGATCGACGCGCTCATTCCCATCGGGCGCGGGCAGCGCGAGCTGATCATCGGCGACCGTTCGACGGGCAAGACCGCAATCGCGATCGACACGATCATCAATCAGCGCGGGCGTAACGTCTTCTGCGTCTACGTTGCGATCGGACAGAAGAACTCCACCGTCTCCGCGCTCGCGCAGATACTCGAGCAGAAGGGCGCGATGGAGTACACGACGATCGTGACCGTCAGCCCCTCCGACGCCGCGGCGCTTCGGTGGATCGCACCCTTCGCGGGCTGCGCGATGGGCGAGGAACTCATGTACGCCGGTAAGGACGTCCTCATCGTCTACGACGATCTCACGAAGCACGCGCAGTCCTACCGCGAGATGTCGCTGCTGCTGCGGCGGCCGCCGGGACGCGAGGCCTATCCGGGTGACGTCTTCTACTTGCACTCGCGACTGCTCGAACGCGCCGCGAAACTGAGCGACGATATGGGCGGAGGTTCGATGACCGCGTTGCCGATCATCGAAACGCAAGCCGGAGATTTCGCCGCATACATTCCGACGAACGTGATTTCGATCACTGACGGTCAGATCTATCTGACGCCGAATCTCTTCTTCCAAGGCATTCGTCCCGCCGTGGACGTCGGGCTTTCGGTCTCGCGCGTCGGCGGCGCCGCGCAGACGAAAGCGATGAAGTCGGTCGCCGGACAGCTAAAACTGGAACTGGCGCAGTTCCGCGATCTCGCGGCCTTCGCGAAGCTCTCAAGCGATCTCGACAAAGCGACGCAGATGCAACTGCTGCGCGGCGAGAAGCTGACCGAGTTGCTCAAGCAGCCGCAGTATCAGCCGCAACCCGTCGAAGATCAAGTCGTGCTCCTCTATGCGGGCACGAAAGGCTTCGTGAACGACATCCCGACGGATCGTCTGCAGGCGTGGGCTGCAGGCGCGATCGAGTTCATCCACGAGAAGCAGCCGGAGATTCCGAAATCGATCGCGCAGAGCGGCCAGCTCTCGGACGACGTGAAGAAGCAACTCGACGCAGCGCTCGGCGAGTTCAACAAGGCGTTCTAGGATGGCATCCGTACGCGAGCTGCGCGACCGGATACGGTCGCTGAAGAACACGCAGCAAATCACGAAGGCGATGAAGCAAGTCGCCGCCGCGAAGATTCGGCGTGCCGAGATCGCGCGAAAGCGCGCGCTTCCGTACGCGCAAACGCTCGCCGAGATGCTGCGCGATCTCGTCGCCGCGGTCTCCGTTGTCGATCACCCGTTCATGAAGGCGGGGAAGGGCACGCCGCCCGGCGTGATCCTCATGGCCGCCGACAAGGGCTTGGCGGGTGCTTTCAACTCCAACGTGACGCGAATGGGCGAAATGTACGCGCACGAACATTCCGGAACGCGGTTTTACTCCGTCGGCATCAAGGCGCGCAACGCCGTGCGCCGCATGGGTATCCCCGACCACCCGAACTGGGCGCTCAACGCACCGAAACTGGAAACGGCGCGGGCCGTCGCTGCGCGCGTCACGCAGGATTTCACGGAGGGAACGATCGGCGAGATCGTGCTCGTCTCCTCGAAGCTCGTCTCGATGATGTCGCAGCGACCGCAAACGCGAAGCCTCGTCCCCATCGTTGCCGACGAGCTGCGCACGAGTGCGGGCGAGCGCTCCGGCCCTCGCGGCGCAGTCGAGTTTCTCCCGTCGCCGGAGTTCGTGCTCTCCGCGCTCTTGCCGAAATACCTCGAGTTCACGCTCTATTCGGCGATGCTCGAAACCGATGCCTCGTTCTTCGCGGCGCAGTTGATCGCGATGAGCAATGCGACCGACAATGCGAACAAGGCGATCGACGAGTTGACGATCCAGATGAACAACGCGCGTCAGGCGGCCATCACCAAAGAATTGCTCGAAATCGTGGCCGGGGCGGAGGCCCTGAGCGGATAGGATGACGATGACACAAGATAAGAAAGCGGCGGGAAAAATCGTTCAAGTGCTCGGCAACGTCGTCGATGCGGAGTTCACGCCGGAGACGCTTCCGAAAATTCATGACGCGCTTCGCGTTCGCGTGAACCCGTCGACGGGGAAGTCTCAGGGCGACGCGGCCCGCGACGAGAATCTCGGCGGCACGGCGATGCAGGAACGAGACTTGATTCTCGAGGTTCAGGACGAACTCGGCAACAACCAAGTCCGCTGCCTCGCGATGGGTTCGACGGACGGCCTCGTGCGCGGCGCGCCGGTCACGAATACCGGAGGCCCGATCACGGTGCCGGTCGGTGAGGGCACGCTCGGCCGCATCTTCAACGTCTTGGGCAAGACCATCGATTCCGACGCGCCGGTGAAGGCCGCGGCGGAGTGGCCGATCCACCGGGCGCCGCCGGAGTTCAAGTACCAGGATCCGACGCCGCGCGTCTTCGAGACGGGCATCAAAGTCATCGACCTCATGGCGCCGTACACGCGCGGTGGCAAGGTCGGTCTCTTCGGCGGCGCCGGCGTCGGCAAGACCGTGCTCATTCAAGAACTCATCCGCAACATCGCGTACGTGCATAAAGGCTTTTCCGTCTTCACGGGCGTCGGCGAGCGCACGCGTGAAGGCAACGACCTCTGGCTCGAGATGAAAGACTCCGGCGTGCTCGCGCAGACCACGCTCGTCTTCGGCCAGATGGACGAGCCGCCCGGCGTGCGCTTTCGCGTCGCGCAGACGGGCGTGACGATGGCGGAGTATTTTCGCGACGAGCTGGGCTCGGACGTACTCCTCTTCATGGACAACATCTTCCGCTACATGCAGGCGGGCTCCGAAGTCTCGGCGCTGATGGGACGCATGCCCTCCGCGGTCGGCTATCAACCAACGCTCGCGAGCGACATGGGCGCGATCGAAGAGCGCATCACCTCGACGCGCAAGGGCTCGATCACCTCCGTACAGGCGGTGTACGTTCCCGCCGACGACTACACCGATCCCGCGGTTGCAACGACGTTCGCGCACCTCGACGCGACGACGGCGCTCTCACGCCCGATCTCGGAACTCGGCATCTATCCCGCGGTCGATCCGCTCGCATCGAGCTCACGGATTCTCGATCCGCAGATCGTCGGGGAGGAGCATTATCGCGTCGCGCGCGGCGTGCAAGAGACGCTGCAGCGGTATCGCGACCTGCAAGACATCATCGCGATTCTCGGCGTCGAGGAACTCTCCGAAGAGGACAAAGTGATCGTCGGACGTGCGCGGCGCATCCAGCGATTCTTCTCGCAGCCGTTCTTCGTTGCCGAGCAGTTTACGAGCCGCCCCGGCAAGTACGTGAAGCTCGCGGATACGGTCGCTTCCTTCAAAGAAGTGCTCGAAGGCAAAGTCGACGATCTCCCCGAGGGAGCTTTCCTCTATGTCGGCGGCATCGACGAGGTCAGGGAGAACGCCGAAAGAATAGGCGCGCCCGCGTGAATGCCGTCCCGTTCAAGCTGATCAGCCCGATCGAGATCGTCTTCGAAGGCGAGGCCGAGCTCGTGATCGTCGTGACGACCGAGGGCGAGGAGGGCGTCCTGCCCCAACACGCGCCGCTGCTTGCGGCGTTACGCCCCGGCGTCCTGCGCGCAAACGTGCGGCGCGAGAGCACGACGCAACGGCTCGAACTGGCAACCGGCGCCGGCTTCATCCAGGCTTTGCCCGATCGCATCACGGTTCTGGTCGACGAGGCGTTTCGCTTCGAGGACGTGGATATCGCTAAGACGCGCGAGGAACTCGCGCAGGCGCAGGCGGCGCAGGACCGGACGACCGCCGAGTTTGCGCAGGCGAAGCTTCGCCTCACCGGCCACTCGAACTAACATCGCGGCGGGGCGCGGCGACCTGCGGCGCGAACGCCCCCGGTAGGTTGCAATGACCACCACCATGCTCGACCGTTTGGAAACGACGCTGCGCATTCGCGGCGGCGCCCGCTTAGAAGGATCGGTTGCGACGCACGGCGCGAAAAACGCCGCGTTGCCGATCATGGCGGCGGCATTGCTCGCAAAGGGTCCGGTCACGCTTCATCGCGTTCCGCGCATCACCGACGTCTCGGTGATGTGGTCGTTGCTCGAAGCCCTCGGGGCGCGCATCCGTTATGAGGGCGAGCACACGCTGACGATCGACGCGAGCAACGTGGTCTCGTTCCGCGCGCCGTACACGCTCGTGCGCAAACTCGCCGCGTCGTTCGACATCGTCGGTCCTTTGCTCGGACGCTTTCGTCGCGCCGAGGTTCCGTTGCCCGGCGGCTGCGTGCTCGGCACGCGCGCGACCGACATGCACGAGCAAGCATTCATCGCGCTCGGTTGCGAAGTGCGTAGCGCGCACGGGTATCTCATCGCACACTGCAAACGCAAGAAGCTGCAAGGATCCGCGATCGAGTTTCGCATGCCGAGCGTTGGTGCGACGAAGAATGCAATGCTGAGCGCCGTGCTCGCGGAAGGCACGACGACGCTTCACAACGTCGCAATGGAACCGGAGGTCGTCGATCTGGCGGGCTTCCTCGTCGCGATGGGCGCAACGATTTCGGGTGTCGGCAGCGACACGATCGTGATCGAAGGCGTGCGCGAGCTGCACGGCGTCGAATATGAGATCATCCCGGATCGCATCGTCACGGGCACGCTGCTCTATGCGGGCGCGGTGACGCGCGGCGACGTGACGGTCACGCAATGCCGCCCCGAGCATCTCAGGGCGGAGATCGAGAAGTTCTCGGAATGCGGCGCGGAGATCTCGACCGGAGCGGATTGGGTTCGCCTGCGCGGCGAGAAAGTCAAGGGCGGCACCGACATCGTGACGGCACCCTATCCGGGATTCGCCACCGATCTCCAGCCGCAGGCCGTCGCGTTCCTGTGTACCTGTCCCGGCACGAGCGTCGTCGAGGAGTCGATCTTCAACGCGCGCTTCTCCTACGTCAACGAGCTCGCGCGCATGGGCGCCGACGTGAAGGTTTCGATGGAGAGCAACGCCGCGGTCGTCAAAGGCGTCGAGCAGCTTTCCGGCGCGCCGGTCGAGGCACCCGACATCCGCGCCGGCGCCGGGCTCGTCATCGCGGGCCTCGGCGCCGCGGGGGAGACTGAAATCATAGGTTTGGAGTTCATCGACCGCGGATACGAACGTCTCGCCGAAACCCTTTCGGAACTCGGCGGCCAGGTGCAACGCAGCAGCGGCGTGACGCAATTCGTCGAGCCGTCGGCAATCTTTGAAACGAGCGAATATCCGCGCGTTAACACGGTAACCGGTTAGGGGTTCAATTGGATATCGGAATAGATCTCGGGACGGCCAACGTCCTCGTTCACGTCAGAGGCAGAGGCATCGTTCTACGCGAGCCGTCTGTCGTCGCCAAGGACATGAATACCGGTAGGATCTTGGCCATCGGCGAAGACGCCCGCCTGATGCTCGGCAAGAC
The DNA here is from genome assembly GCA_003133745.1 of Candidatus Tyrphobacter aquilonaris. GTDB lineage: Bacteria > Vulcanimicrobiota > Vulcanimicrobiia > Vulcanimicrobiales > Vulcanimicrobiaceae > Tyrphobacter > Tyrphobacter aquilonaris. The sequence continues at coordinate 13,998 of PKZD01000081.1, forward strand.
GCCGGCGCACATTCAAGCAATTCGGCCGCTGCGCGACGGCGTCATCGCCGATTTCGAAGTCACGGAGGCGATGCTCGCCTACTTCATCAAGAAGGTGACGAAGGATCGCACGTGGTGGTCGTCGCTGTTGAAACCGAAGCCGCATGTGACCATCTGCGTTCCGGCCGAAATCACGAGCGTCGAGGAGCGCGCGGTCAAGGACGCGGCGAAACTCGCCGGCGCCCGCAGCGTCGAGATCGTCGAGGAGCCGATGGCGGCGGCGATCGGCGCCGGATTGCCGATCGACGGTCCTTCGGGCAGCATGGTCGTCGACATCGGAGGCGGCACGACCGACGTTGCGGTGATCTCGCTCGGCGGCATCGTCGTTTCGCAATCGCTGCGCGTCGCGGGAAACAAGATGGACGAAGCGATCGTGCGCTACATTCGCCGCGTCTATAACTTGATGATCGGCGAGCGCACCGCCGAAGAGATCAAGATCAAGATCGGCTCCGCGTTCAAGCTCGATCAAGAGCTTGCCATGGAGATTCGGGGCCGCGATCTCATCAACGGCTTGCCGAAAACCGTGAAGATCACGAGCGAAGAAGTACGCGAAGCGCTCTCCGAGCCGGTCGGCGCGATCGTCGAAGCGGTGAAGTCGGTGCTCGAAAAAACCCCGCCCGAGCTCGCTTCCGACATCATCGACCGGGGCGTGATTCTCACCGGCGGCGGCGCGCTGCTGCGCGGCCTCGACAAACTACTCTCCGAGATCACCGGGGTTCCCGCAATCGTTGCGGACGATCCGTTGTCGTGCGTCGCGCTTGGCACCGGGATGAGGATTCATATCTAGGCCGCAAAGATGAAGGTGATCGATGTGCGGCGCGAACGCCTCGACGACGTCGTCGAGGAAACGGCTCGCGTCGTCTTCGACGGCGGCACCGTCGTCTATCCCGATGAGACCGGATACGTCATCGCGTGCGACCCGCAGCACGGTGCGGCGGTCGCGCTCATCTACGAAGCCGCAGGATCGAATCCGATCCTGCACGTCGCCGTCTGCGTGGCGAGCCCCGCCGAGTTTCTCGAGTTCGCGCCGGAGAATCCGCTCGCGATCCTCGCGGTCAAGCGGCTCCTGCCGGCGCCGGTCATGTTCATCCTTCGTCGTCCGGCGTTCTTTGGCGAGGAGCAGACTGCCGGGCGTTTGACCATCGGCTTTCGCGTCCCGACGGATCCGCTCGCTCGCGCGATTCTCGAGCGTTGCGGACCGCTCGTTGCCGCCGCGACCGCATATAGCGGTGAAGGGGAATCGCTCGGACCGGCCGACCTCCTGCTCCAACGCGGAGAAGTCGCGCCACGCCTCGAAATATCGGTCGTCGATCTCACGGGCAACCGCGCGCGCCTGCTTCGCGAGGGAGCGGTTCCGTTCGATCGGCTCGTCGAACGATTTGGACCGATCGAACGCCCAACCATGAGGACTTCTACTTAAACCATGACTCGCTTTCTGACCGTATTGCTCGTCGCGTCGGTCGCCATCGCCGCCTCGCCCGCGCCGAGGTCCGCCGCACCGTTGCCGCTTCCCGCCGGCGCGTCGTTTGCGGTCGGCATTTGGACCGTTCACACGAGCTCGGCGGACTTGAACTTCAAGTCCGGCGACTTCAGTACGCCCGACCGGCTCGTCATGACGCGCGAAGGCGGCGACATCACGGCCGATCGCGCGAACGGGAACTTCAAGACGCAGATCGCGACGCTGTACGGCAACGTCACGATGCACGATCTGCGCGGAAACTTCGCAGGATTAGCGAGCGCAAGCGTCACCCAGCCGAACGGCCCGGCGACGATGACCGCCGATCAAGTTCGCATCGACGGAAAGGCGAAGGTGTATTCGGCAACCGGCCACGTTCATTACGTGCAGCAGAATACGACGGTCGACGCGGATCGCGGAACGCTCAACGACCTTACGCATCTGCTCTACCTTGATGGGCACGTGCACATCTCGCAAGGCTTGCGCAGCCTCTCCGCCGATCACGTCGTCTACGACACGATCGCCGGGACCGCGCACGCCGAAAGCAACGTCACGATGCAGTTCCCGAGCACGATTCAAACGCACCTCGCGACGCCGAAGCCGATCAGGATTCCAAGAATCCCGCACGTGCAGCCGACGGGAGGCTAAGCGCCTCCGTAGCGATGGACGCATCGCTGTTCGAAAACTCCGCGAGCGTGCCGCTGGCGGCGCGCATGCGCCCACAGCNNGAGATCGTCGGTCCGGGGCGTCCGTTACGTCGCGCGATCGAGAGCGATGCCGTGCCGTCCATGATCCTGTGGGGTCCGCCGGGAACGGGAAAGACGACGCTCGCGGAAATTGTCGCGCGGACGACCGGTGCAGAGTTCACGCATCTTTCGGCGGTCAGCGCGGGCGTCGC
>PKZD01000012.1 GCA_003133745.1 Candidatus Tyrphobacter aquilonaris
TCCGGCCGCACTCAGCGATCGGCTACCGAACGCCCAAGGAGTTCGCGGACGTCTTCAAAATCAACCCACCTTCACAGTTATCAGCTGCCTGAAAAGCGCCTACAGGTCAGCACGCTCCTTGCAGTTTCGAAGAGGATCACTCACTGTTCCAAATTCGGCGAGGCCGATTATTCTTAAGCCGACGCTGATTGGGTCTTCGACGGTGTCAGCAGAGGGGTTGCGGTCGGCCGAAGCGTCGCGCGTTCGTCCGATGAGCGGTCCGCCGTCACTGCCAAGCGGACAGTGGACGGACGTAAGCGGAACCGCGTTCGATGGGCTTGATCGAAAGACATATGACTATCGGTACGGTGCTGCTACTACGTCGATCACTTCCGTTAAGTCGTACGTTTATGACGCATCCGGAGCGGCGGGCCTGCTGTCATCGGACATGACCGCAAACGACGATACAACAACCTATGCGTACGACGCCGACGGCGAGACAACGAACATAGACTTTACTGTGGCGTACAGTAACTACACGCCAAACCGCGCATATTCGTTTGATCCCGACGGGCGCGTTGCAAGCGTCGGCGATTCTTCCTTCGGGACCTGGACTTACGCATACGATGGGAATGGGCGGCTCGCGACTCTAGCCGAGCCGGCGACTGGCGGCGCCATCGGCGATTACCTCCCCTCGTATCCGGCGAGCGTAAACTTCACCGGAGCAACGTATCAGTACGGCTACTATGGAAATGGTTGGCTATCGACCGTGAGTGTTTCGGGCGGTGCGTCGTTTTCAAGCAACCACAGCTATCGCTCTGACGCGATGCCGAGCAATACATGGTTCTCGAGGATTTCCGGAACGATCTCACACCAGTACACACCGGCTGGCCGTTTAACGCAGCGAACCGACCCACTTGCGTCCGAGCCGATGACGTACGACTCTTACGGCCGCGAATCGGGTGCAACGATTCCGGGAGCGAGTTTCTCCCAGTTTCAATACGACTTTGAAGGCGATCCGACGGTCTACAAGATAAGCCGGACTGGATACTCCGCCGCCAATGTCGCAATGTTTTACACGGCAACTGATCAACTCGCGGCCTATGGCAACAGCGCTTCCCAGACCTTCGAAAACTTCTATTTCGACGGCGTTCCCGTGGCCTCGGGAGGCCAGATATGTTCAGGCGACGGGGTTTATTGCACCTACGCTGATGCCGTGGTCGATACTTTGAATCTCTTGAGTGTCGGCACTGTCTACGAAAACAGTCATGCGACGGCTTATTCGACCTTCGACGCAGGCAATCGAATAGCGTCCACGTCCTACCTATCCGAGATCGACGATTCGCAAGGATCGCCCAACTACGTCATTAGCTTTGGGAGGGGTTTCGACTACGACGCGGACGACCATCTCATATTCGCACAGAATGGCCCCACGAACCAGTCGGCGACCTACGTTTGGGGCGCGAACGGGCATCCAATGGCAAGCGAAGTCTCTGGAAGCGCCTATGGGGGATCCCCATGGTACTTCCATTCCTGGCATTGGGACGGCAACGCGTTGTCCTTCACGGGAACGCTCTCAGGCACAGTGGATGACTACAAGCTTGGGCTAGATGGCGACGTTCTTGCGGGATACAACAACGGATATACCGGGTCGGTCTATCTCGATCGCGACGTAGACGGGCAGACCATTTATACGCATAGCGCGTCTGGCGGGAAACCGTACCCGCCAGCGTCGTTGCCGTCGTCGGTGCTATGGAGCAACTCGTCGGGGGCGGCCCTGATGTACAATCGCCCGGACGGGGTAACCGATGGGGTCGGGACGATCCAGGGTGTTCGGAACACGAATCCAGATACCCAGCAGTGGACGACTCCGGACGCGTATGCGGGTGACATCACTGACCCAATGTCGCAATCGGCGTACATGTGGAACAATAACAACCCCGTTCGCTATCAGGATCCTAGCGGCTACTGTCCGGTCTGCCTCGTTCTAGCGCCGGAAGTGCCGGCGATTAGCGCTGCCGCCGTAGCGGCAGCGGCAGCGGGAGGCGCCGCGCTCGGTGCGATAGCCGGGCTAATCCACAACGCGGTTTGGCACAACGCCAACCCCGACGCTCAGCCGCATCCTGAAGCGGGGCCGCCACCTGAATCGCCGGCGGGCGCGACGCATGGCAGCGGAGAGGCGGAAACAAGTGGACACGCTCCCACTCGAACTCCGGCGAGGGGCGAACCGGGCACGACAGCGACGTTCCCAGCGAAGGACGGTGGTCGAACCGAGAGAACCTACGGACCTGACGGGCGCGCTGAAACGGATGTAGATTACGGACATAATCATGGGGGGCAAGGCGATCCCCACGAGCACGACTGGGATTGGAGCAGAAATCGCCCGCGTCTCCCGGGAAGACCACCACAGCCGCGGCCACGTACTTGAAGCGGGTTGTGCGGTGCGAGGCGACTGACAGCGAATGAAGTCCGGTGTAGTCAACCTTTACTGGGGCCATTCTGAGGTCGGCACAGTAGGCCGCGCGTTAGCTTCGTTGGCTGGAGACATAACGGAAAGTGCACTCAGCTTGCTTCTAATGTGCCTCGATAGTTCAACGGCGACCTTCGATGCGCTTCGTCAGATGAGGTTAGCCGAGACTCTGCAAGCATTAAATGTCGGGGGTATGGCACTTGTGCCAGGCCGCCTCGCGCGCGAGATGATCGAGACGCCGGGTCTTCTTTGCGGTTTTGACCAGGTCGCCATAGTTGCCAGCGATGCGCCTACCCGATCTGTCTTGGGTTTGCAAGCAGTGTGCATTACGACGGACGCCATCCTACTTGACGGGCCACCTGGACCTGATATCGAGCGCGCGCTACGCCGCGCCGGCGCCTCATGCTTGCTCGGCGACGGGACCGGCATTGGTCTTAACTACATTACGGTTCGTAGAGAATGGTTTCTTGTTCTTCAGTCGCCCTGAGGCTGCTTTGTTAGACTTTCCTTCGAGAACCCTTCGAGGCAGAGTCGTGAAGGCGTTTACGATACGATCCAGCTCTCAGTCACGACGGGAGACCAGTGGGTCACAGAACCCCGCAGCTTGGCAGGCAGTAGTAAATTTCCTTCGGGCGGTGCTTAACCTTGGCAGCACGCTACTTGACGATTGTGCGGGTGGGCCAGCATGCGTGTAGTGCTAGTGACAATCGGGCGTCCACCTAACGCTTGCGTCGCTATTGGGCATTCTTCACCAACAGTTCCGCGCGGCTATTCACGCCAAGTGCCTTATATATGGCTTTGACGTGATTGCGTATCGTGAATGGACTCTTGTCGAGTCTTTCTGCAATGTCTGCGACGGATTTGCCCGTGCGTAGTTCTTCGTACACGCGCTTCTGCATGGGCGGGAGCCGTACTGCGGATGTGGTTGCTGCGCGAAGTTCGTCGCCCAGCCAGCACCCCATGTAGTTTCGCAAATGCTAGCTAGCGAGGTAAGCGTACGTCATATCGTGGGTCTCCGCATACAGCCGCAATGCGGATTGGCCGGCGCGCCTCGTCACGTATTGCGTCCCAGTTGACGTTGGCCGCATATTCCTCGGCCTCCGCAAGTTCCTGGCGCGACCGGAGATGTTCCCCTTTGCAGCGCGCGAGTTCCGCTCGTTCCGTCGCGGCAATCGCGCGCCAGGCGTCGTTCGTGGCCTTTCGTGAACTGAGCCGCAGAAATCGAAAAACGTTGAAGTAGTCGCCACGTAGTGCGCACGCCCAGCCAAGCGCCTTGAGCGTTTGAAAGCGGCGGTCATCAAAATCCGACGGCCAGTCCACTCCTCCCAACTGTCCTTCGATCTCTGGAAGAGCCTCGGGCAAGAAGAGTTCACGCCCTAACATAGCGAGCGTGTACGTCGCCCACGCCCGGATCTCCAGATGACGGTCCGCCGACTAGTCCTATCTTTGGCAGAGCTCGATCAGCACTCCGCCGGTGGATTTCGGGTGGAGGAAGGCGATTCGGTTTCCGTGCGCGCCTGCTCTCGGGCGTTCGTCGATGAGGCGGACGCCCTTCGATTTCAACTCCGCGAGGATTGCTTCGAGGTCTTCCACACGATACGCGGTGTGGTGCAGCTTCGTTGCCGCATCGCCGCGATAGCGTGCGATCGCCGAATCAGGATCAAGCGGGCGAAGGAGCTCGATAACCGCATCGCCGGCAGCGAGCCCGACTGCTTCCACGCCCTGATCCTCAATCATGTCGCGATAAACTTGCGTGAAACCGAGCGTCTTCGTGTAGAGTTCGAGCGCCGCGTCGAGATCGCCAACGACGATCGCGACGTGATCGATCTCCCACTCGCCGCTCACGCGACGCCCTCTTTTGCGCGATAGGTTCCGAAAACGTCGCGCA
>PKZD01000006.1 GCA_003133745.1 Candidatus Tyrphobacter aquilonaris
TCAACCCGATCGACAGCCGCAGACAGCACTGGCACCTTGTCGCACCAGTATGGATTGCGCTTGACACTCAGTAGACGCTTCTCGCCGCCGTAATATATCTTGACGATGCGGCGCTCGTCGTCGATCTTGAGCTTAGTCCACGTCTCGAACACCTGGGCACGCTTAACTCCGCCTTCGCCCTGAATGCCGGCCGCCTGCAGCATGTTCTTTTTCTTGTCTGGCGTCTGCGCCGACTTCTCCGCCTTAGCCATCTCGGAAATCAGGAGCTGGCCTTCCTCTTTGTCGATCTCCTTGTCGCGGATCATCTTGCGAATCTTGGCCTTGCTCCATCGTCGGATAATTGTCACGGAGCCGCCGTCGTCAATCGCGCCCTCGACACTATCAGCCGTTTGGGGCAGTACCAGCACGTCAGCGTCGGGCAGCACCTCAACGCTCGGATACTGGTGGATTAGCGTCTCGCTCTGGATATCGTCAAATTCCTCATCGCCCTCAACCTCCGTACCGTCCTGCGCGTCGATGGTTGGCTTCTTCTTGACGCGCATTGAGACGTGACGCTCGTTCTTAATCCAACCAAGATAGAGGTTATACNNTACGCAGTTTTGTTTTTCGGATATAGTGCTCCAGCAGTGACATAAGCGCCATCGGCTTGTCTTCAGAAGCCGAGACTTCAACGTGCTTGCCGGACTGCGGAAATATCTGATTAACGAAGCGGGTCTTTCGCGCCTCGATCGCGTCGTGAACTATCGGAACGAATATCTTTGAGTTGCCCGAATAGAACTGCTTAGGTCCTAAACTGCAGTTGAAAATATCCCAGTAATCCATCTGCGCATTGGAACGCTCCCACTGCTCGCTGAACGCCTTATCAACGTCCTTGAAAATATCTTCGCACGCCTTCTTAACTGCTTCTTCCTTGCAGAACTCTTTGTTGCGATCCTCGTCATTAGACTGCGCCGCACGAGTTGGCTTCGCCGGTAGCTCGCCCTCTTCCTCTTCGGAAGGCTCGTTACGCAAGTCTTCATCGTCGGCCATGACCTACCTCGTCAACCTCCTCCACCGCTAGATGACGAGCAAAGCGTGCCAGTCACGTCCTGCGTTATCGGCTGAGTAGCCCCTGCCTTGAACGCCAACGGAAGCGTGCCGCAGACTGTGACGACGAGCGCGCTGCTCTGCGCTCTGGACGGATCAGCGTACAACCCGCTGACGAGAAGTAGCAGTACCAATCCAGTCGCTCTTGCTGTCATGCGCAGGTGCTCCACCAGGCAGCGCCGACACGTACCGCTGGCCGGTGTCCGTGTAGCGGTAGTTGGGCGTCGTGTCCGCGTCGTCTATACCACCCTTGAGCATGGCTGTGAAGCTCTCTAAGCCCCGCATCAACACGGCGTAGGGTCCTGCTCTCGGCTCCTCCGAGACGCGTCCCTGTTTGTCCACAGCCCGGCAGTAACCCGACGTGAAGGCGTTCAGTGTCCATCGCGCGGTTGAAGCGACTCGTAGAGCCGCATCGCCCCTGATGGTCCTCCGAAGCAATGCCCGAAGCTCGTCTCGCCCCAGCGTCTCGGCCCCGCCTCGGTGCAGCTCCGCTGGTATCTTGGCCACAGCACCGCGAAGGCCAAGGCGAGAATAATTACCAAAATGAGAAGCCCCGCCGACAAGGCGAAGCGGCGTCGGCGATAAGAGCGCAGCCTCACCAACCATGTTTGCGACAACGGCACCGGGATCTCCTTCTCGGACCCAGTCGGCCAGCACATGCAGGCCGCCATCGACGTACTNNGCGCCAGAAAACTCGTCGTAGATCACCTGGCCGGGCCGCATCTTGAGCGCATAAGCCAATGCGTTGGGGAAGTCGATCTTGCCGGTCGGGTATGAAAGGAATTGCGCCTTGGCCGCGATGTCCTTTGCGAACACCACCTCGCCGGCATTGAAGAACGGCTGCAGCCCTCTGATGAACTCCAGCTTGCCGCGCNNACAGGTATCAGATACGCGCGTTTTAGTTGTTCTTGCCGCAGCGGCTGCATCAAGAACTCGTTGAGGCCCGTCTCCTCAACACCGATTGCCACCGGCTCGAACTCATCATCCAGCTTGAACATATGCGCGATCATCTCGTCCGGCCGCCAGCTCTCGGCGCCTCCGTCCCAGACGATCAGCTTGTTGGCTATCCATGACCAGCACGCCCACCCCGTCGTGGCGCTCGTCGTCTTGACCGTGCGCGCCGGGTCGTAGAACGCGAACGTCGGCTGCCACGAGCGCACGCGCGGCTCTATCTTGAACATGCCTTGCGTGAAAACCTTTCGTGCGGGGTCTTCCGCCCGGCACATATACTCACGCTCGTACTCGTGCGCCATGCCGAGCGAGTGATACTCCGCCTTCTTCTCGTCGATCCACGTCAACGGAAACCGTGCGGGCCAAGTGGCACGACGTTCCCCGTCGGCAGCGATGTGCTCGATGGGATAGACACGGGTCTGCCAACCGGNNGATGTCGTCGGCAAAACAGAAGTCGGGTCGCGTGTCGAGATGCTTGACGCCGCGCAGCGACTGACCGCGGCCGAACGCTTGCAACACGACGCCGTTAGCGAGGACTACCTTGGCCTCGTTCCACGTCGTCCCGACTAATTCTCCGTACAGTTGGATCAGCAGCTCGTTTGTCTCGATCTCGTGTTTGATGGACCGCAGTCGGTCGTTGGCGCGGTCAGAGTTTGAACCAAGGATAAGCACGTTGCGGATAAGACCCATCGCGGCGCCAAGCACGATTGCTTCTTCAGCAAGGGTAGACTTTGCGCCACCTCGGAAGGCCATCGCAAGGAAGTTGGGGACGGCCGAGTGCCACGCTCGCGTAAGCTCGTGGTGAAATTCAGGTGTCTCGTCGGGGTGTCGGTGTTTGAACAGAACCTGATGTGCGAGGATTCGGTCACGCCCGAAGCGAAGGATTATCTCTTCGCGCGACTGGGACACTTAAAATTGCCCGCGTAGCATCGTGTTGAAGTAGGTGCCAGCGCTCGATGCCGAGCATAGACCTTCAAACAGATCGGGCGGTACACCGGACAGATCGTAAGATCGACCGTTGACGAACGTCACCGTCATGGTCTGGCTATCGTCGTCATACTCTACGGTCGAGATCGCAGTGGATTTCAAGGAACGCCGGATGAGAGGCATGCAGTGGAAGGTGCGCGGGGCCGGGATAAAAAGCAAGAAGCGTGAAAGCGTATTTTAGAAACTCAGAATCGGGCGCGAGTGACGGATAGGAGTATAAAAAATTTCCCTGGCGGTCGTGATCCTATCCCATACCTGAGTTTGATTATTATGTTGCGCGCGGCGAATTATTCTTAATATATTATTGCGCCGGAGGTATCAGGGTATTTAATTTCGCCAGGCTACTCGAATTAAAACGCAATTCTGAATTGAGTTGAAAGAGGCACGGTTGTAATACTATACTCCTAAGCCATTGATATTGCTTGATCTCATCATGACTACACAACTCGAAGAGTGATGGAAGCCTTTGACCACAAAGAAGAAACACAGGTGCAACCATATATATGTGTGTTATACGTACA
>PKZD01000053.1 GCA_003133745.1 Candidatus Tyrphobacter aquilonaris
CGTCGCCTTCCGCGGCGGCGCGGTGACCGGAATGCTCGTCGTCGGGCTCGGGATACTCGCCGTCTCCGGATACTACGTGATCCTGCTTCACATCAATCACTTCGATACCGCGTCGTCGCTGTCCGCGATGATCGGCCTCGCCTTCGGATGCTCCCTGATCTCCGTCTTCGCACGTCTGGGCGGCGGCATCTATACGAAGGCCGCCGACGTCGGCGNNACCCGGCGGTCATCGCCGACAACGTCGGCGACAACGTCGGCGATTGCGCCGGCATGGCCGCCGACCTCTTCGAGACGTATTGCGTCACGACGGTCGCGGCGATGCTCCTCGGCCACCTCATCTTCGGCAGCACGCTTCCCGGAGCGACGACCTTCCCGATCCTCATCGGCGCCGTCTCGATCGTCGCTTCGATCATCGGTTCGCTTTTCGTCGGCGTCGGCAGCGTCACGAAATCGTCGATCATGGGCGCGCTCTACCGCGGCATGATCGTCGCAGGCGTGCTCGCGCTCATCGGCTTCTGGTTCATCACGCGCTTGGTTTTCAGCGGCGGCAGCGTCACGCCGCTCTCCGTCTTCATCTGCGCGCTCGTCGGCATCCTCATCACGGGCTTTATCACGTTCATCACCGAGTACTTCACCGGCACGCAGTTCTCGCCGGTGCAGCGCATCGCGAAAGCCTCGACGACCGGTCACGCGACGAACATCATCGCGGGCCTTGCGGTCTCGATGCAGGGAACGGCGCTGCCCGCGATCGTCATCGTCATCGGCATCCTCGTCAGCTACGGCTTCGCGGGCGTCTACGGCGTCGGCATCGCGGTCATGGCCATGCTTTCGATGGCGGGCATCGTCGTCGCGATCGACGCCTTCGGACCGATCACCGACAACGCCGGCGGCATCGCCGAGATGGCGAACATGCCGCAAGACGTGCGCAACTGCACGGACCCGCTCGACGCGGTCGGCAACACGACGAAGGCCGTCACGAAAGGCTACGCGATCGGCTCCGCGGCACTCGCCGCAATCGTGCTCTTCGCGTCGTTCATCCAAGAGTTGACGCAGCATAGCTGCCCCGGTTTGGGTGCGGCGTGTTCGAGCGCGATCACGAACCTCTTTGCGATCGGCAATCCGTACGTGCTCGCCGGTCTCTTCATCGGAGGCCTTCTGCCGTATCTCTTCGCATCGCTTGCGATGGAGGCGGTCGGACGCGCAGGCGGCTTCGTCGTCGAAGAGGTGCGGCGCCAGTTCCGCGAGATCCCCGGCATCATGGAGGGAACCGCGAAGCCCGACTACGGCACGACCGTCGACATCGTAACGCGCGCCGCGCTGCGCGAGATGATCTTGCCCGCGCTGATCCCTGTGGGCGTACCGGTCGTCGTCGTGCTGCTTTCGGTCTGGAACGTGCTCCCGGGTAACTCGGGCGCGCAGATGATGGGCGGCATCTTGGTCGGCTCGATCGTCACCGGCCTCTTCGTCGCAATCTCGATGACGACGGGCGGCGGCGCGTGGGACAATGCAAAGAAGTATATCGAAGACGGTCATTTCGGCGGGAAAGGCTCGGTCGCGCACGCGGCCGCCGTGACCGGCGACACCGTCGGCGATCCCTACAAAGATACCGCGGGCCCCGCGATCAACCCGATGATCAAGGTCCTCAACATCGTCGCGCTGCTTCTCGTTGGATTCTTAGTTCACTAAGGGCCAACCGCGGTCTTCGCCCCCGGTGATCTCAGGGCGCCGCCCTGAGACTTTTGCCTGCTGGGCAGCCAAGCGCTAGGGCCCCAAGCCCATTGGACCGAAGAGCGATTTACTTTAGCGTATATGCGCTAATGACTTCTGGGAGCGATGATGGAGAAGAATCAAGAGCACGTACCCACAAGCAGCGAAACAGAGCGAACCTTACAGGACGACCCGACCCGCGTCGATATCCTAAAGTCGATCGCTACGGGAGCGCTCGCACTTGGCATGGTCAGCATAACGTCCGGAGCGGCGGGCGCGGCAATGCCGGCCTCGGCTAGAAGTCAGCAATTGGATGGTCGGACGCTGTTGGCCTCACTTGAACGAGCCGGCTTGAATCCCAAGGAGCTGAATCTCAAACAACTCTTGGGTCCAAGGCCCGACATAGCAGAGCTCCAAGCGCGTCTGACGGGAACAGGATCAGGTTCAGAGCTTGGACGCGCTTCGGAATGGCCGGATGTAACGATCGTTATCTTCCAGAAGGCTTAAAGCCGTAGGGATCGATCGGAACTGCTTCTAAGCCTTTGGCGATGGCCGAGTTATCAGCGCTAGACCGCAGAGCCCGGAACATCGCTAAAGAAATTCAAAGGCTTCAGTCGAATTGGCCAGATGCGATCGTGCTCGGCGGCACGGTCGCATCTATTTATGATGTGTTCCCCCATCTATTTACGGCTGCTTTCCCTCTCCTGACAGAAGCACAGCTGCAGACCTTTGCGATCGCGTCGAAACTGTACGCAACGTCGATCTTCCTGCACGACAAGCTCTACGATAAGCATCCAGACCCCGACACGACTGAACGCTTCGTGCCCGTCAATGCGGTGCGAATTCTGGCCATGCAATGGGAAGCCTATCATCTCTTGCATGAACTCTTTCCGGCAAGCTCGATTTTTTGGGAAGACTTCCGAGGGTTTCTCGCCGAGTTTACGAGAGCTTGCGTCGAGGAACAGCTCTTTGTCGCAGGCGATCGCAGTTGGTGCGACCTTTCGGAAGAGCTGGCCTTAGATATCGCTAGAGGAAAAGACGGCGTCGCGCGCACGACTCTTGCCGGCTTGGCGGCAATGAGCGGAACGCGCGGCCCTCTCCCACCGCTCGTCAAAGCGCTCGATGGATACAATGCAGCGAAGCAGATGCTCGACGACCTGCGCGACTGGAAAGAGGACCTACAATCCGGAACGCCGTCACTGGTGCTCGCTAGGGCTGCGGGCGAGAAACCCGTGTGGGCTTCCGATGACGAATTAGAAGCTATCACGTCGGAGATCGGGCGACGAATTTTCTACGAGGGGCACGCTAGCTATATTCTGACCCTCGCCATTACCGAACTCGATACGGCGGCAAGCGCCATGGAGGCCTGGCCGGATCTTGCCTGGCTTGCCATCCACAACGACTTGCGAAATGAATGCGCGCTCTTACAGGACGATATCCAGCGCATCGTCATCGAAAACGTGCACCGCGTGGCCGAGCAGGAACCAACTCGCCTCGCGCTGCCGTCGCCCAAGGATGCGTGGCAAGGTCTGGCGTGGCAAGCACTGCGATACATTGTCGAGCAATGGCATCTCGGCTACGGCGAAGCGCGCCACACGATGGAGTTCGCGCCACAACTAGGCTTGGGCGGCCCGCAGTACCAACGCGGCGATACTTTTCAGCGTGCGCTTATTGCGGACGCGCTCTGCGATGCGAACAGAGAACTCAACGATGCGTTACGCGCCGTCCTCGACAGCGAAGTGGGTTATCTCCTGGGCCGCCGAGGGCCTGATGCAGGGGGCTGGTCCTATTTCCCCGATTTGCCGGAGCTGCCCGCCGACGCCGATGATCTTGCACAGGTGATGCACGTGTTGTGGTCTTCCGGGCATCGGCGCGAAATCACGGAATACTGCGACAAGCCTTTGTCGATCGTTTTGGAAGGTGCCGAGGCAGACGGTTCATTCGAAACGTGGATCATACCCCTCTCCGACCGCACGGCTAGGGAAATGCGGCAACTGGAGTTCGTGCTCACGATGTGGGGAACCGGAGCGGACCCGGAGGTTATGGCTAATCTGCTGTATGCGCTGGCACTCATAGATCGCGAACGCTATTCGGAAGAAATCGAGCGTGGCGTAAGGTACCTGATAAAAAGACAATCGCATGAGGGATCGTGGGAAAGCACCTGGTATCGGGGTCCGTATTATGGGACCTACGCGTGTTTGCGCCTCCTTTCCCAAGTGGAGTTCGCGCGCGATTCGGTTCGGATAGCTGCGGATTTCCTTCGGCGAAGTCAAAACTCTGATGCAGGCTGGGGCCTAGGCGCGTCAAGCAATGCCTTGGATACGGCTTTAGCACTACTAGGCTTGGCGACGCTGCAAAGAGATGCGTTGGATCCGCGACAGAACTCGGAGAATGTCTCGCGCGCTCTTCATTACTTGAGGCAACAGGTTGACAGCAACGGAAGTCTGCCAAGCTGCGAGTTTATACAAATGGATGTTGGCCGTGCGATACAAGGCCCCTCGCGAATGCTAACGTACGGAAGCCGGACGATAACGACGTCCTTCGTCCTCAAGGCCGCGCTCGCATGGCACAATGTGAGTATCCGCGATTAAACCTCAAGAAAGTCGGTGCCTCGCCCGCCCGGCGGAGAATTTGGTGGGGCCGTTGGGTGGGGGCAGGCCCGGCACGGCACCGAGAGGAAGCCTGGCTGCTTCTGCCCCTGCTACAGGAGTTTGCGCATGCGCATCCTTTCATCCATCGTTGCCGTGCTGACCATCGCCGCCTTTGCGGCTTGCAGCCACGGCAACTCGTCGTCATCGTCGACGACGAGCACCGAATCCTCGCCCGAAGCGTCGGCCGCAGCCGCGCCCGCGGGCGGAATGAGCACGTCGGGAAGCATCCCGACCTATCCGGGCGCCACCTCGGAGGCGAGCGCTACAACGGCGAACGGGTCAGGTCAAGTGCTCTCGACCGACGATGCCTTTGCCACCGTCTACAAGTGGTATCAGACACATCTCCCGGCCGGTTCCGAGAAAGCCCACGCATCGATGGGCGGCATCGAGACGGCGACCTTCCAAGTCGGTAAGTCTACGATCGCGATCACGACCAATGCGGGAAAGACGCAGATCACAATCGGAACGACGCCGTAGCGTAGGGATGACAAGTACGAAGCAGGCTGCTCGATGGAGCGGCCTGCTTTTTTCTTTACCAGCCGCCGGAGGCGCCGCCGCCGCCGAAGCCACCGCCTCCCGCCGAGAACCCGCCGCCGAATCCGCCGCCGCCTCCGCCGCCAAATCCGCCGCCCCAAAACATGCTTCCATGTGACGTGCCCGACGAGATCCACGTGTTGTGCCACGCTGTCGCTGCGGCTGCCGGCCCTTTTGTGAAAAGTGCCGCGAGGTAGCGAACGCCGCCGATGAAAAGCATCAGCAGCAGAACCCAAGAAAAGCATAGGAAGACGATGAGCACGATCAGACCGCCGCCGAGCCCCGAGCTCGCGCTCGTCTGGTCCGGAGCCGCGGCGACGGTATGTCCGATCTGCGATGCAAACGACGGCGTGATCGTCAGCAAGATACGGTCGACGCCGTCCCGCACGGCGCCGTCGACATCACCCGCACGCATCTTCGGACGCATAACGTTCTCAATGATCTGGTACGACTGCGCGTCGGTCAGCTCGGGTTCGAGACCGTAGCCGACCTCGATCCTCATCGTGTGGTCCTGCATGAAGACAAAGAGCACCGCGCCGTCGTCGTGACCTTTGTGCCCGATGCCCCAGTGCTCCGCCGTGTCGACCGTCCACTGTTCGAGCGGCTCGTCACCGGTCGTCGAGCCGATCCAGACGATGACTTGGTGGCCGGTCGCGCGCTCGTACGCGCGCAGCTCGCCTTCGAGCTGCGAATGCGTCGGCGCGGAGAGCACGCCCTGCGTGTCGGTTACATACGTCGTCGGCGTCGGCGGCGCCGTCGCGAGAGCGAGCACGAGCGCGGCGTGCAGCAGGCTCATGCGCGCGCCGGAAAATGGGCGTGGAGTTCGCGGCCGATCCGGTCGACGGCGTGCACGATCGCGTCGGCGACCTTCCCACTCGCAAAGGCCGGCTGCATCTCGCCGACGAGACGCTCCCAGAATGCGTCGCCGACGCGCGCGTGGAGTTCGCGGTCGCCGAGAACGGCAAACCTCTTTGCCGCCGGAGCGACGAGGATCATCGCCGCGTTGCGCTCGCGGGCCGCATGGAGCCCGGCGCGCTCGAACTCATCGCGGGCGCGGGAGAACGCGTCAACCTGCGCATCGGGGACGATTCGCACGACGATGTGCCCCGTCGTGCCCGTCTCAGCGGAGCGGATCGCGCGCTCGATGCGCGCGTGCGCGAGGCGGTTCACGGGAAGGTGACGTGCGGTGCGCTTTGCGCGGACGAATCCGCTTCGAAGTACGGCTTCTCATTGAAGCGCGAGCCGAAGAGCCCGGCGATAAAGACCGTCGGCGCCGTGTCGCGGCGAGTATTGAACGCCCGCGCTTCGTCGTTGTAGCGCCGCCGTTCGACGGAGATGCGATTCTCGGTTCCCTCGATCTGCGCTTGCAGCGTCAGAAAGTCTTGGTTTGCTTGCAGTTGCGGATAGTTCTCGCTCACCGCGAGCAATCGGGAGAGCGCCGAGCCGAGGGTGTCCTGCACGTGTTGATACTGCGCGAACGCTTGCGGATTGGAGAGCGCGCTCTGGACGACCTGCGGTGAAATCTGTCCCACCTGAGCGCGCGCCTGCGCGACCGCGACGTACGTCGATTTCTCGAAGTTTGCCGCACCGCGAACGGTCGCGACGAGATTCGGGATCAAATCCGCGCGCCGCTGGTACGCCGTTTGCACCTGCCCCCACTGCGCCTGAACGTTCTGATCGAGCGTGACAAGCGAGTTGAACGTGGAGAATATCCACAGCGCGAGGACCACGACGAGACCGAGCACGATCCAAAGCGCATACGAGGAACGACGCTGCATGTGAGGGAGTCTCCCGAGCTACCAGCGATACATCTGCGAAAGATACGGGGCGCACCCGTTGTGATACGGAACGCCGTTGCCTGCGAGCGAATGGAACTCCTGTGCCGTGAGCGAGCGGCCCGCCATGAGGCACGCAGAGCGCGCCCAGGCACTCGCATCGACCGCGTAGACGGCGAGGTAGGAATCATTGTCGCTTCGGTATTGAACGAGCAGATACCGATTGTCAACGCTGAACCCGAAGGACTCGCCAGCCCCGACGCCGCCGAACTCGCCCAAACCCGGCGGACTCGGCAGCCACGGGTACGTGACGCGCGAAGCCGTGTCGTACAAGAAGAGGTGTGAGACGTCCGAGTCCGTTTCGGCCGTATAGGCAACGGTGCTTCCGTCGGGGCTCATCTCGATGTTCGCCGCCGTCCTCGGAATCGCGGTTATTCCGGTCACCGTCCACCCCGGAAGGCGGTAGATCGTCTCGGCAAGGTCGGAACCGCCGTTCTGCACGATTGCGAAGCGCTCGTCTCCGGATATCCCGTCGATCGAGAACGCTCGCCCGATGCGCGTTCCGTCGGCGCGGAGGATGACGTCGGGATTGGGAACGCGCACTTTGATGACGATGTAGTTGCCGCGCGCGCTCAAGCTTCCGGAGGTTATCGCGCTCGTCGCCACGCCGGCGCGCTCCGCCAACTGCGCGCGAGACGCAACGCTGAGAAGGTGGCCGTCGATCGTGAAGCGGCGCAACTGCGCAAAGACGGTTTGTGACGACGATTGGGTCGGGTATGAAAACTCCGTCACGATCTGACTGCTTGGATCGTATGCGATTTGCACCTCGTACGTGTAGTAGTCGTTCCCATTCCTTCTGACGGTCGGGACGGGGGCGAGTTTGAAGCGGTGCAATACTCGGGGAGTCGACGATCGAAGATCGAGCACTTCGACTTCGCCGGTGACGAAGTTAAAGGTTACGGCGTGAACGCCGTCGCCGCACGAGCGCATCTGCACGTGATAGCTCACGCGATTGTTCAGCTGGCCACCGAATCCGGCGCGCAGATGATCGAGATCGAACGAGAGGAACCCGGCGTCTCCGGGCATCAACAGGTGATGGCCGAGGATGCCGTAGCTGCCGGCCCACTGCGAACCGGCCATGCGGCCCAAGATCGGGCCTTCCATCGGAGCAAACGACTGCGTCGCGAGCCCGCTCCCTAAGGGATTTGGCTGCTCGGCCGTCACGGGGTCGTAGGGCGTGACGTACATGTTGAACTCGCGATCGAGCAGCGGCCGGCGTTGGGCTCCGGCCTGATCGTCGTAGAGCTGCTTGTATGCCTTCGTGCCGTCATCCCATTGGAGCACGCCGCCGTCGGCGACGATGTCCGGCAGCGTGTACGATGCCAAATACATGAGCGTCGGATGCGCGCAGAGGGGCGCGGGACACGCGTATGCGTCGTCGGCGGCGGCAGAGATGGGCGCGATGTGGATCTGGCTCGCATCGTACCATGCAAGATGCCCTTCATCCCACGTGAATGCAACGGCGCCCGCGCAGCCCGAAACCGCAGAGCAATCGTGAACCGTGTCGGTGAGCAGATGCCCAACCTGGAGCGTGCGTCGAGTGCGCAGGTCGTAGACGCCGACCTGGCCGCCCGTTGTCGTCACCGCGGCGTAACGCCCAGACCGCGAAAGGACGAGGCCGTTCGCATCGCCGCCGACGCGCGCGATGAGGTTCGCATCGCCGCCATCGAACGTTGCCGTGCGCAACTCGCCGTCGTCTACGTACGCGACGCGCTGGCCCGTCGGCAAGCACGCCATTGCGCTCACCGTGCCCGCGCTCCGCGACCCGATGCGAACCGGCCCAGCTCCGGACGCGAAGTCATACAGACTGATGCCGCTTTCCGTCGCGAGCGCTGCCCGCGGTGCCGAATCGAATCCGCACATGAGCGTCGCGCGAACTCCCGGCGTGCGCGCGCGGATCGCAAGCGTCGATGCATCGATCGAGAGCAGCGAGCCCGTCACCGGTTGCGCGTAGCGACGCTGCCGAGCGCCGGTCAATACGGCAATCGTACGGCCCCTGCCCGTAACGGCTCCGAGATTCCACGGCGGAAGCGCGACGCGCCCGAGCGCGGCGATGACGTACCCCGCGTTCAGGAGCACTGCCCTCGCGTCGGCCGTGCGATTCATCGCGTATGCAGAGGCACCGAGCAATCCGGCGACGCGATTATCGCGCGGGAACTCGTACATGCCGCGATCGAGCTCCGCCAACTGCAAGGAGTTCGCCTTATTGCCCTGCTCCTGCGCGTAGATCGCTAACTGCGCGCGCGCGACATTCGCTTGCGCCACCGCGACGTCGGCGCGCTGGGCTTCCTGTTGAGCGATCACGGCTTCACGCTGCGCTCGCGATTCCGCAGACCTTGCGATCGCGGTTTGATGGATTGCGAGGCCGCGCTGATAGAGCGCCGCCGCTCGCTCCGATTCCGCTTGCTGCGCCGCAACGACGGCTCTGCCTTCCGCCGCTTGCGCAAGCATCGCCTGCTGCGACGCCCGTTGTCCGGCGGCAAGCGCCCAAATCGATGCGGCAACGGCGAGCAGCGCGATGACGCTCATCACGATCGCAAGCCGCCGCGTTCGCTGCGCGAGGCGCTGCGAGCCCCGCATGCGCTCGATCTCCGTGCGCTCCTCGGCGCGCCGCAGTTCGTTTTCACGCTCTTGCCGTTCGGCATCTACTCTTCGCCTCAACTCGGCATCGAGCGCCGCACGGCTGTCGACGACCAAGGCGAGCACGCCCGCGAGTCCGCCGCCGTAGCGCTCCGCCCATGCGGCGGTCGGGTGATCGCGCTCGCGCCACTCTTCTGCAAAGGAGAGAAGCGGATCGCCGAGCAGCGTACCGACTTGCTCCACGCGCAGCTCGGAATCCGAGACGAGACGGCGATAGAGTTTTGCCGCCTCCGCCTCTTCGTCGACCCACGTGCGCAACGCGACCCACGTGCGCATGAGCGCTTCGTGTGAGAGATCGATGACCGTGCTCGCCTCGATCGCCACGTCGGGCGGCGGCATCAAGAAGGAGACGCCGGGCGCGCGGAAGGCTTCGATGACCTCGCGGACCTCCGCGTCTTTCGCGTCGGCGATCGCGCAGAGTTGCGCGAAAGGCGTCGGCCTGCGAACGCCGCGATTGTCGCCGCCGCGCTCCGTCAGCGCCTTGAAAATATGCTGCGCGATGAGGCGCAGACGGCTGCGCCCGAGTCCCTTAAGGATCTCGTCGCCGTGGCGCGAGAGCGCTTCCGAAAGACCGCCGGTCGCCTCGTAATGGTGCACGTCGATCGGCGCATCCGGCTTCTTCTCACTCGCCCACAGATCCCACGTTCGCATGAGCGCGTGCTGCAAGACCGGAAGCTGATCGGGATCGTCACCCAACTCGTTGAGGAGGCGATTGACGAGACGCGGCGCGATCGCCGCGCCCGCGACTCCGATCGGTCCTTCGATCGCCTCGCGCACTTGGTCACGCGTCAAACGCGGGACGAGAAAGAGGCCGTCGTTCAGGGTCTCGGGCAACTCGCGGAACTGCGCGCACTCACCGATGAAATCGGAGCGCATCGTGATGAGCACGTAGACCGGCACATCTCGGTTCGAAGCCGCGGAGAGCAGCAGCTTGACGAACGCGGCCGCTTCGTCGGAGGCGTGCGCGGCGCTCGCGCCGTGGCGGAAGCGGAAGAGCTCTTCGAACTGGTCGACGACGACGAGCACGTTTTCATCTGACGGCAGATGCGCCTGTTGCACGACCTCGACGAGCCCGAGCGCGCCGCCGTGCAGGACGCCGTTCGTCAGGCCGAGGCGCATCGATTCGTCCGGCGCGACGTTCTCGAGAACGCGCGCCCGTTCGAGCGCCCGTGACAGACTCTCGATCGGCGCGCTTCCCGGGCGCATGACGGCGATGCGCCAGCGCGAGCCGACGCCGGCCATGAAGCCGCCGTGCAGCGCGGGGAGCAGGCCGGCGCGCACGAGCGAGGATTTTCCGCAGCCGGACTGCCCAACGATGCCGACAAAACGCCCGTGCTGCAGACGGGTCAGTAACTCATCGACCTGATCGTCGCGACCGAAAAAGACCGAGATGTCCGCGGCATCGTCTTCGAACGGGCGCAGTCCCGGGAACGGGTTGAACGACGCCGCGGCCGGGCTGCTCATGCAGAAGCCGCTTGCGGCGACTCCAAGTCCGTGACGAACTCTTCGAGGCGGTCAGGCGCGAAATCACCGAATCCGGGGATCACGAAGCGCACGAAGTGGCTGCGAAACTCTTCCTTGTCCGGGCGCTTCGGGTCCGCGAGCACGACGCCGCACGGCGGCGTCCGCTTACGCCCAGTGGCGAAGACCTTGCGGAACTCGATGAGATTCATCTGCAGCCATTCGTCGTCCGCATTGCCGTAGTAGATGAGGACGCCGTCGCTGGCCTTCAAGAACTCCTTGTTGAGCGCGAGCGAGCGCGTCTGCGCGTCCGGCTTGCGTTTGAGCACTTCGAATCCGCGCTCAAAGAGCCAGTTGTCGACATCCTTCGCTGCGCTTTGATCGGGCATGTCGAAGATGAGGTAGACGCTCTTCGGTGCGCCCTCGGCGCGCTTCGCGACCGCCGGACGCTTCGGCTTGAGTTGGTTATGAACGACGGATTTGAATTCTTCGAGCGGCGTCACGACGAGATGCGGATCGTCCTGCAAGGCGGCGACGAACTGTGCTTGGCGCTCCTCATCGACGTGCAGACCGGGCGGCATCCAGACCAATCGCACGAACTCCCCGCGTCGCGCACCCTCCTCGCCGGCGAGACGATACTGCATCTGCACGATCGATTCGAAGTCTTTCGAGCGTTCGGGGATCAATCCGTACGATTCGCCGATGAGATGGATCGAGATGCGCGCGCCGGTGAGATCGGCCTTCACGCCCTCGGCATAATCCGGCCCGGGAGTACGCTGCACGGATGGCGCGATCGAGCAGCCGAACTGCTCGAGCTCTTGACGAATGCGCTCGCGGTACTCGGCCATGTCGGAGCTCGCCTCGGCGAGATAGACCGGAATCCCCGAGGAAGACGCATTGCGGCCGCCGCCCTGACGCGGGCCGGAGAGCGATTGCAGGATCGCGTCGATGTCATAGGCGAGCGCGTTGATCGCGCAACCGAACTCCGTTCCCATGTAGTCGCCGTGCGGCGGATCGAGTTCGATCGGCTTGCCGTCGGAACGGTATTGGCAGAACGGGTAGCCGACGGCGTCGTCGAGTTCCGGGATGCCGGTCTTGAACGCGTTCGGCGCCACCGGCAGCTTGAGCACCTTCAGGACTCGCGTCTTCGTACCGGCGCGCAGGCCTCCGGTCTTCGCGGCGGATTCCCGAAAAAACTTCAACTCGTCGGCGCACCACTTCGATGCAAGGTATGCCGGCGAGACGATGATCACGAGCACGCCGCAACCCGCGAGCTTCTCCTTGATCGTCGGCGTCAGCATCGAACTGCCGGTGATGCCCGCGTGACCTTGGTCGAGAAAGACCGAGGCCTCTTCCTCGCTCCGGATGCCGCCGAGCCGTGCCTTCAGCGCTTCATAGAAACGCTCGACCCAGCCACGCGATCCATAGCGTGGGTATTCGTTGTCCTCGTGCGCATAACTGATGAAGACGTCGTTCATGGTTCCCTGTCGACAGTGCCAACTTTCGTAGTACGCCTCACCGCGCGAGCCCCCTTCCGCCTGGTCGGCAGCCCACGGCTCTTGCGGCCGCTCGCCTCATGGGACAAGGCTTGCGTCAAGACTCCGTCAAGAAGGCGCCGCGCCTTCGGAGTCGCCTAGCCCTCAAGTCGCCTTCCTTATAAGATTCAACCGTGGACGAGCAGTCGGCACACGAGATGAAACGCGTTCTCCAGTTCGCGGAGTCGGTCGGAGCGATCGCGACGTTCTCGGTCGACCTCGACACCGAGCTGACCGAAGTGACGCCGGCACTGCGCGCGTTCTGGGCCATCCCCGACAGCGTGACCCACGTCTCGCTCGATAACTTTCTCCAGCACGTCCATGACGAAGACCGATCCCGACTCACCGAAGCGCGCGAGACGGCGTTACGCACGGGGGAGCCCTACGACATCGAATACCGCGTTGTGCGCCGCGACGGAAGCATTCGCCACCTGCGAACGAACGGGCAGTTTTTCTTCGATGCCGCCGGCCGAGCGATACGCAACGTCGGTGCCGTTCTCGATTTCACCGATCAACGCAACGCGCAGCATACGATCGCGCATCTCCTGGGTCACGACAAGCTGACCGGCCTGCTCGATCGCGCGGCCTTCATCGAGCGAGTCGCCGAGTCCGCGCGCACCACGGGCGACGGCGAGGCGTTCGCCGTCATCGCCTTCGACTTGAACCACTTCACGGCGATCAATGAAACCTTCGGCGCATCCGTGGGCGACGCCGTGCTGCGGACGATCGGCGAGCGCCTGCGTGACATCCTGCGCGACGGAGAATGCATCGGGCGAACCGGCGGCGACGACTTCGGCGGACTTCTTCGCACGGACGGCGACGCGAGCGATGCGGTCGCGCGCATCATGGCCGCGCTCGCGAAGCCCGTCCACGTCGGTACGGATGTCATCGATGTGACGGCGACGATGGGCGTGAGCGTCTTCCCGTTCGATGCGAAGGACGAAACCCTCGTCGCGCAGGCCTCCCTTGCGATGTCGTCGCTGAAGAGCCGTGGGATCGACGGCGCGCAGCGATACGGTCCGGAGATGCAGCGCGTGCTCACCGAGCGGCATCAGTTGCGCTCGGGGCTACGTAAGGCGATCGACTGCGAGCAGTTCGAACTCGCGTATCAGCCGATCATCGACGGACGAACGCGCTGCATCTGCTCGAGTGAAGCGCTCATCCGCTGGAATCATCCGGACTTGGGGATGGTCCCGCCGGGCGCTTTCCTTCCCGCAGCCGAGGAGATGGGGCTGATGCGGGAGGTCGACGCGTGGACGATGCGACGCGCGTGCCGGGACCTCGCCGAGATGCAGTGCTCGGGCGGTCCGCCGCGCCTAGGCGTCAATGCATCGGCGCAGTTCCTGCTCTCCCCCGAGTTCGAAGACGTCGTCACCGACGCGCTTGGAGAAAGCGGTATATCAGCGAGTTCTCTCGTTCTCGAGATCACGGAGCATGCGCTCTTGCACGATCACGGGCAGGCGCTCAAGACGCTGACGTGGCTGCGCCGACTCGGCGTGACGATCGCAATCGACGATTTCGGCACCGGTTACAACACGCTGAGCTATCTGAAACTCTATCCGATCGACGTGATCAAGATCGATCGCTCGTTCATCTCCGATATCGAGCGCTACCCGTACAGCCGCTCCGTCTGCGCGGGCATTCTCGCGCTCGCGGGTGAGCTCGGGCTACGCGTCGTCGCGGAGGGCGTGGAAACGAAGGCGCAGGAGCAGTTCCTGACCTCGCTCGGCTGCGTGCGCCTTCAGGGTTACCTCTACGGAAAGCCGATGCCGAAGGAAGCGTTCATATCATTCATCGAGGCGCAGTCGGCTCGACGCGCCTCTTAGATCTGTCCGGCTTGGTGCTCCAGCGCGAGATACTTACGATAGATGACGTAATACGACGTGACGAGCATGCCGATCGCGAATGCGAGCAGCGCGTCGCCGAGTGGAGCGGCGTACGACGTTCCCATGAGCGCGATGCGCAACCCCGCGCGAATCGCGAATGCGCCGAGCCAGATGACCGCGACGATCCATGATGCGCCGAGGTACATGACGCCGGGCCGATCCGTCGCCTTCACCGTCGTGTGCATGCCGCGCAGCACGCCGAAGGGGATGCCGAGAACTGCGCCGACGCCGAGCGCCAAGACGATGATTTCAGGCGCCGTCGGCGCCTGCTGCTGCTCGCCCCAAATCGCCAGCCCCGTCATCACGAGGAAGATGACCGGGCCGATCCACATGCGCGTGACGCTCATGCGCATGGGCCGGGAATAGCGCACGATCAGCAACACTGCAATGACGACGTAGATCGCCAGCGTCGTGATAAGTTCGCCGTGTCCGACGGATGCGTGGGAGTAGGACGGCACGACGCGCTACTTGATCTCTACTTTTGCGCCGGCTTCTTCGAGTTTCTTCTTGACGGTCTCGGCCTCGTCTTTCGGAATGCCTTCCTTCACGGTCTTGGGAGCGCTCTCCACGAAGGCCTTCGCTTCGGTGAGGCCGAGGTTCGTGATCTCGCGCACGGCCTTGATGACCTTGATCTTCTCCGGACCCGCTTCGGCGAGCACGACGTCGAACTCGGTCTTCTCCGCCTCGGGCGCTGCCGCAGCGGCCGGTCCGGCCATCGCTGCGACCGGAGCCGCGGCCGAGACGCCGTATTTCTCTTCGAGTTGCTTGACGAGATCCGCCAGCTCGAGCACCGTGAGCTTGTCGATCTTTTCGATGATGTCGGTGAGTGCCATTTCTTCCTCTTGTTGACGAGCGTTTAGGATGCCGAAGCGAGTTTCTTCTCGCGGACGGCGTTGAGCACGCGGACGAGTCCGCTTTGATTTCCTGAGAGCACGGTGACCAATCCGCGCATCGGATTTGCGAGCGTGCCCACGAGCTTCGCGAGCAACTCGATCCTCGATGGGAGCGAGGCCAGGACGGCGACCTGTTTGGCGTCGACGATCTTGCCGTCGATGAACGCCGCTTTGACCGAGATCGGTTTGACGGCATCGCCGAATGTCTTGAGCGCTTTGGCGGGCGAAACCGGATCGCTTGCCGCGAAAACGATGCCGGTCGGACCGGCAAGAAATGCTTCGAGCGCGGCGGCGACGTCTGCGCCGGCGGCAATGCGAAAGAGCGTGTTCTTCACGACCGCGTATGCGTTGCCGTCTTTGCGTAGTTCGCCGCGCAGTCGGCCGATCTCACCGACCGAAAGGCCGGTGTAGTCGGTGAGGATGAGATGCTTGGCTCCCGCGAGCTTCTCGCGAAGCTCCGCGATCGCGGCTTCTTTTCGTGCGGTCGGCATGCCCTCGAACTCCTCCTACAATATACGAACGCCCCTCCGACATCTCGAGGGGCGCTGCAACATTCGAAGGCACCACGCGGTGCCGCGTCTTGCGCGTCCTCTGCAGGTTCTCGATCGAGAGTTATGGCCTTGCGGCCACCTGCGGTCATCGGAGCCTCGCGTAGCCTACCATAATCGAAGGCGGGAAGGCAACCGGGAGGGGGTGGGGCGAACCGCGCCCGCCATGCGAAGTCTTCCGCCGCCCGCGCAGGAGTCACTCAACCGCCTGCTGGCGGGCAATGCCCGCATGCGCGCCGGGGAGGCCCTCGCGGTTCCACACGAGACGCGCCGCCTTGAGCTCGCGAGTGGTCAGCAGCCTTTTGCGGCCGTGCTCACCTGCGTCGACTCGCGCGTCGCGCCGGAGATCGTCTTCCACCAGCCGGCAGGCGGGATCATCGTTTCGCGCGTTCCCGGCAACGTGATCGAGGACGACGTGCTCGCCACCTTCGAGTTCGCGATCTGGTCGCTTGCGATTCCCCTCATCTTCGTTCTCGGGCACACGTCGTGCGCGACGACGCAGTTCGCGATCGAGTTCGTGCGTGACCGCGCGAAGCCGCCGGGCAAGATGCTGCAGATCGCGCGCGCGCTCGCACCCGCGGCAAAGCGCGCCTACCACCTCGACGGCGACTGGGGCGATAACGCCGTCGAAGAGCACGTCCGCCTCGTGCTGGAGTCGCTTCCGCATCGCTCCCGCACGATTCGCCAGGCACTCAAACGAAACGCCGCCGGGTTGGCCGGCGGCGTCTACGATTTACGCAGCGGTGCAGTGCGCCTCGTGTAGAGCGGCGCTCTTACGCAGTCGCTTTGATCCGGTTCGGATCGATTTTGACACCCGGCCCCATCGTCGAGGCGAGCGTCACGCTCCGTAGATACGTGCCTTTCGCCGACGGCGGTCTCGCGCGAAGGATCGCATCGAGCAACGTCGTGACGTTTTCCACGAGTTGCGCTTCATCGAAGCTCGCCTTGCCCACGATCGTGTGGATGATTGCGGCCTTGTCGAGGCGGAACTCGACCTTACCGGCTTTGATGTCGCGGATCGCCGCGCCGATGTTCGGCGAGACCGTTCCGGCTTTCGGATTCGGCATCTTCGTCGCGAGCGTGCGGCCGAGTTCCTTACCGACTTGCGCCATCATGTCCGGCGTCGCGACCGCAACGTCGAAATCCCCGAAACCGGCCTTGACCTTGTCGATGATATCCTGATCGCCGACAAAATCCGCGCCCGCCTCTCGTGCTTCCTTCGCCTTGTCGCCCTTCGCAAACGCGATGACGCGAACGACGCGCCCCGTGCCGTGCGGCAGGAGCACCGTCCCGCGCACCGCCTGGTCGCCCTTCTTCGGATCGACGCCGAGCCGAATGTGCGCTTCGACGGTCTCGTTGAACTTCGCGTTCGCGTGTTTCTTGATGAGCGCGATCGCCTCATCCGGCGTGAACTGTTGCTTGCGATCGTAATCGCCGAGCAGCGTGCGCATCCGTTTCCCGTGCGTGTGCGCCATCACTCGACCTCGACGCCCATCGAGCGCGCGGTTCCCGCGATGATGCGCTTGGCCATGCCGATGTCGTTCGCGTTGAGGTCGGGCAGCTTCACCTTCGCGATCTCCTCGAGCTGCGCATCACTGAGCTTTCCGACCTTATTGCGATTGGGCTCCTTGCTCCCCGACTCGATCTTGGCCGCCTGTTTGATCAAGAAGGACGCGGGCGGCGTCTTCGTGATGAACGTGAACGTGCGGTCTTCGTAGACCGTGATCTCGACGGGGATGATCATGCCGGCTTGCGATGCGGTGCGTTCGTTGTACTGCTTGCAGAAATCCATGATGTTCAAGCTGTACGGCCCGAGCGCCGGGCCGATCGGCGGCGCAGGGGTCGCTTTGCCCGCCGGGATTTGCAGTCCGATCTTTCCGACGACTTTTTTTGCCATTCCTTATACTTTCTCCACCTGGAAGAATTCCAACTCGACCGGCGTCTCGCGGCCGAAGATCGAGATGAGCGCCCGCAAGCGTTCCTTCTCCGGCGTGATCTCGTCGACGATGCCGGTGAAATCGAAGAACGGACCCGACGTCACCTTGACGCGATCGCCTTTCTTGAAGTCGATCTTGAGTTTCGGCGCCTCGATGCCCATCTGCTTGAGAATCGTCTTTACTTCTTTTTCCTGGAGCGCGACGGGTTTCTCCCCAGGGCCGGGGCTGCCGACGAATCCGGTTACGCCTTGCGTGTTGCGCACGACGTACCACGATTGATCGTCCATGATCATCTCGACGAGCACATAGCCCGGGAAGACTTTCTTGGGCGTGATCTTGCGCTTCCCGTCTTTGAACTCGACTTCGTCTTCCATCGGAACGAGCACGCGAAAGATCTTGTCCTGCATCCCCATCGAATGGATCCGGCGCTCGAGATTCGCTTTGACCTTGTTTTCGTATCCCGAGTACGTGTGCACGACGAACCAGTTGCGTCCGTCTTTCGCAGCCGGCGCCGCATCCGTAGCCTCGGGCTCCTCGGGCTCCGCCGCTTCCGGTTCCTCCGGCTCCGTGCCGAAGACGTCGCCAAACGGCGTCTGCTCCGGCTCGAGCTTCTCCGGCTCGAGCGCCTCCGGTTCGAGTTGCTCGACGGGCAGTTCCGGCTCGGCGTGTTCGACGGCGGTGCCGCTGAAGTTTTCGCGATCCATTTCCATCTACTGCGGCCCTCCGGCGATCGGGTGGATCCAGTTGAAGATATACCCGAACGCCTGATCCAGAGCCCACGTGAAGAGGCCGATGCCGACGACGAGCGCGAGCGTCAGCACCGTCGCGGAGATCCACTCCTCACGCGTCGGCCATGTCACGCGCTTCAGTTCCGCGATGACGCCGCGAAAGAAGTCGGCGCCACCGAGCGCTGCCGCCCGACGGTTTGCGGTCGCAACGCTGCGACCCATAGCACTCTTCTTTTGTTCGCTCACCTTGACTCCAGATTCAATGCTTGGCAGGGCGGACAGGACTCGAACCTGCAACCCGCTGATTAAGAGTCAGCTNNGGAGACCGCTGCGCTACCAATTACGCTACCGCCCTAAGGCAGGCTACTTCGTTTCCCGATGCGACCGGTGGCAACGGCAGAAACGGCAGTACTTGCTCAGTTCGAGCCGCTCGGTTGTCTTCTGCTTGTTCTTCTGCGTATGGTAGTTGCGGCGCTTGCACTCGGTGCAGGCCATGACGACCATGACGCGATTCTCTTTCTTTGCCATCGAAGAAGGGCCCCTACGCGGCTTCAAACATGAAAGAAACGGACCCCTGGTCCGTTCAACACCCATGCTACCATGGGTTTTCGGGCGGCGCAAGCCTCATCCACAGGCCCGAATTTCATGCG
This sequence comes from Candidatus Tyrphobacter aquilonaris, assembly GCA_003133745.1. Taxonomy (GTDB): domain Bacteria; phylum Vulcanimicrobiota; class Vulcanimicrobiia; order Vulcanimicrobiales; family Vulcanimicrobiaceae; genus Tyrphobacter; species Tyrphobacter aquilonaris. The sequence continues at coordinate 19,006 of PKZD01000053.1, forward strand.
CCCGGACGGAATCGAACCGCCAACCTTGGGCTTAGGAGTCCCCTGCTCTATCC
>PKZD01000039.1:0-18434 GCA_003133745.1 Candidatus Tyrphobacter aquilonaris
AGTGCAGCAGCCGTGCAAAGTCGCCGTCGATGCGCGGCACGAGCACCTGCGCCTCGGGGTCACCGAAGCGTGCGTTGAACTCGATCACGGTCGGCCCCTCGTCGGTCAACATCAATCCGCAATACAACGCGCCGACATAGCGTTCGCCCTCCGCGATCAAACCGCGCTGCATGGGTTCGAGAATTCGCTCGCGCACGACGCGCTCGAGCTCTTCGGATAATCCGCGCGGCGGCGAATACGCACCCATGCCGCCGGTATTCGGTCCGGTGTCGCCGTCGCCGGCACGCTTGTAGTCGCAGGCCAAGCCGAACGGCAGAAGCTGCTCGCCGTCGCTCAGCGCGAAGTAACTCACCTCGCGTCCTTGCAGAAACTCCTCGATCAGCACCGCGCTCCCGCCGCCGGGCACGTGGCCCGCGCCATACCAATCGGCGAGCGTCTTCTTCGCTGCGGCGAGATCGGCCGCGACCACGACGCCCTTACCGGAAGCGAGCCCATCCGCCTTGAGCACGATGCCGCCGGCGCCGCGATGATGGTCGAGCACGCGTACCGCGGCATCGAGCGAATGAACGACGCTCGCCTTCGCGGTCGGCACGCCGTAGCGCTGCATGAAACGCTTCGCGAAGACTTTGCTCGACTCCAAGCGTCCAGCCGAACGATTCGGACCAAAGACCGCGACGCCCGCCTCGCGCAAGCGGTCGCCGACGCCGGCCGCAATCGCCGTCTCGGGACCGAGCACGGCGAGATCGATGCGCTCGTCGAGGCATCTGCGCGCGAGTTGCTTTCCATCGGTAGCGGGAATCGCCCAGGTCCCGCCGCGCGCCGCCGTTCCGACGTTCCCCGGCGCCGAAAAGAGCGCTTCACACGATGCCGACTCGGCGATTCTCCACGCGAGCGCGTCTTCGCGCGCGCCGCTGCCTATGACGAGAACGCGCACTTAAGCGGCCTTTTCGACCCAGGCGAGGCACGCATTGATGTCGTTAAAACGTTCTATTCCAGCCGCTCGCATTGCATCGACCAGTGACGGTTGCCCGAAGTCTGCATCTTCAGAAAAGAAAGCCATCTGATCATCTTGCCTTCGTAACGCGTCCTCGATCACAGACGCTGCGATCATGTCGTCCGTCGGATCGGAAAGATAGCTATGCGCCTGACGGGATAGCACCGCCGCTGATGATTCTACCACTCTGGCTCTTGCCAGAGTATCGCCAATCGCGTCAAACAGCCGTTGCTCAGATTCCGCGAGGTACGCGGTGAGCGCAGCCTCAGCCGCCGCCAGGTTGCTCTTGAAGCTTTGGGCGTGAATGCCGGCGTCGCGTCCAATGTCGCCGATTTCGTGTTCAAACGGCTTCTTGAAATCTCGCTTCGCGCTCTGAATGCCAGAAAATGCCTTGTGCGCCTCCATGACGCATACTGCTGGAATCGCCAGCTCGAGAGTATTCGGAGCCAATACAATCTCAAGGGCGCGGGGAGTTCGGCCCGTGCACCGGCTGATCAGGTAATTGGTTTCGATGTAGAGTCGCGGCACACGAATTAGGCTATGTGCACATCGGCTTTGCTCAGCAAATCGAGAAGCCCGGAAATCTTGTCTAGCCTGCCGAGGCCGGGGGGATTTTTCTCTTTCCAGCGCGTTCCTAGGTCTCGCAGCCAAGCCTGTGTCATACCAGCAAGAAGGAACTCGCTCATTCGCCCGTTGACCGCTTCACCTGCGTAGGGTCTTAGCATCTCCCGCGTGTTGAACTCAGCCAGCGGTTGCGGTTTGGGCACTGATTCCACGTAGAATCGGATCCGCTCCCCGTCTACGAGCACATAGTAGACCGTCTTGGGGTTGCCAAGCGCGTCGGCATACGCGCGAAGCTGATGCATAAAAAAGTCCTGATCGCTCTCCAGAATAGACTCTTTGACCTCGACGACGAGCAATCTTGAGGTCTCGCGATCTTCGGAGATCAGGTCCGGCTTTGTCATGGCATCCATCCAGTTTCGTCAGTTCCCCAAAAGCACCTAGAATGTGACTCGCGCTGCCTACTCCCACTCGACGGTCGCGGGTGGTTTGGAGGTGATGTCGTAGGCGACGCGGTTCACGCCGCTCACCTCGTTCACGATGCGCGTCGAGATCCGCTCGAGCAGATCGGCGGGAAGACGCGCCCAATCCGCGGTCATACCGTCTTCGCTCGTAATTGCCCGCACCGCGACGAGGTTCGCGTATGTCCGGCCGTCACCCATCACGCCGACGCTGCGAACCGGCGTCAGCACGGCGAAGTACTGCCAAGGGTGTGGATCGAGCGACGCCGCGTCGATTTCATCGCGTACGATCGCGTCGGCTTCGCGAACGATGCGCAAGCGCTCCGGCGTGACGTCGCCGACGATGCGCACGGCCAGGCCGGGCCCCGGGAAAGGTTGGCGACGCACGATCGCCTCGGGCAGGCCGAGCGCGCGTCCTAACTCGCGAACCTCGTCCTTGAAGAGCGCACGCAGCGGCTCGAGCAGCGCGAGGTTCATCTGCTCCGGCAATCCGCCGACGTTGTGGTGCGACTTGATCTTGTGGCCGACCTTGCTCTGCGGCGTCTTCGATTCGATTACGTCGGGATAGAGCGTGCCCTGCACGAGAAAGCGCGCACCCGAGATCGCGAGCGCCTGCTCTTCGAAGATGCGGATGAACTCATGTCCGATGATAATCCGCTTGCGTTCGGGATCCTCGACGCCGGCGAGTGCTTCGAGAAACCGTTCGCGCGCGTCCACAACACGCACGTCGAGGTGCAGCACGTCGCGAAAGGCTGCGACGACCTGTTCGGCCTCATCCTTGCGAAGCAGACCGTGATCGACGAAAATGCACGTCAGTTGCTCGCCGACGGCGCGCGCGACCAACGTCGCGGCGACGGCGGAATCGACGCCGCCCGAAAGTGCGCAGATCGCGCGACCCGTCCCGATAAGCGCGCGAATCTCGTCGATAGAGCGCTCGATGAACGAGCCCATCTCCCAATCGGCGGGGACCTCCGCGATGTCGCGCAGGAAGTTCGCGAGGATCGTGCGCCCATGCTCGGTATGCGCGACCTCCGGGTGAAACTGCACGCCGTAAAGGCGACGCGCTGCGTCGCCCATTGCCGCAACCGTACAGCGTTCCGTCGATGCGAGGGCGGCGAAGCCGTCGGGAAGGCTTGCGACGGAATCGCCGTGCGACATCCAGACCCGCGACGCCGATGGAACCTTCGCAAGGAGCGGCGACGCGGGCACATCGACGTGCAATACCGCCGGCCCGTATTCCGCCCGATCGAGCTTGACGAGCTCGCCGCCGAGGTGCCGCGCGAGCAACTGCATGCCGTAGCAGATGCCGAGCACCGGCACGCCGCTGCGCAGAATCGCGGCATCGACGTCCGGCGCTTCGGGTGCGAGCGTCGATTCGGGACCGCCGGTCAGCACGATCGCCTGCGGTTTGCGCCGATCGAGCGCGCTCCACGGCGTGTCATGCGGAAGGATTTCGCTGTAGATGCCGAGTTCGCGGATACGGCGGGCAATCAGTTGACTGTACTGTGCGCCGAAGTCGAGGATGCAGACGAGCCCCGGCACCGAAGGAGGCTACGCCGCGCTCTTCGCCGCAGCGATCGCTTCGTCGTAATTCGGTTCGCTCGTTACTTCGCGCACGAGTTGGAAGTAGCGGGTACGTCCGTCCTTTCCGACGACGATCACCGCACGAGCCAAGAGGCCGAGCTCTTTCATCTCCAAACCCATGGTGCGCCCGAAGCTGTGGTCCCGGTGGTCGGAGAGCATCTGGAGCTTGACGTCACCTTGCTCCTTTGCCCACCGTCCCATCGCAAACGGCAGGTCCCGGCTGACAACGAACCCCGTAACGTCCGCCGGCAGTTCACCGATGCGCCCGTTGAACGTCTTCGATTCGAGCGAGCAGACGCCGGTGTCGAGCGACGGGACGACGATCAGCAATGCCGCTCGCTTTCCTTCGTTGGTCAGCATCTGCGGCGTGACCGTCGACAGATCCGTCGCCGTGAGGCGAAAGTCCGGCAGCGCGTCGCCGACATGCAGTTCGGGCCCGACGAGCGTCTTCGGCTCGCCCTTGAACGTCACCGCACCGGGGCGTTCCTTCAATGCTTCCGCAGCCATTTCAACCTCCGTTTACGTAAGAATGTCGTTCAGGCGGTTCGCGTCGCGAGCCGTGACTACTTCCATCGCGATGCGTTCGCCGACGGAGACGTCGCGCCCCCAACGATAAGCCGAGTACGGCGTAAAGCGCGTTCCCGGGGAACCGGGGATGCGCAACGAGACATCGTAGCAGACGAGCGCCTTCGGCGGACCTGCGACGATCGCGCACTGGAGCGCGAAGGGTCCGATGACGCCGGGTGGTCTTGCCTCGCTTGCCGCCCTCAAGAAGGCCTCGCCCATCGCGAACGCCGCTTCGAGCATCGACTCGGTGAGCGTCGCCGCGATGTGTCCCGCCTCTTCCAGGCGCATCGGGATCGCTCGCACCGCCTCGAGCGCGCTCGGCGGCACGTTGCGCAGGCCTTCAAGATTCGTCTGCCGCCGCGTGTCGGTGCCGAGGAGCTCCAACTCCCGCAGCATCGGCGAGAAAAAGAAATTGAGGTTGATGGAAGGCCCGAGCAAGTACTCCTCGATGACCGCCCCGCGCAAGCCTTCCTCCGCGAGCGTTCCTTCTTCGAGAAGCTGCGCAGCCGTTTTGCGATACTCGCTCGGAGTGGAGCAGAGAAAGAAGGCGCGCTCGAAGCTGACGCGCGCGTGCGGCGCCTTGACCATCACGAGACGATCGATCTCGTCGGGATTCTTGAACTGCCGCGGATGCGCGATGGACGCGCGTTCGAGGAGCGCGTATTGGTTCCCGGCCTCGTCGCGCTCCTCGGCGCGCAAGAGATGCCGATTTCCGAAGAACGGCACGCGCATCCCGCGCTCGATCTCGTCATACGAGAATCGCTGACGCAGGTAGACCTCGAAGGAGCGATTCGGAACGAAGATCGCGTTCTCGGCGAGCAATCGATCCTGCACCGCCTCGTCGAGGATCTCGGTGAAATCCTGGAGTTCGAGGACGTCGTCGACGCAGCCGCGCGGCGGAGCATCTTTTCGGCGGAAGTGCTCGGCATACGTACGCTCGCGGCCGCGCGCCGTCACGACGAGGCTGCGCAATCCTTGCGCGCGCGCACCCGCCGCGACGTCGAGCGCGGAGTGGCTGCCGATGCAGCACAGCGCAATGTCACTCATCGACATGCAGCTTCCCCAGCATGCGCCGCGCCGCGAACGATCCATAGACGATCACGGCACAGAGCCCGGCGAGCGTCGAAACGATCGCCGTCACGAGCGCGACCGGGCCCGGCTGCGCATCGAAGATCGAGATGCCTCCCTGCCCGAGCGGCCTCGCCGGAAGCAGATATGGGAAGAGCGTCGCCGCGGCTTCGATGAGCAGCGTCGCGATGAAGGCGCAGGATGCAATGAATGCGCCGGCGTCGCGTTTGCTCGCAATGCACGCCTTCATCGCAAGGAGCGACGCAAGCGAAAACAGCGGCAGCATATCCAACGGCGAGAGCGTGAGCGCCATACCTCGTTCGATGAAGGTCGCCGCGGTCACCGCAACATACGCGACGAGGCTCACCCACCACAACGCCCCGGAGAGGCGTCGTGCGCGTTCGCTTAAGGCTCCGTCGACGCGAAGAATCAAGAACGACAGGCCATGCTGCACGAGAACCTCGAGCGCAAAGAACCCGACGAGCAGAGCGTATCCGTTGAGCAGATACGCGAATGTTCCTCGAAAATAACCGGCAGCGTCGAGCGGTAACCCGCGCAGCAGATTTCCGAGGGCAACGCCGAATACGACGACGAGCAGCGCGCTTGCGAGCCAGAACGCCGTATCCCAGAACTCATGCCAGATGGCACTCGGAAAATGCCCGCGCACCTCCATCGCGATGCCGCGGAACATCAGCAGCCAGAGCACGATGATGAACGGGAGATAGAACCCGGAGAAGACCGACGCATACGCCTTGGGAAAGAGCGCGAACAAGACGCCGCCGGCCGCGATCAACCACACCTCGTTGCCGTTCCAGAACGGGCCGATCGCCGCCATCGACGCCGCGCGCTCGCGATCGCTCCGCGCGACGAGCGGCGTCGCGGCGGCGACGCCGAGATCATAGCCGTCCAAGAGAACGTAGACGAGCAGCATGAACGCGATCAGCACGAACGCCACGACGGTCATGCTTCGGCCTCCGGCCCGACGCCGATCTCGCGCAGCACGAGATAGAGAAACAGGACGCCCAGGACAAAATACATACCGGCAAAGCCGATGAGCGTGAAGAGCGTTTCACCGGCAGCCACCGTGGACGAGCCGGCGTCGCTCGTCCGCATCAAACCGTAGACGATCCAAGGTTGGCGACCGACTTCGGTAACGACCCACCCCGCTTCGTTCGCGATGTAAGGAAACGGCATCGCGAGCATGAGCGCCCACAGCGCCAAGCGCGTGACATAGAGCCTACGAAACGCAAGCAGAATCGCCGCGAGCGCTGCAACCCCAACAAAGATCGTTCCCAGTCCGACCATCACGTGGTAGGCATAGTAGGTCAACTCGACCGGCGGCACGAGCGCCGCGGGGTACGCGGATATTCCCCGAACGTTTGCCTCCCAATTCCCGTACGCGAGATAGCTCAGGAGGCGCGGAGCATAGACGGGATCGATCAGCGTTTGGCGGCCGGCATCGGGCATGCCGATGATCGCAAGCGGCGCCCCCGGCTGCGAGTGAAACAGTCCTTCCATGGCGGCGAGCTTGACCGGCTGCCAGCGCGTGACGTCGGCGCTGTTGCGATCGCCGGTCGGAAAGATCGCGAGCAGCGAGAATGCGAGCGCGACGATCGTTCCCTCGCGCGTGAAGCGCCGTCCCAACTCCTCGTTGCGATGCGCCAGCAAGTAGTATGCCCCGACCCCGGCGACGATGAAGCCGCCGCTCACGAGCGCACCGACGAGCACGTGCGCGTACTGCCACCAAGCAAACGTGGAGAGCAGCACCGCGGCGATGCTGCGCAACTCGACGCGCCCGTCGGCGGCGAGCGCATAGCCGACCGGGTGCTGCATCCATGCGTCCGTGCAGACGATAAAGAATCCCGAGAGCCACGCCCCGAAACAGACGAGGACCGCGGCGACTCCGCGGAGGCGAGTCGAGACCGCGCGTCCGCCGTAGAGCAGCACGCCGAGGAAGATCGACTCGAGAAAGAACGCGTAGACTCCCTCCATCGCGAGCGGTTGGCCGACCACCGCCCCGGTCTTTGCCGAGAACGCCGCCCAGTTGGTTCCGAACTGGAACTCCATCGGGATTCCGGTCACGACGCCGGCTGCAAAGTTGATCGCGAAGATTTTCGTCAAGAACCTCGCTGCGCGCGCCGCTTGCGCATCCCCTCGAGCCGCGCGCAGCGTGTACCAAGCGATGAAAGGCGCAAGCCCCATCGTCCCGATCGGAAAGAGATAGTGGAACATGATCGTGAACGCGAACTGCAATCGGTCCGCTAAGACGGCATCCATCGTCAGCTGCGTCGATTCACGGCTCGACGCCGAGAAGTTGTTGCGCTTGCGAAGAGTCCTGGTATTCGACCGTAAGGATGCCGCGCAGATGTCCGGCCTCTTGGGTCGACGCCGGCGTCGTCATGCGCTCGAGCATCTGAATGCACGCGAGGAGCAGTTTCGCCATATCGCGATCCCGCGGATAGACCTTGTGCATGTCGTCGACGGCCATCGCGATATTTACCGCGGCGTCGCTTTCGAGGTTACCGTACTTATAGTCGAGCATGACGTTAACGTGCTTCATCTCATTCTCGATCCCGAGCACCGACATCCCGAGCGGGCCGAAATACTCGTCGGCGGGAGCGAGGGTGGACATGTAGACGTCGTGCGGCACGGCGTTCGCATGCGCGATGACGTCGAGCTTTCCGATGCGCTTGAGGCGCGCGATGATGACGGCGGCGTTCGCCCGATCGGCGGGCGAGTAGCCCGGCGCATTCGCGACCGCGCCCTGCGCCGCGTCGACGAAGGCAGCGCCGAAAACGTCCGGAAGGTTCGCGATCGGAAAACCCGGCTGCGCGACGCGCTCGAATGCCAGCGTTCGCCATGCGGTGTCGTGCGTCAAGGTCCATGCCCGCCAATCTGCGTCGAGCGGCATCAACTCGGCCTGCACGTCGTGCGGAAACTGATGCGCGATCGCAAGCGCGTCCTCGTCGGCCATGCGCGCGAGCGCTTCCGGATCGTTGTCCTCGGCATCGATGCGTTCGGTCAGCGCCTGCGACGCCGAGATCAGGGCGAAGTCGGTTGAGTTCTTCTCCACCCACCGACAGGCTTCGCGCACGTACCACGCTGCGGCGTCGTAATCAATCAGCGGATTGTAGTGCAGCGCGCCGCCGATTTGAACGGTCAACGTCGCGAGTTCACCGTAGGCGGGGTCGTCGGGGCGTTGCAACGCATAGGCGCGCCCCGCGTTGAAGATCGTCGAGAGATAGTAGACTTGGTCCGCGTACGTCCAGCCGTGCGCATCCCCCCGTGCAAACGCATCCTTCATCTGCCGGTAGAGCATTTGCGGGTCCGCTTCGAGCGTCGCGCTTGCCGGCCGCGGCGCAAATGCCAGCATCGCGAGCAAGAACGCCGCTGCAACCTTAGAGCTTGCTCGAATCATCCAACACCAGCGAGAGCTTGTCGGCGAGCATCGCGTTCTTCAGTTCGCGCGCGATGCGCCTCCCCGTCGACATCGGCTCGGAGTAGTAGAGATACGAATACGGCGATCCGTCGATGAACAGGTTCGTTCCGGCGACGATGCGCGCGGAGATTTCCATGACGTAGAACTGCATATCCGGCGTGATGATCGTCTCGATGCAAAACGCGCCGAAGAGACCCTTCGGGCCGCAGATCTCCCGGCTCACACGCACGACGTCGTCTCCCATGCGGTAGGCTTCGGCGAGCATCGACTCGCGCAGGCTCACCGGCTGATTGCCGACCACGACGTACGAAGGGCTGACATCCATCCCCTCCTGCGCCGCGGCGGGGATGCGGCCGAGCGAGTCGACGTTCGTCTCGTAACGGCGATCCATCGAGAGAATCTCGAGGCGGTCCTCGAGGGGCGAATAGAAATAGTGGATGTACAGCGGCACGCCGATGACGTACTCCTGAATCACGTACGCCTCGTTCAAGCGCGTTGCTCGCGCTTCGAAATCCGCGGCATCGCGGATGAACATATATCCTTTGCCGCCATGCGCCCCGTAGAGCTTCACGATGACGGGCCGATCGATCTCCGCACCGCTGCGAAACTGGCGCGGCAGCGTCAAGTTCGCGCGCGTCAACCACTCTCGTTGCAGCTCGCGGCTCGCCTCCCAATCCAAGACCGCCTTGTTCCCGAAGTACGGGATGCGCATCCGTTTGTGATCCTCAAGTGAGAGGTACGCAACGAAAGAGCCGTGCGGGATGATGATGACCTTGCGTTGCTCGAGCTCCCCGATGAGCGAAGGAAAATCGGCATAGCGTTCCACCCCGAGCACCTCGTCGACGAAGCCGAACGAGCGATAGAGCGGTTCCATCGGCCGGTTCGCGATCGCGAGCGTCTTGAAACCTTCGTCGTGCGCGCCCTTGAGTATCTGAAGGGCCGAATGCGAGCCGAGCGTCGCGATCGCATACGGGAGGCTCATGAGAACGCTGCCTCTTCGATTGCAGCGTTGCAAAGCAAGGATTTACAAGCACACTCGAGCAGCGCTCTCGACGCCGGAGCGTCGTTCGAGTCGAGCAATGACCACGAAACCGCGCGCTTCGCTTTCCTCACGCCGGTAACTCGCATTGGCGCATCGGAGGCCGATGCCTCTGCGATCCACACCTCGCCCGCGCGAGGCAACGATCCATTCCTCACTTCGACCTCATGCAGGTGCGGATTGAAGATGCTCTCGTCGGCACGGACCCGTTGCGCAAGCGTCTCCGGCTCGCCCGCATCGTCGAGGAACCACATCTCCGCGCGCTCGACGCGCGCTACTTCGACGCCCGAACGACGTAACGCGACGAGCGCAGTGAAGGCGGTGTTGTCGGGCACCTTCAGGCGGATCGCGACGATCGCACGATTTTCCGTCACGCGAGTTCCACGGCTCTCACGAAGCTCGAAAAGAGCGGCGCTCCAGCGGAGCGCGGATGGACGCGTTCGACGTGCGGCATGATCGCGAGCACGTTGCCCTCGCCGTTCGTGAGCGCCGCGCAGCCGAGAGCCGAGCCATTCGGCGGCGCGACGGCATCGAGCGTTCCATGCGCGTTTGTATAGATGAAAGCCACGTGCCCGCCGGCGGCGATCGCGGCGAGTTCATCGCTCCGCGCGGCGAGGCGCCCATCCGCATGGGCGGCCCACGCCGGCAGCACCGCGCCCTTGGGAAGCGAGGCCGTGATCGCACAGCGCGAGGGTTCGATCGCAAGCCTGACGTGCACGAGCGTGCAGAGAAAATGCCGAGCGGGCGCATTGTGCGTGAATGCCGCCTCGGGCGAGCGCTCTGCGCCGAGGCCGGGCGCGAGTCCCGCCTCGAGTAATATCTGCGCGCCGTTGCAAATTCCGAAGGCGAGTTTGCCCTTCTTTGTGCCCTCGACCACCGCGGCGGTCATCTCGTCGCGAGCCGCAACCGCGCCGACCCGAATGCGGTCCTCGTACGCGAAGCCCCCGGGCAACACATACGCATCGTAGTCACGCAGGGTCTCGCTCCGGCTCCAATGCACGATTTCGGCGTTTCCGCCGCAGTCGCGCAGTAACTGCAGCGTCTCTTCCTCCGAGTTCGTTCCCGGATAGACGAGCACGGCAATTCGCTTCACGGATAGATCTCGGCAAGGCGCGCCTGCCAGGCTTCGAAGAGCTCGCGAATCAGAAGGCGTTTGCCGTCAGCGACAATAACCGGCTGATCGATCACGTCGCCGACTACCGGTCCTTCGACTCCGCTCGAGATGCCAGCGACTTCGATGATGAAGCCGCCGCCGTGCGGCGCCGCATCTTCGGGCATGAGTTCCACGCCGAGCACGCGGCCCTCGCGCATCGCGGCGAATGCCATCGTCGCAACCGTCGCAAGTATGTCGCCATCGGCGACCGCACGGCACGCGCGCAGCGCGCCTGCCTGGATCGCCAGACGAACTGCTTCCATATCGGCGGTGAAGAGCAGCGTGGAACCCGCCTGCTTCAACGCGGGCGTTACCGCGCGCTCGACGTCGTCGAGAACGCCGACGCACGCCACGATTGCCGAAGCGGGTATTGCTTTGCCCGACGAGCTCTCGTTGTAGAAGCTGACGTTTCCCGAGACGAAAGGCAGATTGAGCTCGCGCGCGGCGTGCTCCAAACCATCGACGGCGGCGACGAACTCGCCGTAATGGCCAGGATCGTTTGGATTGCCGAAGTTCAGGCAGTCGGTGAGGCCGATCGGCCGCGAACCAACCGCGACGACTTTTCTCACCGCTTCCCGCACCGCGTGCTCGGCGGCCATCCGGGGATCGATCGCGCCGGAGCGCGGGTTGCCGGCAACGGCGATTGCGACGCCTAACCGTGAGCCTGGGATCGGCGCGATCACGCCCGCATCGGCGTGGCCGCGCGGAATCACGCTGCACCCGCGCACAACGCTGTCATAGCGGCGATAGAGCGGCTCGCGCGAGCAACCGTCAAGGGAGGACAGCGACGCTGCGAGTGGCTCGTCGGCTCCGCTCTTCTCACTCCGTTCGTCGCTCCGAGCTTCCTCGGGAGGACGTTGCACCGCTTGCGGTGCTTGCGGCAGCTTCGTAAGCAAGGCGATGTCGACGTCCATCACCGTCTTGCCGCGATGCGTCAAGACGTAGCGTTTCTCGCGGGTCACTTCGCCGATGACGACGGCACGCGCGTTCTGCGCGATCTGCGGGAGCGAGAACTCCTCGTTGTAGATGCGCATCACTTCGTCGACGCTCTGCGGGGGCAAGACGAGAAGCAGCCGCTCCTGCGTTTCGCCGACCGCCAACACCTCCGGCGGCAAGCCGTCATGCGCGACGTTCAATTGGTCGAGATCGATGCGGGCGCCGAATCCACCGGCCGCGCAGATCTCCGCGCTGCAGCCCATCACGCCGCCAGCTCCAAGATCCTTGCACGCTGCGATTGCGCCGTGCTCGCGCAAGACGTCGAAGACGCGGTACGTCGCGCGCATCAGCACGTTTTTCAAGAACGGATCGGGAACCTGAACCGCGCCCTTGTTGACGGATTCGTTTTGCGCATCGAGCGAGATCGATGAAAACGACGCGCCGCCGAACCCGCTGGAATCGGTGGCCTTCCCGACGAGCAGGATCGGCCAACCCGCGCTCTGCGGCGGCGCAAAAGAGCGCACGATCTCGCGTTCTTTGATGAGCCCGAGCGCGATCACGTTCACGAGGCAGTTCTCGTTGAAACCCGCGTGAAAGTACACGTCGCCCGCAAGGTTCGGAACGCCGATGGCATTGCCGTACGCCGAGATCCCATCAACGACAGCGCGCGCGACGTGGCGCTCGTGCCTCGCCGGATCCGACACGTCGCCGAAGCGCAGCGCATCCGCAAGCCCGATTAGCTCCGCGCCCATGCACAATACATCCCGCACGATGCCGCCGACGCCGGTCGCTGCGCCTTCGAATGGGACGACCTGCGAAGGATGATTGTGCGATTCGTGCGCGACGACGACGCNNTTGTAGCTGCAATGCTCGCTCCACTGCGCATCGAACGCACACAACTCAACGGTCGTCGGTTCGCGCTCGAGCGCATCCGCGATCAACTGCCGCTCGGCGGCACTCAACGCCGAATGCGGCGCCTCAACCATCTGCCGTGAAGCCGGCGACCATCTCCGCGACCTCCTCGTACGCGCGCTTCACTCGGTCGAGTGCCTCGTCGTCGCGCCGATCGAGATTCCGGTAGAGCTGCTTGTCGAGCATCGCGTCTTCACGGCCGTGTGGCCAGATGCGCCACGAGTCGTTGTCGATGACGTCGGCGAGAACGATCTTATCCTTCTCCTTCCCGCCGGTGATTCGTCCGAACTCGACCTTGAGATCGACGAGGAGGACGTCGCGCCTTTGCCAGGCCCGCGCGATGCGTTCGAAGACCGCCCGCGCGAGGTCGGCCATCGTCGTGATCTCCTCCGGGGATGCGATGCGTTGCGCTTCGATTTGATCGGGTGAGATCATCGGGTCGTGGTGCTCGTCGTCTTTGAGGAAGAACTCGACGACGCGCGGAGAGAGCAGGGAGCCGCGCGGCAATGCTGGGTTGCGCTTTGCAAACGAGCCGGCCACGACGCCGCGCACGACGACCTCAAGCGGAATCATCGTGCAGCGTCGCACGAGCATCTCGTTGCCGTCTTGGTCTTCGCCGCCGGCCAGATAGTGCGTCGGCACCCCGCGCTCGTTGAGCATCCGAAAGATGCGCGCGGTCGTGAGCGCGGCAAGCCGCCCCTTCCCGGCGATCACGTCTCGGCGCTCGCCGTCACCCGCCGTGATCGCATCCATCTGAGCGACGACCAACTGTTCCGGGTCGGCGGGATGCTCGTACAGAATCTTCGTCTTGCCGCGCGCGATTTCGCTTCCTTTGTTCACGCCCTCACCTCCGGCTGTTCGGGAAATCCGCCGAGTGCGTCGATGCGCTCCGCCACGCGGCAAGCGCGCGCGGAGGCCGTACCGACGTGGCCGCTCGGATCGAGGAGGCGCCGGATCTCGGCTGGATCGATGCGCGCGGTCAACTCCGGTTCCTCCGTCAGCAGTTGCGGCAAGGGGTTGTCTTCGCCCCGCTCGAGCGCCTCCCACGACGTCATCGCGGCACGGCGAATGGCTTCGTGCAAGCGCTGGCGATCGCCGCCCGCTCGCACCGCTTCCATCATCACCGCCTCGCTTCCGGCGAACGCACCGTACGTGCGCAGGTTCTGCGCGATGCGCCGTTCATCGAGGTGCAATCCGTCGACCACGCGATAGGCGAGCGAGAGGATTTCGTCGGTTGCGAGAAACGCTTCGGGGAGAATCGTGCGGCGGTTCGCGCTGTCGTCGAGCGTGCGTTCGAGGTAGTTCGTCGCCGCGTTCTGCCACGCGACATCGGCATACGCCGGCAGGAGCCGCGCGAGCGAGTCGACGCGTTCACAGAGCACGGGATTGCGCTTAAACGGCATCGCGGAGCTGCCGACTTGCCCCGATGCGAACGGCTCCGCCCACTCGCCGAACGGCGGTGCGCTCAAGATGCGAACGTCCGCCGCGAACTTCGAGAGCGAGGCACCCAAGGCGGCGAGGGCCGAGAGCACGATGTAATCGAGCGATCGCGAGTAGATTTGGCCGCTCACGTCGCGCGCTTCGATGCTGAAGCGCTCGAGCACGCGCCGCTCCATCTCCTCGGAAGCGCCATTGCTCCGCAGGAGCGCTTCGTACGAGGCGCTCGTCCCGACCGCTCCGCGCAATCCCTTCGCGCGAACCTGCTCGAAGACGAAGCGCAGATGTTCGAAGTCGAGCAAGAGATCTTGCGCGTAGATCGCGAGTCGGTACCCCACCGTCGTCGGCTCCGCGGGCTGGAGATGCGTGAAGCCCATGCAGACGAGATCCGCGTGCCGGCGAACGCGTTGCGCAAAACGCACGAGCAGCGCGCGCAGCCGCGTGCCGACGAGCGAGAGCGCTCGGCGAATGCGGTAGGTTTCGACGGTGTCCTCAATGTCCATCGAGGTCGCGCCTAAGTGAATCCGGCCGCCGCCGATGCGCGCCTGCAACGCGAAGAGACGAATCTCCGCGACGAGATCGTGATGGGTTTCGCGTTCGATCTCGAGCGCAGCATCGACGTCGATCTCGTGTGCGTGGGCTCGCAGATCGTCGAGTTCCTCCGCGCTCACGAGACCGGCTTGCGCCTGCGCCTCCGCGAGCGCGACCCAGACGACGCGCCACAGCCGTCGTCGCTCCGCTTCAGAGAAGAGCGCGCGTAGCTCGTCGCGACCGTAGCGCCAGGAGAACGGTGAGGCGTATCGCTCGTAGTTCATCGTTATCGCGCTTGCGCGAGCATGGCGCACTCCGCGCTGATGCGCTCGACGAGCGCACGATACTCGTCGGGATCGCTGCCCGCACGGCCGGTCACGATCGCCTCGACGCCCCGCACGGCGCGCTCGTATGCGCTGCGCGCGCGGCGTTCGCCGATGCGGCGCGCAATCGGCCGTAAGGCACGCTCCCGCCACTGGAAGCGCGCGGGCACGCTTCCGCCGGCACGCGCCAAATCCCAGAGCAGCGCGCACTCGGTCGCGAGTGCCGAGAGCAACGGCATCGCGGCGCCGCGCGGGTCGAGCGCGAACAACTCCTGCGCGATTGCAAATGCGGCAGCGGTCTTCCCTTCGATGAGCGCGCTCGCGTATCGATACGCTTTCGGGTCCTCGACGACGAGGCTTTCTCGCTCCAGATCCGCAAGCGTGATCCGCTTCCCGACGAGCGCGAGTTTCTCGAGATCGTTGCGGACCGCGCCGAGATCGGCGTCGCTCTCGATAAGGGCGGCGGCGACGCGCGGCTCTGCTTTGGCGCCGAGCGTGTGAAGCGTCTCGTCGACGAAGCGCCGGCGCGTCTCGACATCCGCGGTCGTATCGATGCGTATCGCGGCGCGGCCCGCCAACGACCCGAGGGACTGCGGCCGTTGCGAGCGCGGGGAGATGAGATCGACGAGCACGAGCGTGTTGCCCTCGGGCACGGTTTGCGCCGCGTCCCACAGGCTGCGCCGCTCCTGCGCGCGCAGCGTCTGCGCCTCGGTGACGACGACGACGCGACGCTCCGCGAGGAACGGCATCGCGGCCGATGCTTCGCGTACGCCCGACGCATCGCCGACTTCCGCCGCCGCGATTCGCGCGAGGTTTAGATCGCGAACATCGGGTGGCAACAGTCGATCGAGGATCGCGTCGAGCGCGCGCTCCGCGAGAAGGCGTTCGGTGCCCTCGATGACGACAAGCCGTCCGATCGGCGGCGCCTTATCGAGAAAGTCGTAGTACTTCACGGGCTTTCTCGAGTGCGGAGATGCTTTCGTGGTAGGGCGGGCGCACGACGCCGAACTCGGTGACGAAAGCGGTGATGAGATGCCGCGGCGTGACGTCGAAGGCGGGATTGAACACCTGAGCCGACTCCTCTGCGATGCGCGCGCCGCCGAACGATGTGACCTCGCGAGGGTCGCGCTCTTCGATCGGGATTCCGCCGCCGCTCTCGAGCGCAAAGTCAAACGACGAGCGCGGCGCCGCCACGTACAACGGTATCCCATGATGCGACGCGAGCACCGCCAGCGCGTACGTCCCGATCTTATTCGCCGTATCGCCGTTGCGCGCGATTCGGTCGGCGCCGACGAGCACGAGGTCCACCTTCTCGCGTGCCATGACGACCGCCGCAGCGGCGTCGATCTGCAGCACGGCGTCGACGCCTGCAAGACGCAGTTCCCACTCGGTTAGCCGCGCGCCTTGCAACAACGGACGCGTCTCGTCGACATAGACGTGCGGATTCTTTCCCGCGCGGTGCGCAGCCAAGACGATGCCGAGCGCGGTGCCGCCTGCCCCCGTCGCGATCGGGCCCGTGTTGCAATGCGTGATGATCCGCGCGTTGCGCGGGATCAACTCGAGGCCGTGTTGGGCGATCGCTTCGTCGATTGCCTCTTGCTCGCGGTGGATTGCCTGCGCCTCGGCGAGCATGTCCTCGGCACCGAGGACCCGGTCGACCGCCCAGCCGAGGTTCACCGCCGTCGGGCGAGCGGCGCGAACGCGCGCCGCGGCTGCGGCGAAGGCGGCATCGTCGGGGATGGAACGCCGCAGCAAGGCAACGCCGTATGCCCCGAAAATCCCGATGCAGGGCGCGCCGCGCACGGCGAGCGTCGCGATGGCCTCGACGATCTCGTCGACGGTGCGCGCGGATTCGAGCCGCACCTCGAAGGGCAGCGCGCGCTGATCGAGATACGTTACCGCATCGCCATCCCAGGCGACGGGCGCGGGAAGCGGCGCGTCAGACTCCGGCCGGAACGCGTGAGGCGTAACAGTCGCGGCAGTAGACGGGTCGGTCACCGCGCGGGCGGAACGGCACCGTCGTGTTGACGCCGCAGTGCGCGCAGACGGCCTCATGACTCGGACGCGCCGTACGCGTCGTGGCATCCGTCGTAGCGTTGTGAGCGCGTCGCGCTTGTCGGCAATCGCGGCAGCGTGCCGGCATATTCGCAAAGCCCCGCTCGGCAAAGAATTGCTGTTCTCTGACGCTGAAGACGAACTGGTTTCCGCAATCTTTACAGGTGAGGATATTGTCTTCCACAGGGGATCGAGCCTCCACGTCGGTGATCGAGGAAGCCAAATATGCGACCCGCGTAAGGCAATCCCTTCAGGTTCTAAAACCGGCCCGCGGCAGGTCCGAGGGCGTGACCGACAGGACCGCCGCGGCGAAGGCGGCCTCGTAGCCCTTGTCGCCGCGCTCGGGATCGGCGCGCTCCTCCGCCTGCTCTCGCGTCGTCGTGGTCAGGATGCCGAAACCGATCGGCACGCCGGTCGAAAGCTGCACGTCCATGATGCCGCGGGCACATTCGCCGGCGACGTACGTGAAGTGCGGCGTCTGCCCTTGGATGACGACGCCGAGCGCGATCAATCCGTCGAAACGATCGCCGTCGACGACCTTTTGACAGGCAAACGGAATCTCGAAGCACCCAGGCACGTCGTATTGGAAGACGTCTTCGTCCCGCACGCCACATTCGCGCAGCGCGCGGCGCGCTCCATCGATCAACGTATCGCTGAGATCTCGGTAGAATCGCGCGACAACGATCGCAAAGCGTTTCCCGGCGCAATTCGGCGTCGCGACCCCTTCGTCGCCGCGTTTTTTCACGAGACGGCGTGCTCGTCGAGCATATGACCGAGCTTCGCACGTTTCGTCGCGATGTATCGCGCGTTGTGCGGCGTCGGAACGGTTTCCATTGCGACGCGCTCGACGATCTTGAGCCCGAAACCCTCCAGGCCGAAGATTTTCTTCGGGTTGTTCGTGATGAGCCTCATCTCGCGTACGCCGAGATCGTAGAGAATCTGCGATCCCATGCCGTAATCGCGCTTGTCGACCGGGAGGCCGAGCGCGACGTTCGCCTCGACGGTATCGGCACCACGATCTTGGAGCTCGTACGCGCGCAGCTTGTTGGCCAATCCGATTCCGCGCCCTTCTTGACGCAGATAGAGGAGGACGCCGCGACCCTTCGCGGCGATCATCGCCATCGCGCCGTCGCGTTGCGCCGCGCAATCGCAGCGAACGGAGTGCAGCGCGTCGCCGGTCAAGCATTCGGAGTGTACGCGCACGAGCAGTTCTTTTCCGTCGCCGATCTCACCCATGACAAGCGCAACGTGCGCGCTGCCGTCCACGGTATTCTCGTAGGCGATCCCGCGCCAATCGCCGGTCGTCGTCGGAAGGTCGAACTCGGCGATCCGCTTCACGAGTTTTTCGTTACGCATCCGATGCGCGATGAGGTC
>PKZD01000039.1:18504-19453 GCA_003133745.1 Candidatus Tyrphobacter aquilonaris
CGATCGTGCGCGGAGATGCCGGTCGTCGTGAGCCCGCGCGCCTCGACCGAAACGGTGAACGCGGTTTCGTGTACCGCGGTGTTATCGTTGACCATCTGCGGGATCTGCAGCTCCTCGAGGCGTCGTCCGGGAAGCGGGACGCAAATCAAACCGCCGGCGTGACGACGCATGAAGTTGATCGCCTCAGGTGTGATCGTCTGCGCGGCCATGACGAGATCGCCTTCGTTCTCGCGATCCTCGTCGTCGAGGACGACGACCATCTTGCCGTCGCGAATGTCGGCGATCGCGTCGTCGATGGAATCAAATGGCGAGCGCGGCTCCGTGCCGGGTTCGGGGGCGAGGCTCGGCAGGGCGCGGCTCAGCCGCTGAAGCGTCCGGTACGATGGCTCGCGCTTGCCCGCGCGAAGGAGCGAGATCGCGGATTCGGTCAAGCCGGAGCGTTCAGCGAGCTCGGAGGCGCTGAGGGAAGCCCCATTCATAGCGGCCTCCAGCCGCCGGGCGAAATCAGTCACCTCCCGAGCCTAGGCCCCGGCTTGACACTTGTCAAGCCTACGCTACTACGCGCGCAGCGGGGCTATGATAGCAGGGTGAAGCCCGCGAGCAAGCTTTTCCCCCGGATTGCGCTGGTCATATTCGTCTTAGCCCTAGCTGGTTGCGGACTGATGGCAATCCCGACCGTCGCATGCATCGTTGCTGGCGCTCTCGATCCACACGGACCTGGCTGCTAAGGGGCAGGATGAAGCCCTGGATGCGCGATGCGCGCATTGTCATCGCAGTTGCCACCTGAAACCTGAGGACATCAGGCTTGCGCGCTGATTAGCGCGGAGACGAGAGCGGCGACACGGGTTACCGTTTCAGCGGCCAGAATCTCGCCAAACTCCGCGCGACGCGCTGTCCAGTCGACACTCTTCACCAAATCAGCCAGCACGACGCCTCGCCTGCCGCCAAC
>PKZD01000019.1 GCA_003133745.1 Candidatus Tyrphobacter aquilonaris
CCCACGTCGGCATCAACCTTGGCTGGGGAAGCGGCAACGACCCAGGAACCACGCAATGCACGAGCGCCGGCATTGCAAACGGCACCGGCTGCATCGAGCCCATCTACCTCGGCGGCATGAGGCCGAGCGGCATTCTCGGTGGCGGGCAACTCGGTTGGGACTCCGCCGGTAACGGCGCGCTCTTCGGAGTCGAAGCCGATTTCCAGGCCTCCGATATCGGCGGGTCACGAGGCTACTCCGGAACCATCCAGGACATCGGAACGGGATCGGTTCCCAACATTCACCTCTACGCATCGCAGCACCAGAACTGGTTCTCGACCGTGCGCGTTCGCGTGGGCGTGCTCATGGCGAGCCGTTCGCTGCTCTATCTCACCGGCGGGTTCGCCGAAGGCTCCGAGACCCTGTCGACCAACGACGGAAACTCGACTCAGTCCTACTCCGGGACGACGACCACGACGCAACCGGGATGGGTCGGCGGCGCGGGTTACGAGTGGCGCTTGGGCAAACGCACGACGGCGCGCGTCGAGGTGCTCGACTACTGGTTACGCCCGTACACGCAACTCGTGGGCACGACGCCGGCAACGCCGTTCATGGTCGGAAAGGACTTCTACTTCAGCGGCGCGATCGTCCGAGTCGGCATGAACTGGAGAATCTAAGGCGTCGACCGAACTCAACCGGCGATCGGTCATCTCACGAACGCGGCGAATCTCGCCGCGTTCGTTTTGTTGGACGAGCCCGCGCGCGTTAGAATCCGAGCGGGTACGCCTCTTCGCCGTGCAGCTCGATGTCGAGTCCTCGTTCCTGTCCTTGCGGATTCACGCGCACAGGCGTCACGAGGTTGATCAGCCACAGCATGCCGTACGTGAAGACGAAGGCCCAGACCGCGGCGAGCAGTGCGGCGGCGCATTGTTTCTCGAAGAACGCGAGGCCGCCGTGCAGCAACCCGTTGGCGCCGTTCGGATTCCACGCCGTGGAGGCAAAGACGCCGAGCAAGATGATGCCAAGCAAGCCGCCGACGCCGTGCACGCCCCAGACATCGAGCGCGTCGTCCCATCGCAGCCGGTTCTTCAGCGCGACCGCAAGATAGCAGACGATGCCCGCGGCAATGCCGTAGATAACCGCCGTAGTCGGCGAAACGTATCCGGCCGCCGGCGTGATCGTCGCGAGGCCGGCGACCGCGCCGGTCAGCAGTCCCACAAACTTCGGCTGTCTTCCGAGCGACCATTCGACGAGCAGCCACGTAATCGCGGCGAAGGACGCGGCGATGTCGGTGTTGAGAAATGCCGACGCCGTCACCGAATCAACGCGTAACTCGGATCCGGCATTAAAGCCGTACCAGCCGAACCAGAGCAATCCGGTACCGAGCGCGATGAGCGGCACGTTGTGCGGTTTGTTTTCCAACACGTACCGCCGGCCGAGGAACAAGACTGAGGCAAGCGCGGCGAATCCCGCGGTTCCGTGCACGACGATGCCGCCGGCAAAATCGAGCGCGCCCCACTTCGCGAGCATCCCGTCAGGGCTCCAGAGCATGTGGACGAACGGGAAATAGACGAAGATCAGCCATGCGGTCAAGAACAGGAAATACGCCTTGAACGTGACGCGGTTGGCGAATGCGCCCGTGATGAGCGCGGGCGTGATGATCGCGAACATCATCTGATAGGCGATGTGGACGACGAGCGGGATCCCGGCGTCGTTGCCCATGAACATCGAGTGCAGCGTGACGCCCTGCAGGAAGGCGTACGTGAGCGGGTTGCCGATGACGCCGTGCCAATCGGGTCCGAAGCACAGTGAGTACCCGAACGCATACCAGAGCACGGTCGTCCACCCGAGCGACATGAAGCTCTGGATCATGATGGCGAGGACGTTCTTGCGCCCCACGAGGCCACCATAGAAGAACGCCAAGCCCGGGGTCATGAGCATGACCAGGCTCGCGCAGATCAGCATGAAGGCGGTGTTCCCGATGTTCACGGGGATCGTCGGTGTCGGCATCCGCCTGGCTTCTCGCCCGAGGGCCGCCTGCCTTGCTCGCTCCGCCGGGCACGCGTAGACGGCTCCCGCGCCCCGGCCTCGAACGCTCTCTCGCGAGATGGATTACGCTCTGCTCGAGCAGCAGGTCCGCGAACTGCTCCGCGGTGAGCCCGATCATCTCGCCAACGCGGCGAACTTTGCCGCATTCCTCTACCAGGAGATCCCCGACCTGAACTGGGCGGGATTTTACTATGCCGACCCGAGCGGGGAGCTCGTGCTCGGTCCATTCCAGGGCCGACCGGCATGCGCCCGGCTTCCTGGCGGGCGCGGGGTCTGCGGGGCGGCCCTCACCTCGCGCTCGGTCATCGTCATCGACGACGTCGGCGCCTTCGCCGACCACATCGTCTGCGACGCGGCCTCGCGCTCGGAACTCGCCGTTCCGCTCGAGGCGGACGGGGAGGCTTACGGAGTCTTCGATCTCGACAGCCCGCGCCTCGCCCGCTTCGGGGCCGGCGACCGCGACGGCATCGTGCGGCTGGTGAAGGCCTTCACCGAATCCGTCGCACCGCCGGCGTGGCGCTGAAGGGGTCGCGTTCACGGTTTAGCGAACTTCCTCCGCGGGAAATTCCAAGAAATGGTAAGGATGCGACGCGCGCTTGTGGATAGCGAGCCGTGCGATATTCGCATCGGAAAGCGGACCACCATGCTTCACGTCGTCGACGGAGATGCGCTGCGCCTCGAGTTGTCGCTCGAGATTGCCGAGGATGCCCAGCGAGCGTCGATCGACTTCTGGAAATGCTGGCTCTGGAGTTCGCGAGAGTGTCGCGCCGAACCGACGAGCGCCCTCTGCCGGCGGCTCGCCGACCGCTTCGGCGTTTCGGCCGCCGACGTCCACCGCCAATGGTTCGAGTGGTACGGCCTCCTAACGAGTTGGGATCTTGCGGCCGCGCTCACCGGGCGCGACGTCCGCGCCGTCAGCGTCGTCTACGGGAGTTGCCACCGCCGCACCTAAGAGTGCCGCCGCGGTCGCGAGAACGCCGAACCACGTCGGCGCCTTCACGAGCCAAATCGTCCAGGCCGTGTAGACGAGGTGACTGCGGACGTACGCTGACCACGGCGTCTGAGCGAGCGAGGCCGAAAGCCCCTGGAGTTGCGGCAGCGTCTCCGAGCCGAGCCCTGTTTTCAGCGTCGCAAGCGCAATCGCAAGCATCACGACGAGCGCGACTGCCGCGGCGCGAAGCGCGACGATGCCGCGCCGCGTATATGCCATACCGAGCCAAGCTGCGACGATCGGAATCCATGCGAGCAACGTCGTCAGCGCAAATATGAAGAGCAGCGGCAGCGCCAAACATATCGCCGCCGCGAGATTCCACGCACGCGCNNGAACGGACCACCGACGACGACGATCGCCGGCGCGGCAAGTACGGCGAACGCCGGATTCCGGCGCCCGAACGGCGAGCGCGCGACAAAGAGCGCGACTGCGAGCATGACAATCCACTGCAGTCGCCCGAGCGTCACGGCCGGACCGCTCGGAACGCCCAGACCGTAGAGCACCCAGGAAAGACCGTACTGCAGGACGCTCGGCAACTCCGAAAGCACGTGCGCCGGAAGCACGTCGCGCACGTACGCGACGTTACCGCCGATTCCCAGCGTCGCGAACGAGAGGAGCGCAAGCCCGCCGAGCGCCACGCCGGCCGCGATCGCGAAGCGGCGTGAGAGCGCGGCACAGGCGATCGCAACGGCTATGCCTATCTGGGGTTCGCACATCGCGATCGCGACGCCGCATCCGAGCAGTCCCGGGCGATCGCGCATTGCGCCGAAGGCCGCGAGCGCGATTCCGAAGAGCGCGATCGGCGGAAGCTCGCCGACGGGAACGCAAAGACCCATGAGCGCGATCGAAAACGCGACGAGCAACGTCCACGGATCGCCGACCTGCAATCGGCGCAGCAGCGCAACGGCGCCGGCAAACGCCGCAAAGAGCAGCACGAGCCACAGCGCTACCGCAAATGCGAACGGCAGCGCGCCAAATGGAACGAATGCCGCGACGAGGTATCCGGGCAACGGTGCCGGCAGCACTTCGCCGCGCGCGATTACGAAGAGCGGAGCCGGCGCCGGCGCTTGCTCGCACGCGGCGATCGGCGCCGCATCGTATGGATTTTGGCCCTCAAGGCGGACGCGCCCGGCACAATAGAACGCCTTGAAGTCGCCCATGAACTTCGAGTGAGCGTTCTTGGCAACGGGAAACGCGGTGAGGTGCACGGTGATCGCGACGGCGCCGACAAAGACTGCAAGTGCGGCGATGGGAACGAGGATGCGCCGCGTCACGACGCCGTGCTCCGCGCTGCCGCGACGAGGCCGGCCGCGGTTGCGAGGATGCCGAAACACATCGGCGCCTTGACGAGCCACACGGACCACCCGGTCATCGCATAGTGAGCCGCGACAAACGCCGACCACGATGCTTGCGGCAACGTCGAAGGCAGCGTCTGCAGCGGTGCGATCGCCGCCGATCCGGTGCCCGCCGCGACGGCAATCGCCGCGATCCCAGCGGCGATCACGATGGCGGCAAGCGCTGCGCGGAGTCCCGCGATTGCGGAGCGACCGTACGCGCCGCCGAGCCAGGCTGCGAAGAGCGGCAGCATCGCTGCCAGGCGAATGATCGAGAAAACATAGAGCAGCGGCACGCAAAGCGCGATGAGCGCCGCGGTACGCAGCCATTGCGCGCGCTCCGAGCGCACCGAAAGCCAGACTGCGGCCGGAACCGCGAGCGCGATCTGATCGAGGTGTAAGAACGGGCCGCCGACCACCGCAAATGCGGGCGCTGCGAGCAGAGCCGCTTCCGGCCGGCGCCGCGCGAGCGGCGAGCGCGCAAACCAAACGGAGACGCAGAGCATCGCGACCCAAGAGAGCCGGCCGAGCAGCATCGCGAGAGGCGGAGCCATGCCGAGCCGAAAGAGCGCCCACGAAAGACTGTACTGCAGGACGCTCGGAAGTTCGGCGAGCACGTGCGCGGGCACGACGACGCGCAGATACTCGAGATCGCCGGCGATGCCGACCGCCGCAATCGAGAGCACGCCGAGCGCGAGCAGCGCAGCGACCGCCGCGACGGCGAAGCGTCTGCCGAGCGCGATCGCGCAGAGCGCGACCGCTGCACCGATCTGCGGCTCAAAGAGCGAGAGCGCGATGCCGATGCCGACGAGCCACACGCGATCGTGCTTCACCGCCCACGCGCAAAGCGCAATCCCGAAAAGCGCGACCGGCGGCAGTTCGCCCATCGGAAACGACGTCGCGACGACGAGCAACGTGAGCGCGATTGCGAGATCCCACGGGTCACCCAATCCGGTACGGGAGAGCAGCATGATTGCCGCGATCGTTGCCGCGAGCAGCGCGACGAGCCACGCGACGCATGCCGCGGGAAACGGCAGGAGGGCGAACGGCACGAATGCAGCGATTGCGTAGCCCGGTAAGGGTGCGGGCAAGACCTGCGGAAAGTTTGTGACAAAGAGCGGTGCCGGCGCGCCGATCGCTTCACAGCGCGCCAGCGGCGCAGCCGAATACGGATCCTCGCGCGCCAGCGTGACTTTCGCCGAGCAATAGAACGCCTTGAAGTCCCCCATCGCGAACCGGCCGCGCACGACGTTCGCGCCCGCGAACGAGAAGGCGATCGCGATGAGGAGCAATGCCGCCGGGGCACGGACGGTCGACCAGAGGCGAAGCACTCGCTCGTTCACGCTGCGCGCCCTTCGAAGCTCCGCATCGCGCTCCCCGCTATCGTAAGGCTTTCGTAAAGCCTCTCACGAGCGTCGGCCCACACCGGTCGCGGTGACGATACCTGATTGTGTCCCTGCAATTGGCACCGCCGACTGCGCGCATCCGCTATATCGACGGATTGCGTGCTCTTGCGGTGCTCTCTGTGCTGCTCTATCACGCCTCCCATCTCTCGGCTTTCGAGCGCGTGATGCGCGAAGGACGTCACGGCGTCGATCTCTTCTTCGTGATTTCGGGCTTCTGCCTTTCCTACCCGACGCTGCGGGCCGTGGCGAACGGAGGAAACGCAGCTTTCGGCACGGCGACGTTTCTTGCAAAACGCATCCTGCGCATACTGCCGCCGTACTGGATCGCCGTCGCGGCCTTTGCCGTCCTGACGATCGTGTTGGAGATCCTGCGATTTCCGCTTCCGGGGACGATTCAAGCGACGACCGCGGGCGACATCGCGAAGCAGCTCTTCTTCCTCGACGGCAACCTGAACTTCTCGAACGGTTCCTTCTGGTCGCTCGCCGTTGAGTGCCGCTGGTACCTGCTCTTCCCTCTGCTGCTCGCGCTTTGGCTCCGTAACCCCAAGGCCTTCTGGCTCGTCGCTGCCGCGAGCTATGCGTGTTACCATTTCACGCGTTTGAGCGTCATCGACTTTGCGACGCTGCCCGCGTTCATGTCGGGAATCTTCGCCGCGGATCTCTGCGTCAACGAGGACCGTCGTGCCGGCGCGGCCCTCTGGCTTCTGCCCTTCGCGTTTGCTTTCGCGTTCGTCTGCGACCACCCGGAGTTGGTGGCGCTGCAGGACACGATCGCGTGGCAGGCGGCTTCCCTCTGCCTCGTCATCGCCGTCGGCCACACGAGCGAACTCCGCGCGTTCTTCTCATGGCGTCCGCTCGTCTTCATTGGGATCGCCTCGTACAGCATCTATCTCTATCACGAGCCGATCGTCGGCGTGCTCACCTACGACCTTCATTGGAACTGGCTGCTTGCGGCCGGCATCGCACTGGTCGTCGGCATTGCGGCATGGTGGACGATCGAGCGGCAAACGCAGCTCACGCATGTCAAGACGGAGCTCACCGCAAAGCTGGACGTCCCGATCAGACGCCTCCTTCGCTTCGCCGGCGTTCCGGAAACGACGGATCTCCTTGGCGGTGCAGCCGCGCCGACGCATACACAATCGCAATCAGCGGCCAGTACAAGAAATAGTTGGCCAACGATCGCGGCGCAAAGAACAGCACCACCGCCGGCGCGATGAAGGGCAGCCAGTGATACTTTGCGGCATCCCGCACGTAGAGATAAAGACAGAGCAGGAAGGCGAGAATCCACGGTAGCGCGAGCAACGCGGCCGACGCCGGAAGCAATCCGCTCGCAAGCAGTTGCACGAAGCCGCTCCCAAACGGCACCGGATGCGTGACGAGCGGGGCGAGGACGCCCATCACCCATGCCTGCGGGTTCCAGATGATGAACGGGAGGTTCGGAATCAGGAATGCCGCGGCGAGTATCCCGGCGGTCCGTGTGCTCCGCCAATGGAGGAGCGCGAACGGGACGACGAACCACGCGTCCTGTTTGATCGCGCACGCGACGCCGAACCATACCGCCGCCCACTCGGGGGACTCGTCCCAAAGAGCGGCGACCGCGATCATCGGCACGACCCAAACGATATCGGTCACCGCACCCGTTGCAAAATAGACGAACTCTTGTACCGCGACGACGATCAGCCCGATTGCGATGCGGTTCTCGGGCGGGACGAGCGCGTACGCCAGGAGGATTGCAACGAAGAGCAGCGCGACGTTCACCCAGAGCATGCTGCCTACGTGCGCGAGCACGAACGGGGCGTAGACGAGAAAGGCGAGCGCCGGGTATGACTGGACGGTGACGGTTCCGCCGCTCGTCGTCGGCGTGACCATGCTCCGCGGAACGTGGAAGGCTGCGTACGCCGGCGTCATATCGGCTCCATAGGGGTCCCGGCCGCTCAGCAGCAACTGCGCCGAGTAGTGATCGAAAGCGAGTGCGTCGCTTGCGTAGCCGCCGATGACGTCGGAATGGACGCCTTGCGCGGCAAAGCCGACGAGCACGCCGACGAGGCACAGAACCGGATAAACGATCTCAAGCCAGCGCCGCGGCGCGTCGAAGACGCCGCGCACGGCGACGAAAGCACAGAGATACGCCGCGATGCTCAAGAGGACCAACGCCGGATGACGCGGCGCGTTGACAATCCACACGCGGAATCCCAGATCAATGAAGATGACCGCGAGGACGGACCCCGCGAGTTGCTGCATCCGAACGCCGCCCATGCCTGCGCCTTCGCATCCGAGCGAGCGGGCCCCCGCATCGTGGCATTGCAATCTCTCAGGCCTCGCTAATCCTCGTCTGAACAACCGCTAATGCGTCGTGCCGCCGTGACCGCTACGCTGATCGCGGAAGGGCGCTTAAGTTTGCCCGACCAGAGAAGGAGCTTCACACCCATGCGCATCCACTCCCGAATCGCCCTTGCGGCCATCGTTGCGCTCGCCGCCTGCAGCGGCGGAGGCGCATCCAGCGGCGCCTTTTCGCCCTCCGGCTCTTCAGGCACCGGCGGTTCGCAGACCGCAACCGAGAGTTCGATCTCCACGGCCAATGCGCTCGGCACGCCGATCAAACAGATGGCGACCTATAACATGTCGATATCCAACTCGACGCCGCAATCGGCTGGCCGCAGCAACCCACAGAGCTATACGCTCGGCAGTTGCTCGAACGGCATCGAGTTCTTCGCCCCCGACAAGAACGGCGATCCGAACTCAACCGAGCTGCAGTACTTCTACGACGCGGCGTGCACGCAGGTCGCGCGCGACATCACCCGAGTCTATTCCTCGACCGGCGCCGGCTCCGAGAGCGTGGCCCGCACCGAGAGCACGTACGCCGACGGCAGCAACACCGCGAGCGCCGTCCGCACGGACACCGACGTCATCACGAATGCCACCTTCGGCCAGTACGGTTATCCGATCGCCGCGGACGGCTTCGACGGCGTCTCGACGGGAAACCTCACGATCTCCGGCGTCAAGACGATCGCCTCAGACGGCGAGATCGTGATGGAGGCCGCGGGCGGCAGCACGAACGACTACTGCGGCGACACGGCCGGATACAACGCAACCGGTATTGCCGCGCTGAATGAAACATTCGGATGGCAAGGCGGCGACCTCTCCGGCGGAACGCGCACCGTCAACAACGACGGTTCCGTAACGTGGGCGGCGACGCACTCCGGAACGGCGTTCAAGGGCGCGATCGGCTCGCTCTCGATCGCGACGGGAACGCAGAACGCAACCTGCCCGATTACGACGCCGATGTTCACGCTCACGGGCGGGACCTCGACCGGCACGTACACGATCCCCGTCACCGCGACGTTCAAGCAAGGCTTGCTCGTCGGGCTCACGATCACGAACGCCGTGTTCGCGAACGGAACGACGCTCAACGTCACGACGAACACGAGCGTTTCGCCGACGAATGCGGACTTCATCAACGGGACGGTCGCGTCGTCCGGCGGAACGACGATCGCGACCTTCGACACCGACGCATTCGGTGACGGAACGCTAACGGTTGCTTCGACGGGGAAGCAGTACGTCATCACCGACTGGCACATCGTCCGGTAGGACGAGAGACCTAGGGCGAGGCCTCGGGCGAAGCGGAGCGCTCGATGGCCTCGCGCGTCGGTGCGAGGCGCGCGTACACAACCGGCACGAGCAGCAGCGTGAGCAGCAGCGAGCTCGTGAGGCCGCCGATGACGACCGTGCCGAGCGAACGTTCCGCCTGCGAGCCGGCATCGAGCGCGAGCGCGAGCGGCGTCATGCCGGCGATCATCGCGATCGTCGTCATGATGATCGGGCGGAATCGCTCGAAGGCACTCTCCCGGATCGCCGCGCCTTCGTCACGACCCTCGCGCCGTAGACGATTCGCGAAGTCGACGAGCAGGATCCCGTTCTTGCTGACCAAGCCGACGAGCAATACGGCACCGATGAACGAGAAGAGATTGAGCGTTTGGTGCGTGATCGCGAGCGAACCGAGTGCGCCGACGACCGCGACGGGCACGCTGAACATGATGACGAACGGCGTACGGTAACTATTGTAGAGCGCGACCATCAACAGATAGACGAGCAGGATCGAAAGCGCGAGCGAGGCCGACATCCCGGTGATCGTGTTGCCGAGTGCCTCTTGGTTTCCGCCCGCCACCGGTGTCACCGTGACGTATGAAGGCAGGCCAAGCGCGCGCAGGCGCGCATTGAAGTTGCGCTGCACGTTCGAAAGCTCCCAGCCCGGCGCAAGGTTCGCGCCGACGTACACGACGCTCTGCCGGTTGATGCGGGTGATAAGCGGCGGCGCGGGCGCCAAGACGATGCTCGCAACATCGCCGATGCGTACGGACGAGCCGCCTGCGGAGCGGATTGGGATCGCATCGATCGCGGCGAGATTCGTCTGATCGGCCTGCGGATAGATGACCTGAACGTCCTTTAAGCCGTTGTCCGTCGGAAACTGCGTCGCGAGCGTACCGCCGAATGCGGCACGGATGGCGTCGCTCGCCGTGCCGACGGCGACACCGAGCGCACGCGCGCGCTCGCGATCGAACTGCACTTCCACCTGGGGCGACGGCGGGTTGTCGGATGTCGTGACGTCGAGTGCACCCTCCGTTTGCGAGAGTGCAGCGTAGACGCGAGCGGCGTACGGCGAGGGATCGCCGAGCGGGTCGTTCACGACCTCGTCGATCGGCTGCTGGATGCCGCCCGTCGTCGCCGTTGCCGGAATCACGACGACCTGCGCCGACTGCGGAAGAATCTGCGTGACCTCGCGCTGGAGCGTCGCCGCAACCTGCGCCGTCGAATGCAAGGCATTCGGACGCAAGAAGACGTGCATCTGACCGATTGCGCCGTTGTTGATGTAACCGTTCAGGTTGCCTTCGTAGGCGCCGGCAAGCGCGGCCTCCGATTGCACGTCCGGCGTTTCGTCGGCGATCCGTTCGACCGCGAGCATCGCCTGGCGCGTCGTCTCGAGCGGCGTTCCGGTCGGAAACGACACCGTGAGAAATAACTCGCCGCGATCGACGCCCGGGATGTACTCGAAGCCCACGATCCCCAGCGGAATGAGCAAGACCGCGAGCACGAGCGATCCGAAGGAAATGAGCATCACGGCGCGCTCGTTCGCAAGGCCCCACTCGAGCGCTCGATCGACGTACCAGCGCCGTACGTTCGTAAACCCTTGCGTGAAGCGTTCGATCACCGGCCACGGACGCCAGGTCGAGAAGAGCGCCCAGCGCCCCGCCATCGACGGCGTCACGGTGAACGACACGAAGAGCGACGTCAGCGTCGCGACGGTGACGACCAGCCCGAACTCGCGCAGAAAGAGCCCTACGGATCCCGGTAAGAACGAGATCGGCAGGAAAACCACGACGTCGACGAGCGTGATGACGATCGCCGCGACGCCGATCTCGGTCCGGCCGCGCACCGCCGCTTCCTCCGGTTCTTCTCCTCCGTCCGCGTGGCGCTCGATGTTCTCCAGCACGACGATGGAGTCGTCGACGAGGATGCCGATGACGAGCGTCATCGCGAGCAATGAAACCGTGTCGATGGTGAAATGCGCGAGCTTCATCGCCATCAGCGTCACGAGCAGCGACGTTGGGATCGCCGTCATGACGACGACGGCATTGCGCCAGGACCGCAGGAAGAGCAGCATGACGATCCCTGTGAAGAGGATCGCTTCGAGCAGCGTCCGCACGACGCCGGAGAGCACTTGCCGCGTGTAGTTCGCCTGGACGTTCAAGACGGTGAAATGCACGTCGGGGTATTGACGTTCCAGCCGGGGCAGCTCGGCGAGCACCGCATCCGAGGCCTGCACTTCACTCGTGTTCGTCGCCTTTTGCACGTCGAGCGTGATTGCAGGCTGCCCGCGCTGGTATCCGTAGATCCGCTGCGGCTCGTATGCGTCGCGCACCGTTGCGACGTCGCCGACCGTCATCAAGCGCTGCGTCGTACCGAATGCGCTCGTCGTCGAACCGCTCGACGAGCCCTGGCCTGCACCGAGCAGCAGATCGGCGACGGTCTCCGGCGTTTGAATGTCGCCGCGTATATCGATCGTCGTCTCGCGATTCGGCGCGTAGGCGATGCCGCCCGGCGCGCGCACGTTATTGTTCTGCACGGCGCTCACGACATCGCTGATCGTATACCCCGACGACATCATCGCCTGTGGATTGACTTCAACCTGGATCGAAGGCGTCACGGCGCCGTTTGCGATGACGAAGGCGATGCCGGGAACCTGTTCGATCGCAGGCACGATCTTGTTCGTGACGAGCGCGGAGAGATCGCCTGCGGCAATGCTCGTCGAGCTAACGACGAGCGACACGACGACGGCTTGGCTCGGATCGTAGATCGTCACCGTCGGCGTTTCCAGGTCGCTGGGCAGTTGGCGCTGCGCGTTCTGCACGCGTCCCTCGACCTGGACGAGATCGGTGTTTTGATCGGACGAGAGCGCGAAGCGCGCGACGACCGTCGCCTGCCCCGGTTGGATCGCAGTCTCGATCGTCTGGAGATCCGGTGCGCCCGCAATCTGGTCCTCGAGCGGGCGCACGATCGCGTCCCGAATCTCGGTGGTCGAAGCGCCCGGATAGCTGAGCGAGACTTGGATGGTTGGAACGTCGTAGTTCGGGAACTGCTGCTTCACGAGCGTGATCTCGGAGACGATCCCGGCGAGCGCCACGAGCATGATGAACACGAACACGAGCGTCGGGCGCCGAACGAAGAGCCGCGTCAACCCCATGTTATGTCGGCACCTCGAGCGAGGTCGGGCGGACGCGCGTGCGCGGCGTCGCTTTTCGCCGGTGATCGGAGTACGTCGGCGCGAATCGCACGAACGCGACCGGAACGAGGACGAGCGTGAGCAGCAACGAGCTCGAGAGACCGCCGATGACGACGACGCCGAGCGCCTGTCGAGTCGCCGCGCCCGGATCGAGCGCAAGCGCGATGGGGAGCATCCCGGCGATCATCGATGACGTCGTCATGACGATCGGCCGGAAGCGTTCCCTCGCGCTCTCATGAATCGCCGCGACGCGATCCGCACCCGCTCGCACCCGATGGTTCGCTAAATCGACGAGCAATATGCCGTTTTTCGATACCAGCCCGATCAGCAGCACCGTGCCGATCAACGAGTAGAGATTGAGCGTGAGGTGCGTGATCCAGAGCGAGCCGAGCGCACCGACGGCGGCAGCCGGAACTGCGAACATGATGATGAAGGGCAGCCGATAACTGTCGTAGAGCGCCACCATTAAGAGATAGACGAGAAAACTCGAGAGCAAGAGCGAGACCAATATCCCCATCGCCGCCTGGCCGAAGTTCTGCTGCTGCCCGCCGGCCGTCGGAACGACGGTCACGCCCGCCGGGAGATGCAATGCCGCGAGCTGCCGCATGAAGCTGCTCTGCACGTCCGACAACGCGGCGCCCGGGGCGAGGTTCGCGCTCACGTGAACCACCGTTTGGCGGTTCGTTCGCGTCATGAGCGGCGAGATCGGGTCTTCGACGAGCGACGCAAAGTCGCCGATGTGCACGACCGAACCGGAGAGCGAGCGAATGGGGATATTGAGAATCGAGTGGACGTCGGTTTGAGCGCTCTGCGGATATGTGACTTGCACGTACTTGATGCCGTTGGTCGTGTCGAATTGCGTCGCGAGCGATCCACCGAAGGTTGCGCGCACCGCGTTCGCGGCTGTCGAGATGTCGACGTTCAGCGCCCGTGCACGCTCGCGGTCGAAGACCACGTCGACCTGCGGAGCAAGGTTCTGCGCCGAACTTGTGACGTGCGCGGTTCCCGGCGTCTGCTCCAACGCTTGCAGTATCGCGGGAGCGTACTTCTCCGGCTCGTCGTCAGCCGATTCGACCAGATAGTCGATCGGCTGCGCATTGCCACCGCCGGACCCCGTCGCGGGAATCGCGACGGTCTGCGCATCGGGAGCAACCCGGTGCGCCTCGACGCCGAATCGCTGTGCCCACCAATCCGTCGTGTGCTCGCGTTTGAGGTTGAGAAAGACATGGATTTGTCCCGCCGAGCCAAGGTTGATTCCCCCGCCAAAGCCCTGTTGCTCGGAACCCGCCGTCGACGTTACCGATTGGATGTCGGGGCCGTCGTGCGCGAACTCTTGCGAGAGCGTTGCAATCGTTGCGTTTGTCTTCGCGAGCGGCGATCCGGTGGGATAGGTGACGCCGACGAAGATTTCGCCGCGGTCGACCGCAGGCATGAACTCGGAGCCGATCGCGCCGAGCGGCAGCAACGCGATGGCCGCGAGCGTCAAGACACCGCTCGCGACGAAAATCAAAACCGGACGATCGAGCGCCCAAGGAAGAATGCGCGTCGAGTACGTCGTGCGTGCACGATCGAAGAGGTGCGTGAAGCGATCGATCAGCCACCACGGCCGCCAATTCGACCGCATCGACCAATTGCCCGCGAGTGCCGGCGTCACGGTAAACGAGACGGCAAGTGACGTCAGCGTCGCGGCCACCACGACCAACGCAAACTCGGAGAGGAAGCGGCCGGTGATTCCCGGCAGGAACGCGATCGGCAGGAAGACCACGACGTCAACGAGCGTAATGACGACTGCCGCCGGCCCGATCTCCGCGCGCCCGAGGATCGCCGCCGTCTTCGGCGCCTCCCCGCCCTCGAAATGGCGGCCGATGTTCTCGAGGATGACGATCGAGTCATCGACGAGGATGCCGATGATCAGCGTCATCGCGAGCAGCGAGACGGTGTCGATCGTAAAGTTCACGATCTTCATGATCGTGAACGTGACGAGCAGCGACGTGGGAATGGCGATCAAGACGACGATGGCGTTGCGCCACGAGCGCATGAAAAACAGCATCACGATGCCCGTAAAGAGAACGCCTTCGGCCAGCGTGTGCCAAACCGCGTCAATCTGCTGTTTCGTGTAGGTCGCTTGGACGTTCAGGACGTTGAACGTTACCGCGGGGTACTCCAGCTCGAGCCTCGGCAGCGATGCGAGCACGCCATTCGATGCGGCGACTTCACTCGCCCCGCTCGTTTTTTGCACGTTCAGCGTGATCGCTTGCTCGCCGTTGACGTACGAGTAGACCCGCCGTAGCTCGTAGGCGTCCACGACGTTGGCGACGTCGCCGATCTGCATGTACCGCGGAGCGACGCTCCACTGATTGAAACTCGACGTGGACGCGCCCACAAGAGAAGAGGACGGGCTCGTGCTTTGCTTGTTTGCCGGCGCCAAACCTGAGGGTCCGGTGCCGGCCACCGCACCGGTGCCGCCCGCCGATGCCGCGATAAACAGACTTGAAACCGCCTGCGCGTTCGTGATATCGCCGCGGATGTCGATGCTCGTCTCGCGATCGGGTTCATAGGCGATGCCGCCGGGCGCGCGTACGTTGTTGCCGCTAATCGTCGACACAAGATCGGCGAGGGTGAGGCCCGAGGCGACGAGCTTGTTCGGATCGACATTGACCTCGATTGCCGGCGTCAACGCGCCGCTCGCTCCCACGTTGGCGACGCCCGGCGCCTGCTCCATCTCCGGAATGATGTTGTTGTTCACGAGTGCGGAGAGCGCGGCCGGAGTCAACGAATGCGACGTCACGACCAATGTCGCCACCGTCGGCTCGCTCGAATCGAACGTACCGATCGTCGGCGCCGTCAGGTCGCTCGGGAGGCTCCCTTCCGCCGATTGAACGCGTCGCTGCACTTCGACGAGATCCGTCGTGTTATTGGAATCGAGCGTGAAGGTCGCCGAGATCGCGGCTTGTCCGTTCTGAATCGTCGTCGTGATGTGGTCGAGGTTGGGAGCTCCGGCAATCGCATCCTCGATCGGCCGCACGATCGCGTCGCGAATCTCGGTCGGCGAACCGCCGGGATAACTCAAGCGCACGGAAATCGTTGGGAAGTCGATGTTCGGAAACTGCTGGTTGACGAGGGTCGCGTACGAAACGCCGCCTGCGAGCGCAATGAGCGCCAGCAGAACCGTGACGAGCGTGGGCCGGTGAACGAAGAGCTGGGTGATCCGCACGCGCCGGCTATCGCTCTAGCGGCGCGGGTAACTTGATGCGTTCGGAGCGGGCGAGGCGCTTTCGTCGATTTGCTGGCCGGCAGTAATGCCGAGCTGGCCGTTCGAGATCACCATCGTTCCCGCCGAGAGCCCGGTGACGATCGAAGTCGTTCCGTCGCTCGCGACCTCGGTAACCTTTGCGAGTTGCGCCGTGCCGTTCGTACCGACCACAAAGATCGTCGAGTGCGAATCGTCGAGGAATGCCGTCGTCGGGATGCCGATGCCGGTTGTTGCCGCAAGCGAAATCGTGCCCGTTACCGGCAACCCGGAGACGAGTTGGCCGTTCGCATTCGGAATCAACGCCTTGACCGTAAAGTTCGTCGATCCGGGCTGCACTTGGCCGAGCACGCCGACGACGCGGCCTGCGTACGCGCGAGACGTCTCACCGGGGATCGACAATGAGACGGACGAGCCTCGGGCGATGCGAAAGACGTCGGCGCTCGAAGCGTTCAGCTCCGCGTAGACCGAGTCGTCCTGTTGCACGACGAAGATCGTGCGCGAACCGGGGTACTCGCCGGGATTCAAGTTGCGGTTGACGACCGTCCCGTCGACGGGCGAGACGATCGTCGCCTTCGTGATCTGCACGCGAATCTGATCCGCCGTCGCGCGAGCTTGCTCGACTGCCGATGCTTGGAGGCCGCTGCCGCTCAACGAGCCGTTTGCCGTCACGTTCGCTTCTTCGGATTCCAGCGTCTGCTCGTCGTTGCGCACCGTCTCCAACTGCTGGTCGACGACTTGCCGCGCGACGTAACCTTGCCGCAACAAGTCCTCGTCGCGCAGCAAGTTGCGCTGGTCCGTGCGCAGGGTCGTTCGTGCTTGACGCAGCGCGTTTTCACCCTGCGAGATCGAGAGGCCGCCCTGATAGTACATGTGCGCGGTGCTCGCCAGATCCGAAGCAAGTTGGGCTTCGAGGTCGGCCGTGTCGAGCTGCGCGAGAACCTCGCCGCGACGAACGCGATCGCCTTCGTTGACGAAGACTTGGTCCGCCGGTTCCGCGAGATTGCTCGCGAGCATGACGTTTTGATATGGCGCGATGATGCCGGAGATCGTCAAGGCGGGGCGCACCGTCGCCGGCCGTGCCGCGGTCGTCGGAATCGGCGCAGGCGAGACGCCCGCACCTCCGGCTCCGCCGCGTCCGCCGCGCCGCGCACCGTGCCCGCAACCGCACAGCAGCATCACGGCGACGGTGCACGCAATCGCGCGTTGAATCATACGACCGGAATCGGCGCGCCGAGGGCGACGGGCAACTGAACCGAGATGCGGTTTCCTCGGCCCGTGTGCTCGACGCGCACTTGCTGGGCCAGCGTCCGAATGAGGAAGAGCCCGCGACCATTCTCAGCCAGGACGTCGGGGATGTGCTCCCCGGTGCTGTGAAAAGGCTTGCCGCGATCGCTGACGACGAGGCGGATTGCGTGATCGTCGCACTCGATCGTAACCTCCGCGGGCCCCGGCGTGTGTCGCGCCACGTTGCTCACGAGCTCCCCGATGATCGCTTCGACCGCCGCAAAGTCGGACGCCGGCGATGCGACCTCGCCGAGGTGCCAGAGCAGCGCGCGCTTTACGCGGTGAGCGGCGTTCTCGTTCTTGGCGTCGAGCTGCCACGTGTGGCGGCGAGCCGGCTCCGCAGCCGTGCCGAGATCTCTGATTCCAATGAACAGGACCGCTGAATCGTCGCGCGGCTCGACGCCCGCGAAGACGCGCCGCTGAATCAGTTCCGCGATGTTGCCGTGCGGGCTAAATGCCTCGGAACGGATCGCCTCGTCGAGCTTCTGCTCGCCCTTGGCGTAGTCGCGTTCCGCTTCGACGACGCCGTCCGTGTAAAGCACGAGTCCGCATCCGACGTCGAGGCGCACCTCGTTCGTCTCGAACTCCGCACGCCGGTTGATGCCGAGCACGATTCCGCGCCCCTCGAGCGGTTCGGTCTCTCGGTTCTCGCGAACGACGATCGGCGGCGGGTGGCCCGCCATCGCATATCTCAGCGTTCCGTCGTTGAGATCGAGGGTTCCGAAGAAGGCGCTCACGATCAAGTGGTGCTCGTCGCAGAGCCCGATGTTCACGCGGCGAAGCACGCCCGCGGGATCTGCGTCCTCGCGCGCGGCGATGCGGACCGCCTGGCGCACGGCGCCCATGACGGTCGCGGCCCGAAGATCGTGCCCCGCGACGTCACCGACGCCGATCGCGAGAACGCGCTCGGAGAGCATGAAGACGTCGTACCAATCGCCGCCGATCTCGGCGCTCTTCGCAGCCGGAAGATACGCGGCGTCGATGCGCACGCTGGGCAGCGCCGGCAGTTCGTGTGGAAGCAATGCTTGCTGCAGCGTCGAGGCGACGTGATGTTCGCGCTCGTACGCGTCGAGCAACTCCTCTTTCTGCCGAAGCGCCTCGCGCAAACGCTCCGTGATCTCCTGATAGATGCGATCGAGCATCGCGATCTCGTCGACGCCGTCGATCGGCCTGACCGCTTGACCCGCGCCGAGGCGGCGCGCGTTACCGGCGAGCACCTCGAGACGGTGAACGATCCGCCAACCAAAGGCCGCCGTCGCAAGCATCGTCAGCGCGATGCCAAGAATGCCGGAGAGGAGAATGATCTCGGCGGCAAGCCGAAGGCCGCGCGAGAAGGCATCGAAACGCGCAATCGTCGAGGCGCGCTCGTACTGGTCGAACGACGTCACCACTGCGGTCAGCGAGGTCGAAAGCGTGCGCACGGCAGTCGAACTGCCGAAGGCGCGGGATTGCGAAATGTGCCCGGCTTCGATCATGGCGAGGTACCGCTTGATGACGGCCATGGCGGTGCGCGAGAGCGCGACATAGCGTTGCGCGTTTGCGCGTTGTTGCGGGGGTTCGGTCACGACGATGGCGAGCAACGCATGCGCTTGCGCCGGAAAGGCGGCGACGGCGCGCCGATACTCCGACAGCCCGAGCGATTTCCGACCGACCGCATAGTCGTTTGCGCCCCGGCCGGCCATGCCGATCACCTGGCCCAGCGCCTCCGACTGGCCGAGGATTCGAGTCGCCTCCTGCGATGCGACCGATATTCGCTGCGCTTGGACGACGAGCACCGCGGCGACGATGACAAGCAACAGCAGAAACGCCAGCGGCACCGCGCCGAGCAGAAGCGCCTGGATGCGAATCTTCCCGATTCGGGCGAACATCGCGCGGAGATTTCGTGCGAGCAGGGAGGAGCGCCTTCGGGGGATATCCTTCCTCATGGGTCGGCAGGCGCGCGTGGCGCTCGAGGTGCTGGCGACGCTCTTCGGAGATGCGTACGGCCGGATGTTCGGCGTGCGACTCTGGGACGGCACGCGAATCCGAGGGACGGACGAAGCGTTCGTCCTCATCGTGTCGCAGCCGGGCTCGCTTCGCACCGCTTTCCGACCGCCGTTCGACCTCTCGGCGGGGCGCGCGTTCGCGGCCGGTCTGCTCGAGTGCGAGGGCGACGTCGAGGCCGCGATCGACGCGGTGCTGCGCGCGGTCGTGCCGCTCTCGGGTGCGAAGGCCGCCCGAATCTGGTGGCTCCTCCGACAGCTTCCGGCGACACGTCTTCCGCACTTGCGCGAAGCGCGTCTAAACGGCAGCCTTCACTCGAAGGCGCGCGACGGGTCGGCGATCGGATTTCATTATGACCAGCCGTTGCCGTTCTACGAATCCTTCCTCGACGACCGCCTCGTCTATTCGTGCGCGTATTATGAAAATGGCGCAACGACGCTCGGCGACGCGCAGCGCGCGAAACTCGATTACACGTTGCGAAAGCTACGTCTGCAGCCCGGAGAACGGCTGCTCGACATCGGCTGCGGCTGGGGCGCGCTCGTCATGCGCGCCGCGGAGCGCTACGGCGTCGAGGCGCTCGGCATCACGCTGAGCCGCTCGCAATACAATGAAGCGCGCCGGCGCATCGAGGCGGCAGGTCTCGGCGAGCGGGCGCGCGTCGAGTTGCGGGACTACCGCGACCTTGCCGGCGAGCAGTTCGATAAGATCGCGAGCATCGGCATGTTCGAGCACGTCGGCCGCGCGAAGCTTCCCGAGTACTTTACCGCGGCACATGAGGCGCTTCGGCCCGGCGGGCTCTTCCTCAACCACGGAATCGCCGCTCAACAGGGGAACCGGATCGGGGGCAGGACAAGCTTCGTCGAACGGTTCGTCTTTCCGGACGGCGAGTTGATCCCCATCGCCGAAGCACTCGCGTTCGCCGAGCGTCAGGGCTTCGAGGTCCGCGACGTCGAGAACCTACGCGAACACTACACGCGAACGCTCCGCGCGTGGATCGCGAACCTCGAACGCAATCGGGATGCGGCGATCACCGCCGCAGGCGAGCAGAGCTATCGGGTATGGCGGCTCTACATGGCGGGCAGCGCGCAAGGATTTCGCTCCGGACGCATCGGCGTCTACCAAGCCCTGCTTGCACGGCCGCGCACCGACGGCAGCATCGACGTTCCGCCGACGCGACGAGATATCTACGTTGAGGGCGGCACCGCTTAGAACCAGGAAACGACCATCGCGATCGCCGCCGCACACATCAGGGCGAAGGCCACCCACATCCAACCCATCGCGATCCACGAAGCGGTCCAACGTCCGAGAAGCTTCGGATCGCGCGCGAGGCGAATGATCGCGTAGAGCAGCGGAACGACGGCGACGCCGTTGAGCACCGCAGACCAGAAGAGCGCCCGGATGGGATCGATGCGCAGAAGCGCCATCACCATGCCCGCGATCATCCCAAAGGTGATGATCCCGTAGAAGGCGCGGGCACGATACGGTTTCTCGTGCAAGCCCTCGGGCAACCCGTAGAGCTCGGCAATCATGTAGGCGGACGATCCTGCGAGCACGGGAACCGCTAACAGGCCGGTTCCGACGATGCCGAGCGTGAACAGCACCGAAGCAAGGTTTCCAGCGAGCGGCCGCAGTGCGCGCGCGGCATCGGCCGCGGTCCCGATGTGCGTAATGCCGTGCGCACCGAGCGACGCCGCGGAGGTCACGATGATGAAGAACATGATGACGTTGGAGTAGATCGCGCCGGTATTCACATCGCTGTGGGCGGCCCGCACGTCCGTCTCTTTCGCCCCCGTCTGCCTCGACCGCCGTAGCCCCATGCGGTCGCCCTGCTCCTCGGCTTCCATCGAGCCTTGCCAGAAAAATAGGTAGGGCGTGATCGTCGTGCCGAGTACGCCCATGAGCGTCGTCAACCACGCGGCGTTCCACGAAACGCGCGGGATGAGCGTGTTCGCAAGAACGACCAGCCACGGCGGATGGACGACGAACGCGGTCACGACGTAGGCAAAGAGGGCGATGCACAACCACTTCACGATCCGCGCGAAGGTTCGGTACGAAAAGTATACCGCGACAGCGAGGATCACGGCGGTAAAGATCACGACCCAAGCCCATTGCGGGAGGGGCACGACGAGCGTCGCAGCGGCACCCATGCCCGCAAGATCGGCGCCAAGGTTAAAGGTGTTGGCGACGGCGATCGTAGCGGCGAGTGCGAGCGCGAGTGGGAACGGCATGCTGCGCGCGAGCGCTCGCATGAGGCCCCGGCCCGTCACCATGCCGACGCGGGCACAGACGCCGTTGAGCACAGCCATCATCGGCGTCGTGATGAGCGCCACCCACAGCATCGAATAGCCGGCGGAGGCGCCGGCTATCGAATACGTGGAGATGCCCGACGGATCGTCGTCGGCGGCGCCCGTGATGAGACCCGGGCCGAGCCCTCCCACCCAGTGCACGGCGTTTTTCCCAATACCGCGTAGCGACCAGTTACGCATCATCGTGAACGATTCTCCCGCGAAGAAGTGGTTGTGAAACCATGGAGAAAGAGCTTCCTATGGCAACCTGGGGTTGCCCGATGCACCCGGAGGTAGCGGCCGAAGGGCCGGGCGCGTGTCCAAAATGCGGAATGTCGCTCGAGCCGCTCGAAGCCGGCGGCGCGCTCGAACCAAATCCCGAACTCATCGACATGACGCGGCGCTTCTGGGTGAGCGTCGTGCTGACGCTGCCGGTCCTGCTGCTTTCCATCCACGACTCGCTGCTCGCCCGATGGCTCGAGCTCCTCTTGAGCACGCCGGTGGTGCTCTGGGCCGGCGCGCCTTTCTTTGCGCGCGCGTGGAGTTCCGTCGTTTCGCGCAGCCCGAACATGTTCACGCTCATCGGTCTTGGCGTCGGGGTCACGTACCTCTCCAGTTTCGTTGCCGTGCTCGCGCCGGGTAGGCTTGCGGTGTACTTCGAAACGGCGGCGGTCATTACGACGCTCGTGCTCCTGGGCCAGGTGCTCGAGTTGCGCGCGCGCGGTCGAACGAACGCCGCCATCCACTCGCTCCTCGAACTCGCGCCGAAGACGGCGCGACGCGTGCGCGCGGACGGTTCCGAGGAAGACGTACCGCTCGCGGACGTTCTCCCCGGCGAGCGGCTGCGCGTTCGCCCCGGCGAAAAAGTTCCAGTAGACGGCATGGTCGTCGACGGCTCTTCTTCCGTTGACGAGTCGATGATCACGGGGGAGCCGATGCCCGTTGAAAAGTCCATCGGCGACCAGCTTGTCGGCGCAACGATCAACGGGACCGGAACCCTCGTGATGGAGGCGCGGCGCGTCGGGAGCGCGACGCTGCTGGCGCAGATCGTACGCGCGGTCGGTGAGGCGAGTCGAAGCCGCGCTCCGGTGCAGCGGCTCGCCGACGTCGCTTCGCGCTACTTCGTGCCCTTTGTGGTTGGTGCGGCGGCGATCACCTTCGTCGCATGGCTGCTCGCGGGCCCGCAGCCCGGGTTCGAGCCGGCGATCCTCAACGCGGTCGCGGTCTTGATTATCGCCTGCCCCTGTGCGCTCGGCCTCGCGACGCCGATGTCGATCACCGTCGCTTCCGGCAAGGGTGCGAGCTTCGGCGTACTCTTCAAGAATGCCGGAGCGATCGAGACGTTGCGGCGCGTTGACACCCTCGTCGTCGACAAGACGGGAACGCTCACGCAAGGACATCCGCGCCTGACCTCTGTTCTTGCCGTCGATTCGGGTTCCGAAGCATCGATCGTCTCACTCGCAGCCTCACTCGAACGCACCAGCGAGCACGCGCTCGCAAAGGCGATCGTAGACGGCGCGCTCGAATCCTGTTTGCCGTTCGAGCGGGTCATCGATTTCGAAGCGCTCCCCGGCCAGGGCGTGCGCGGCCAAATCGGCGGGAAAAGCATCGCGCTCGGGAACGACGCGCTGATGCATGCGCTCGGCATCGACGTCGCACCGCTCTTCGGACGAGTTGAAGGCGAACGCGCGGCGGGAGGAACAGTGACCTTCCTCGCGGTCGACGGAATGATCGCCGGCGCGTTCACGATCTCCGATCCGATCAAAGCGACGACGCCCGCGGCGATTCAAGCGCTCCAGGCCGCCGGCATACGCATCGTCATGCTCACCGGAGACCATGCCGCAAGCGCGGAGAAGGTCGCCGCCGCACTCGGCATCGGGGAGGTCATTGCCGATGTCCTTCCCGATCAAAAAGCGCAGATCGTCAAGCGCCTGCAATCGGAAGGCCGATTTGTTGCGGTGGCCGGTGACGGCATCAACGACGCTCCCGCTCTCGCGCAGGCAAATGTCGGCATCGCGATGGGAACGGGGACGGATGTGGCGATCGAGAGCGCGGACGTCACGCTCGTGAAAGGCGACCTGCGCGGCATCGTGCGCGCGCGGCGGCTGAGCGAGGCCGCGATGCGCAACATCCGGCAGAACCTCTTCTTCGCCTTCGTCTATAACGCGCTCGGCATCCCGATCGCCGCGGGCGTGCTCTATCCGGCGTTCGGCATCATGCTCTCGCCGATGATCGCCGCGGCGGCGATGTCTTTGAGCTCGGTGAGCGTGATCGCCAACGCCTTACGCCTACGCAGCGCGCGCATCTAGACTCGCTATGCTCTCGGCGGCGCTTCGCCGCCCGGATCCTTCGGGCTGAAGACAATCTTCGGGCCGATCGCAGCTTCCTTTTCCGCTAACTTGCCGAGGCTCTGCACGACGATGATTGCAATCACCGTGACGATCAGGGCGTAGGCAAGTTCCGCGAAGACGCCGCTTCCGGGTCTGAGGAAGATTGCGATGAGATCGCTGATAAACTTATTCCATGCGCCGGCGGCAGTGAGGCCCAAGGCGACGGTTGCGAGCGAAATCATCGTGCCGAGATAAGTGGGTTTGAGTTCCATGCCGCGTTCTCTCGGAAACGCCCGCTCGAGAACCTGCCGGCGAGCGGAGAATGGAGCCGTTGACGGGGATTGAACCCGTGGCCTCGCCCTTACCAAGGGCGTGCTCTACCACTGAGCTACAACGGCGCACGTATGTTTTTGTTGGAGCGGGCGGCGGGAATCGAACCCGCGACATCAGCTTGGAAGGCTGAGGCATTACCACTATGCAACGCCCGCGCGTGAGTATTTGGGCAGGGCTGGATTCGAACCAGCGTAGCGCTTTCGCGCGCCAGATTTACAGTCTGGTGCCATTAACCACTCGGCCACCTACCCTCGCCCGAAGGACTGCGAAGGGTACGTCGCCCAGCCTGAGCGGCCCTGCCCTCACGACGCGGCAGCGCTTTTGCTAGCTCGCGAGATCGATCCGGCAGTCGAGGATATGGCCGTACGGCAAGAACTCCGCGACATCCGGCGCGCCGCAACGCGGGCGCCCAAGCAGATAGCCTTGCGCGCCCCGCACGCCGGCGAACGATTGCTTCGGAAGATCGGGTAAGTCGCGTAGGAACTCGAGTTGCTCGACACTTTCGATGCCCTCGGCGATGACGAAGCTGCCACCCTCCCGCGCGATTGCAATGATTCCCGCGAGAATGCCTCGCGCTCGCTTGTGCTCGATCGCGTCGGCCGTTACGCCTCGATCGATCTTCACGAAATCGAACGTAAACTTGCTGAGGATTTCGAGACCCGCATATCCCGCGCCCGTGTCGTCCAGCGCAAGCCGAACGCCCAGATTGCGCAAATCCGACGCGTGGCGCACGAGCCCCGCGACGTCGGAGATCCGGCGCTCGGTCACTTCGATCACGATTTGCGTCGGCTTGAGGCCTGCCTTCTCGACCGCCTGCGTCAGTTCCGAGGCGCGAAAATCCGACCGGGTGAGCGTCTCCGGAGCGACGTTGATGAAAAGCAGTTCATCGCCGGGCAGCTTTGAAGCCGCCGATAGAATTTTCCCGATGCAGACGC
The DNA here is from genome assembly GCA_003133745.1 of Candidatus Tyrphobacter aquilonaris. Classification (GTDB taxonomy): domain Bacteria; phylum Vulcanimicrobiota; class Vulcanimicrobiia; order Vulcanimicrobiales; family Vulcanimicrobiaceae; genus Tyrphobacter; species Tyrphobacter aquilonaris. Next base: position 24,941 of record PKZD01000019.1, read on the forward strand.
GATCCAGCTCCACGACTTTGCGCACGCGTTCGGCGACGTCGAATGCTTCCTGCGGCCCGGAGAATCCGAGTTCCGGATCCGGGCGCGCAAGCGCCTCAAAGCCGAGGATGCCCTTCCCGTCGAGATTCCAAATCGGTTGGAACGCGACATCGAGGGCGCGGCGCTCGATGAGTTTCCGAAGGGCGCCCGTCTTTCGTGACGAGAAGATCGTCGTGCTCGTCCGAATGGTTTCGAAATCCACGATCGCGTTTCGGCCATTACGCTTTGCCGCGTAGAGTGCAGCATCGGCGCGCTCGTAGAGATCGTGTTCATCGTACTGAGCCCCGAGCTCGCAAAATCCCATGGACACCGTGAGGCCGTCCAATGTCTGAGCCGTGACGCGATGGATTCTTTCCAGGGCGGCCTGCGCTTGGCCGCGGTCCGATTCCGGAAGGAGCAGCGCGAACTCGTCGCCTCCGATGCGATAGGCGCGATCCTCCTGTCGCCCGGAGCCCATTGCCTGCCCAATGCGAACGAGGATCTCGTCGCCGTATTGGTGCCCGCGCGTGTCGTTGAGAGATTTGAAATCATCGACGTCGACGATGGCGAGCGTCATTGCGTGCCCATGCCGGCGAGAGCGCGCAATCTCTCGCGCAAAGTCCTCGTAGAAGGCGCGATGGTTTCCTAAGGAGGTCAGGCTATCGCTCAAAGCGGCCTCCTCGAGTCGGCGCATCTCGCGCTTCGTCGCGTGCTCCGCGCGCAGCTTGTAGACGCGCATCGTGAACAGCAGACCGCCGAGGACGACGAACCCGAGCAGGCCGACGCCGGCCATCGTCCATCGCAGTTTCTTGTCGAGCGCATCGACCTTCGTGTCGAGAGCGCGCGCGGCCGCGTAGTGTCGTTGCGCCGCGCCGTTGACAAGATCGTTCAGCTTTGCGTATGCGGGGACGACATCATGGTGGTAGACCGCATTTCCGTCGGCTTCGCGCCCGGCATTGAAGAGCCGCCCTACGCGTTGAATGGCCGAGACGCACGCGGCATGGGCAACCATGATCTCGCCCAGAGTGCTCCGGTCGGCCGGCGCGACGGCGCGAGCCCGAAGCTGGGATACGACGCGGTCGAACATTCGCTCGCCGGCAGTCACCTTGCGGGCCGTCGCGGAATCCGGTTGCGCGACATATGCGAGGACGCTGAAGACTTCCCCATCGCCTGCCGTTGCGATCGCTTGGTACTGCTCGGACCATCGGTAGTCGTCGTTGACCATCGCTCCGGCGGTTTCACCGGACATGAGTGAATAGTACGCGTAGAGCATGACGCTTGAGACGACCGCCAAAATCAGGATGGTCGAGACGCGATTGATTGCGTTGACGTATTTCACAACGTTCATAGGCTCGTTCGGGGCACGGTGCTTCTTGCTTAGCACGCGACCGGCGCCGTACCCTAGGTAAGACGCTTGCTCACCTTGTCAAGAATGGGTTAACCGCCCATCCGAGGCGCAGCCGCTGCCGGCCGAAGGCACGCCGAGCTTCGCTCTTGAAATGCGCGCTCGCACCGGTATGGCTCACCGGTTTAGTTAGGAGGAAACATGCCACGTCGTCTTGTCTTGGTGTGCCTTGCAATGCTCGCCGTCATGCTCAACTCGCCGATCCGCGCACGCACCCAAACGCCCATCGCGGTGTTACCGAACTGTCTGGACAAACCCGAGGTACGCCCCACTTCGGTGATCTTTGCCTGCGGCGACGGAGGCGTCTATGCCGACGGTGTGCGTTGGAGCGGATGGGGAGCGCAGTTTGCCACGGCTACCGCCACAATGCATGCGAACGACTGCACCCCGAACTGCGCTCAGGGGCATTTTCATAGGTATGCGGCCTTCCTCGCGGTTGCCGGAAGCCAGCGGTGCCCAAACGGCCAACTCGCGTATCAAAGGGTGAGCTACGTTCCACGAACCCGAGGCATCCCCACCGCCCATTCCACGCTCGATTGGTTTAGTCGCGCCTGCCGTTAGATCGCAGGCGGTGTCGTCGGGCCGCCGAATGGGCTGCATGGATCGAGAGGTCGCCTGTGG
>PKZD01000038.1:0-17852 GCA_003133745.1 Candidatus Tyrphobacter aquilonaris
TCGTAGCGCGGCACGCGATGGTCGTGACGGAGCAGCATCTCGCCTCGGAGGTCGGACGCGAAGTTCTCGAACGCGGCGGCAATGCCGTCGACGCGGCGGTCGCCGTCGGCTATGCGCTTGCCGTCGTCGATCCGTGTTGCGGCAACATCGGCGGCGGCGGCTTCATGCTCGTGCGCATGCACGACGGGCGCGAACGCTTCATCGACTTTCGTGAAGAAGCACCGCTGCGCGCGACGCGCGACATGTATCTCGATGCGCGCGGCAACGTCGAGCCGATGAAGTCGCGTAAAGGCTGGCTCGCGGTCGGCGTTCCAGGCACGGTCCTCGGCCTCGAAACCGCGCGGCGCGAGTACGGAACGATGTCGCGCGCCGCGCTCATGGCGCCCGCGATTCGCCTCGCTCGCGACGGCTTTCGGCTCGAACCCGGTGAGATGACGGGCCCGCTGCCGCGCGACGGCGACGTGCTGCGCCAGCCGCAACTCGCAACGACGTTGCAGTCGATTGCGCGAGAAGGGCCGCGCGCATTCTATCAAGGTTCGATCGCGCGAAGCGTCGCCGCGGCAAGCTCCGCCGCCGGCGGCATCTTGAGCCTACCAGATTTCGCGCATTATGCCGTTGTGGAATCGGTACCGCTGCATTGCCGCTACCACGGATACACGCTCACGGTCGCGCCGCCGCCGAGTTCGGGCGGCGTGACGCTCTGCGAGATTCTCGGCATTCTCGCGCCGTATCCGCTCGCCGCGTGGCCATGGCACGGCGTGCGCGAGACGCACGTTATCGTCGAAGCCGATCGCCGCGCGTACGCCGATCGCAACGCCTACCTCGGCGATCCGGCGTTCGTGCGCAATCCCGTTGCAGCGTTGCTCGCTCCGCCCTATCTCGCACGCCTGCGCGCGGCGATCGATCCGACGCGAGCGACGCCTTCAAGCGACGTGCACCCCGGATTGGGTCCGATTCTGCGCGAGCACGTCGAGACGACGCATTACTCCATCGTCGACGCGGCGGGCAACGCGGTCGCGGTGATGTACACGCTCAACGACTGGTTTGGTGCCGGCGTCGTCGTCGACGGCTTCGCTCTCAACGACGAAATGGACGACTTCACCGCGAAGCCGGGTACGCCGAACATGTTCGGTCTCGTGCAGGGTGAACGTAACGATATCGCGCCCGGTAAACGCCCGCTCTCCTCGATGGCGCCGACGATCGTGACGCGCAACGGGCAGTTGGTGATGGTCACCGGCAGCCCGGGCGGGTCGCGCATCATCACGATCGTGCTCGAAACCTTGCTCGACGTGTTGGAGCACCGGATGAACGTTGCGCAAGCCGTCGACGCGCCGCGCATACACATGCAATGGCTTCCCGACGAGATCCAATACGAGCCGGGCGCCCTCGACGGCGCGACGGCGGGCGCACTTCGCGCGAACGGCTACGCGCTACGCGAGATTGCGTCCTGGGGATCGGCGCAGGCAATCGTCATCGATCCGCGCACCGGTGCGCGCGAGGGCGGGAGCGATCGCCGCCGCCCCTCCGGAGCCGCGCTAGGCTACTAGCGGCGCAGACCCAAGTCGGCGATGAGCTTCCGATAGCGCTCTAAATCGGTGCGCTGCAGGTAGTTGAGCAGCCCACGCCTCCGGCCGACCTGCAGCAAGAGGCCGCGGCGGCTGTGATGATCCTTCTTGTGAATCTTGAGATGCTCGGTGAGCTGGTTGATCGAGGCGGTGAGCACTGCGATCTGCACTTCGGCGGAGCCGGTATCGGCCGACGCGCGGCCGTACTTGCCGGCGATCTCCGTTTTCTGCTCTTTGGTGAGGGGCACGGGTGTCACTCCTTGCTCAGGATAGCCTCGCGCGGGTACAGGGCGAACCCCATCCCGGCGACCGGGCAAGGATACCAGAGAGCGAGCCCCGTCGCAAGAGGATGCCTCCGCGCGTGGCCATACTACGGAGCATGAGCCAACTCGTCGTGCCCGTCATCTACGGCTCGGTTCGAACCGAGCGGCAAGGCATCCGGGCGGCGCGCTTCTTCGTGAACGAGCTGCGCGGCCGCGGCATGAACGGCGTGCTCGTCGACCCCTTGGAGAAGCAGTTGCCGTTGCTCGATCGCATGTACAAGGAGTATCCAAAGGGAGAGGCGCCGCCGGTGCTCGAGGAGCTCGCCGAACTCTATCGCTCCGCCGACGGCTTCGTCATCGTCTCCGGTGAGTACAATCGGGGCCTCCCGCCCGCGCTCAAGAACACGCTCGATTACTTCCTCGAGGAATATTACTGGCGCCCCGCGGCGATCGTTTCCTATTCGGGTGGGCGTTGGGGCGGCACGCGCGCGAGCGCGCAACTTCGTTCGGTTCTCGGCGAAATGGGCATGGTCACGATCCCGACGGACTTTCCGATCGCAAATGTGGGGGATGCGTTCAGCGAGAACGGCGAGCCGAGCGATCCGAAGATGCGAGAGCAGGCGGCGCCTCTTCTCGACGAGTTTCTCTGGTACGTCAATGCGCTGCGCACCGCGCGGCTCGCCGGCGTGCCGTACTAAATACGGGGCATCGAAGATGGAGTTGGGAATGCGCGGTCGCGTCGCGCTCGTCACCGGCGCAAGTTCAGGAATCGGCGAAGCAATCGCACTCGGGCTCGCAGCGGAGGGCGTCCGGCTCGCCGTTGCGGCGCGCCGCATCGAACGCTTGGAGTCGGTCGCGAAACGCGCGCGCGAACTCGGCGCCGCCGACGCTCGCGCGTTTGCACTGGATATCCGGGATGCCGCAAGCGTCCGATCGATGTTCGACGGCGTGCGCGCTGCATTCGGTGACGTCGAGATCCTCATCGCGAACGGCGGCGGCCCGAAGCCCGGAGGTTACGCAGAGGTCACGCCGGCAGATTGGGACGCGGCATACCGCTCGACGTTGCGCGGCATGCTCGACCTCGTCGACGCCGTGCTGCCGGGAATGCGTGCGCGGAAATGGGGGCGCATCGTCGCCCTGACGTCGAGTTCGGTGAAGCAGCCGATCCCGAACATCGTGCTCTCGAATGCTTTCCGCACCGCGCTCGTCGCCGCGCTCAAGACGCTCTCGAACGAGGTCGCGCGCGACGGCATCACCGTCAACTCGATTGCGACGGGTCGCGTCGCGACGGATCGCCTGCGCGAACTCTACTCCGATGAGAAGGAGATGCGCGAAGCGGCGGAGCGCGAAGTGCCGATCGGGCGCGTCGCGTCGCCCCAAGAGTTTGCGCCGCTCGCCGTCTTTCTCTGCGGAGAGCCGGCGAGCTACGTTACCGGACAGACGATCGCCGTCGACGGAGGATTGATACGCGGTCTCTACGGCTNNGCTGAAAGGCCGGACGCCTAAGGGGGGCGAATCGTGGGGGCCCTATGCAAGGAGTCGAAGGCAAGCGAATCGCCGCGCTGATCGGCGATGGATTCGAAGAGCAGGACCTCACCGAGCCGCGTCGTGCGCTCGAGGAGGCCGGCGCGGTCGTGACGATCGTCGGCATCGACGAGCGCTCGCGGCAACGCATTCGCGGCAAGCGCGGCCTCGACGATGGTGCGACCCTCAAAGCGGAGGAACTCATTGCCGATTGCACGGCAGAGGATTTCGACGCGTTGCTCGTCCCCGGCGGAACTTCCCCGGACCGCCTCCGCACGAACCAGGACGTGCAACGGCTCGTTCGCGAGTTCGAAGCGGTGAAGAAGCCGATCCTCGCGGTCGGTCACGGGGCGCAGGTGCTCATCTCGGCGCAAGTCGTTCGAGGGCGGCAACTCACCGGCGCGAACGCGATCGCCGACGACATTCGCAATGCCGGCGGCCTCTATCGCGATCAGCCGACGGTTCAAGATTCGAACTGGGTCTCAACGCGCGGCGGCGAGGATCTGCCGCTGTTCAATCGCGCGATGCTCGAGAAGCTCGCAGCCGCCGTCGCGCCGGTCGCCTAGTCCTCGACCGGTCCCAAACGCGGGTTCGGGCGCTCGGGGCGCCCGACTTTATGGCATGGGCGCCACTGCCCGTTTTCTTGCAGCGCCGCAATGTCGGCGGTGAAATCGAAGCTGCCGGCTCCGTCGAAGAACGCGCTGCCGACGGCGTACGCATCGACCGGAACGCCCGCGTGCTCGAACGCTGCGATGCGCCGGGGGTTGAAGCCGCCGCTCGCGACGATGCGCACGTGCCCGAAGCCCTCGCCGTCGAGCGCGTTGCGCACGTTCCAGACGAGTTCCGGACAGACGCCGGTGGGACTGAACGTTCCCATTTGGCTCCAAATCGATTTGTCGACGAGCGTGCGCGACGTGTCGAGCCGCACGCCCCATAAGCGCTTTCCAAGCGCGCGCGCAACCGCAAGGCTCGTGCCCACGCAGTCGTTTTCGAAATCGACGAGCGCGATGATCTGTGCTTGCGGCTCGGCATACTGCGCGACTTTCTGCGTCGCCAGCACCGTGTCGCCGCCGTATGCGGCGATGAGCGCGTGCGGGACGGTGCCGACGCCGCGCGCGCCCCACCATTCGGCGTTCGCATCCGTCGAGACGCCGAGCGCACCGGAGATATACGCGGCGTAGCCGTCACCGGTCTGCACGAGATGGTGATCGAAGCGCGCCGGGAAGAAGAGCACGGTCTTGCCCGCGGCCGCCGCGACGATGTGGCGGGCGTTCGTCGCGATCCGCGTTCGGCGCGAGAGAACGCCGAGATAGCACGTTTCCAGGTGCGCGAAGAGTACGTAGTCGCCCTCGATTTGTAGAACCGTTTCGTACGGGGTCACGTGCGTGCCGTCGGGTAGCGCGCAGACGCGCAACGCGCTCCAACCGTCCTCCCAGGATCCGTCCGCGCGCGCGCGCCCGCTGCAGAGCTTGAGGATGGCGAGCGCTTCGTCGATCCCGCAGAGCACGGCATCGCTGCGCTGAAAGACCTGCATCCGCACGATCGGGTAATGGCCGTCGCGTTCGAGTATCTCGCGAGAGCGGTTGAAGTACGTGTCGGAGTAGTATCCCGCGCGCATCTTCTCGACGGGTAAATTGAAGATTGAGGGATCGAGACGAGGCTTCATGCCCGCCATTTCGCCACGGCGGGCGCCTCGTCCGGTCGAGGAGAAGGCTGCGACGTGCCCACGAACGCCGAAATCGCGAGTCGCTTGATCGAGATTCGCATGCTCATGGAGATGGCGGGCGAGTCGTTCTACAAATATATGGCGTACGAGAAGGCGGCCGCGAGCGTCGAAAACGCCCCGCCGCTCGCCGACCTCGTCGCAATGGGCGAGCATCTCGCATTACCCGGCATCGGGAAATCGATCGGCACCGTGATCGAGCAGCTCGTCAAGACCGGAACCGCGGAGGCGCTCGACGTGCTGCATCGGCGATTTCCACCGACGATTCTCGAGTTGCTCGGCGTCGCCGGCATCGGCACGAAGAGCGCCGCGATGCTCTTCGAAGGCTTCGGCATCGCTTCGCTCGACGATCTCGAACGCGCGCTGCGCGAGGGTACGCTCGAGGGCGTGCCGCGCCTCGGTCCCAAGACGCTCGAGAACTGGCGGCGCAGCCTGCTCGCATACAAAGCGCACCTCACGCGCACGCCGCTCGCGCGTGCTCGCACGACCGCGCGCGAAATCATGACGTTCTTGGCGCAAGGACCGCCGCTGCACCGTTTGATTCCGGCGGGCAGCCTTCGCCGCCATGAGGAGACCGTCGGCGACATCGATCTCGTCTGCACCGCGGACGATCCGGAGGGCGTGATCGCGTACTTTACTTCCTGGGAACGCGCAGAGGCCGTGCTCGCCGAAGGCCCGACGAAGGCGAGCATATGGCTCGCCGGAGGTTTGCAGATCGATCTGCGCGTGCTGCCCGATCACCTGTACGGAAATCTGCTGCAGCATTTTACCGGATCGCGCGAGCACAACATCAAGCTTCGCGAGCATGCCGTGCGCAAGGGCCTGCGCGTCTCGGAGAACGGCATCGTCGATCTCGCGAGCGGCGCCGTCGCGACCGCGGCGGAGGAAGCGGGCGTCTACGAGCGCCTCGGCATGGATTTCATTCCGCCCGAACTCCGCAGCGGGCTCGACGAGATCGATCTCGCACGCAAGCACGCGTTGCCGAAGCTCGTCGAGATCGCAGACCTGCGCGGCGACTTCCACATGCACACGACCTGGAGCGACGGACGCGATGCGTTGGAGGCGATGATCGAGGCGGCGGAGGCACGCGGCTACGAGTACCATGCGATCAGCGACCACTCGATGGGACGCGGCCATTTCGGTCTCGATCCCGACCGCGTTCGCGAGCAACGCCGCGAGATCGAGAACCTGCGCGAGAAGCATCGCGTTTTCACCCTCCATGCAAGCGAGGTCGACATCCTCGAGAACGGCGACATGGACTACGACGACGAGCTCCTCGCACAGTTCGACCTCGTGATCGCAAGCGTCCATTCCGCGTTCGACCAGCCGCGCGACGTGATGACGAAGCGGATCATCCGCGCCTGCGAGAACCCGTACGTCACGATCATCGGACATCCGACCGGACGCCGCTTCGGAGAGTTCGAGGGTTATGAGTTCGACTACGATGCGGTCTTCGCAGCGGCGGCACGCACCGGCACGGTGCTCGAGATCGACGGTCAGGCGCCGCGCTTGGATCTTTCCGGCGCGCTTGCACGCCGTGCTGCGTCGTTCGGAGCGATCTTCAGCCTCGATAGCGATGCGCATCGCGTCGAGCGTCTCGACGGCGTCGAGTTGGCGCTCGGTCAAGCGCGGCGCGCGGGGCTCACGAAGGATCAGGTTCTCAACGCCAAACCGCTACCCGAACTCCTTGAGTTTATCAAGCGGAAGCGAAGCTGAGCGCCTGAGAAGAACGCGCGTGCGCCTCGCCGAAACTGTGGAGTCGTCGTGAGTGCCCAACATGAGATACCGACCGATCGTCTTTACCTCGTCGTCGGGGTCACCGGTCATCGGGACATCGCAAAGGAAGACGAGGCGCCGCTGCGCGCGGCATTCGCTACGGCCCTCTCCGAGTTAGAAGCGAAGATTCCGCACACGCCGCTCCTCGTTCTCTCGGGGCTTGCCGCGGGCGCCGATTCGCTCGCGGCCGAAGAGGCCATCGCGAAAGGCGTGCCGGTGATCGCGTGTCTTCCGATGCCCGTCGACGAATACGAGCGCGATTTTTCCTCCGAGGAACGCATGCGCTTTCGCACGTTGCTCGCGGCCTGCTCCCGCGTGACGGTCCGATCGGACGAGCGCGAAAAAGGTTACGTCGAAACCGGTTTGTTCATCGCCCACTACAGCCATCTGCTCGTTGCGTTCTGGGACGGCGACGAATCGCGTGGTGCGGGTGGAACCGCAGACGTGGTCGGAATGCGCATGACGCCGCAACTCGATGCGGCGGCCGACGTCGCGAACATTCCGTATCTTCCCGATCTCGGGCCCGTCTGGCAGATCGTGACGCCGCGCGCGAACGGAGCGCGCCCCTCGGACGCGTACGCGATCAAACGCTTGTACCCGAAGCGCTTTCTCCATGACGAAACGGTCGAGCATGATTTCGGCGTGATCTTGGGTCGGATCGATCTCTACAACGTCGATCTCTCGCAGACGCCGCCGGAGCGGGGAACGACGGGTCTCGAAGCGCTCATGGACCGGACGGACGCCGCAGCGAACCGCTTGCAGAGGCTCACGAACTTCTACCAGATGCTGCTCTTCGCGTGCGCCTTTGTCGCGGCGGCGGTGCAGATCATCGCGCACCTCCCCTCGCTTCTCAAAGCCATCGGCCTCTTGGCCGCGTTCGTCGCGTACTGGCTCGCCCGGAAGAACGACTACGAGAACCGCTACCAAGATTATCGCGCGCTTGCAGAGGGACTACGCGTGCAGCGCGCATGGGACGCCGCGGGATTGCAACGCCAACTCGTCGACAAGGCGTACCTGCGGATGCAGGAAGGCGAGCTGCAATGGATTCGGATGGCCTTGCGCGCATTCTTCTTGCTGTGCTGCGAAGACCAAACGGCCGTCGCGGAAGATCGCCGTCTCTACGAAACGTGGGTGGACGCGCAGTGGGCGTATTACCGCAACAGAAGCAGCGTGCTCATGGCAAACAAGCATTGGCTGGACCGCATCGGCTACGCGGCGTTCGGCCTTGGCGTTGCCTCGACGATCCTCTCCGCGGTCCTGCTCGCTGAGCGGGGGCAGCTGCTCTGCGCGCTCTTTGAAACCTGCGCGCCGCCGGCCTCCACCATTCTCATGAACCTGCTGACCGTGCCGGTGACGATGGCGGTGATCCTCGAAACGCTCTTTTCAAACTACAACGACCGGCAGAACCTCGAGGGAAATGCTCGCCGCTACCAACGCATGTATCACGTCTTCGAGAATGCGCGCGAGCAACTTCACGCGATCGACCAAGGCCGCCCCGGAAATCCGAAGGAGATCGTCCTCACGCTTGGCCGAGCGGCGCTCATCGAGCACGCGGACTGGCTCATCATGCGGCGCGATCGCCCCATCAGAGTCGTGTTGGTGTAAGCCGCATGAATCACTTGGAGGCGCTCATTGCGAAACCCGGCCCGAAGAAATTGCTCTCGATCGACGGCGGCGGCATCCGTGGACTGATCGCCATCGAGTTCCTCGCTCGCGTCGAAGGCCTCTTGCGAGAAGAGCTCGGGCGCAACGACCTCGTCCTCGCCGATTACTTCGACTATGTCGCCGGGACGAGCACCGGCGCAATCATATCGACCTTGGTGTCGCTCGGGTATTCGACGGAGAAGATCAGAGCGTTCTATCTCCAAGGTGCGCATATGATGTTCGAACCCGCGAACGTCTTTCAGCGCATGGCGCGCAAGTCCAAAGGCCTCTTGGCGTTGCTCGTCGGTTTAATCGGCGTGCTCTTCATGGATCCCGCCATCTTCACGCCGACCGAGCTCACGAAGGCTATTATGGAAACGTGCGGCGAGTTCACCACGCTCGGGAGCGAGACGCTCCGCACGCTGTTGATGATCGTTATGCGGAACGTCTCAACCGACTCACCGTGGTGGCTATCGAACAATCCCCAAGCCAAGTACAATCGCGTGTATGCCGGGGAAGACGGCACGCAATCCTCCAACCTCGATATCCCGCTCTGGAAAGTCATTCGCGCGAGCACGGCGGCGCCGGTGTTCTTTCCGCCCGAAGAGATTCACGTTCCGGGCGCCAAGAAACCGTTCATCTTCCAAGATGGCGGCGTGACGGTTCACAACAACCCCGCATTCCAGCTCTTTCTGATGGCGACGCTGCCGCCGTACAACCTGGGGTGGCCGGCGGGTGAGAAGAGCCTCTTGCTCGTTTCGGTGGGAACCGGCCTGTGTGAAAGCGAGGAGCCCAATCTCAAGGCGCATCAAATGAAACTGCTCTACAACGTGCAGGCGCTGCCGGCTGCGCTCATGCGCGGTTCAACGAGCGAACAGGATCTGTTGTGTCGCGTCTTCGGGAAACTGCGTCCCTGGGGCAAGGTTCCGCAATGGGACTCCGAAATCGGCGACCTCGTCGACAACGAGTATCCCGTCAAGGAGAAGCTCTTCACGTATCTGCGCTACAACGTGGAGCTGTCGGAAGACGGCCTGGCGACTCTCGATCTTGGCGAGAAGATCGACCCGAAAGCGGTGCAGCCCCTCGACGGCACGGGTCATCTCCGGGAGTTGGAAGCCGTTGGACGGGCGGCCGCAACGCGATGTGTTTCGATTGAAGACTTCGCCGGCTTTCTCGATCCGGCGTTGCTGCACCCAAGCAGGGAAGCACCCCCTCGGGGCCAAGAAGTTGTCACGACATCGGAAGGAGTCTCTTCGGCATGAGAACGAGGGCGTTCGCTCTTATCGCATCGCGCGGGAATCCATGAAGCATCGAGCTTTGAACGCTTTGGCCGTCGCCGGCGCCATTCTCGCGCTGCTCGCAAGTGAGGCCGGCGCGCCGGTCTCGGCGGATACGCAATCTGCTGCGAGTCAGGATCCGCTCTCCGTAACGGATTGCAGCACTGCGCAACTCTCCGATGTCGTCGCTGCGTACATGACGACTCCCGCGCCGCGAACGACGCCGATTCCAATCCCTGCGGGCACGAAGAGCTATCTCGCGTACATCTTGCGCCAGCGCCTCGCAGAGTGCAGGGCGCTGCTCGGCGGCAACCGTCCGCACAGACGAGGTCCGTCGGCCGCAACCGCGTGCCTGCCTTCGGCGAATGAGACCGACGTGCGGTTGCTCTGGGCGCACCTCGAGTTCTGCGAATCGTTGGTTCATCCGCCGGTGAGAGTCTCGCCGGGGATTCGATGGCAGCTGCCACCGACGTCGGGTACGGCGAACCGACCGGTCATCTTTGTTATCGGAACCGGCGGCGATTCAGCCATGATCAACAAGCTGATCTCGACGCTCGCCGTGTACCTGAACGACGGCAAACAGGAAACGGGGTACCGCTTTGCCGGCGACGCCGTCCTCATTCCCGAGCCGGGCTGGTCGCCGGAAGCATATGCGGCGCAGTGCGAGAGCTCACCCCAGGTGGAAGGCGCGATCGTCCTCGAGATTACCGCTGCCGGCAGTGGCGCGAGCGACGAGTTCATCCGCCGGCGGAACTGGACCGCAATCGAAGCCACGGCGCTTTACGCGCAATGCGCACATAAAACGCCTTCATCGCAAGGTGTGCCCTCGTACGTCTGGGTTTCGGATATCGCGAAGGAAGAGAACCACCACATCACGCTGACCCCGTTGACGCCTCTCGCGCTGCTCCTGACGCTGGGAGCCGCATATTTGGAGTTCGCGCCTTCAAGAACGAACTCGTCCGCCTCGACGCGCGTGTTCCCGAACCCGACTCCCATTCCGTCGGGAGGCAGAGTCACTCAAATCGTCACGACCAACGCGACGGCGCTCAACGCCAGCGGGCTTGGCGGCGTCGCGGGCTCTTTTCTCGGGAGCTCGTTGACCTATACGAACAACGCGGCGCCGCTCACGCAAGGACCGGCCGTGGATCGGCAGACGTGGGATACATTGCAATCGCTCGCAATCGACCTGATGAAAGATATGAACTGCTGGCAGCCCGCGCCCGAGCCGATAGGAACTCCGAACGCCAGAGACGTCGTCGGGGCAGCCCGTACGTTACCCGCATATAACCCGCCGGCAGGGCTAGGCGCGTATTCGTCCGGCGAACCTTCGGCGCCGTTTTGCAGCGAGCCGGGTACGAGTGAATCGATAAACGACATTTTGCCCGTTACAACGCCACCACACCGCTAGGGGTCGACCGATGCGCAAGAACGTTATCACGCTCGCCACCATCATCGCGCTTGGCATTTCCATCGCCTCCGAGGGCACCGCGGGCGTCGCCGCTGCGCCTGCGGCGGGGGCGGCCCAGTTGCAGTCGACGTGGAGCTGCGAAACGACGCAGGCCAACGGCACGATCGAACGAGAGAGCGACACCATTGAGTTGATCGGCAAGTGGCTGCACGGCACCGCAAGACGGGCCGACGGTACTCGAGGCCAACCCTTTTACGACTACTACCTCGGATACGTGCACTCGCAGTGGGTATACATTCAAATCGACCCGTCGAGCGGGACGCCTTTCTTTGTAGGCACGAGCCACGCCGGGCCGCGAGCGCTCAACGGCTCGCATTGGAGCATCGTCTATCCGGCAGGAGGCGGTAACTACACGGTTACCGAGACCGCGCAACGCTTCACCATTGCATACGCGGACTTGACGCAGGTCTGCAACAAAACGTCTCCCGCCGTGCCGGGTCCGCCCGTTCCCACCCTCAAATGCGACATACGCAGAACGGGGCAGAGCCCTCCGACCGGCCAGACCGCTCCAACCGAGGAATACCTCAGCCTCTCGCCGCTGGAACCAAACTGGTGGCAGGGCGTCGCAGTGGACAGCCCGTCCGGCGGTCACGTTATCTACGAATACAATATTTTCACCATACATTCGGAACGCATATCGATTGAAATCAATGCCGCCACCGGGTCGTACACGATTGCAACGAGCCGCCCCGCGCGGAGCCTGAACAATACGACGTGGACGGTCGTCTATCCGACGGTGGAAAATGGGTTCACGTTTAGAGATGTCTCGCCTGAAGGGGCCTTGCCGCAGCAATTTACGACCGTCTTCGCGGACGGGTATCAGACGTGCGCGAGGGAGTAGCCGCCAGAGACCTGAATGCGACGGTCGTCTACGCCGGCGGCGGATTTCGCCGCTACGACGAAGCGAAAGTCGGCTTGCTCACGCACGGCTTACAGTACGGGACCGGCTGCTTCGAGGGGATCCGCGGCTATTGGTCGCCGCAGGAGCGCGAGCTGTACCTCGTGCAGTTGCGCGAACACTACGAGCGCCTCGCCGCCTCCGCAAAGATACTTCTCATGGAGCTGCCCCACTCGACGCAGGAGCTCATCGAGATCACCGTCGATCTCTGTACGCGCAATCGGTTCGAGATCGACGTCTACGTGCGCCCGTGCATCTTCAAGTCCGCGGAGGACGTCGGCGTTCGTCTGCACGATGCCCCATGCGCCTTCGCGATCGTGCCGATCCCGTTCACGGCGTATCTCGAGAAGTCCAAAGGCGTGCGCGCGTGCGTGAGTTCGTGGCGCCGTGCCGACGACAGCATGGTCCCGCCGCGCGCGAAGATTACGGGGCTCTACGTCAACTCGGCGCTCGCGAAGAGTGAGGCGATCGCAAACGGCTACGACGAGGGGATACTCCTTTCGAACGACGGTCACGTCTCCGAAGGCTCCGCCGAAAATATCTTTCTCGTCCGGCGCGGCATCCTCTACACGCCTGATCCGTCGCAGAACGTGCTCGAAGGCTGCACGCGCCGCGCGGTCATCGAAATCGCACGCGATTTCGGCATCGACGTGATCGAGCGTGCGATCGATCGCGGCGAGCTCTATGCGGCCGACGAAGTGTTTTTCACCGGAACGGCGGCAGGGATCGCTGCCGTGACCTCGATCGATCGCCGCACCGTCGGCGACGGCGGCATCGGCGCGATCACGCGCCGCATCGGCGATCTCTACGACCGCATCGTCGTCGGCCGTGAGCCGCGCTACGCGTCGTGGCTCACGCGCGCATACGCCGCGCAAGCCGTCGGGTAGAGAAGGAAGGCGTTTCGACCAGCCGAAAGGGTTGAACGAATACGGGATGGAGCTCCCGTTTGACCGCCGGAGACGGCTGATGGCTCCTATCTGCAACGCTCAGATGGGAGTCACTTTTGTTTCATCTTATCGACGAAAACAACATGTGGACGGTCGCGGCGGTCTGGATGCTGCTCGCCGCCGTCAGCGCGGGCCTGGCGATCCGCTTCAAGATCGCTGCTGCGTTGGTCGAGATCGTCATCGGTATCGTAGCGGGCAATCTCTTGGGTCTGCACACGACTGCCTGGATCGATTTCATCGCCGGATTCGGGAGCATCTTGCTCACGTATCTCGCGGGCGCCGAGATCGATCCGGCTGTCTTGCGAACGCAGCTTCTACCGGCAACCGTTCTCGGCGCGGTCTCGTTCGGTGCGCCGTTCGTGGCCGCCGGCCTCTTCGCGTTCTACGGCGCGCATTGGACGTTCGACGCGGCAAAGATCGCGGGCATCGCGATGTCGACGACCTCCGTTGCCGTCGTCTACGCCGTCATGATCGAATCGGGACTCGCTTCGAGGTCGTTTGGGCAGCTTATCCTCGCAGCGTGCTTCTTCACCGACTTGGGAACGGTCGTCGCTCTTGGGTTGCTCTTCGCGAACTTCAACCTCTGGCTCGGCGCGGTCGTCGTTTCGATTGCGGTTGCGATGATTGCCGTCCCTCGCCTCGTCCCTTCCATCTTCGAGCGCACGCGCAAATACGTCAGCGAGCCGGGCTTGCGCGTCCTCTTTGCCGTGATCTTCGCTCTCGCGGCTTTGGCGACATATGCGAAGAGTGAGGGCGTCCTTCCCGCATACTTCCTCGGACTCGCCTGCGCGGGCATGCTCGTCGCGCATCCGGACGTAAAACGACGTCTCCAGACGATGGCGATGACGCTGCTGACGCCGTTCTATTTCATCAAAGCCGGAACGTACGTATCGTTACGCGACGCATGGAGCGGCATCGGTTTGATCGGCGCGTTATTTGCAGTCAAGGTCGTCGCAAAGGTCCTCGGCGTTCTACCGGTCGCGAGACTCTTCGGATATCCGCGGCGTGACGCGAACTACCTCACGCTCATGATGGCGACGGGCTTGACGTTCGGCACGATCTCGAGCCTCTACGGGCTCACGCATCATTACATTAACGGTGCACAGTACACCGCGCTCGTCACGGTCGTGATACTTACGGCGATCGTTCCCACGCTCGTGGCGCAGGCGCTCTTCAAACCCACGGAGGATCCGCCGGAAATGGAGAGTGAGGTTCCGTAGGCCCTAGAGGCCGCCGGTGCCTTCCGTCGCGGCGTTGTCCCAGTACCGCACGTCGGGCGCATTCGGCACGTGTGCCGTTCCGATGTCGAAGCTCGCGAGACCATGCGCGGTTCGCCAGGCGGCAAGGCGCAGTTCTCCGCGATAGACCGTGCGCGAGAGGCTGTGGATGAACGCGCGCCCGATGTCCCGTGAGGGAAGCGCGGTCGTCATCACCGCGATGACGTAGGGCGCGCCGTCGGCGTAGACGATGCCGACGTCGTTGAGCGTGTCGAAGAGGCTCCCGGTCTTGTGTGCGACCGCAACGTAATCGGGGAGTGGTTGCGGCAGCAACGTATTGAATTGGTCGTCTTCGAGGATGGCAACCATCTCGTTCGACGACCATTCATCGACGAGGCGCCGCTCCGCCATGAGCTGCAGCAGCCGCACCATGTCGGCCGGGGAACTGCGCAGTTCCGTGCGAACGGCCCAGCCCTGAGTCCGGATGTAATTCGTAAGATGCGTGTGGTGCAAGCCGAGGCGGTACATGTCGCGGTTGATGTTTTGACGTCCGACGAGACGGATCAGCATGTTTGCTGCCGTGTTATCGCTGACGTCGATCATTCGCGAGAGCAGATCGGAGACGGAGTACATCGAGCCGATCGCTGCATCGCAGAGATCGCCGGAGCCGTCGTCCTTATCGCTTGCGCGCAGCCCGACGCGAAAGTCGAGTGCGAAATCACCGCGTTCGAGGCGTTTGAACACCTCGACCATGATCGCGATCTTGATCGTCGATGCCGCCGGCATTGAAGCGTCGGCGTTGTATCCCGCGGCCAAACCGCTCGAGAGGTCGAGCACTTCGAAAGCGCTCTGCGCGGGAAAGCGTGATGCGATTTGACGGACTTCTCGGCGCAGTTGTTGCAAAGGCGTCGGAGCCGCGCTCGCGGTCCACGGCAGCGCGGCGATCAGCGCGATCGCTGCGACGGAAAATGCGCAAGCGCGTCGTCTATACAAATGGGCCGCCACGTTGCGACGATTGTAGCACGCGACCTCCCGCAATGCCAGAGCCAAGTGAGCGCGCGCCGTCCGCTAGTAGGGTACGCCGTCGGAGGCCGGCGCGCGTACTTTGCCGGTGATTCCAGCGAGCGCCACGAGCGCGGCAATGTACGGTAGCGCGGAGAGCGCGTCGGCCGGCAGCCACGCAAAACGCCCTTCGAGCGCGTACTGCAGCGCTTCGAAGAGGCCGAAGACCATCGCGGCGCCCATCGCGCCGAGCGGCGTCCAGCGCCCGAAGATGACGGCGGCGAGCGCGATGAAGCCGCGGCCGGCGGTCATGCCGTCTGAGTAAAGATTCAGTTCGCCGATCGAAAGGAAGGCGCCGCCGAGCCCCGCCAACGCGCCGCTCAAGATCACGGCGACGAGGCGAAAGCGGAGCGGATCGAGCCCGGCCGATTTCACAGCGAGCGGATTTTCGCCCGTCGCGCGCACGCGAAGTCCCCATGGCGTACGGTAAAGTACCCAATGCAAAACGATCGCCAAGAGGAACGCGAAGCCGATCAACGCCGACTCGCCGTTATTGCCCAGACTGTTCACTTGGCGGCTCGCGCCGGGTTGATTGAAGATGAGCACGAGTCCATAGGCCGCGCCGCCGGAGCAGATAAGATTGATGCCCATGCCCGCAACGATTTGGTCGACTTTGAACTTCGTCGCCGCGAATGCAAGCACGTACCCGATGAGCGCGCCCGACGCAATACCCGCGAGTAACCCGATCATGGCGCCGGCGATTCCATGCCCGACATAATTTGACGCGACGACTGCACCGAATGCACCCGCGGCCATCATCCCCTCGAGGCCGATGTTGATGACGCCGGAGCGCTCCGAGATCACGCCGCCGAGTGCCGCATAGATGATCGGCGTCGATTTTACGAGCGTCAGCCAGAGCAGCGTCAAGATCAAGCCGGTCATACGTTCGCGGCCCCTTCGATGCGCTCGCTGCGCTGCGCGACGTAACGGCGCGCGGCGAGCACGAGGATGATGAGGCCTTCGATCACGTGGATCGCATCCTTCGGAACCTGCGCGCTCGCTTGCATCGCGAGCCCACCCGCTTCGAGAATGCCGAAGGCGAACGAAGCGACGCAGACCTTGAGCGGATCGAGATCACCGACGAGCGCCACCGCGATCGCGATGAAGCCGTACCCCGGCGAGAGTTGCGTGTTGAAGCGGTGCAGCTCACCGGTGACGATCGTTGCGCCGCCTAGACCTGCAAAGGCGCCGGAGATCGCGAGCGCGAGCCACGTCAGGCGCGAGAGGTTGACGCCGCTTCGGCGTGCGGCCTCCGGCGCCTCGCCCGCGGCGCGAAGCTCGTAGCCGAAGACCGTGCGCGCGAAAACGAACTGTAAGAGCATCGCCAGCGCAAGCGCGATCAGCAATCCGATTGAAAGCCGCGTGTGTGGAATCAACGTCGGCAACCAGTAGTTCGTCGGCAGCCATGCCGTCTCGGCGCCGTTCGCCGCCGGGTTCTTAAGCGGGCCATCGACGAGATAGAGCGTGATGAACTGCGCGACGAAGTTCAGCATCAGGGTCGAGATGATCTCGTTCGCGTGCAGCTTGGCCTTCATCCATCCGGCGATTGCGCCCCAGAGGCCGCCGCCGACGGCGCCGAGCACGAGCATGATCACGATCGCCGGAAACGGCGGCATCGTGATCGCCGCACCGACCGCGCCCGCAAATAGGCCGCCGACGAGCAGTTGCCCCTCGGCGCCGATGTTGAAGAGTCCCGCGCGAAACGCGAGGCAGATGCCGAGCGCGGGAAAGAGCAGTGCGCTGGTGGCGACGAGCGTCTCGCCGATTTGGTTTCGTCCGCCGAGCGAACCAAGAATCAGCGCCGTGAAGCCGTCGATCGGGCTCGTTCCTGCGATGAGCATCGCGATCGACATCAGCACGATGATGAGGACGATCGCGCCGAGCGGGCCGGAGATGAACGAGGCGAAGCGTTTCATTCTTGCGACCCTGCCATCAAGCGTCCGATCGTGGCGCGGTCGACGTTTGCACGATCGAACGAGCCGGCGATCTTCCCTCGGTACATCACGAGGATGCGGTCGGCGAGCGCGAGGATCTCGTCGAGGTCGAACGAGATCAACAGGATCGCCGCGCCGCTATTACGCGCCTCGACCAAGCGGGACTGCACGAGAGCCGTCGCGCCGACGTCGATGCCGCGCGTGGGATTGTACGCGAGCACGAAGCGCGGCTTGTCGATCAACGCGCGCCCAACGACGAGCTTCTGCTGATTGCCGCCCGAGAGCGTTCGCACTTTCACGTCGATCGACGCGGCGCGCACGTCGAATCGCTCGACGATCGCGCGCGCGTCGCTGCGGGCGCGAGCGTAATCGAGCAGCACACCGCGCTGAACGCCGGGACGGTGCTGCCGCCCGAGGACCGCATTCTCGGCAATCGTGAAGTTGAGGACGAGACCTTCGAGGTGCCGATCCTGTGGAATGACCGCGACGCTGCGCTGACCGGCGAACGTGACCGTGCCGCGAGATGGAATCATATCCATGATCGCATCGGCGAG
>PKZD01000038.1:17864-87030 GCA_003133745.1 Candidatus Tyrphobacter aquilonaris
CGCTCGGCGATCTGCGGCAGGTCGCCGCCGACCATGGCTCGAGCGATCTCGTCGATGCTCGTCTCTTTCGTCGCCATGGCGGCGACGATTTTGCCGTGTCGCATCACGGTGACGCGCGCGCTGTAGGAAACGACCTCCTGCAGCTTGTGCGTGACGATCAGGACCGCGGTTCCGCGTTGCGCAAGCGCGACGACGGTCGCAAAAAACGCATCGATCTCCGCGGGTGCGAGCGCGGCGGTCGGCTCGTCGAGGAGGAGCACCGCGGGCTCGCGTTCGAGTTCGCGGAGCAACTCGACGCGCTGCTGGATGCCGATGGGCAACTCGTCGACGAAGGCGTCGGGCTCGATCGCAAGATTGTTCGCCGATGCGAGCTCGCGCACGCGCTTGCGTGCCGCGCCGGCGTCGATGCGCAAACCGTCACGCGGCTCGCGCCCAAGCAGAACGTTCTGCCAGACGCGCAAACGCCCGACCAACTCGAAATGCTGATGGACCAGGCCGACGCTGCCGTGTGCCTCGACCGTTCCCGCATCGGGGCGCAGCTCGCCGAATGCGATCGCCGCGAGCGTCGACTTTCCGGCGCCGTTCTCGCCGACGAGGGCGTGAATCTCGCCCGCGTACAAATCGAGATCGACGCCGTCGACCGCGACGACGCCGGGAAACGTCTTGCGAATGCCTCGTAACTGCAGCGCGGGCGTCATGGCACCGGCACCGGTCTGAACGCGGCCT
Source organism: Candidatus Tyrphobacter aquilonaris (assembly GCA_003133745.1). Lineage (GTDB taxonomy): Bacteria > Vulcanimicrobiota > Vulcanimicrobiia > Vulcanimicrobiales > Vulcanimicrobiaceae > Tyrphobacter > Tyrphobacter aquilonaris. The sequence continues at coordinate 18,591 of PKZD01000038.1, forward strand.
CACCGGGGCGCGTGTTCGGCGGCGAGATGCGCCCGTCTTCGATGGCTTGTTCGATCCTCGCCAAGCGCGCTAATCGCGACGGGCCGATCTGATCGCGCGTGTAGCGGAAATCCGTCAAGCCGATCGCGTGCTGCTTGAGCCCGAGCACGAGGTGTCCGCTGAGCGGATGCCCTTCTTGTATTGCCTTGGCAACGTCGAAGACGGCGACGTCGACCTTCTTGACCATCGAGGTAAGGATCTTTCCGGGTGCCTTGCCGTCTTGATCGGAGTCGACGCCAATCACGTAATCACCCGTGCGCGTCTTCACGGCATCGATCGAACCGAGCGTCGCCTTTCCGGCCGCGGAGTAGACGATGTCGGCGCCGCCATCGAAGAGAAGCTGCGTCAGCTCCTTTCCGGCGGCGACGTCGTCGAAGCTGCCGACGTACTTCACATCGACGCGCGTGCTCGGATCGATTTCGCGCGCGCCCGCAACGAAACCGGCTTCGAACTTTTCGAGCAACGGGATGTCTTGGCCGCCGAGAAAGGCGATGTGGTGCGTCCGGCTCATCATCGCGGCGAGCGCTCCCGCGAGAAACGAGCCGTCTTCTTCCTTAAAGGTTACGGAAACGACGTTGGGGTCGGGAACGACGGCGTCGATGATCGCGTAGTGCTGCGTGGGATTCGCTCGCGCGACCTCGTCGAGATCGCCGCTCATGAGGAAGCCGATCGCGTAGATCATCTCGAAGTGCAGATTCGAAAGGGCGCTCAGGTTCGGCTGGTAGTCGGGCGCCGAGCGCGATTGCAGCACCTGAATGTACGCGCCAAGTTGCGCCTGCGACGCCAGCAGCCCGCGATAGGCGGAGTCGTTGAAGGACTGGTCGCCTAGCCCGCCCACGTCGGTGACCATCCCGAGCGTTAACTGCCCCGGCTGCGGACCTCGATGGTGCATCGCGCAGCCGGCGAGGACGAACATCCCCGCGAGCGCTACAATTGCCGCCCGCCACTTCATCTGCGCGAAGTACGTCCGGGACCTCCCCGATGCCTTCGTAGGGGAATCCCGAAGGGGCGGGTAAGCGCGGCGCATGGTACGCGACCTGCGGAAGGGACCTCCGCGCCGCTGGAACGAGTCGCTTGGGCAGATTCGCTGGCTACCGAGGCTGATCGACAAGACGCGCGCGGCGCTTGCGGGACGGCTCGGCGATTATTTCTTCGGGCAGAGCCCGTTGGACCGCGAGTTGCTTCGCGCGCTGGGTATTGCGCATCGAGAGTTCGCGCGCATCGTCCGCGACGCACCCGGCGATGCGGACGTGCTCGCGGCGCTTCAGGCGCGCTCCCCCGAAGGCGTGCGCGCGGCGCGAGCCTGGAGTGAAGCCCTGCCGCGCCGGCGCGGACTCTTTCTCTTCGCGATCGATCTCGACGACGGATACCTCCCGGGTTGGTGGCGATGGCTCGGCGCGCCGACGCGCTGGTCCTCAGGGTTTCTCACGCGGGCGATCAAGCGCATCTGGCCCTCACGTGCCGTCGACGGATTGCGTCTCGAAGGCGAGGAGGAGCGATGAAACGCGTCGACATCATCGGCGTTCCGATGGATCTGGGCGCGAGCCGTCGCGGCGTCGACATGGGACCATCGGCGGTGCGCTACGCGCGGCTGCACGAACGGCTGCAGGCGCTCGGCATTCAAGAAGTCGTCGATCACGGCAACCTCTACGTTCCCATCCGCGAGGCGGCCGAGAGCGCCGATCAGCAGGTGCGCTACTACGACGTCATCGAGGAAGTCTGCGGGCGCCTGAGCGGCGTCGTCGAGCGCGTCGCGCGCGACGGCGGCATGCCGATCGTGCTCGGCGGAGACCACTCGATCGCCATCGGAACGCTCGCGGGTTTGCGGCGCGCCTACGCTCAGGCTGCGGGATTGATCTGGATCGACGCGCACGCGGACATCAACAGCCCCGACAGCTCGCGGACCGGAAACGTGCACGGCATGCCGCTCTGGTTTGCGCTCGAGCGCGGCGATGCGGTCGCCGAGCAGACCGTCTTAATCGGCTTGCGAGACGTCGACGCGGCGGAGAAGCGGATTCTGCGCGAGCGAGGCGTGCGCGCCTTCTCGATGACGGACGTCGATAAGCTCGGCATGGCGCGCGTCGTCGAAGAGGCGCTGCGCATCGCCGGTGCGGACCGGCGTCCGCTGCACGTCTCGTTCGATCTCGACGGGATCGATCCAAGTGAGGCGCCCGGAACCGGAACGCCGGTCAAGGGTGGACTGAGTTATCGGGAGGCGCATCTCGCGATGGAGATGCTCGCGGAATCGGGAAGGCTGGGATCGATCGAGATGGTCGAGATCAATCCGATCCTCGACCGTTCCAATCAAACTGCGTTGCTGGCCGTCGGGCTCATCTGCTCCGGCTTGGGGAAATCAATTCTGTGAAAGAGACGAACATCACGCTCTATCAAGCGGAATGGTGTCCGTATTGTGCGCGCGTACGCGAGGCGATGACGGACTTGCTCTTGGACTACAAGATCGTGAACGTGCCGCGCGCGCACTCCGAACGCACGCTGCTCACGGAGCTGTTCGGCAAGACCGGGATTCCGTCGATGATCGACGGCGACGTAAAGATTGCCGACGACGACGACGCGATCATCAAGCATCTCAAGGGGAGGTACGGCAAGTGAACGAGACGATTTCCAGTTACGAACGCAACTGGGCGATGTGCTCGCACCTTCTCGGGCTGCTCATCTTCACGCACATCCCGTTCGCGAACGTCATCGGACCGCTCGTGCTCTACATCCAGGTTCGCGGCGAGAAGATGCCGTTCGCGACCGAACACGCGAAGGCGGCGTTGGACTTCCAGATCACCTTTTCGCTCGCGATGATCGTCTGGTTCATCGTGGGATTCGCGATCGTCGGGGCCGGCGTCGCGGCGCTCGCGGTCAACGGCGATCGCGATCCGGGGCCGCCGCTCGCTCTCATCGCCGGACTCTTCGTACTCGTCAGCTTGCTGCTGCTCGGCGTGCTCGCGAACGTCGTCTGCTGCATTCTCGGGGCGATCGCCGCGTCGGGCGGCCACCGCTTTCGCTACCCTCTCGCGATCCCGTTCGTGCGTTAGAGATTGAGTTTCGACAGGACCTGGTCGGGGAAAAAGAGCGGAGAAGCGCTAGCTCCCGGGAGGTCACCGTGCTCAGACAGATCGCGCACATCGCCTTGTACGTCGCATTCGGAAGCCTCGTGGCCGCGTGCAGCAGCAGCGGCGGCAGCGCTCCCAATCCTCCGAATCCAGGCCCCGTCCTCTCCGCGACGTTCACATCGGGGATCACGACGAACGCGTCCCTGTACGATGCCGTGAGCGGGCCCGACGGACGTATCTGGTTCACGGAGTTCTCGGCGGACAATCTCGCGGCCGTCACGACGAGCGGCACCGTGACGGAGTATCCAACCGGAGCGCTCACGCAACCCAACGGCATCGCAGTCGGGCCCGACGGCAACCTCTGGACCGGTGGCTTCGGGGCGAGCATCGAGAAGGTGACGACCTCCGGTAGCGTGACGACCTACGCGGTCGCCGGAGCGCACGTCGGGGACATCGTCTCCGGTCCCGGCGGACTGCTCTGGTTCACGGATTACGGGAACAAGGAAATCGGCACGATCAGCACCACTGGAACGGTGCACGAGTATGTGTTGCCCGGCGGCTCGGATCCAAGCGGCATCGCCGTCGGCGCCGACGGCAATCTGTGGGTGACCGATTCCGGCAACAACGCGATCCTCAAGGTTTCACCGGCGGGATCGGTCCTCGCCTCGTATCCCAGCACGGTCTCCACCGGTGAGTCCCTGGAGTACATCGTCGCGGCGCCCGACGGCAACCTCTACTTCACGGTGTACGAAGACAACGCGTCCACGAACGACGTCGTCGGACGCATCACGACCGGTGGAACGGTCACGAAGGCTGGAATGATCGCACCGCTCAGCTACCCCAACCGCATCATCGTCGGCAAAGACGGGAACCTCTACTTCACGGAGTACGCGACGGCGAAACTCGGCAAGGTCACGCTTGCGACGGGAACCGTCTCCGAATCATCGCCTGGAATCGCTTCCTACGGCAACTCCGCGATCGCCGCCGGATCCGATGGGCGCTTATGGGTTGGCGGAACGCAGACGATCTGGGCGCTATCCTACTAATCGGCTTCAGCGCCCCAGGCGTCCCAGCCGGTGACGCGCGAGCGAGCGAACAGTTCGACGCGTGACCGTTTCCCGCAGAGCGCTTCGATGCGCTTTCGAAAAATCGCCGGTTTTTCGCTGTGCGCGGCGCGCGGATCAGAACGCGCGTCCGCTCACGACTAAAACAGCCACGGTAGTTCCTCGCGGCTCGCAGGATCACCATGAATTTCACCATCGATACACCAGATGGAACCGATGTTGATTTCGCGTAGGAAGGACACCATTTCTTGCGGCACGACGACGCCGAACATCCCGTAGAGCCGAACGTCATGCTCGAACCCAGCCGTCTTCCGGTGTAGGAACCGATAGTGATAGAGCTGGGCTATGGCGCCCCGTATCTGCCGAATCAAGTCATCCTCAACGCTCTTCATCTCGAAGATGGCTCCAAAGCCATTGGTGCGGACCAACGCATCTGCGTACTTCGTGCGCGTACAGCTAAGCCCGGCAGCTTGCGCCTTTCTCTTCACTGCGACGACGAGGGCATGGTGATTGCGCGTGCGCCGTTCGTTGGCTTGGCGGCGCGCTTCCGGGTCGCTGATGAAGTCGCCTGGGGCAGGTGCGCGAGGCGGCTCCTCCGGTATATCCGTCTCTGCCGGCGCTGCATCGTGGTCCGCTTCGTCGGATTGCAAGACGGATTCGAAGGCTTCCTCAAGCCGGGAATTAAGCTTGATTGCCTCGGCCTTGATCACGTGCTCGTAGTTTTCGGGTACGGTTGTAGCGCCGGCTGGCAATGCGGAAAGTAGAAGCCGCCCACGCTCGGTTATGCGAAGGCGCTGTCTTGGCTGCGTCCGTTCTTTGTCTAAGCGATCGCTAGAATCGAACCACTCATTGCCATCGTATGATATCTGGAGTCTAACAAAATCTAAGTGAACGATGTTCCTGCCCGCGTCTCGATTGGACAAGACGTTCCACTGCCCGACGTCTTGGGTAAAGCGTGCCTGAACTCTCTCCCTCAAGGCGGCTGTGGTGAGGGAACCTTCGGCGCTCTCTGCAAGGGCACGTAGCGCCGGAACATCGGTGTCTCGCTCCGGAATTGCCACGAATCACGATTTCATTCGAGGAGCATCCCTGGATCCGCGTCGAGCTTGCCGGCCTCTGCTCCCCAGTTATCCCAGCCCGTTGCGCTGGATCTCGCAAAAAGCTCGATGCGCGGCCGATCGCCGCAGAGTTGCTCGATGCGCTTTCTAAATACCGCCGGCTTTTCGCTATGGCTGGCGCGAGGATGAAGCACCACCTGGGGCTGAGCCAGATCAAGGATTGGGAACGGTCTTCCCGTGGGCTTGGTTGTGGCGGATAGTAACAGTTCCGTCGTTGGTTTTGTAAATGTGGGCAGAACGCCTTGACCGTTAATGATTGCGCCGCCCCGGTTGATCTTTACCCACACGTAAGCGATACCACGATAGTGAAGACCCCAGCGTGCTATGAGTTCTATTGCAAAGTCAAGGCGGGGGCATGTAGCCCACAAGAAAACAGCCGCATTCTTGTTCAAGATGCGTTGTATGTCGATTGCTGCTAGTTCGTCAAGATCCATCAATGGATAGTGCTTCGCGGCGGCAGCATCTTTTATCGGACTGCCATAATAATACCAGGGCGGATCGACGTAAGCTATATCGTAGGTGCTGGCTGGAAGCGGCGGCAACTCAACGTGCGGCTTGGCGACCGATCGCTTTGCAAGGCGCCGGAGGTGCACGATATTCTTTGGCGACAGCGCGGTCACTGGCAACAGAATATGCGACGAGGCCGATTCAGCCCTGCAAATCTGCGCGCGCTTTACCAGAGGTCGGGCCAGTGCGAGGCGACGAGCAGGGCGACGGCAGCGCCGCAGAACGTCGCGAGCAGGTTCACGAGGTCGTTGTCGAACCAGCGCAGACCGCGGAACATCTTCGTCTGCGTGCCGCAGGAATGGATCTCGGTCTCGCACGGGCGCGCGCATGTCGGGCACCAGTGCAAGGCCTGCGCGCTCGCGCCGAGGATCGAGTCGAAGAGGCTGCCGGCGACGCCGCCGATTGCGACGGGCCAGAACGGCGCAAGGTGCACGTCGTATGCGACGAGCGCGATGAAGGCAGCGCCCGCGCACTGCGCGATCGTCCCCGGAAGTGAAATGCCGCCGGAGAGTCCGCTCTGCACCGGCCGAAACGTGAGAATCGAGCGGACGCCGCGCTGCGCGAGCGAGCCGATCTCGCTCGACCACGTGTCGGCGGTGGCGGCTGCGATCGCTCCCGCGAATGCGAGCGCCAGCGGCACGTCCGTCGTTCGGCTCAAGGCGATGCACACCCCGGCGACGCCGCCGTTTGCGAAGACTTGCCAGGCGTCGCGCGGACCCTGCTTTCCAAAATCGATGAGACGGCGCTTACGGCGCGAGCCGAGGCGCGAGAGCAACGACGACGTGATGAAGAACGCGAGCAGGACCGCGGCCGCCGGCCAGCCGTCGACGCCGAAGGTGACCGTGCCGATCGCAAATGCGGCGAAGGCTCCGCTCGGCGTCAACGCACCGAGCGCATACGCGAGCGAGACGATCCCGAGCGAGGCGATGGCTGCGATCTCGATCTGGATCATGCGCGTACGGCGAAGTGGGCGTTGAGGGCCGCGAGAAGACCTTCGGTCGTGAAATCTTCGGCGACGATGTCGACGGATAAACCAACCTCACGAACCTCGTCGGCGGTGATCGGGCCGATGCAGGCGACGATCTTCCCGAGCGCTGCTTCGACGGCCGCAGCGTTGCCGCCAAGCAGAGCCGCATAGCCGCGGACGGTACTGCCGCTCGTGAACGTCAAGACGTCGGCGCGCGCAACCTTCTGCGCGAACTGCGGATCGACGGTGACTCGCGTCGCATATGCGGCGACCGCCGTCGGCAAACGCTTCGCCTGCTCGAGCACGGATCGCAGGATGTCGCGCCCTTCCTGCGCCGCATAGATCAGCACGGCTTCGCCTTCGCGAGTGCGTTCCAGCAGATCGTTGGCGACGTCTTCGCTCGTGAAGCGACCGGAGACGAGGTCCGCGCGCACGCCGAACCCTTCGAGCGCTCGCGCCGTTTTCGTCCCGATGGCCGCAACGCGCGTGCTTCCAATGCGTCGCGCGTCGGCACCGAGCGCGTGCAGATTTTCGAAGAATGCTACGACGCCGCTACGCGACGTGAAGACGACCCACGCGTACTCCGCCAACTTCTCGACCGCGCGTTTCGCGGGTGTGGGGTCGTCGGGAGGGCGAATCTCGATCGTCGGGGCGAGAATCGGCTCCATGCCGCTTGCGAGCAGCGCGCGTGCGAAGCGCTCTCCTTCGTTCGCGGTGCGCGTGACCAACACGCGCTTGCCGAAGAGCGGTCCGCGATCAAACCAGCGCAGCTCTTCGCGGAGACGGACGACTTCACCGACGATTGCCACCGCCGGCGCGTGAATCTCGCAGCGTTCGGCTTCGAGCGCGATCGTCGCGAGCGTCGCGGTGACGCAGCGTTGCGTGGGGCGCGTGCCTTCTTGGATCAACGCGATCGGCGTCTGCGGATCGAGACCGTGCTCGACCAATGTGCGCGCGATCGACTCCAATCGTTCGACGCCCATGAGGAAGACGAGCGTCGACTTCGGATCGGCGAGCCGCGCCCAGTCGATTGCCGACTCCGGCTTGTTCGGATCCTCGTGGCCGGTTGCGACCGTGAACGACGATGCGTGCTCGCGGTGCGTCAGGGGAATTCCGGCATACGCCGGCGCGGCCACCGCGGACGTGATCCCGGGCAGCACCCGGAACGGAACTCCGGCTGCGCGCAGCGCCTGCGCCTCCTCCGCGCCGCGCCCGAAAACGAACGGATCGCCGCCCTTCAAGCGCACGATGCGCCGCCCTTCGCGCGCTCTACCGATCATCAAGGCTTCGATCTCGCGCTGCTCCATCGCGCGATCGCCGCCGCGCTTGCCGACGTAGATGCGCTCGCACGAGCGCGGCGCAAAGGCGACGACGGCATCGCTCGCGAGCGCATCGTAGAGCAGCACGTCGGCCTCGCGCAACGCTTGCGCCGCCCCGAGCGTGAGGAGCGCCGGATCCCCGGGGCCCGCTCCGACGAGCGCGACGCTGCCGATCACTTCAACTCGGCGATGCGCTGGGCGAGATTCAACTCGAAGAGTTCATCGAGCACGCGCACGTGCGAGAGCACTTCCGCCTGTTCGGCTGTCGCCTTCTCGCGAATGTTCGCGATTGCCGAGTGCAGTAACCTCGAGACGATCGTCATCGACATGCCCGTTACGAGCGTCCGCTCGCGCTCCGTCAGCTCCGGACAGCGCGCGAAGAGCCGCTCCATTTCGGCGCTCCGGATCGCTTCGGCTTTCTGCGTGAGCGAGGCGATCGCGGGCACCGCGAGCTGCGAGTGGTACCAACGCAGAAAGCGTTCGACGTAACTCGCGATGATGCGCTCCACCTCGGGAATCGCTTCTCGCCGTACGTCGAGACGCTCGTCGATCACGGGCCGCAAGCCGTCGACATCGAGCAAATCGACGTTCGGCAGCGTGCCGACTTCGGGATCGATGTCGCGCGGAACGGCCAGATCGACGATGAGCAAGGGGCGTTGCTCTCGGTTCGCCATCGCGTCGGCGACGTCGTCGCGCGTCAGGATGAAGTGCGCAGCGCCGGTCGATGCGAAGAGCACGTCCGCATCGCGCAATGTGCCGGCGAGTGCGGGCATCTCGATCGCTTCGCCGCACCCGAGCGCCTCGACGAGAGAGCGCGCGTGCGTGAGCGTGCGGTTCGCGACGACGACGCGGCGCGCGCCTTCGTCGCGCAGACGCCGTAGCGCCGTGCGCCCCATCTTTCCCGCTCCGGCGATGACGACGCAGGCGTCTGCAAGCGTACCGCGTCGCGCCTTCACCGCTTCGATCGCAGCGGTTGCGAGTGAGAGCGACTCGCCTCCGATCCGCGTCGTCGAGCGTGCATTCTTGCCGGCGCGGAGCGCTTCCCCGAAGAGCCGGTGCAGCGTCGTGCCGATCGTGTTTGCCCGCTGCGCTTGGACGTACGCGTCCTTGACCTGCCCGAGGATCTCCGCCTCCCCGATGAGCATCGAATCGAGGCCGGTCGAAACGTGGAAGAGATGTTCGACGGCGGCGCTCCCGAGATGCGTATAGAGGTAGGATTCGAGATCGTATTCGATCGCACCGTGGCGGAAGTTCAAGAGAAACGACTTGAGCTGCGCGACGCCGGTTTCGTAGTCGTCGAGTTCCGCGTAGAACTCGATGCGGCCGCAGGTCTGCAGCATGACCGCCTCGCGCACGGCTTCGTAATCGCGAAGCGCTGCGAGCGCCTCGCCCATGCGGGAGGCCGGAAAGGCGTGACGTTCGCGCACTTCCAGCGGAGCGGTGTGGTGCGAGAGGCCAAGGCACGCGATCGGCATTACTCTTCGTCCTCGAATGGGCCGACGGTCAAGCGATGCGTGAGAATGGACATCTCGCCCGCGAGATCGATGTTACGCACGATGATCGGCGGCACGTTCTTGGGAACCTGCAGATGGAGCAGCGCGGGCGCGAAGTTCAAGATTGCGCGAATCCCGAGCGCCGCGAGACGCTCCGCGCTCTCCTGCGCGGCCTCCGCGGGCACCGCGAGGACGCCGATGTTGCATTCGGCCGCGGGAAGGATGCGCGCCGCATCGGCGATGTCGTCGACGCGAATGCCCTGCCAGACTTGACCGATCACGCTTGGTGACCGATCGAAGATGGCGGCAACGCGAAAGCGCGCTTCGCGCGCGGTGATGAACGTCGCGAAGGCATGGCCGAGATAGCCGAAGCCGACGATCGCAATCTTCCAGTCGTGCTCCAATCCCAAGACCCAGGCGAGCTGCTCGACGAGCGGATCGATCGCATAGCCGTGCCCGCGCCTGCCGAAGGGTCCGAGGGCACTGAGGTCTTTGCGAATCTGCGTCGAGGCGATCGTGTGCCCGAGCAGCGCCGCGAGCCCCTGAGAGGTGATCGTCGCCTCCCCCGCGGCTTGCGCCTGGTGCAACGCGCGATGATACGCGTAGAGGCGAGGAATCGAGACGCCGACGAGGGTTTGGGGAAGCGGCGCGATCATCGGGCGGTCGTCACGATCTCGGCGAGCGCGGCGTCCGCTGCAGCGAGGGTCCGCTCGATCTCCCGGGTCGTATGGGCGGTCGAGATGAAGGCAGCTTCGAACTGCGAGGGCGCGAGCGAGATGCCGCGATCGAGCATGGCATGAAAGTACTTCGCGTAGAGGGTCGTGTCGGACCTCATGGCGGAGGCGAGATCGACGACCGGCTCCCCGGTGAAGAAGAGCCCGAACATCGAGCCCGCACGCGCGGTGCGGTGCGGAACGCCGTACTTCGTGAGGATTTCTCCGAGCCCGCTCGTCAGGAGCCCGGTCAGGACCTCGAGCCGTTCGAAAAGCGTCGAATCGTCGCGCACGACTTTGAGCGTCGCGATCCCGGCGGCCATCGCGAGCGGGTTCCCTGAAAGCGTTCCGGCGTGGAAGACGGGACCGTCGGGGCTGAGGTAGGCCATGATCTCCTCGCGACCGCCGAAGGCGCCGACGGGGAGGCCTCCGCCGATGACCTTGCCGAGCACCGTCAGATCGGGGCGAACGCCTTGGATTTCCTGCGCGCCGCCGCGCGCGACGCGAAAGCCGGTCATCACCTCGTCGAAGATCAGCACGGCGCGCTCGCGCGTGCATGCCTCGCGCAGGCGTCGAAGGAAGCCGACCTTCGGAAGCACGAGCCCCATGTTGCCCGCGTACGGCTCGACGATGACCGCGGCGATCTCGCCGGCATTCGCGCTGAAGGCCGCATCGACCGCGGCGGCATCGTTGTAGTCGACGACGATCGTGTCGGCTGCGGTGCCGCGCGGAACCCCGGGGGAACTCGGCACGCCGAGCGTCAACGCGCTCGAACCGGCCGCAATGAGGAACGCGTCGGCGGCGCCGTGATAGCATCCCGCGAACTTCACGATCTTTTCGCGCCGCGTGTAACCGCGCGCAAGCCGCACCGCGTTCATCGCCGCTTCCGTGCCGCTCGACGTGAAGCGCACGCGCTCCATGCTCGGCACCATCGCGCAAATCAGTTCGGCGAGATCCGTTTCTGCCTCCGTCGGCGCGCCGAACGAACTGCCGCGCGCGGCCGCCGTTGCGATCGCCTTGACGACCGCCGGGTGGGCGTGGCCGAGTAAGAGCGGTCCCCACGAGAGCACGTAATCGACGTACTCGTGACCGTCGACGTCGCGGACGATCGCGCCGGAGCCGCTCTTCATGAAGATCGGCGAGCCGCCGACGGCCGTGAAGGCGCGTACCGAGGAGTTCACGCCGCCGGCAATGACGTTGCGGGCGCGGCCAAAGTCGGAGATCGAGCGCTCGATGTTCATCGGTTGCGCGCGGCCCACTCCTTTGCGAAATACGTGATGACGATATCGGCGCCTGCGCGCACGAACGCGATCAGCACTTCGTCGATGACGCGCTCTTCGAGCCAACCGTTTGCGATCGCAGCCTTCAGCATCGCGTACTCACCGCTGACGCTGTAGACGGCGATCGGCACCTCGAAGGCCTCGCGCGCCGCGCGCACGACGTCGAGATAGGCGAGACCCGGCTTGACCATCACGGCATCGGCGCCTTGCTCGATGTCGAGCGCGATCTCGCGCAGCGCCTCGCGCACGTTCGGCGGATCCATCTGGTAACCGCGCCGATCCCCGAACGCGGGCGCCGACTCCGCGGCCTCGCGAAACGGACCGTAAAACGCCGAGGCATACTTCGCGCTGTACGCGAGGATCGCCACGGCATCGAAACCGTGCGCGTCGAGCGCGCTGCGGATTGCCTCGACGCGACCGTCCATCATATCCGACGGTGCGACGACGTCGACGCCGCTCTGCGCGTACGTGACGGCGATGCGCGCGAGCAACGTGACCGTCGCGTCGTTATCGACGTTTCCGTTCGCGTCGAGCACGCCGCAGTGGCCGTGCGACGCGTATTCGCAGTTACAAAGGTCGGCGATGACGAGCATATCGGGAACCGCGCTCTTGATCGCGCGAATCGTGCGTTGCACGACGCCGTTCGGGTCGGCGTTGCTCGATCCGGTTGTGTCCTTGCCCGCGGGGATGCCGAAGAGCAGCACGGCCGGCACGCCGAGCGCAAAGAGCTCGCGCGCCTCACCGACCGCGCCCTCGACGGTGAATCGCGAGATGCCGGGCATCGACGCGACGGCTCCCGCATCGGCGTCGCGCTCGACGACGAAGAGCGGCTGCACGAGGTGTTCGGCATGAACGTGATGCTCGCGCACGAGCGACCGAATCGCCGGCGTGCGGCGCAGACGGCGCGGCCGAATCGTCATCGCGCGGACTCCGCGGGCTCGGCAATGCGCGGCAATATCTGCCGCGCAAGCGCTTCTCCGAGCGCTTCGGCTTCCTCGGGCGTCGCGGCATCGCCCGTGACTCGCTCGCGCAATACGCCGCTCGAGGTCGCATAGGCCGCCTCGACGAGGATGCGGGCGCCCTCCGCGCGCGCATGGACGCCGATCGGCGCGCTGCAGCCGGCGCGTAGCGCGCGCAGGACCGCACGCTCGCAACGCACGCACCGTTCGGCCTCGGGATCGTTGACCGCCGCGCGTAACTCGCGCGAGAGCGCGGCCTCCTCGGCGCGCGTTTCGACGGCGAGCGCGCCCTGCGCCGCGGCCGGCACGACCTCGTCGACGGAGAACGGAACGACGTGCTCGGCGCGAGCGTGCAAGCGGTTCAAGCCGGCCATCGCGAGTACGATCGCGTCATATGTCCCCTCGCGCAGCTTGCGCAAACGCGTGTCGACGTTTCCGCGGAGGTCCTCGTAACGCAGATCGGGGCGCAACGCCTCGAGCTGGCGACGGCGTCGGAGGCTCGACGTGCCGACGGTCGCGCCGGGTGGAAGCGCTTTGAAACCCTCGTACCGCTCGCTGCAAAACGCATCGCGCGGATCCTCGCGCACCGAGATCGCGGCAATCGTCATGTCGGCGGCAAGATCGCTCGGCAGATCCTTGCACGAGTGCACCGCGTAGTCCGCGCGACGCTCGCGCAGCGCGACCTCGAGCTCCTTGACGAAGACATTGATGTCGCCGAGTTCGTGGATCGGCGTGCGCTGATCTCGATCGCCGACCGTCGTGACGTCGAGGATCTCGGTCGCCAAGCCGCGTCGTGCAACGAGCGCTGCAACGCTCCGTGCTTGCGCGGTCGCGAGCGCGCTCGCCCGCGAAGCGCACACGAGGCGGCGCGTCGGCGTCGGCGGAGCGCTCTCTCTCTCGCGTTCGATCGCGGATTCCGCGGCGTGTTCGGCTTGCGATGGATTCATCGCGGCCAGTTCCTCGACGGGCAGCTCGGCGACGAAGCGCAGAACGGATCGGCGCAGGACGTGTTCTTCGGGAAGGACTGCGCGCACGTACGTGCGCATGCGAGCGAGCGTGCGCGCCGCCGCACCGTACGCCGGGCCAAGGTACGCGTCGATCTCGTCGAGCACGCGACGCGAAAAAGAGGGCGAGGCGCCGCCCGATTCGACGGCGATCGTGAGGTCGCCGAGGCGCGACGTCGCGAGCATCGTGAAGTCTCCGCGATCCGGTGCGCCCGCATCGCAGACCGGGATACAGAGCGTGCGCGCATCGTCGACGACGCGGGCATCGACCACGTCGTTCCCCGTGGCCGCAATCGCAAGCGCCGCTCCGTTCAGGTCGCCGGATTCGTACGCACGTTCGCGCAATGCAATCGCGGAATCGCGCGCCAGCGCACGCAGTTCGTCGAGCGGCTCGGGCGCGATGACGACGACGCGAAAACCGGCGGCGAGCACGCTGCGGGCTTTGCGATGCGCGGCCTCACCGCCGCCCACGATGGCGACGTGACGACCCTTCGCGCGAAACGCGACCGGTAAGATGGGAGAAGACATGGGTCTTGGGAAGAGTTCCGCGCGCCCCCGCAAAACACCGTCCTTTAGAATGAAGGAGCCCCTCCGCGCAGCGTCTATCGGTGCGGTTGTCGGCGCGCTCGCGACGCTTCCGGGCCTCGGCGCGGGGACCCTGTGGGATAACAGCGAGACCGCCTATGGCGAGGTCGCGCGGGAGATTCTTCTCACGCACGACTGGATCGTCATGCACTTGAACGGTCACCCGTGGTACACCCAGCCGCCGCTCTACTTCTGGATCGCGGCGATCTTCGCACGGCTCTTCGGCGCCACCGCGTTCGCCCTGCGACTTCCGTCGGCGCTCGCCACGATCGCGATGGGGGCTGCAATCGGCTACGCGGTTGCACGCCAAGCCGGGGAACGCGCCGGCGTCTTTGCGAGCATCATCCTCTCGAGCGCGCTCATGCAGGCGGTGATCGGCCGCCTCGCGATCATGGATGCGCTGCTCGATCTCACCGTGACCGCTGCGATCTTGTGGTGGTTTCGCGGATTGCAAACCGGACGCGACCGCGACTACATTCTCGGCGCGGGTGCGGCGGCGCTCGGCTTTCTCGCAAAGGGACCGGTCGCTCCGGCGATCGCGTTGCTCGTCATCCTCCCGTATGCATATTGGAGTCGCGGACGCGACGCATTGCATGCGCCGCGCGCCCGCACGTGGATATTTGCGATCGCAACCTTCGTCGTCATCGCGGTCCCTTGGTTCGCCGTGCTCGCGTCGCGGGCCGGCGCCGGGAGCGTCTTACAACTCATCGGTCACTACACGTTCGGCCGCTATACCGGCATCATCGAAAATCAGTCGGGACCGGTCTGGTATTATCTGCCGGTTCTCATCCTCGGATTCTTTCCGTGGGTCGCCTTTCTTCCGCCCGCGATCGCGTACGGGATCCGGACGCTGCGAACGAACGGCGAGCAATCGGCGGCGTTGCGTCTCGGCTTCGTGTGGATCGTCGCGCCGTTGCTGTTCTTTAGTTTCGCGCAGACGAAGCTGCCGAACTACATTGCGCTCGAGCTCCCCGGCCTTGCGCTCGTCACCGCGCTCTACTTCGACGTCGTCACGCGTAAAGGCGCGAGCCGGTCCGCGGTCGTTGCGGCGGCGATCGTGCCGCTCACGATCGGAATGTTCGCGATCGCCATTCGCATCTTCTCGCTCGAAAATCGCCTGACGACGGCGATTGCCGCCGCGATCCCCGCGCTGCTCGGCGCGGCCGCGGCGATCTTCATCGGCTCGCTCATCACGGCCGTGCTACTTGCGCGCCGTTCGAGGCTCGCCGTCGCGCCGTACGCGCTCGCCGCGGCGACGCTCGCCGCCGTCGACGTGCTCGCGGTGGCGGTGCTTCCACGCGCGGAGGCGTTCAAGCCGGTTCCACAACTCGCGCAAACGATCGAGCGCGAGCGCATGCCGCAGGACGTCGTCGCCATCCAAGACGTCTCGGGTTCGAACGCGCTCGTCTTCTACACGCAGCCCGTCGTCGTCGTGCTCGCCTCGCCGGGAACGGCTCCGAGCAACGGTGCGAGCGATCCGCGCCGAGTCATCTGCGGGGCGAAGCGCGTTTGGGTCGTCGCGCCGCGGATCAGGCCGGCTTTCGACCCCACCTACGGACGCAGCCGCCGCATCGTTGCGACGGCTGCGAAAGCGGCGCTGTTCTTATATGACGGTCCTACTTGCCGACCTGTGCCGCGGTGACCGCGGACGCGTGGTTGTTGCCGAGGGAGGATCGGATGAACGTGATGACGTCGGCGATGTTCTGAGTCGAGAGTTGGCTCTTCCACGCGGGCATCGTCCCGTTAAAGGTTTGGCCGTTGACTGCAATCGCGCCGGTCAAGCCGTTCTTCATGATGTTGATGACGTTGTTCGGATCGCCGACGACGACCGGATTGTTCGCGAGCGGCGGGAAGGTGCCCGGCATGCCCTGCCCTTGTGCGCCGTGACAACTCGAGCAGTTCTGCGAGAAGACGGACGCGCCGTGCGTTGCGGAAGACGCCGAGGAACTCGATGAAGCGGCCGGCGTCGCAGCCGCTTGCGCCGGCGCGAGTATCTGCGCCTCGCTGAGCGCCGGAGGGCCCGCGGCCTGCTTGCCCATGATGCTGAACTGGCTCTGCATGGAAAGCCCAACGATGACGAGGGTGACGATCGCGAGGCCCCACAGCACGCCTTTCCGCGATCCGAATGAGCGCGTCATGCTGCGATCGATCCACGGAATCGCGAGAACGACGAGGAGGAAGAGCGTCGGGATGTAGATGGTCGCGACCGTGTCGAGTTGCGGCGGAAAGAGATTCAGCAAACCGAAGAGCGAGAGAAAATACCATGCCGGATAGGGAACGAAGAGCGCGACCGTCGGATCGGCCTTCTGATCGAGAAACGGCGGCGAGATAAACGAGAGAAAGATGATGAGCAGGAATACGAAGAACGAGGCGACCGTATCCATGAACATCTGATCCGGCCAGAAGCGCCCCGGCTTCTTCAAGGTGCGCGGATCGTCGACGACCGGACCGGCGGGCCCGTTGTGACGGAAGATCGCGAGGTGCGCGCCGACGAGCGCGACGAGCGCCGCGGGCATCAACCAAACGTGTAAGCCGAAGAAACGATTGATCGTCTCCGTCCCCATCACGCCGCCGCCTTGAGCGAGTTGCTGGATGAACGGCCCCGCGATTGGGGCGGTGCCGGTGATGTTTAGCGAGACCTGCGAGGCGAAGTAAGCGTTCATGTCCCACGGCAGCAGGTAGCCGGTGAGTCCGAGCACGAGCGTGACCAGCAAGAGCAGGACGCCGACGACCCATTGCAGCTCGCGCGGCGACTTGTACGCTCCGAATATCGCAACCTGGAGAAGGTGCAAGAAGACGAGCGCGATCATCGCGGACGAGCCCCAGTAGTGCAGCGAGAGCACGAAATGCTGGAACGGGTTGAGGTAAATCGCGCGCGTCGATTCCCACGCGGTCGCCGCCGACGGCGCGTACCAGAAGGTAAGGAAGATTCCGGTCGTGATCTGCAGGATCATCGCGAAGAGCGTCGCGCTGCCGAAAACGTACCAATAACTTGCGCCGCCCGGAACGTCCTCGGTGAGGAAGTCCTGCGCCATCGAGATGAAGCCGGTGCGCCGTTCGATCCAGTTCAGCATCGTGTGCCTCCTACGACTGATATGAGATGACGATGCGATCGGGCGTCGTGGACTTGTAACGAATCCACATCACATCCGCGGTTCCGTCTTGCTCGCGCAACGGCAGTGGATCGAGTCCGCGCGGCGCAGGACCCGCAAGGTGCGCGCCCTCGAGGTCGTACACCGAGCCGTGGCATGGGCAGAGAAAACGGCCGGTGTTCGAATCCCAGTTGTAGCGACAGCCGAGATGCGGACAGAGCGGGCTGAAGACGACGAGGCTCATGTTTGCGACTTCGTACGGCACGTCGGGCTTCTCGCCGGGTCCGTTGAAAATATCCGTACGGCTCGCGCGAAAGCGCGACGGGTCGACCTTGATGCCCCAGACGTAGTCCTGCAAGGTCTGTTCGGGCAAGTACGCATCCTTGGCGGACATTGCGAAGCTCAACTTCACGGGCTTCTGCGTCGCCGCTTCAAGCTCGGCGAACTCGGCCTTCGTGAGCGGCGACCAGGTGCCGCCGCTCCCGGATTCCTGGCTCGGGATGACGCCGCCGAGGATCGGGATTGCGAGCCCGAGGCCGATGACGCCGCTCATCGTGATGACGGCGTTGACCATGAAGCGGCGCCGGGATATCTCCTCCGGCGTTTCCGGTTCGTCGTAGGCGCTGTGCGTGCTGTGAATCGCCATGCTCCGCCTTTTCCGACGCCATTATAGGCTCGCCCTCTTTCTGGGATCAGACCTTATAGCTGTGGAGGCCGCTGATCCAGATGTTCACGCCGAGGTAACAGAAGATGATCGAGACGAAGCCGAGGACGCTCCACCAACTGCTGCGCAGGCCGCGCCAGGCGTTGCGCGTGTGGAGATGCATGTATGCGGCGTAGAGGATCCAAGAGGCGAGGGCGGCGGTTTCTTTCGGGTCCCACTGCCAGTACGCGCCCCACGCTTCGCGCGCCCACGCGGCACCGGTGATGACGCCGAGCGTGAGCAGCGGCAATCCGATCGCGACGGCGCGATAGACGAGGATGTCGAGTTGCGCGAGCGACGGCATCGTCGCGAACCAGCTCGCGACCACGTCACCACCTTGCCCCGTGGCCGCAAAGCGCCGTTCCGCGTAATACCTCACGAGGTAGAGCACCGAGAAGACGAAGGAGACGAGAAAGGCACCGTACGCGGAAACCACGAGCGGCACGTGAATCTTCGCCCAGTAGGATTGGAGCGACGGGACGGCCGGCATCACGCCCTCGTTCCACGTGACGCCGTAGGCGAGAAAGAGCGCCGCGATCGCGAGCAAGAAGCCGCCTGCGAACCACAGGCGATAGCGGAAGGCGAAGCCGATGAAGATCGCAACCGACATCGCGGTGAAGAGCGAGAGCGAGCCGTAGAGGTTGAGCAGCGGCCAGACGTTCGTCTCGGCGTACCGCGCGCCGAGCTGCGCGAACTGTGCGACGCAGCCCGCGACGGCGAGCGCCGCTCCGAAGTTGCGAAGCCAATCCTCGCGCGTAAAGAAGTAGAGAACGAGGACGACCGCACCCACCCCGTAGGAGCAGAGCGCGAGAATCATCAGGACCTCGTCGAGCGACATCGCGTGCGGCATTAGGCGGTATTCTCCATATGGCCGAGCTTTTCGGCCCAGATGCGCGGTTTCCGGTCTTGCGGGGCTCGGCCCGGCGATGTGATTCGGGGTTTGGGCCCCATTGGGGACGCAAGAGACGGGCTCACGCGCCACCGAGCGCTGGAGAAGCCGGTTTCGCGCTCATAAGGGCGAGCTCTCCCGTCGTTTGCCGTCGAACGCATGATCGCTGAACGCTCATGTCGGCACGGGAACTGGGGGCGAGCGTAGGTCGGCGATCAGCCGTAGAATCTCAGCGAAAAACGATTGCGGGATGGCGACCTCGGCGAGTAGGCGGGTAGATGCCAAATGGAACGGCTGCGCATTCAAGAGTCGAAGCCGTGAGTACGAGACCTTCAACGACGGCAGTTTAGATGGCTTTGATGGGACGGTAACGCGGCTCCCACATCGCGTCGCGAATCGCTGTCTCCAAATTCGGCGGGTTGACGCGCGCGAGTTCTTCGCGAACCGCCTGCTCAGCGACGGCGATTGCGACGCGGACTGAAACCTCACGCAGGTTTGCGATCGCCGGAAGAATCGGCGTGCCGAGTTGCGACGCATTGACCATCTCGGCGATCGTGCACGCGGCGGCCATAAACATTCCGTCGCTGATCAGCCGCGCGCGGATGACGATCGTCCCCAAACCAAGGCCCGGGAAGAGCATCGCATTGTTCGCTTGGGCGATCGTGTATGTCACGCCGTTGAAGGTCACTGGACCGAAGGGACTTCCGGTAGCGATCAACGCCTTGCCGTCGGTCCATTGGATGAGGTTGGCCGGCACCGCTTCGGCGAGTTCCGTCGGGTTCGAGAGGGCTAGAATGATGGGGCGTGGGGTGCCCTTTGCCATCTGACGCACGATCGATTCATTAAACGCGCCAGAAGCGCCCGACGACCCGATGAGGATCGTCGGTTGAATCCGACGCACGGCTTCCTCCAGGCTGATTCCGCGTTCGCCGTCGCGCGTCCACCCGGCGACGTCGGCCACCGGACGCGCGTACTGTCTTTGGAACTCGCGAAGATCCTCCATGTCGTCGACCAGCAGTCCGTGCCGGTCGACGCACCAGAATAGGCGCGCAGCAGCTTGGGCGGAGAGACCGTCGCTCATCATCGCGTTCCGGATGAGATCAGCGATGCCGCACCCTGCGGTTCCGGCGCCGAAGACGACGATCTTTTGGTCTCGCATTCCGCCGCCGGCTACCTTAATTGCAGCCATCACCGCAGCGAGCACGATCGAAGCCGTGCCCTGAATGTCGTCGTTGAACGTGCAGATCGACGATCGATACGTGTTGAGAATCCAACGCGCATTGACCGCATTGACGTCTTCCCAGTGCAGTAGCGCGTTCGGGTACAGGCGTAAGGCAGTCGATATATACTTGTCGATGAAGGCTTGATACTGTTCGCCGCGGATGCGCGCATGACGATATCCAAGGTAGAGGGGATCATCGAGGAGCGATTGCCGGTCCGTTCCAACGTCGAGCATGACCGGGATGGTGCGCGACGGATCGATCCCCGCGGCAGCAGTATAAACGGCCAATTTCCCGATGCAGATGTCGATACCACCGACTCCCCAATCGCCGATCCCGAGAATCGCTTCGGCGTCTGTCGCCACGATCAGATCGATGTCGTCGGCGCCTGCCCCGGCTTCGGCGTTTAGCAGGGCTTCCTCGATTTCATCCGCGCGGTCGATCGAAAGAAAAACCCCTCGCGGCCTGCGGTACTGATGACTGTACTGCTGAATTGCTAAACCCACCGTCGGCGTATAAACGATCGGAAGCATTTCAACGACGTGCGAGGCGAGCAAATGGACGAAAAGCATCTCGTTCCGGTCCTGTAGCGCCGTCAGGAACGTGTACCTGGCCAAATCGTCCGCTTGCTTCTTAAAGAGCTCATACGCACGCTCGGCCTGTTGCTCCATCGTCAGAACCGCAGGGGGAAGCAGCCCCATCAGACCCAGCGCCCGCCGTTCCTCGAGCGTGAACGCAGTGCCTTTGTTGATTTGAGGCGTCTGCAATACATCAAAGCCCCGAGCCGAAGTTTCGAAGGCGCCGTTTTCGTCAACGCGATAAACTTTCGTGGGCTTGCGAACGCTCGTGATCGCCATGGCATGCCTCCCGGAGCGCACTATCTGCAAGGCTATGCTCTTTTCGATGGCGCTCGCGGCTTCCCTAGACGAGTACCATGCTCAACTGTGTAGGGAGCTAAAGCAATACGTTGATATGCCACCGGGCGCCTCTAAGGCTCACCACGAGAGACCGTCTCCCGGAATCCTCCAGTCGAGCGGATTCAAAACTGACTACTACTTTATGGGTGATCCTTCGCACGCGAACATGATCCTCACGGTCAACGTCTTACCATGAGCATGGGCATACGGAAGCTTCTTGGCTCACGAATCGTCTCCGTGAGTGCGTGGGCTGCATTCGTTTTAGGGATCGCACTTTGGCCGCAAACAGTACTTGCGCTTCCTACTCTTGCCCAGGCATATCACGTCGACTGCAGCGCGTGCCACTCGTTTGTACCGGCGCTCAACGCATATGGGCGTTACATACAATCGACGGCATTCGGCCGCCCTGAAACGAGGCCTTGCCACCAGTCGGGTGGCGAAGAGCGCTTCATGCGCAAGAAGCGGCGACGCGGCTCATGCTCGCGCCGAGGAAAACTCGGACGTCGAATACCTGATCCGTATACTTCTTCAGCGATTCCGGGAAGACGCCGTACACGGTCATTCTCTCCCAACACTGTGCCGCTTCCGCCGGGGCAGAGCGACAGCATGGCGCAATATCGAGCGTGGCTGGAAGGGCTACGCTCGGTTCCAGTTGGATCGGTCGTTCACTGAGCTACAGGGAGGCGGCGGGATCTCCGGAGGCGTCTTCGATATTCGTGATCTGGTCGCCACCGTGGATCAGCTCTCGCACCGGAGGTTCGCCTTTGCGGAGGGGGCCCGAGAAGACGGCATAGTGCCGGTGCCCGTGCTCGTGCTCGTCGCTGGTGCGCAGGACCCCTGCGAGAATGCGCCCGTCGGCAAGAGTCACGCGAACGGGCTTGCCGATATAGGGCTTAATTTCTTGATCGGTCATACTCGTGAAATCGCTTCAAGGCCACCGCAAGTTTCACCCGCATGCGTCGTCCTTCCCGACAATAGGGTGTCTGGCGTATTATTTACTCTGTTTTGCTGGCGGCCTTCTTAACATCAGGACCTCGTCGAGCGACATCGCGTGCGGCATTAGGAGACCTCGGATTCCAGATGGGCGACGAGTTCGCGAAATTGCGTCTCGAAGATATCGTAGCCTTTGACGGTCGTTGCCGCGAGCCCCACCGTGGAGCTGCCGTCTGCCGCGGGATCGACGCGCACGTGCAGGCGAGCGGGCAAGAAGTAAAAGGAAATCACAAGGCCGACGAGCAGGAGCACGGCGCCGACCGCGACCAACGGCACGCCCGGATCGTAGCGATACTGAAAGCCGCTGTAGATGACGTCGCGCTGCGGCACGATGCGCCAACCGCCGCCGACGTCGAGTGAGGAGCGCAGCGGTACGAGCACGCTGCCGATCGGCGATCCCGCATCCGCGATCGTCAGGACGACCGCCGGATCCGTGACGCGTGGATCGGCCGACGGCGCGCCGGTTCGCCGGTCGAGCGTCGGAACGAAACGCTCGTAGACGATGCTGCGCGACGTTCCGGGAAGGTCGAGCGCATCGCCCTCCATGAGCGTGCGGTCGGAGAGTGCCGGAGTCGCTCTGCCGTCGTGCGTGAGTGCGAAGCGCATGCCGAAGCCGTAACTTGCCTGATAGAGCAGCGTTCCGTCGAGATCGATCGGATGGTTGACGCGCACGACCATCGGCGTCGGAACGCCGTCGCGCCGCGTGACCGAGACATGCGAGACGTAGTCGATCGGCTGATAGACCACGCCGCTCTTCGTCATGATCGGTTGAATTCGGTATGCGAACCCGTCGAGGCGCACGATGTCACGCGTCTGCGGCATCTGGGCCGCTTGTCCGGTGAGGATCGCCGTTTCGCCGGAGAATCCGCGCGCCCAATAGACGATCGTGCCCGCGGCAATGATCAAGATAGCGAGGTGATTGACGAGGACGCCGACGCGAGCCCAGTTGAAGCGATCGGCGAAGGACCATTCCGTTCCGTCGAAGTCGCGCCGCCGGACCTCGAAGCCATGTTTTTTAAAGAACGCCTCGACGCGATCCCGCACCGATGCCGGATCACCCTTGACGTTGACGTTCACATGGAGCGGAATGGCGTCGATCTTCACCGGGCGATAGGGCGGGAGCCGTCGCGGGATCACTTTCGTAAAGGTCGCGGTCGTCATCGACACGAGCACGAGCCCGATCGACGCCAGATACCAGACGCTGTGGTAAATGTCGTCGAAGTTCATTCGCAGAATCGCCCGCGCGATCGGCGCCGGATACGCGGCAAAATACGCGTCGGAACCCTGGTTCTGCTCGACGACGACGCCGATCAGCGTCAGGACGCCCCAGAGCGCGAGCAGCGAAACGCCAAAGGGAATGTTGCCGAAGGTTC
This sequence comes from Candidatus Tyrphobacter aquilonaris, assembly GCA_003133745.1. Lineage (GTDB taxonomy): Bacteria > Vulcanimicrobiota > Vulcanimicrobiia > Vulcanimicrobiales > Vulcanimicrobiaceae > Tyrphobacter > Tyrphobacter aquilonaris. The sequence goes on from PKZD01000038.1 coordinate 41,888, forward strand.
GCAGGAACTTCGAAGGGAGCGAGTCGGTCACGTCGCGGTGCGATTGCGGGCGTGCCACGACCGCTCGAGCACGAAGATCAGCCAGATCGAGATCTCATAGAGTGCGTACATCGGCAGCGCGATGAGCGCCATCGTCATCGGATTGCCGTCGGGCGCCGCGATGCCGCCGACGATGAAGAAGCCGAAGAAGGCATGGCGCCGGTACTGCCGGAGCGACTTCGAGCTCACGATGCCGAGGCGCGCGAGTCCGATCAACACGATCGGCATTTGGAAGATGATCGCGAAAACGCCGAGCAAGATGAGAACGAAGTTGATCGTCGGACCGACGCCGAAGGTCGGGGTTGCCACCGCGTTCGTGATCGCGAGCAGCGCGTGGACGACGCGCGGAATCACGAGAAAGTGCGCGAAGGCGAGCCCGGCGAGGGCGAGCAGGATCGACGGCACGATGTATCCGTAGACCATGCGGCGCGTGTGTGGATGGATCGCGGGAACCACGAACATCCAGAGTTGATAGAGCAGCATCGGCAGCCCGACGACGATGCCCCCGATGATGGAGAACTTGAACTCGGCGAAGATGACGTCCGCCGGCCCGAATGCGTGCAGTTGAATGCCCGCAAAGTACGTTCGCGTCATCCAGGTGATGACGTCCTTCGATGGGATGAAGAGGACGACGGCGATGGCCCCGACGGTGGCGATCGAAACCAAGAGCCGCATCCGCAGCTCCCGCAGGTGCTCGGTGAACGGCATCTCCTTCTGATCCCACGGGTTTTCCACCGGGGGCTCGTCTACGATGCGCAACGGTTCCTAGAGAACGCGCGCTAGGCGCTCGGAGTGCCCTTGTCGGTCGGGGGAGGGACTGCTTCGCCGCCGACCGAGCCGGCCTCCACGCCGTCCATCACGTCGCTGTGCTCGGCTTCGAGGCGGCGCCGGGCCTCCTCGCGAGCGCGGAGCGTAGCCTCGTCGGCCTCGACCTGCCCCATCATGAACTCTTTCTTCGCCTGACCCGCGCTGCGCGCGAGCTTCGGCAGCTTCTCGGCGCCGAAGAGCAGCGCGCCGATGACGAGGATGCCGATGATGATCGGCGCGTCGATGAGGGCAAACATGGGATGAAACATCATAGGTATCCTATTCTAGCAGCGCATCGGCAAGGCCGCCCAGCCTCTCCTTCGCCTCGCTCGGTGCCAACGGCTGCAACGCCGCCTTTGCCTCTCGCACGAATGCGGCGATCTGCTCCCGCGTCCCCGCCAGGCCGCCCTGCCGCTCGATCGCTTCGACGATCGGCGCAACCGGCGCGTTTTCGTCTGCGAAGAGCCTCTCGACGGCGTCGTGAAAGCCGGCGTCGCCGCGAGCAAGTGCGAGGACGAGCGGGATCGTCATCTTTCGTTCGAGCAGATCGTTGCCCACGGGTTTTCCGATCGCGGCGCTATCGGCCGTGAGATCGAGCAGGTCGTCGAGCATCTGAAACGCGATGCCGTATCGCTCGCCGAAACCGCGCAGCGCGGCGATCTGCTCGGGGCTTCCGCCGCCGGCGCGCGCGCCGCATTCCGCCGCGGATGCAAAGAGCGAGGCCGTCTTCTTGCGCGCAATCTCGACGTACGCGTCGCGCGTCGTCGAAAGGTCGCCGAGCGCGCGCAACTGCAACACCTCGCCATCGCAGATCTCGGCGAGCGTCGCGGAGAGCAGGTGCGGAATCGGAGGCGGATACTTCGCGGTGACGTTCTTGAATATCCACGCGAAGAGGTAATCGCCGGCGAGCACGCTGACTCGGTTACCGAAATCAACTGCCGTCGCGTTCACGCCCCGGCGCGTCGCCGCGTTGTCGACGACGTCGTCGTGAATGAGCGTCGCGACGTGGATCAACTCCATGTAGGCTGCCAAGTGCAGGCTGCTCGCCGCGTCGCCGCCGCAGGCTTGGACCGCGAGCAGCGTCACGCGCGGTCGCAGCCGCTTGCCGCCGGCTGCGAGCATCCGGCGAACGGCTTCGGTGATGATCGCGTTTTCGGTCGTGAAGCTCGTGCGGAAATAACGCTCGATCAGCTCTTGCAGCGCGGACTCCTCGGCAAGCTCGTCGATCACGCGGCCCTCGCCTTCGGCTTCGTGCCGATATGGATCGAGATCGCGCCGCCCATGAGCGGGACGTAGCGAGGTTCCACGAAGCCGGCGCGCTCGAATCGGTCGCGCAGATGCGGCGCGTCGGGATGGTGCGTGAGCGAACTGGGAAGATACGCGTACGCCTGGCGCGATCCGCCGACGAGGCCGCCTAGCAGCGGCACGACGCCGTAGAAGTAGAGGCCGAAGAGGCGGCGCCAGAGCCGGTTCTGCGGCTTGCCCACGTCGAGGTTGACGAAGCGCGCGCCGGGCTTCAGCACCCGAAGCACCTCGCGAAGCACGCCGTCGAGATCGACGACGTTGCGCAGGCTGAACCCCATCGTCGCGCCGTCGAAGGCGTCGTCGTCGAAGGGAAGCGAGGTCACGTCGCCCTCGAGGAATTCCGGCGTGGCGCGCGCCTCTTTCGCGGCGCGGGCGCGCGCCGCTTCGAGCATCGGCACGCAGAAATCGATCCCCGTCACGCGCAGCGTCGGATCGGTGCGCAATAGATGAAAGACGACGTCGCCCGTGCCGCAGCAGAGGTCGAGGATGCGCCCGCCCTTCGGCGGCGCGAGCAGCGCGATCGCGCGGCGGCGCCAGGCCTCATCCATCCCGGCGGTGAGCACGCGGTTCGTGGCGTCATAGCGCGGCGCGATGCGCGCGAACATCTCACGGACGTACGTTGCGCGGTCACCGGCTCGCGTGGAGGGGGCTGAGTGCACGTCGCCCCCTTCCACCCTTGCCGGAGGCGCCCTTCGTCGGGATGGAGGGACGATGGTACGTTTGGCGTCGCAGAGCGCGATGACGGCGGCGTTGGAGCGCGCGCACGATGTGACGCTCGTCGCGTACCTCTTGCCCCATGGGCCGGTCTTCGATGCGCTCGCGGCGGCCTCGCGCAGAGGCGCGCACGTGACCGTCAGGCTCGAAGGGAATCCGTACCTCGACACGCGCGGCGGAATCCGCCGGCTGAACCGGTCTTCCGTCGACGAGCTCGTGCGCGACGGCGCCGATGCGCGCCTCGTCGATGCCGACAGCAAGGCTGAGTCGTTGCACGCGAAGGCCGCGCTCATCGACGGTGTGCTCTACGTGGATGATGTCAACTTCTCGAATGGCGATTCGGGGACGTTGCTTCGTGACGATTCGCGCCGCGATGCTCGCGCGTTGCGCGACGCAGTCGCCGACCGCATCGATCCGCCAGGCCGGGAGTTCGCGTGGAGAAAGCGCGACGCGCTCGCGCTCGAGGCGCGACTGCTCGCCGATGCGCGATGCGGCGACGACGTGATCGCCGAGAGCGAGTCGGTCGGCAGCCGCAATGCCGTCTACTCGCGGCTCGAGCGCCTCGGCCGCGCCGGGCGTTCCCCGCGTCTCTTGGTCTCCCGTCAGGCGGTTACCGGCAAAGAGCGCGCGTTGTTCTCACGTCTGGCCGCAAACGGCGTGCGCGTTCGCATCTGCCACTCAAATGAAAAGTTCGCGCTCGCCGGCGATCGGGCGTGGGTCGGCTCCGCCAACGCGACGTCGGCGTTTCTCAATCCGAATGAACTCGATTGGGGCGCCTGCACGCGCAACCGCGCCATCGCCGCGCACCTCCGCGCTCGCTTCGAAGCACGGTGGCAAACCGCACGGGAAACTTAGCGGATAACGAAGAGTGAGTTGGCGGTTTGCGTAGTTGAGGCGATGACCGTTGCCCGGTCTATCCCGAGCGTCTGAGCGATCCGCTCGAGCGTGTGGGTCATGAATGCGGGCTCGTTGCGTTTTCCACGCATGGGGATCGGCGCGAGATAGGGGCAATCCGTTTCCAGCAGCAGCGGTTCGAGGCCGACGCTCTTCACGGCGTCGCGGAGCGCCTCGGCGGTCTTGAAAGTCAGCACGCCGCCGATTCCAAGGAAGAGGTTGAACTCGTCCACGTAGATGCGCGCCTCGTCCACATTACCGGTGAAGCAGTGCACGACGCCGCGCATTCCGGCGACGAACTCTTCGCGCAAGACCTCGACGAAGCGCTCGTGCGCGTCGCGAACGTGGAAGATCAATGGCAGATCCCGTTCGCGCGCGATGCGGATCTGCGCGCGCAACACACGCTCCTGCACCTCGTGCGGACTATGGTCGTAGTAGAAATCCAAGCCCGTCTCGCCGATCGCGACGACCCCGCGCTCCTTCAGCAGCGGTGCGAAGGCCGTCGCGACGTCTTCGGGGGCATCCTTCGCCTCGTGCGGATGAATGCCGACCGATGCAGCGATGCCGTACCTCTGTGCCGCTTCGATCGCGCGCTTGCTATCCGCGAGATCGCATCCCACGGTGATCAGCATCTCGACACCCGCCTCGCGCGCCCTCGCCATCACCGCGTCGCGATCGGCGTCGAAGGTCTTATCGTGAACGTGCGCGTGGCTGTCGATCATTTGGGCGCGAGTTCGATGCGCGGAAAGAGCGGCTCGCCAAGCGACGTGCGCGTACTCGGCGCGATGCCCGCGCCCGCGACAAGCGATTGCGTCCATGGCGCGCCGATCTCGCCGCCGGCGCCGAGGCGGCGCCACAGCTCCTCCATTCGCTCGGGGCAAACCGGGTGCAGCAGGATCGCCAGGCGGCGCAGCCCTTCGCAGAGCTCGTAGAGCAGCGCGTCCAACTCCTCGGCGCGGCATTCCTTTTCTAATGCCCACGGTTTGCGCTCTTCGACCGCCCGGTTGAGCGCCGTGACCATCTCCCACACCGCTTCGAGCGCATCGCGGAATCGTAGATCGAGGATCGCGATGCGCACGCGCTCGGGAAGTTCGTCGAACTGCGCCAGCAGCGGCAGCGATGCCGGGGCCGCCGGAACGACGCCTTCGCGGTATCGCTGGAGCATCGAAAGCGTGCGGTGCGCGAGGTTGCCGAGATCGTTGCCGAGGTCGCTGTTGTGCCGCTGCGCGATCTTCTCTTCGGAATACGAAAAGTCGCTGCCGAACGGCGCTTCGCGCAGGAGAAAATAGCGCAGCGAATCGGCGCCGAAGCGTTGCGCGAGCGCGAACGGATCGACCGCATTGCCGAGGCTCTTCCCGACTTTCTGCCCCTCCACCGTAATCCAGCCGTGCGCGAAGACGAGCTCCGGCGCTTCGAGCCCGAGCGCCCAGAGGATTGCGGGCCAGATGATCGTGTGGAAACGCGCGATCTCTTTGCCGACGAGTTGCACGGATGCCGGCCAGAACGTTTGAAACTTCGCGTCGTCCTGCTCCCAACCGATTCCCGAGATGTAGTTGAGCAGCGCGTCGAACCACACGTAGATGACGCCGCTTCCGTCCGGAACCGGAATGCCCCAATCGAAGTTCGTGCGCGAGATCGAGAGGTCGTCGAGCCCTTCTTCGAGGATCGCCATCATCTCGTTGTAGACGCTGCGCGTGCGAACCCATTGCGGATGCGCGCGGAAATGCTCGATGAGGCGATCGCGGTAAGCCGAGAGCCGGAAAAACCAGTCGTCCTCGGAGAGCCACTGCACCTCGCGCCCGCAGGTCGGGCACTTTCCGTCGACGAGCTTCGATTCGAGCCAAAACGTCTCGTCGGGAACGCAGTACCAGCCTTCGTATTTTCCGAGGTAGACGTCGCCGTTCTCTCGCAAGCGTTCGAAGACGCGCTGCACGACGCGTTCGTGCCGCGGCTGCGTCGTGCGGATGAAATCGTCGTAGGCGACGTGATAGGTTTGGAAAAGCGATTGCCAGCGCGGAACGAGTTCGTCGCACCATTGCTGCGGCGACTTGCCCGCCTCCGCGGCGGCGTTCGCGACCTTCTGGCCGTGCTCGTCGGTCCCGGTGAGAAAGAAGGTCGGGCCCGCGGTGCGAGCCGTACGCGCGAGCACGTCGGCGACGACCGTCGTGTAGACGTGTCCGATGTGCGGGTTGCCGCTGATATAGTAGATCGGCGTCGTGACGTAAAAGGCGCGCGTCATCGCGGCTTCCTTTCGGGGCGCGCGCGCCGAGCCTTCCCGCGCGCCGCCGCGCGCGCGTAGAGATCGCGCCGAAGGCCGTAGCCGCGCTCGGCGAGCGTTTTCGCGATCGCCGAAACGGGGGCACCCTTCGCGAGCAGCGCGTCGATCGCCGCATCGACGACCGTGCTCTCGGGTTCGGGCGCGGCGTCCGGTGGAGTCGCCGCGACGACGAGCACGATCTCGCCGCGCACCGGCCTCTCGAGCGCGCTCACAACCGCTGCGGGTGTTCCGAGAAGCTGCTGCTCGTGCAGCTTCGTGTACTCGCGCAGCAAGAAGACTCGTGCGTTCGGTGCGATCGCTTCGAGGTCTGCGAGCGCGGAGCAGATGCGTTTCGGCGACTCGTACCACACGCTCGTCGCACCCGAATCGATCGCGCGAGCGAACGCCTTGCGACGCGCGGCGCTCGCACGCGGCGCGAAGCCTTCAAAGAGAAAGCGTCGCAAGGGAAAACCCGAGAGCGCTGCCGCGCCGATGAGCGCGCTTGGCCCGGGGAGGACTTCGATCGCGATGCCCGCCGCGCGCGCGGCCGCGATGAGATCGGCGCCGGGATCGGAGATGCCGGGCATGCCGGCGTCCGTCGTCAGCGCGACGCGTTGCGTGCGCGCGAGTTCGAGGATGCCCGGCGTCGCCGAGGCGGCATTGTGCTCGCGATAGCTCCCGATCCGTTTGCTCGGCAGTCCCAAGGCTCCGAGCAGCTTGCGCGCGACGCGCGAATCCTCCGCGACGAGCACGTCGCAGTCGCGTAACACGTCGAGCGCGCGAAGCGTGATGTCCCGAAGGTTGCCGAGCGGCGTGGGCACGACGATGAGCGGCATCGCGGACGACTTCGCCGCACCGTGCAGGGGCTCCACTACTGCGCCGCGTACGGGAGCGACAGTGCCGGCAGTTCGCGCCGTGGACGTCTCGTCTCTGCGTACCGCCGCCTCGGGCGAGTGCGTCGATACTTCACCCGCTTCCGCCATTCGCTGCACGATCTCCGTTCTTCGCAAGGAGTTGCGCCGCATCGTCCTGCGCGCGCACGTCGTCAATGATACGGAGGAGCCGGTGCGCTGCGCACCCGGCGCGAAGCGGGACTCGATCGCGGTGCTGCAGACCGATCTCGATCTCATCTGCGATCCGCATGCGGAGTTGGGCTTTCTCTTCGCGATCCCGCGCTTCGGCCGAACGCGCTCCGCATTCGTTCGCGTCAGCGGCACGACGTTCGCCTGCGGATTCGAAGGCGAGATCGCCGAGGAGCAAACCCGTACCGTCGCGCTCTCAATCGGCGTCGCCGCGGTGTTGATCGGCGTTCTCATCGGCGTCGTTCTGTACGAACGTCACCGTCGCGCGCCGCCGAAACGCCCGGCCGCCGAGCCCCCGCTGCGCGCGGAGCCCGTGGTCGGCGAGATCGTCGAGCCCGCATCGCTGCCGGCCGTGTTGCCGGAGCCGGTGCGCGGTTTGCAGTCGCGCGGATTCGCTGCGGTGCTCGACGAGCAACGGGCCGTCATGGGTGCGCTCGAGTGCGCGCAGCGTCGCTTTGCCTCATCGGAGTTCGTCGCAAAGGTCGTCAATCAAGCGGCGGAGCCGCTCCTCTGCTCGATGAGCGGCCGCACGCGGCGCGGCACGGCGTTCGTCACCCCAAGTTCGTTCTGGGTTCATCCGCAGTCGGCGGCGGCCGTGCCCGTCGAGGCGCCGTTGCGTTTTCCATGGCGGCTGCGCTCGCTCACGTTACAGATGGAAACGTCGTCGTTGCGCGCGAGCGCTCAGGCCGACGTTCCCGTTCCGCCGCTCCTGCGCATCGCGTCGATCGTGACTGCGCTCGCCGCGCTTAGCGGAATCGGGATGCTTGCGTTCGTTATCACTCGACCCACGATCCAAGCCTTCGCGTTGCCCTCGCAGGTGCTCGCCGGAAAACCTGCGACCGCGAGTTACGCACTCTCCGGACTCGGCACGGGTCGATACAACGTCTCGTTCGCGGGCAAGACGATCGCAAGCGGCACCGTGCCGGCGGGCAACGGATCCTTCACCTTCACGACCTCACCGAGTCCCGGAAGCTATCGCGTCACGCTCGATCTCGCCGGACCGCTGGGGCGAGCGCAGGAATCGCTTGCCGTCGCTTCGGTCTCGCATCTCGCTCCCATGACCGCGGCCGTCGACGCGCTCGAAGTCGAGCCCGGCGTCGCGGCGGCGGGCGCGCCCGTCAACGTGCGGTACGTCGCGCATGCGGATGCCGGAAGCGTCGCGCTCGTCGATGCCGCGCAAATCCCGCTGCAGCGCGTGCCGTACCGCACGCAGGGGCTTTCGGTGCTCATCGCACCGCCGGTCGAGATGCCGACGCAGTATCAAATCGTGCTCGATGTGACGCGAGGAACGTCGTCCGCGCGCGCCTCCGTGGGCTTGCTCGTCATTCCGAAGGACCTCGCGACGCCGGGGGCCGGCATCGCGCCGTCCGGCGTGCTCACCGCGTCGGAGCTTCTTCGCGTCGCGCCCGCGCACGTGCTATCGGCGCATCCCTTCGTCGTGAAGTTGCTCTCGCATCCGGAGAATCTGCACCTCACGCTTCAGGACGATCGCGGCAACGCGGTTGCCGCGCAGTCGGTCGCAGTGAACGCCGCGGGGGCCGAGTTTCGCGCGCCGTACGTCGCGAGCGACCGGCGCTTCGTCATGGTTGCGTCGTTCACGCGCGGCACGGCGGATCAGGTGATCTTAGTGCCGATCACCGTCTACGCGCACTAACACCCGGTCGCGAGCGAGAGCGTCGCCGTGTTCGGAGAGTCCGGCAGCGGCGTCGGTGCGGAGCTCGCGTTGATCGCCTCGCGCTCGAGTGAGCGCTCGACGGCCGAGCCGAGATCCGAGTAGCAGTTCAAGATCGTCCGTACGTCGGGGCCGTCGAAGAAGTTTTGACTCGCGGTGAGATGTTGCGTCGTGCCGAGGAGGCTTTGCAGATACCCGGGCACGGTCACGCCGGTCGTGATGTTCGATTGCGTGTGCACGAAGAGCATCGGCGACGACATCGTGCCGCCGGAGAGGTGCGTGGCGCCGGGCGTGCAGGTTCCCGACGTCGTTCCGCTCGGCTGGAAGAACGGCGGCGACTTCGGCCCCGGGAAGTAACCGTTGCTCGGATCGTTTTGCAGCGCGTCGGGCGTCGGAGCGACGCACGTATACGTCTCCGCGCCCGCGACGTCGGGGAGGCCGTCGTAGAGTGCGCCGAGGCTGTACTGCTTGTAGGGATTTGCTTCATCCGACACGAGGCCGCTGAAGCGCACGGCGATCTGTGCGCGCTCGCTCAGGACAGACGACTGCACGGTCCAGATGACGCCGAAGAGTACGAGCAGGAAGGCCGGCAGAAAGACTGCGGTTTCCACCGTCGCCTGGCCGCGCTGAGAATGCAGGCGCTTGCGCTTCAGTGACACGTGTAGCTCGTTCCCGCCGTGAGATTTCCGGAGAACGGCTTGATCGTCATCGTGCTCCACCAGCCGTCGGCCACGTAGAGGCCGGGCAGGGATGCCGAGTAGGTGAAGCCGCCGCTGCCGTCAGACGTCGACGGGTTTCCTGTGTTGTACGTGTTGTTCGGGTTGCCGCCGAAGTCGATTCGATAGTATTGGTCGTTGTCCGCGAACCCCGTCGTCTGATTCGTTGAACTCTCCGGATACTCCGACGCTTGGAAGACGGCGCTGCTCACGCTCGTGGGATTGACGAGCGATCCGACCCACATGAACTCTTGCGTGTCCATGATCGAAGTTGACGCCGCGCGCCCGACGACGTTGAACGTCGCGACGTTCCAGTTCCAGAAGTTCGGGATCCAAGGCGTGACCTTCGCACATGCGACGATCTCGATCTCCATCGGCGTGAGGTCGAGCTTCGGGTTGCCGCTCGTGCCGCCGCCCACGACGTCGTTGCAGCAGTCGGCGTAGACGTCTTCCAGATACGTCGTGGGACGCGGCGTCGCGGCGACGAGCGTATAGTTGAAGGCACAGTCACCGCCGCTGCTCGTTCCGCAGTTCGCTTGATACTGCGCGAGGGCGGACTGGATCATCGTGACTTGGTTGGCGAAGGTCGGGGTCGATACTCTGCCGAGTACGGCGACATCGTTCGTGTAGCGCGTGAGCGAGTCAAAATAGTTCTGGCGCAGGCTCGCATAGAGTGCCGAGCAACTCGGCGTCGTCGCAGCGGTGCAGCCGCCGTTTCCACGGATCACCTGAAGCATATCGTTCATGATGACGCGCAGCCGATACTCTTCCACCGCCGAGGCATGGAGCGCCGCTTCGGTTTCGTTCCACTGCGTCGTCTGCACGGAGAGCATACCTCGCGCCGCGGCATCGGCCGCGTTCATCGCGCGCATCTGCCACGTGATCATCTGTCCGTAGCTCATCGCGAGCGCGAGCATCGTGAGCACGGTGAGCGTGCCGAATGCCCAGATCGGAAACGTTTGTCCGCGCTGCGAGTGCAAGCTCATGCGCCGGGGCCGCCCGAGGTGCAGCCATAGGTCGGGTTGACTGGGAATCCGTTCGCGAACGTCTTACTGCCCGGCGATTCGCCGTGAGTGCCTTGAACGTCCCAGGTGTATACCATGCGGAACGAAGCGCCGTTGTATGCAGCAACCGTCGCCGGCCCGCTCGTCGTCTCGTCCCAATTGGAACCCGCGGCCGGGGACGGCGCCGGCATGACCGCTGGAAACGCGGCTGCGAGATCGGCGTAGATGCGCTGGTGGCATGCCATCGTTTGGAAAGTACCGTTTTGTCCGATGCCGTCCGCGCTCGTGTTGTAGTTTCCGGCTTCCCCGGTCTGATCGTCCTTGAGGTACTCGGCAAGGCCGATCGAGCGCAGCCCACCGCCGGTGTCCCAACTCGAGCAAGACGCGCCGTACTGGAAGGTCGTGCAATAGTTGATGTATCCGAACGTGAAGTAATACGGCGGCACGTTCTGGTCGTCTCCGGTCAACGGATTGACGAGCGTGTTGTAGACCGTCTGAGTGTTGTAGCCCGCGCCCTGCGCATCGTCGTCGTGGTTGCCGACCATCGCTTCACCTTCGACGTTTCCCGCGGAGAGCGTGATCGAGTTGCCGAGAACCGAGAGGCCGTTCACCGTCATCGAGGTCTGCGTTTGGATCAGTTGGTTCCGGATGATGGACGCGCCGCCGAAGCGCTCGGTCAAACTCCCCCACTGCGTGAAGTTTGGGAGCGTCGTCAAGTCCGTGCTGAGCGGGTTCGCGGCTCCCTCCGTCAGCGTGGGCATATCGGGGAATATCGGGCTGAGCGCGCTCGAGAGTGCGGCGTTGTTCGTCGAGCCGTTCGCGTACGAGTGCGAGTACATGAACGTCGCGCCGTCGAGCTGCGTCTGATAAAAGCCGATCAGCGCGATCTGCATCGCGCCGAAGATTACGAGGAGCGTGAAGCTCATGACGATTGCGGTCTCGGCGAGGGCGCCCCCGAGAACGCGATGGCGTGCTCTGCTCATGGCGGAGCGCTCGCCGTGAAGGTTTGCATCGCGGTCGTCGTGTTGCCGAACGCGACGCTGCAGGCCACGGCAACTCCCGCGAGTGCCGTCGCCGCGCCGAGCGAGATGAGCGCAAGCGCGAGCGCGTACTCCGGAAACGCGACGCCGCGTTCGTCCGATAGCAACGCTCGCACGAGGCGCATCACTGAGAGACGATCTCCGGCGTTAGGATGAAGACCACGTCGGTCTCGGAGTTCTGATAGTTCGTCGACTGGAAGAGCCTGCCGATGATCGGAAGCGCCGACAGGAGCGGAATCTTCGAGATCGTGCGCTGGTTCACGCGATTGAGCAAGCCGCCCATGATGATCGATTCGCCGGGCTGCGTGATGATGTCGGTCGAGAGCCGGCTCTCCTTGAGCGCCGGGATGTAGAAGCCATTGAGCTGGACCGCGTCCTGGTAATCGAGGTTCGAAACATCCGGCGTAATGTTGCTCTCGATGCTGCCGTTGGGCAAGAGCGTCGGCGTGACGTTCAATTGAACGCCGTAGTTCTTCCAATCGACCGACGTTTGGCCGATGCCGGTCGAGAAGACGTACGGGATCTCGCCTCCGACGAGGAACGTCGCTTGATTTCCCGGGACGGTCACGAGGTTCGGTGCGGAAAGCATGCGCGCGTGGCCGCTCTGCATCACGAGGTTGAGCGTCGGCGCGAGGCGCACCGTCCGGAAGAACGGAGCGATGTTCAGCGCCTTGCCGAGCATGCCCGCCGCGCCGCCTTCGAAGATCGGGAACGAAGGCTGCTCGAGTTGGATCGAGTTCGGATTGCTCGGATCCGGAACGCCGGCTTGCAGTTCGAGGCCGAGGTTACCGAGGCCGGTCGCGTCGATCTCGAGCACGTAGACTCGGATGCTGATCTGGCTCGTGCGCATGAGCTCGAGACGATCGATGACTTTTCCGTCCGCCGCCAAGTAGGGTCCGGCGAGCGTCCTGGCGCGTGCGACGACCTGCTCTTCCTCGACTTGGTCACGCACGTAGCCGCTGACGATGATGTTTCCCTTGCCGTCGGGCTCCATGCGGAGCTCGTGTGCCGTCGATGAGCGCGCGAAGTTTTGCTGGAGCGAGTCGAGCGATTGCGTAACCGCGACCGCATCGACGACGTGATACTTCTGTTCTTTGGCGATGACCACGAAGCTTTGGACGATGTTGTTCTGGTTGACCCACTGTGCCATGTCGGGCACCGTGCCGCTCACCAAGATGTTCGTGCCGTAGCTCGTGACGCGAATGCCCGGGTTGTTGAGCGCGGCCTGGATCATCTGCGCGAAGTTGTCGAGGAACTCGTCGGTGACGCTCACGACGTACGTCAGGCGCGTTCCGCCTGCCCATACGAAGAGCGACGTCGTCCCCGGGTCCTTTCCATTAATGATCAACTGGCTCGTGCCGATGGGCACGACGCCCGCGATGTGTCCGTCGCCGATCGCCACACGAGTGATGCCCGAAATGTGCATGAGCGTGGAGTGACCGCTTTGGAGCCTGATCACGTCCGGATGGGCGAACGCGTGTGCGCTCGGCCACAGGACGGCGATCGTCATGAGTAGCACGCAGAGCGTGCGCCGGCGTATCGTCTCGTTGATCAAAACAAAAACTCCTGTAGTAGGCATCGGAGGCCATTATGCCATGGGGTCTCGCGGTTGCGGCATAAACGCACCGTTTGCTTTGTGTAAAGCTTCGGGAAGTAGCATTTCCAGAGTGTGCCGCCCTCGTCTATGATCGTGCCACGTTCACGGAAAGGAGAACGGCATGTTGTTTCGATCGTTCACGTCGTCTGCAGCGGCAGCGTCAATCATCATGGCTCTGGGAGGTTCGGCTTCGGCCTACGGCCTAGGGTCGACGGCGTCGCAGGCGCAGCACCACTGGGTAGGTGCGAACGGGACTGCAGCGGCCGTTTCATCGGTCTATCCGGGCCATGGGTTCTCGGCCCCGGAGCGACCGTCGTCTGACGCAGGCGGCGCGGGGTCACAGACTCCCGCCGCCGGCGCGACGCCGGCACTCATCGGGCAGTCACCTATCTCCGGAGCGATCGCGTTCTCCGTCCGCCAACACGGCGGAGCGGAGGCGATCGATGTTACCGGGACCGCACCGCCGGGGACGTCCGTCGAGATCACGGCTCGGGCTAGGATCTCGATCGACTTACCGGTCGTCCTCCTCAATCGCAGCACTGCGATTGCGGACGCCGCCGGTGCGTTTGCGGTAACCCTTCCGATCGCCCCCGATTACATTCCGGGCACCGAAATCGTGATTCTCGCGGAGGCGCCGGGCAGTACCTCGGCCACCGCGCGCTTCATCGTCGGCGCTCCGAGTTCCGGGCCACCGATCCAAAGCACGGACGTGGATAACGACCACGGTCCGTAGTCCATCGACACCCTACAACAACCATAGTGAGGAGAAACCTAATACCATGATTTCCGCAGTGAAGAACCTCGTGAAGGATGATAGCGGTGCGACGCTGGTCGAGTACGGCCTGTTGCTCGCGCTGGTCGCCATCGCGGCAGTCGCCGCCATGTCGACGCTCGGAGGCAAGGTCTCCAGCCTGTTCACCAACGCTTCCAACGATCTCTAATTCCAAGAAAAGCAACCTCCGGCACGAGCGGGCTCCATGGCATCGGCCTGCGAGCCCGCTCTAAGCCGGATCAACAACGACGGAGGGTAGACACAATGAAGTACGCGATCGCGAACCTCTTCCGCGACGAGCGTGGTGCGACGCTGGTCGAGTACGGCTTGCTGCTTCTGCTCATTGTCGTGGTCGTCGTCGCCGTGCTCGGCACGATCGGCGGCCAGGTTTCAGCGATGTATTCCAATACGAGCAATGATTTTTGAGGATCGCATGATGTCACCGGCGCATACCACCGCGTTCGCGCTCGCCGGCACCGCCTGCGGCCTTGCCGCCGGAACGGACCTCGCGTGGCGTCGAGTGCCGAACACCTTGACGCTCCCGCTTCTTGCGGCGGCGCCGCTGCTCGCTGCCTTCGACGGCGCCCACGCCGCATTGATCGCGGCAGGCATCGTTGCCGGAGGGCTCGTGCTCGGCACGTTCGTGCACGCCTTGGGCGTGCTCGGCGGCGGCGACGTGAAGCTGCTCGCGGGCGTCGGTGCGCTCGCCGGATTTCCAGCCTGTATCAACGTCGCGCTCTACTCCGCCCTCTGCGGCGGTGTTCTCGCGATCGCCGTTTCGGCGGCGCGCGGTGAACTCGGCGGCGTCGTCGGGCGAATGCGCTTCGGCCTCACCGGCGCGATCGCAGGGCGCTCGCTCACAGCCGCGGTGGCTGCCGTCGATGCGCGCGGTACGCGCATTCCCTATGCAGTGGCGATCGGCGCGGGCTTCGCGATCGCGATGCTGGCGCAGAGCGCCATTCCCGTCCTGAGGATTGTCCATTGAACAAACGCAATACGCTGCTCGTCGTCGCCGCGATTCTCGCGGCCGGTGCGGGCCTTCTAACCTTTAACTACCTCTCGGCGGCGAATAAGCGCGTCGCGACCTCCCCGCCACGCCCGGTGCTCGTTGCCGTGGCCGACATTCCGGCGCACTCGTCGATCAACAGTACGATGGTGAACGTCGTGATGCGTCCGAGCAGCGACGTCGACCCCAGCGCACTCTCCTCGCCGACCGACCTGAGCGGCGACATTGCGCTCGGACCGATTCCGGCCGGTGCGACGATCACTTCGTCGAACACGAGCAAGGACGAAGGGCCCGCGGTAGCGCTGCACTTGATCCGCGGCATGCGCGCGCTCTCGATTCCGGTCGATGAAGTCCGCGACGTCTCCGGCCTCATTCAGCCCGGCGACAAAGTCGACGTGATCGCGGTTCCGCCGCGCGTCGGCAGCGCAGCGCCTTCGGCCTCGATCATTTTGCGTGACATCACGGTCTTTGCGGTCGGCGGCGCCGTCGAGCCGCAAACGACGGGGACGCCGCCGCCGCCCGGAACGCCGCCGACGCCGAACGTTCCGAGATCGGTGACGCTCGAAGTGACGCCAAGCCAGGCAGACCTGCTCGCGATGGCCGATCTCAACGCCACGTTGCGCTTGGCGCTTCGGGCGAAGGGCGATCGCTCCGGCACCACGCAGGACCTCGTCTTTTCGACCCAGACCTTTGCCGCGCCGCCGCCCGCCGCACCAGCGGCCCCGGCAGCACCGGCGGCGCATCCAGCTCGGCCCACATGGTCCTCGCCGGTGCAAATCATCGACGGTGATCAGATCGGCGAACCCGACAACTCCGGCTCGACGCGGTAGCGGCGATGCCCGAAATCTTTTTCGTCATCGGCTCCAAAGGCGGAGTCGGGGCGACCACCATCGCAACGCATCTCGCGACGAAGTTCGCGCAGACGCGTCCGACGTTGCTCGTCGACGGCGATCTTTCGGGCAGGCGCGCCGGCGCCGTCGTCTTCAACGCGATTGCGAAAATCGACGCGCGACGCGCGCAGGACGATTTTGCGATCGCCGAGATTGCGCCGAACCTGACGCTCTTCGAGATGGCGGGGTCGATTCACGACGGCTTCACGATCAAACCCGATAAAGTCGAGCAGTTCCTGCGTTCGATCGCGGATACGACGAAGACGGTCGTCGTCGATGCCTCGCAGCCCTTCGCGGCGGCGGTTCGGCCGTTCGCCGTTCGAGCTACGCAGTTCTTGCTGGTGGTCGAGCCCTCGATGCTCGGCGTGACCGGCGCACGCGTCATGCAACTCGAGCTTCTGAAGTTCGGCGTTCCAGACTCGCGTCTGAGCGCGGTGATCAGCGTGCGCGACCCGCGCAGCCGCGTGCCGTCTTCCGAGATCGAGCGCGCGCTCAAGTTGAAAGTTACGGGCGAGATCCCTCCCGTCGACGACAAGCGCTTCGAGAAGGGCATCGTCTCCCTCTCGGAGTGTCTCGAGAGCGGTCCGCAAGCAGCGGATCTGCTCGTCCTTCAGCCCTCGGCGGCGACGCCGCTCGGCGAGCGGCGCATGAACGACCGAACGAAAGGCAACGGCGTCTCCGCGAACGCGCCGTCGGCGCTTCGCTCCGAAGACACGATGACGGATCGGCAGAAGTCCGAGCGTTCGGACTTGAAAGCAGAGATCCACCGCGAACTCTCGCGGCGCATCGACTTCGCTGCGATCGGCTCGAACGCCGATCAGCTGCGGCTCGAAGAGCTGCGCGCGGAGGTCGACAACACGGTCGCGGAGATCGTTGCGCGTCGCCCCTCGATCGGCTCCGCCGAAGAAGTGGCGCGCCTTCGCCAAGAGATCATCCACGAGTCGCTCGGGCTCGGGCCGCTCGAGGACTTGATGAGCGATCCCGAGGTCTCCGAAATCATGGTCAACGGTCCAGAGAGCATCTATGTGGAGCGTCGCGGCCGGATCGAGCACACGGCGATGCGATTCAACGATGCGCATCAGTTGCGCTTGGTCATCGAGCGCATCATCTCGCCGATCGGGCGCCACATCGACGAAGCGGTCCCGATGGTCGATGCGCGTCTCATGGACGGCTCGCGTGTCAACGCCACGATCGAACCCCTCTCCATCGACTATCCGACGATCACGATCCGCCGCTTCGCGAAGAACCGCTTGACCATCGACGATCTCGTCTCGAAGGCGTCGTTGACGCCGGAGATATCCGATCTGCTGCGCGCCTGCGTCGAATCGCGACTGAACATCGTCATCTCCGGCGGCACCGGTTCCGGTAAGACGACGCTGCTCAACGTGCTCTCGAGCTTCATTCCGACGACCGAACGAATCATCACGATCGAAGACGCCGCCGAACTCCAACTCCACCAAGACCATGTCGTTCGCATGGAGGCACGCCCGGCGAACGTCGAGGGTCGCGGCGAAATTCGTATTCGCGACCTCGTGCGCAACTCACTGCGCATGCGCCCGGATCGCATCGTCGTCGGCGAGTGCCGCGGCGGTGAGGCGCTCGACATGTTGCAGGCAATGAACACCGGTCACGACGGATCGTTGACCACCGTCCATGCGAACACGCCACGCGACTGCCTCGCGCGCATCGAAACGATGGTGCTCATGGCCGGATTCGACATTCCGGTGCGCGCAATCCGCGAACAGGTCTCGGGCGCGGTCGATGTCATCGTGCAGACCTCGCGTCTGCGCGACGGAAGCCGGAAGGTCACCTCGGTCAGCGAGGTCGTCGGAATGGAAGGCGACGTCGTCACGACCCAGGAGATCGTGCGGTTCGACCAGCACGGCCTCGACAAGGAAGGCAAGCTCGCCGGCAACTTCGTCTACACGGGCGTGCAGCCGAACTTCCTGCACCGCTTCGAAGAGTACGGGATCAGCTTCGAAGTCGAGAAACTGTCGCAGATGCAGCTCTCGGTCGCCGCGTGGTGATTGCATGACCTCTGCGGCGCCGTTCATCGTTTTCTTCGGCGTCGCCGGCGCCGTGGCGCTGGCGTGCTTCGCGTTTTGGGATCGCGTGCTCGTTTGGGTCGCGACGCGCGTCGAGCCGTATCGCAAACTGCTCGAACGCGCCGCCATCCCGATCAAAGCCGAGGAGCTCGCGCTCATGGTGATCGCCGCCGCGATCATCCCGTGGGGTCTCCTTGCCGCGCTGCTCAAACCGTCGCCGCTCGTCGGCGTCGTCATGCTCGCAGGCACGTCGCTCATGGCGTTTTTCGGCTGCCGTGCCTACATCAACTATCGAGTCGCCAAACGGCTCGCCCAGTTTAACAATCAGATGGAGCTCGTGCTGCGTCTCATCACCGGCGCGCTGCGCGTCGGCCTCGGCTTGCGCCAGGCGATGGTCACCGTCGTCAGCGACATGCCGGATCCCGCGCGCATCGAGTTCTCACGCGTGCTCAGCCAGACTCAAATCGGCGTGGGCATCCACGACGCGCTCGACCAACTTGCGGACCGCATGCCGTCGGGCGAGATGTCGATGATGACGCGCGCGATTCGCATTCAAAGTACGACCGGCGGCAATCTCGGCAAGGTCTTGGAGAATCTCGCCGAGACGATCAAGCAACGTCGCCGGATCAACCGCAAGATCGCGGCGCTCACCGCCGAGGCGAAGTTCAGCAAGTACATCATCTCGGCGCTGCCGATCTGCGTCGGTGCATTCATCATGACGTTCGAGCCCGACATGCGCACCGGGCTGCTCTTCACGCTCATCGGGAACATCTGCTTGGGCGTCGTCGTCGGCTTGATTGCCATCGGCTGGATCGTGTTCGGCCGGCTCTCGAGGCTCGACATATGATGCTCTTCCTCGTTCCGATGCTCGTCGTCGGGGCCATCGGCGTCATCGTCTACGCCGTCACGAGTTCGAACAGCGAAGTAAAGGGGCGTCTCGCTGCGATTAACGCATCCGCAGGGTTGGGCGGAGCCGACGACGCGGCAACGCTCTTCCAGCGCTTGCTCGACGATCAGCGCCGTGACCGTCTCGAAGTGCGCCTACAGGAAGCCGGATGGTATCACACGACGCCGGCCAAACTCTTCGCGCGCTCCGGCGTGTACGGTGCGATCGGCGCGGGCATCGGCCTCCTTCTCATGCTCATCCTGCACCTCTTTACGCCGGTCATGATGGCCGGCATCGCCGCCCTCGCGGGTTTTGGCGCTTACCGTCCTTACGGGCAGCTTGCCGGCGCGATCAAAGAGCGCAAACTCCAAGTGCATCGGACCCTGCCGGATTTTCTCGACCTTCTTTCCACGACGATCGAAGCCGGCGTCGCGCTCAACGCGGCGATCTCGGTTGCCGCCGAGGGGCTGAAGGGCGCGCTTGGCGAGGAGCTGCGCGCCGCGCTGCAAGACGTTCGGCTGGGACGCTCGCGCGCCGAGGCCCTCCTCGCGATGGCCGCGCGCGTCCGCGAGCCGGACCTCACGACCGTCGTGACCGCGCTCGTGCAATCGGAGCGCGTCGGCGCCTCGCTCACGCACGTCGTCGACGAGTTGGCCGCCGACTCTCGCGATCGCCGCATCATGCGCGCGGAAGAACTCGCAGCCGCTCTTTCGAACAAACTGATTTTCCCAATGGCACTCTGCATGCTGCCGGCGCTCTTCATCATGATCTTCGGCGGCGTCTTCGCGAGGTATCTGCACCACTAATGATCGCGCTGCTCGCCTGGGGTTTCATCTACGCTTGTGCGGCAATGTGCGGCATCGTGGTCGCGCACTTCGTGTGCTCTCGTTTCGCGGGGCATGAAGACGGTCCGCCGGGAATCCGCCTTCACCCCGCGGTTCCGATCGTGTTCTTCGCGTTGCTCGGCATCGTCGTCGCGGCACGCGGCGGCGACGTCACGCAGCTTGGAACGATCGCTCTGCTCGGCGTTCCGCTTGTCGGCGCCTGGTACAGCGACGCGCGTACCGGCATCGTGCCCGATGTCTTCACGCTCGCTCCGCTCGGCATCATCGCGATCGGCGTCTTGCTTCACCACACCTGGTGGATCGCGATCTCCGGGATCGTCATCTTCGCCGCCTTCGCGCTCGCCGCGACGCTGTCGCGAGGCCGCGGCATGGGGTGGGGCGATGCGAAGCTCGCGATGTTGAGCGGCGCGGCACTCGGTCTTCCCGTTTCGCTCCTGACCCTCTCGGTCGCATGCTTTGCGGCGACCGTCGTGTCGGTGATCCGAACGCGCGGTACGCAACCGATCGCCTTCGCCCCGTACATCGTGATCGCAATGTTCCTTGCGTTCGGGGTGAGCATCCATGGCTAGCTCCGCGACGCTCGACGTCACGCCGGCCGAGTCGCTCTGGCAGCGCACGATCGGCCTCATCGGCCGCACGCGCTTGGACGACGACGAAGCAATGCTGTTCGAGCGCTGCGCCTCGATTCACACGTTTTTCATGCGCATGCCGATCGACGTCGTCTTTCTCGACGCCGACCAGCGCGTCATCCGCACGGTGCCGAATGTTGCGCCGTGGCGGCCAATTGTCGGCTGCAAGTCCGCACACGCAGTGCTGGAACTTGCAGCGGGTGCGATCCAACGCCGAAGCATTCGGCTCGGCGATGTTCTCCGGCTCCGGACCCCTGCTACGAGCGATGTGCTCGAATACCTAGAGAAAGGAAAGCCTGAAAAAACGTAGAGGAAAGGGGGAACTGATCCAATGATTTCCGTGACGAACCTGATTAAGGATGCCGGCGGCGCGACGCTGGTCGAATACGGCCTGTTGCTCGCACTCGTTGCCATCGCGGCGGTTGCCGCAATGTCGACGCTCGGGGGCACGATCTCCAGCCTGTTCACGAACGCTTCGAACGATCTCTAAGCCGAAACCACGATCTCCGAAACGGTGCGGGCGCTCGTCGCCGGTCGCAGCGGCACGACGTCCGCACCGAGTCGGCGCAACGCCGTGAGATGACGCTGGACTTCGTTGAAACTCTCATCCACCTCCCGGGCCAGCGCTTCGTGCGCGGGCGTCGGGGGATCGACGATGAGCGGCCCGCGGTAAAGCGCGCGCGCCGCCTCGTATGCTTCGACGGCACGATCGAGCCGCTGCTCCGTCATGGCTTCGCGCGCCGCGCCGACGTGCGCGAGGAAGCGAGTCAGATCCGTGACGGCGAGGTCGTTGCGTAGCTTCACGTCGCGGCCGTCGGCTTGAAAGTAGAGGTCGACCCGTGAATCAGGAAGACAGCGACGCAGTGCCGATCGAACGTTGCTGCACGTCGTGCGCAGATTCTGCGCCGCTTGCTGCCGGTCGTGCGTCGGCCAAAACACCTCGCACAACTCGGCCCGCGACGCTCGCCCGAGCGGTTCGAGCAAGAGATACTTGAAGAGGAGCGCGTCCTTGCGGCGCACCCATTCGACGCGACGGCCTGCGATCCGAACCTCGAACTCGCCGAGCATCTGGGCGAAGATCGGCGCCGCGTCGGGAAGCGTGGAAAGATCGGCTGCATCGCCGTGCACGTCGAATGCGGCGGCGGCGACTCGCAAGAGTCCGTAGCCGTTCTCGGTCCGTCGAACAAACAATCCGGCGCGCTCGAGTGCGTGCATCTCGTCGATCGAGACCAACCCATCGGAAGAACAGAGGCGAAGCAAGACTGGGCCGAGTTCGCACGCGGCGGCATCGGCGACGATCATCTCGCGGAAAGCAGCTCCGCGCTGCACGCTCCAGCGGCGCACCGCGTCGTTGAGGTTCCGTTCCGCTTCGGAGGCGACCCGAATCGCGCCGGCGACGACGAGCGGCCAGCCCTCGCTCTCGCGCAGAAGCTGCGCGATCTGCGCATCCCCCGCTTCGACGGCGGCGAGATCGCACAACTCGGCGGCCTCTGAAGCCGTGAAGGCGAGTTGGGAAGCATCGAGTATCGCGGTCGTGCCGTCGAGAAGGCGGCGCGGATCGCCGATCGTCGTGCGCGAGCGGGAAGCGAGGATGATGCCGACGTGAGGCGGCGCCTGCAGAACGATCATGGCGAGCGCATCGAGGTCGTCGGGGCGCAGCGCGTCGACTTCGTCGATTGCAATTTCGCATTGCGGGAGTGCGTCGAGTGCGGCGATCGCGGCCTCCACGGAACGCCCGGATTCGAGCGGCAGACCCAAGCGCTCGCAGAGCACCATCGGGAGCCGATCGGTGACGCGGCGGATTCGGCCGATCGAAGCGTAGCGGCAGTTCGGATGTCGCGACGCATACTGCTCGAGCAGCGTGGTCTTGCCGAAGCCGGCGGGAGCGATGAGCGCTCGCAACGGCATGGTGTCGTGGCGTTCGAGCCACGTGAGAAGTCGCTCTCGAGCTAGAATCTGAGTCGGCTTCTTGGGTGTCCGCGCTGGGCCCGGGACCCCAGTTGACATTGGATCCTCCGTTTACTGTACCGTTTACTGTACCGTCGTCACACCTGCCCTCATTGAATCGACCGCGCGGAGGAGATGGTTTAGGGTAGGCAACCGTTCCGGCACGCTTTTACGCAGACTTTACGAATGGATGCCCACGATCGTGCGCACGACCTGGCGCAACGTCGGAGCGCGCCCGTAGAGCAACATGCCGACGCGATAGAGCCGGCCGCCGGCGAGAGCGAAGAGTACGACGCAGAGGGTATCGATGAGCGCCGCCGCGAGCAGTTGCGCCGCGGGAACCGTCGAGACCGCAATGCGCGCGAACATCACGAACGGCGAGAGGATCGGGACGAAGCTGCCGACGATGACATACGGCGCATCCGGATTCGTCAGCGCCACGATCGCGACGATGAACGCGATGATCACCGGTAGAAAGAGCGGCCCGCTCACCGCGCCGAGATCCTCCGTGCGATTGACGAGGGCGCCGACGCCTGCGAAGAGCACGGCCATCTGCAAGAAGCCGAGTACGAAGAATGCGAGGAATCCGATGATCGTCGCGAGTGGGATCGCGCTGAGCGACGCGGCGTCAAAGCCCGTCGTCGACGTGCCGGAACCGCCGCTGGAGAGCGCTGCGCCGATGATCATCCAGACGCCCATCTGCAAAACGGCAAGGAACGTCGATGCGACGATCTTTCCCGCGAGCAGCGTCGTCAGATCGACCGACGCAACCAACAGTTCCGCAATTCGGCTCGTCTTCTCTTCGGCGACCGACGTGAGCACGAGCTGGCTGTTGAAGACGATGAGCATGTAGAGAAGGACGAGCAGAAGGTACGCGATTCCATGTGCCGCCTCCGATTGCGCGGCGTTTTGAAAGCGTGCAACGCTGCGAACCTCGACCGGAAAGTTCAGGTCTTCGCGGAGTTGCATCGGCGGCCGGTGCGCGCTGAGCGAGACGTCGAGTGGGAGCAACGGTCCGCGAACGGCCGAAAGCTCGATCGTCGAAGGATCCGCGGCATAAATGACCACGCGCAGGCGATTGCCGTCGCGGGAGAGGCGCAGCAGCGAGCCGACGTGCCACGCGCGGAGCATCGCCGCACTCGGGGGCTGCGCCGGTGCCGGCACGATGCGCGCGTCAAGGTCGCCGTCCCTCTCGAGCAACGCCTTCGCGGGTTCCGTCAAGGCGGCGGGGCCGGCGAGCGCGACCTCATGCATCTGGCTGAAGCTCATCGACGCGAGGACTGCGGGCAGCCGCGTGACGAGCGCGATGCCGAGGCTTCCGAAGATCAGGCCGACGACGAATGCGCGCGAGCGTAAGCGTCGCATCAGTTCCGTTGAGAGGACGGTGACAAATGCGTTCATCGGTGCGAACTCTCGATGATGCGAAGGTAGAGATCGCGCAGCGACGGCTCGACCGGCTCGAAAGCGGCGATCGATTCGACGGCCACGAGCGAGCGCAGAAGCGCGGAACCGTCCGTCGCCGGCGGCAGATCGAAGGTCACGCAGCGATCGTCGCGCTCGACTTGACGCGCGCCGTCGATCGCCTCGAGGACTTGCAGCACGGGCGCGGTTCCGGGAGTGATGCGCACGCGGTGGACGGGCCAGCCGCGCCGCAGGTCGGCGAGCGTTCCCGCGGCGAGGTTACGCCCCTCCGCGACGATGCAGAAGTCGGTGCAGAGCCGCTCGAGCTGCCACATTTCGTGGCTCGAAAGCACGAGCGTCGTTCCGCCGCGGCGCAGATCGCCGAGAACCGCGAGCAGCATCTCGGCGTTGACCGGATCGAGCCCGGAGAACGGCTCGTCGAGGATGAGCAGCTCCGGACGGTGCACGGCCGCACACGCGACTTGCACCTTCTGTTGATTTCCCTTCGAGAGTTCCGCGCAGGGTCGATCTTCGTACCCCTGCAATGCAAGGCGTTCGATCCATCCGGCCGTCCGGCGGGAGATCTCGGGCTCGGTGATGCCGCGCAAGCGTCCAAAGTATGCGATGTGGTCGCGGACGCGCATCTTACCGTAGAGCCCGCGCTCCTCTGGGAGGTAACCGAAGATGCGGCGTGTCCGTGCATCGACGTGCGCACCGTTCCACGTGATCGTTCCCCCATCCGGCGTCAGAATGCCGAGGATCATGCGCATCGTCGTCGTCTTCCCGGCGCCGTTGGGTCCGAGCAATCCAAACGTCGTTCCGTCCGCGATCGAAAAGCTCACCTCGGCAACCGCACGGACCTTCCCGAAGTCTTTGCGGGCTTTCTCGACGAGCAGCACCGGAACGGCGATCTATTCTGCTGCGACGGCGCGCGCGTCGAAGCGGAGGAGGACGGCCATCGCGATCGCCGCCGTCAGAAAGCCGACGAAGTACGAAAGGTCACCGAGTTGCGGATAGGCGCGCGCGACCGGTCCCGCAAGCCACGCTTGATTCCAGAACGGCGCCGATGCGAGCAAACCGACGATCCATGCGATGAAGCCCGGACGCCAGGGTGCGACCCTCTGCGGATCGGCGGGTGCATTGCGGCGCATCCACCATTCGACGAGCACGACGCCCGCCCACGGCGAAGCCCAATACGAAAGCAGCAGCAGAAAGTTCGTGTAGAAGATTGCCATCTGTTGCCAATGGCCGCCGAGCGTCGCGAGCACGGCGCCGATGACGCCGACCACGAGCGCGGCGAGCGCGCGCTTCGTGTGAACGTTGAAGGCGACGAGCGCCGCGAGCGCGCCGGAATAGAGGTTCATGCAGTTCGCCGTGAGCGTTCCGAGCACGACCGCGAGGAGGACGACCTTCGCGATCCAGCCGGCGCCGAGCAGCACGGATACCGCTTGCGTCGGCAACGCCGTCGTGAAGTCGACGCTTCGCGCCGCCGTCACCGAGGCGGCGCCCATGATCTCGAGGACGATGCACGGCAGAGCGCAGCCGACAAAGGAGTACCACCAAATGGCACGCGGATTCGTCGCGCTCGGGAGATAGCGTGAATAGTCCGAGGCGCAGGGCACCCACCCAAGCGCGTACGAGAACGCGAGCGCCGCGCCGAAGATGAAGCCCGCAAGCGGGCCGCCCGCCGCGGCCGGCGCGTGCGCGTTGAACGGTGCAAGCCACTGCGTGCGATGAAACGTCACGATCGCGAGCGCGAGGAAGCCAAGAGCCAAGAGCACGACGCTCGCGCGCTCGAAGAGGTGGATGAGATTGTAGCCGTACACGGCGAGCGCGATCTGAAGAACGAGCATGATCGCGAGTGCGATCATGTACGGAAGGCCGGCGATCGTCTGCAACGCGTAGGCACCGAATACCGTGTTGATCGCAAACCAGCCGACGCCCGCGAGAAAACTCAACGCCGCGGGCGGGATGTTCCCGTACTGCCCGAAGGCGAGGCGCCCGGCAACCATCTGCGGCACGCCGTAGCGCGGGCCCAGCGTCGCGAGGATGCCGAGCACCGCAAAGCCGACGAGGTTTCCGAGCGCGATCCCGATCGCGGCGCTGCGCAGATCCGTCCCGTAGAAAGCGGTGACCGTCAACCCGACCATCCAGGTCGCGATCTCGGCATTGGCCGAGAACCACACGCCGAAGAGATGCCACGCTTTACCGTGGCGCTGCTCCTCCGCGACGGTTTCAATGCCCGTCGGCTCGACCTCGAGAACTTGATCCTTGTAGACGTGCTCGCTCACGACGCTTCCGCATTCGGCATCAGAGCGCGTGATTCCACGAACTGCACGCCGTGCTCGCGCATCGCGTCGAAGGCGCGCTGCTCGTCGCCCGGCGTCGCGTTGATCGCGGCGATTGCATCGGTGAGCACGATGGCCTGGAAGCCGGCTTCGACGGCGTCGATCGTCGTCGATTTCACGCAGTAGTCCGTCGCAATTCCCGCGATGAAGACGCGCCGGATCCCGCGCGCGCGCAAGCGCTGCGCGAGGTCCGTCCCCGCGAACGCGCTGTACCCGTCGGTCTGCGGGTCGGTACCCTTGTCGACGATCTCGTCGATCTGCTCCGCCCGCAGGAGCGAAGAGAACTCCGCGCCCGGCGTTCCTGCGAGACAATGCCACGGCCACGGGCCGCCGTTGGCTTGAAAGAACGCGTGATTACGCGGATGCCAATCTCGTGAAGCGACGACGTAGCCGAATTTCGGCATGAGGCTATTAACCGGCTCGAAGATGCGGTTGCCCTCCGGGACCGCGAGCGTCCCGCCGGGGAGGAAATCGTTCTGAGGGTCGACGACGAGAAGCGCGTCGGTCGGCTCGATGATTTGCGTGCTCGTGCTCATCCCGGACATAAAAGGCAGTAATCAACGCGAGTGGATGCGCTCCTTCCCGAGGGCAAAGGAGCGGCCGAGCGCCGAGCGAACGGCCTCTTCAACGGCCGCGCATTCTCCGCGGCTCATGATAGCCTAGGAGGTCGACTCGTGGACAACTCTCAGGATGTAAGCAGCACCGGCGCCGCTGGCGCGGCGCTGATGGGCACCTTCATGGTCGTTTGGCTGCTCTTCGTCTGCGCGATCATCGCGGTGAGCATCTGGCTCTACTGGCGCATTCTGACGAAGGCCGGCTTCAACGGCGCTCTCGCGCTCCTCATGCTCATTCCGGGCATCGGCGGCCTCATCATCATCTTGATGCTGGCCTTCGGCGAGTGGCCGGCGCTTCAAGGTCGCACGCCCGTTCAGACCGGCTACATCCCGCCCGCGCCGACGACTTAAACGGCTTTTTCCCGCATCCAAGCCTCGACCGCGGAAGCGGAGGAGGGAAGGATCGCCGAGAGGTTGTCGGGCGCCCCGTTCGTGACGACGACGTCGTCTTCGATGCGGACGCCGATGCCGCGCAGTTCCTGCGGAACCGTCGCGTCGTCGGGCTGGAAGTAGAGGCCGGGCTCGACGGTGAGCACCATGCCCGCCTCGAGCGTCCCGTATCGGTACGCTTGCGCGCGGGCGCGCGCGCAGTCGTGGACGTCCAATCCCAGCATGTGGCTCACGTTATGCAGCGTGTAGCGCCGGTAGAGTTGGCGATCTTGATCGAGCGCCTCGTCGAGCGAGCACCGTAACACGTTCATCTCGATGAGCCCCTGTGCGAGAACTTGCATCGCGCGTCGATTCGGTTCGAGGAAATCGTTGCCGGGAACGCACGCCTCGATGCCCGCTCGCTGCGCCTCGAAAACGAGATCGTACACGGCGCGCTGCTGCGGGGAAAATGCTCCCCCGATCGGCAGCGTCCGCGTGACGTCCGCGGTGTAGAGGGAGTCGCACTCGACGCCGGCGTCGAGCAGCAGCAGTTCGCCCCGCCGAAGGCCGCCGTCGTTGCGGGTCCAGTGCAGGGTGCAGGCGTGCTCGCCCGCGGCGGCGATCGTCAGGTAGCCGACGTCGTTTGCTTCCATGCGTGCTCGGCGCCAAAACGCCGCCTCGATCTCGCGTTCGCTTTGCGCCGTTGGAAGCACCGCGAGCACGTCCTCAAAACCGCGTTTCGTGATCTCGACTGCCTTGCGCAGTTCCGCGATCTCGTACTCGTCCTTGCACAAGCGCATCTCCGAGAGATGCGTCGCAAACTCGGTATCCGCGTCGCTCGTCTCGAAACGCGCATCGATTGCGGCATTGACGCCGCGCAGCAGCCGCATCGGCGGACTCTGAACGCGCAGGTCGTCGAGGTAGCCGTCGATCTGCGAAATCGGATCGCAGCGGTCGACGCCGTAGTAGGCACGACTCTCGTCGACGCCGCGATGCGTACCGACCCACAGTTCGCCGTGCTGGCGATCGGTGAAAGCAGCCGCGGTGCCGCGGTTGTGCGCCGGCACGAAGAGGCGCGTCCGGTGCCGCGCGCCGTCGGGTTCGAAGACGAGCAACGTGTCCGCCTCGCCCCCGCCCATGAAGTACGAGAACTCACTCGACGGGCGAAAGCGGAAGAACGTGTCGTTCGAGCGCACTTGCTCGCAGCCCGCGGGCAGCAGCAGCAGCATGCCCGGAAAGGCGCGCGAGAGCGCCTCGCGTCGCGCGCGCAATCGATCCAACTGTGGATGCGCGCGCCTGTCCAACGGTCGCTCGATCCAGTCGCGCGACATGAAAGCGACGAGCGCCTCCGGCGGCTGCGTGTCGTGGCCCACTTTGGCGGACGAGCTCTGCTCGAGTGCTTCGGAATCCATCGGGGTCATGATTAGGGAAGCGTCGCGAGAAATCCCGTGATCGCCGCATGGAGGGCCGCAGGCTGCTCGAGCATGGCAAAGTGCCGGGCGGCTTGGCGGGGCCTCGCCAAGGCCCAACACACGGATGAAAGTCATGTTCACTTCGTCCGAACTGGGGTACCGTGAGGAGTATGCTAGCTCAAGTTGGTAAACCGGCTCCCGATTTCAAGTTGCCCAGCACGAAGGGCGCGACCGGCGCGAAGGACCTCGGAAAAGAGGTCGCGCTTTCGGGGTATCGCGGGAAGTGGCTGGTCTTCTTTTTCTATCCGCTCGATTTCACGTTTGTCTGTCCCACCGAGATCACCGCGCTCTCCGACCACTCCGACGAGTTCAGAGAGTTCGATACGGAGATTCTCGGCTGTTCCACCGATTCGGTGCATAGCCACTGGGCGTGGCTGAACACGCCGCGCGAGAAGAACGGCATCGCGGGCACGAAGTATCCGCTCGTTTCCGATTTCACGAAGGAAACCGCGCGCGCGTACGGCGTGCTCGATGAAAAGAGCGGTGCGGCGCAACGCGGGCTCTTCATCATCGATCCCGAGGGCGTGCTGAAGTACGCGGTCGTTACCGACGACAACGTTGGACGCAGCGTTGCGGAGACGCTGCGCGTGCTGCAGGCGCTGCAGACGGGCGGCCTGTGTCCGGCCGAGTGGAAACCCGGCGCGGCATTGCTCCAGAAGACTTAAAAGCAGTGGCGTTGCGCATGCGCAGCCCGCTTCCGTCGCTGGAGGGAGCCGCTGCGTGGGTCGATGGAGGCGTGAGCGCGGAGGAACTGCGGGAGCGCCCCGTCGTGGTTTCGTTTTGGTCGATCTCGTGCCACCTCTGTCACGAGTCCGCAGAACTCGTCGCGGCGTGGCGCGAAAAGTTTGCGCAACGCGGCGTGGCGTTCGTCGCCGTGCATCAGCCGCGTTCCGCCGACGAACTCGACATCGATGCGGTACGCCGCGACGCCATCGACGTTATGGGTTTGAAACAACCATGCGCGATCGACAACAGCCACGCGATCGTCGATCGCTTCCAGAACGAATTTGTGCCCGCGTTCTACATCTTCAACGGCAAGCACGAGCTGCGTCACTTTCAGGCCGGCGGTAAGGGATTCGAGCGCATCGAAGCCGCACTCGAACGCATCCTCGACGAGCGGGACGACGAGGGCGAATCGAGCGAAGCCGGCACGCTTTAATCCGGCGGCGCGCTGCGCGCGCGGCGGTGCGTCGCCGACGGCACTTTCGTTCGCAGCGGCGCGAGTTTCGCACGGGTGAGTTGTGCGTTCATCGCCGCGAGGCCGGTCGTGAAGAGCGCCTTCGTGCGCGCGTCCACTTGGTCGGATTGCGTCGCGTAGCGGTCGATGAGCGCTTGTTGCGCCTGTGTCGGTGGGCCCAGATAGAGCGGCAGAAGATGCCGCAAGTACGCGATCTGATCGACGAGTGCGGCGGCATGCTTGTAGCCGCTGTTCTGGCTGCCGTTGCCGTTGCGAAGCGCATCGGCGGCTGCATCGAGATCGCGCCCATACGCCGAGAGCGCGCGGCTGAGCGGCGCATCGCCGGCGTGGCGCCGGCGCGCCGCGATCTGTGCGTCGAGTGTTGCGATGACGCTGAGCTCGATCTCTCCGCGTTCCTGTAGTTGCGCCAACCGTTCGAGCGCGTCGTACTGTGCTTGCAGCCCGGATGCGGAAGCGTGCGCCTCCGGATCGAGCGGCACCTCGAGCGGAGCTTCGAACGAGAAATCGTTTACTGTGGGCCTTGCGTGCAGCTGGACGTGCAGTTGGATCGTGTACGTCCCCGGCAGCACCTCGGGTCCCGAGATGTCCAGCGGATAGAAGACGTAGAAATCTCGCGGGTCCTGCACCGCGCCTTTGCCGCCGGGCGGGTCGGCGTCGAGATCCCACGCGACGCGGTTGATGCCCGCGCTCGTCGTCGCGTCGAGCGTGCGCACGAGACCGCCCTTCGCATCGAAGATCCGCAGCGTCACCTTCGGAGCGCGCGCCTTGCGCGGACGCGCGGGCAGGTAGTACGAGATGACGGCACCGTACGACTTGTTGTCGGAGACGAAGGCACCGCGTCCCGGTTCGTACGTCGGTCGCGGCTCGTAACGATACGCGGGCATGGGTGCAAAGAGTGCGGGGTTCCCGGCGGGAGCTTCGGCGATCTGCTCGAGCGGCGTTAGATCGTCGAGAACGTAGAAGCCGCGGCCGTGTGTTCCGAGGATGAGATCGTCGAAGACGGGCTGGATCTTTGCATCGTAGACCGGGACGGCAGGCATGCCGAGCATGAGGCCGATCCAATGGCGTCCCCGATCGAAGGATGCCGAGATGCCTTGCTCCGTTCCCGCGAAGAGCAGGTTCGTCTGCCGAGGATCCTCGCGCACGACGTGAACGTAGCTTGGCAGTCCGCGAGAGATGTCGTTCCACGTCTGCCCGTAGTCGGTCGTGTCATACACATACGGGCGCGGATCGCCCAGAGCGTGGCGGTCGAAGGAGACATACGCAACGCCCGGCGTCGTACGTGACGCATCGATCGACGATATCTCCGCATTCGCGGGGAGGTGCGGAACTCTGGCCTCGACGTTCGTCCAATGCGCGCCGCCGTCGCGTGTAACCCACAAGTTGCCGTCATCGGTGCCGACCCAGAGCGTCTGCGGGTCCGCCGCATCCTCGGAGATCGCGTAGATCGTGCAGTAGGCTTCGGCGTTCGTGTCGTCGCTCGATATTGGGCCGCCGCTGCGTCCGAGGCGACTCGCGTCGCAGGGCTGCCCGAGGTCGGGGCTGACGACGCTCCAACTCGTACCGCCGTCGGTCGTCTTGAAGAGCACGTTGCCGCCGAAGTAGAGCACGTTCGGATCGTGCGGTGAGATGTAGAGCGGCGCGCTCCAATTGAAGCGGTACGGATAAGCGCCCGCGCCGGTGCCGAAGGTCATCATCGGCTGCGGCGAGATATTGCGCGCCTCGCCGGTGCGCAAGTTGCGTTGCACGAGATCGCCGAAATGCGTATCCTCGTAAATGATATCCGGGTCGCGCGGATCGGCCATCGCATACTGCCCGTCGCCCCAGTCGGAGATGTTGCGCCACGCGCCGCCCGGGACTCCGCCGTACTCCCCATCGTTCCAGAGCGTATTCGGCCCCCACCATACCTCGTGGTCCTGCAAGCCGCCCATGATGTGGTACGGTACCGCGAGATCATAGCCGACGCGATAGACTTGCCCGAAGGGAACGGTGTCGACGTAATCCCACGTCGCGCCGCCGTTGACGGAGAGCTCGAAGCCCATGTCGCTGCCCGCGAGCATTCGCTGCGGATCGGAAGGGTCGATCCACAGGTCGTGGTTGTCGCCGCCGCCGCCGAAGCGCGCGAACGTCTTGCCGCCGTCGCTCGATACCTGATTCTCGCCGGTGATGACGTAGACGCGATTTGGATTTTTCGGATCAACGCGCACCTGCGAGAAGTAGAAGGGGCGAAAGTCCAGTTCTTGATTCGCGTTCACGGAGGTCCAATGCGCGCCGCCGTCGTTCGACCGATAGAGCAAGCCCGTTCTCGTCGGGACGAGCGCGTAGACGACGTTCGGGTGCGCGTAACACAGCGCAACGCCGACGCGGTTGATGATGCCGCCCGGCAGCCCGTCGCGCAGCGCGGGATCGGTCAAACGCTGCCACGTGCGGCCGTTGTCGGTGGATTTGTAGAGGCCGCTTCCCGTGCCGCCGCCGCGAAAGTTCCACGGCTGCCGCAGGAAGTCGAACGTTCCCGCATAGACGGTCTGCGGATCTTGCGGGTCGAAGGCGACGTCGCTGCCGCCGGTCGTCGGATTGACGTAGAGCACGCGCTGCCACGACTTGCCGCCATCCTGCGTTCGAAAGATGCCGCGGTCTCCGCCGGGCGACCACTCGCGCCCGAGTGCCGCGACGATCGCGACGTTGGGATCGCGCGGATCGATTGCGATCTTTGCGACGTGTTCGCTGTTTCGGAGGCCGACGAACGCCCACGACTTCCCCGCATTCGTCGATTTGAAAACGCCGTCGCCGGGTGAGGCGGTGTTGCGCGGGACGCCCTCGCCGGTGCCGACATAGAGGACATTCGGGTTCGACACCGCGACGGCAAGCGCGCCGATCGCCGTCGACGTTCCCGCGCTGAAGATCGATGTGAAGGTGAGACCGGCATCGGTCGATTTGTAAAGACCGCCGGAGGAGTGGCCGAGATAGATGATGCGCGGATCACCCGGTATGCCCGCGACCACGTCGAGACGGCCGCCCATCTGTGCCGGCCCGATCCAACGCCAACGGAGTGCGCCGAGATCGCGCTCCCCGACCGGACGCGCGGGAGGTTGGGACGGCTGCGGCGCGCGAGCGCATGCGGCAAGCGAGCATGCGAGGAACGCGAACGCGAGGGAACGCCTCATGAACGGGACTGCGTTTTGGGCCCGGCCTTCTCCTATGCAGCAAGCGGAGCCCGGCGCCTCGCCGTGCAACATGACAAGCATGGCAAAGAGATATATCGGCGCGGCGCTGGCCGCGATCGTGGTATTCGGGTTCTCGGGCGCGCGCACGCTCGCAGACGATGCGGCTCTGACGGCTCGCGTGCAAGCGGCGTACGACGGCCAGTGCGCAGACATCATGCGCGGCGACTTCGCGGCCTTCCAGCAGACCTTGAGCCCGAGTTTCAGCGCGACCATGAACGGACGCACGGTGACGCGCGACGACGTCGTGAACGCGTTGAAGTCGTCGGCGGCGCAGGTGACGCTGACAAAATGTACGACGACGATCGATTCGGTGGCGGCGAGCGGTACTGCGGTGATCGCATTCGTACATCAAGTCGTCGATGGAACGGCGAGCGGCCCGCAAGGCACGGCTCCCATCGAAATATTGGCGGCAAAACGCGACATGTGGGCGAGCGCCGGCAACGGCTTGATCCAATCGTCGTCGATGCCGATCTGGTCGACGACGAGCGTGAACGGCGAGATCGTGCAGCAGAGCGGCACGCCGCCCTCGCCGAGCGCGTCGCCCCAGCCATGATGCGCGCGCTCTTCCCGAACGTCGTGCGCGGCCGCGCCGCGCTCGGCATCTTCGCGATCCGCGCGATCGTCGGTCTCGGATTCATCTTCCACGGCTACCAGAAGATGCACGATCCTCTCGGATGGATGGGCCCGCACGGTTTCGCGCCGCCGTGGCTGCAGGCGATCGTTGCCTTCGCCGAGTTCTTCGGCGGCTTCGCGCTCATTCTCGGCCTCTTGACGCCGCTGATCGCCGCGGTGCTTTCCATCGACATGATCACGGCGATATTCAAATTTCACATTCCGGCGGGGGGACATTTCGTCGGCGGACGCGGCTCGTTTGAAATACCCCTGCTCTACCTCGTCGTGATGATCGCACTGCTGCTCGCCGGTCCCGGCGAATACTCGATCGACAGCAAGATATTCAAGCGCTANNGGGCAGGAACTCATAGGACAGGGATACGCGAGCGACGTAGAGCTTGCGTGCGAACAGGACCGTTGCAGCATCGCCGCGATACTTCGCGGAGGCGAAATCGTTCGTAGCGCGAGCAGACGGGCACCCGCAACAGTGCGCGCATAGCCCCATCCTTGGCGCGATCCATGTTGAGCGACCGCGCCGCATACACCGGGGCCCGTGAACCAAATGCGCACAAAACATGCGTACCGTGAGTGGGTTCGGCATCCCGCAAGCGCGATGGCCTCAGCCGCGCCGACCGTGCGCGCGTTGATGCCGTAACCGTACTGTGCGACGGGATATGTCGACGTCGTCGCAATTGCACCGTACAGCGCGGCGTCAGCGGCTGCCGTCGATGCGACGAAGACGCCGCACATGAGCATCATCGCGAGAAATGAACGCATGAAGAGCCCTCTTCTCCGGTACCCCGTTCGCTGCTTCTGCGACGGCACTGTTTGGAGCTGGTGTCCATATGCGCGGCGCGGGGGTGCCGGAGAATCTAGTGGGCGTGCCTAAAGAGACGCGATGCGAGAGATATGGAACGCCAAGCTGCCCGCTTCTAACGTGCGCGCGCGATGGATCCTCGCCTCGATATTCGTGGCGTCGATAGCCCTTGCAGGCTGTGCAAAATCGGCCCAAAGTACGGCTGCGTCGTCGGCAAGCCCCACCGCAATTGTCGCGCAGGCTTCGCCGGCAGAATCGCCGTCGGAATCGCCCTCGCCGCAACCGACGATACCGACGCCGCCTCCCGGCCTGCCGTCGGGTTGGGAAAAGCAGTACGAACGAACGGCGAACGGCCCCGAGGCCGAGCTGCTCGTGCGAACCGGAGCGATCGACAATCTCGGATTCGGATGGCCGGCGCACTTTACACCGTTCTCGGGCGAATCGACGCCCTCGCATCCTTGGATCTGCACGTCGCGGCCCGGCTCCGCTCCGGGAACCGATCGCAGCGAGCTCGGCACGGGGGTCCCCGCGAATGACGGGGTAGCCCTGCATCCGCTGGAAGGCTACTCCGGCTGCAGCCGGCGCCCCGACAACCTGCCGCAAGCGATTCCGCTCACCATCGGCTCGTTGCCGCCGAAGATTCGCCGCGTCTTCTTCCAGCTGTTCCTCGACGACTTTCAGCCGGTGCCGATGCACTCGCATTTCCAAGTCTCGCTCAACGGCACGCGCATTCCGAACTTCGAAGACACCGTCAACCAGCTCGACCAAACCGGCCCCATCGGAAAACTCCTGACGCTCGAGCTGCTGCCCGAATACTGGCCGATTCTCAAATCGGGAACGGTGAATCTCCTCATCGACGATCCGACGACCGGCATGGCCGACGGCTACGCCGCCAACTTCGTGCGCGTCTTGGTGAATCCGAAGCCGTGGCGCTATGCCGTCAACATCTCGTGCAACGTCATCGACGCGGCGACGCAAAAGCCGATCGCCAAGGCCGACGTCAGTGCCGCGGGCGTTACCGCAATGACCGCCGGCAACGGCAACTGCACGCTACGCAACGTTCCTGCGGGCTTGGTCTCGGTCAACGCAGGCGCCGTCGGCTACGACAGCGCAGTGCAGCTGCTCGACCTCCCCGCCGGGCAGCACGGTATGGCGAACTTCCAGCTCAAGCGCCACAAGGAAACCGTCGCGGATCTCAAGCGCCAGATCGCGCAAAGCGGAACGGTCGCCATCTATGGCATCCACTTCGATACCGCATCGGCGAAGCTGCGTCCCGACAGCCTCGCGTCGCTCGACGAGATTCTCCAGGTCATCAAGAGCGAGCCGTCGTCGCATTGGATCATCGCCGGCCACACCGACAACCAGGGTGGCGCCGCGTACAATCTCGGGCTGTCGCTGGCTCGCGCGCGCTCGGTCGTCGCGTGGCTGACGAAGCACGGCGCTGCGGCGGATCGATTGACCGCGAAGGGTTACGGCCTGACGCGACCGGTCGCCGACAACTCGACCGACGCCGGCCGCGCACTCAACCGCCGCGTCGAAGTTTCGCTGCAGAAGTAATCGCAGCCGCCGTCTGCGCGCGCGGTCGCGAGCGCGTCCTGATACGCGTGCCCGCCGTAGCGCTGTCCACCATCCGCCAACTCCGCAACACGTAGCTTGCGCAACACCGGCGCGACTCCGCCCGCATGATCGCCGTGGGGATTTAAGGCGAACTATCGCCGCCGACCGCCGGGCGGCCAGCCGAGCAGGTGCATCAGCGGGCACGGGACAAGGGGCGCGTCAAAGTACGCCTCGGCGAACTGTTACGGTAGCGTCTGCTGATTCGGCCCCGGCCGATCTGGGTATGTACTCATATGCGCATCATTTCGATGCGATGAAAGAACCTGTTATGAATCAGAAATCCACAGTGAAAAAGGCTGTTTTTATTGTTATGGCGTGCAGCGCCTTGCTCGTCGGCCTCTTGGTCGGCGTGGTCAAGACGGATGCTGCCGCCTCCCCGGCGCCGACGCCGGTTCCGTACGCGACGCCGGATTTTTCTTCGATGAACATGTTTCTCGGCACGTGGACGTGCCAGGCTATGGTTCGCGGAAGGAACCGGCCGGACACCTCAACCACTACGATCGGTCTGAATGGCCAGTACATGGTGACGAACGATGTCGCGCCTCCGTTCGACCTATACCGTACGACTCCGGTAGTCACCGACTCGTACTTGACCTACAATCCGATCAACCACATGTGGGTGACCGTCAGCGTCGATAGTTTTGGTGGTTATTCCATCAGTACGTCGTCGGGCTGGAACGGAAACACTCTGACCGCGACCACCAACACAACGAACGACGGCAGCACGGGCTCGGACGTTCTGACCAGGATCAGCGATACGCACACCAGTGACACATCCGTTTCAACGGATGCGCAAGGTCACGTAACGCGTAGCACGACAGTGTGCAATAGGACCAGCTGAGCGCAGAAGTCAAAAACCCTCGTCACCCGGCGTGACGAGGGGCCTTCTCAGTCTACGACCGTTCGCGCATGTCGGTCCATTCGTCAGGCTCGCTAGCGGCAATGGGCGAGCACAAAAAACGTGCCATCCGCTGATCTCGCCGTGGGGATTTAAGGCGAACTATTGCGCGCCGCTGATACGCCGGGACGATACGGCCGGTCAGCGTATCGCGATGGCCCAAGGGGTGCCGATATCGGCGTTACTGATCGTCTGCACCGGCGTCGCGCTCCCGGTCGCGCCGGGGGCGTAGACGTAGACGTCGGCGTTCACCCCGTCCGCTGCGTAGACGTACCCCTTGCCGTCGACGGCGACGCTCGTCGCGCCGGTCTGATCGATGGTGTTCTTCGGAGCGACGTTGCCGGTTGCGGTCGCGGCGAACTCAAGCAGCGTGTTATTGGCGTGGTTCGCAACCCAGATGTTCCCGGCATGGTCCCGCGTAAGCTCCCACGGCTCGCTCAGCGTCGTCGCCCCACCGCTGATCGTCACGGTCGGCGATGCGTTCCCCGTAGCGGATGAGGAGAACTCCTCGATTGAGTTCCCAGTATAGTTATCGACCCAGATGTCTCCGTTCCCGTCAGCGGCGATGCCGCCGGGCCCGTTGAGACCCGTGGCCACTCCAGTGATCCGCACCGCGGGAGCCACGTTTCCGGTGGCACCGCTGCTGAAAACGTCGATGGCGTCTGCCGAATAATCGGCGACGTAGATCTTCCCTGAGGAACTCACGAAGATGCCTCCGGGTTCAACGAAGGTGGTATTAACCCCAGAGATCGTGTTCGTCGGCGCAACGTTGCCGGTCGCGCTCCCGGCGAACTCCAGTACGTCCGGGGTCGCGAAGTTCGCGACCCAGACGTTCCCCGAGCCGTCGTATGCCATGCCGAGCGCGTTGCTCGACAACGTCGTGTTCCCGCCCGTCAAGTCGGTTGTCGCCGCCACGGCGCCGTTCGAAGTTGCGGGATAGGTCGAAACCGCGCCGCCCGAATTGAGGGCCGCGACCGTCATGGCCCGCGTCAGTGGTGCGTTTGGGGGGAGGCTGTTGGATGAATGACATGCCGACAACGGCAGCGTCGCGATCAATAGGAACGGAAGATAGCGTCTCATGGGAGCCTCCTCTAGGTTGTAGCCGGAATCGCCTTCCCTTTGGCACGGCGCTCCCCTTCCCCGAGCGAGACGTGGAGCAGGCACAATCCTGCGATACGCGCCCGCCGTCTAGGAAACGCGGCTTTGCCTCTGTCCTCAAAACCGGCGCGTTGACCAGGAAACGCCTTCGGCCATCAGCACCTTAGCCCGTGAAAAGCAGAGCGATTCGCATAGCGATGCCGATAACGGCTCGGATCATCCAACGCCTTTGATCCAGCTCCAAAGCAAGACCTGAGCACGAAAATATTGCATCCGCTGATCTCGCCGTGGGGATTTAAGGCGAATACCGCGTTAGTCGGGGTACACGGACTCGCCATGGCCCTGGCTCATCCGTCGCTCTACAAACTCATTGGACAGGCGACGCTGGTGCCCTCACCTTCCGCGCGCCACGCTGCACGGCGCTGCCGTGCCGCTTGGGTATTACTGCTCGCGATCTCCTGGAGATTGAGTTGCGCGCTCGCTAGGTGGCGTGACGCCATGGTAGGCGGACGATCAGGGAGTTACGCGACGCATAGATGAGAAGCGCTATCGACGCAACGAGGCAGGTCACGATTGCGCTGACTCCGGCCTCTGGGCCGAAGGGCCCGCCCGTCAGCCATAGTGGCCCGCTCACGTGTGCCGCCACCGCACTCATGCCGAAGGCGTTACCAGAGACCTGGCTTCCGTAGATTGGACCCTCAAAGAAGTTCCACGCAAAGTGCAAGCCGATAGGAAACCACAAATTCTTGGTGACGACGAACGCCGCGCCAAGCAGCAGCCCAGCCTCTACAGCGATACTGACACTGGAAATCCAGCCGGCGCCAGGGTTGAAAGAATGTGCTGCGCCGAAGAGAACCGCCGAAATCGCAAGCGCGATCCATGTCCCCGACCACTCTTCGATCAGGCGAAAGAGCACGCCGCGAAAGAGAATTTCTTCAACCGCGGCTCCGGCCAGGAGCAAAAGCGCAGCGATCGCGAGATCCCAAGTCACATGAATCCCGGTTACTCGGTAATCACCTCCGAGAGTGAGCTCGAGTACGACAACGGAGAAAAGCACCGCGCCCAGCGCGAGACCGAGTACGAAGCCGCGAACGGCACCTTTTGGATCGAACCCGATCGAAGCGGGTGGTCTTCCGGTCGTCAAACGCTCGACGAGGGTTATCAGGCCGAATAGGAGTGCCGCAAGGATCCATGTGACGATAACGAGCGTCCAGATCGAGTGATGCCCGTGCTCGATGACTGCTATGCCGGCGAGCAACGCGGCAACGGACACGACTATCACCGCAAGCCGAACCAGTGGAAAGGCAAAAAAGCGCTTCATCAAACCAGATACGGAGGACGCCGGCAGAATGTTTCGCGATACAGATGCGACGCGCGGAGCAGCATGCGTCTGAGACAGGTTCCGCCGGTCTTACGCTCAGCACTGCCATCAACAACGTGAGCGCCCAGACGCTCTATGAGTTGGAAGGCTACGTGCGAGATTCTGAGTTCCTCTATTACAATCGTTTTCTTGATCGCAGATGACGGGCGCCGCTTGGAGCAATGCACGTGGCCGCGCCGGGCAGTCGTAATTAGTCCCCAATCTATCGCTGGTAGCACGGCGAGTGGCTTCACGCTCAGCGCCTGGAAGCAAATCATTAGCGGGCATCCCGGACTCATAACCGAGGAAGTCAAACACAACATCGAACTCGCGGAACCGCCGCTCCCTTCATAAGGGGCGTGGGGGCTTCCCCGAAAGCTGTTCGCTGCGATTTGGCCGGCTCGTGCGATTTTGCTGGCTCGGAAGACCCCCGGGATCGCCCGGCGGCGGCTCGAATAAGGGGCGTTCACATAGGCTCGATGCGACAACGGAGATAGCGTTATGGACTTCACGCAGGTAGCAGATACGGGACTACGCCCTTCACGCATCGGTCTCGGGACATGGGCGATGGGCGGATGGATGTGGGGAGGCGCCGACGACGATGCGGCTATTGCCACGATCGCTCGGGCGCTCGATGCCGGCATCACGCTCATCGACACCGCTCCCGCCTATGGACAGGGACATTCGGAGGAGGTCGTCGGTCGAGCCCTGTCCGGTCGGCGCGAGCGCGTGACCGTCGCCACGAAAGTCGGTCTGCGATGGGACGATCGCGGCGACGTCACGCGTGACGCCTCGGCGGCGCGCATTCAACAGGAGGTTGAAGATTCGCTGCGGCGCCTGCGAACCGATTACATCGACATCTATCAAGTGCATTGGCCCGATCCCAAGACTCCGATGGAAGAGACGGCGAAGGCGATGGATGCGCTCTACCGCGGCGGCAAGATCCGCGCCATCGGCGTAAGCAACTTTTCGCCCATACAGATGGACGAGTTTAGACGCTTTGCGCCGCTGCATACCGTGCAGCCGCCATACAATCTCTTCGAGCGTGGAGCGGAGCGCGAAGTGTTACCGTACGCGAAAGAACGCGGAATCGCGGCGCTGACGTACGGTGCGATCTGCCGCGGGCTGCTCAGTGGCCGCATGCGCGCCGACACTGCGTTCACCGGCGACGATCTTCGAAGCGACGATCCCAAGTTTCAACCGCCTCGCTTTGCGCAGTATCTGCGCGCAGTCGAGCGCCTCGATACCTTGGCGCGCGAGCGTTTCGGCAGACGCGTCATCCATCTCGCGCTACGGTGGGTATTGGATCAGCCCGGGGTCAGCGTCGCGCTCTGGGGTGCCAGGCGCCCGGATCAAGTCGATGCCGTCTCCGGCGCGCTCGGGTTTGCACTCGATGATGCATTGAAGCGTGAAATCGAGCGCATCGTGGACGACGAGGTGACCGATCCGATCGGTCCCGAATTCATGGCGCCGCCACTCGAGACGAGTGCCGTATGAAGCGCGTCGGAATTGCCGGCCTCGGCAAGATGGGAAGCGCGATCGCGCGCAATCTCCTCGATCACGGCTATTCGGTATCGGTGTGGAACAGAACGCCGGCGACTGCGGAAGAACTCGCCTCGTCGGGCGCGGTCGCTTGCCCGGACATCGCATCTCTCGTGAGCGGAGTCGATGCCGTTATCGCAATGCTTTGGGACGATTCGGTCGCTCGAGAGATTACGCTCGGCCAAATCATTCCTGCCGCAAGAAAAGGCCAGCTGGTCGTCGAGTCTTCGACGCTCTCACCGCAGATGTACGAAATGCTCGCGCAAGCGGCGGCGCAGCGCGAGATCGACTTTCTCGCGTGTCCCGTGATCGGGAGCATAACGGAAGCCCGCGGCGGTGCGCTCATTACTCTGCCGGGCGGTACGCAACAGGCGTACGATCGCGGCAGACCGCTCCTCGAAGCGATGGCGTCGACCGTCAACTACACGGGATCGCCGCTGGCGAGCGGCTATGTCAAACTCGCGAGCAATTCGGTTTTGGGCATCATCGCCGAATCGGTCGGCGAACTCTTACGCGTAAGCGAGCGCGCGGGCGTCGATCGAGCGCTCGCGATCGAAACGATCCTCCACGCGTTCGCGCGTGCTCCGGGCAAGAAGCAGCAGTTGCTCGAGCGAGACTCGAAGCCTCGATTCTCCGTCAGCGCGCTCCTCAAAGATCTCCGGCTCGCAGAAGCAGCGTACCGAAAAGGTGGACGCGCCCACGCCGATTCTCGACTGCGTGCTGCCGAGTTTTGAACGCGCGGTCGGAGCCGGACTCAGCGACGCCGATTACATCGCGGTCGCACTTGCCATCGAAGAGCCGGCGCTGCAGCGTTGATTACTAGGACCTAGCTCTACCTGACCGGTTCCCTTTAAGGGAAGAGCAGGAGCTCCGCGATGCGGTTCGCCGGCGTCAAGTAAAGGAACGCGTACTGCGTGCCGGACCGAAACCGAACGCTCGCGTACGCCCCGTGCAGTCCGCCGCGATGGAAAGCGCCGCCGAAGTCGATCGCTTGAATCGAGCCCAGCCGAGCGAAGCCCTCACCAGCAAGCGTGCGGTTCCGCGCGTCCATGAACAGGCGGAAATCATCACTCATCTCGGCAGCGGGCATGCTGCCGTTACCGAGCTGACCGAGGTAGAGGCGAAAGAGGTGGACGTACTGCCGTCGCAGTGCCGTGAGCGGCGCAGGCGTTCGCGGCCGGGAGTGTGCTTTCGGCGTGAGAGACGGCATCACGATCGTCAGGATTGCGGCAGTAAGGGCGTCGACCGGTGCCTCGTAGGTGTTCGCAAGCACGACGACGGCGAGGCCGTCGCCGGGCAGCATGGTGTTCGCGGAGCCGAAGCCGATGACGGCGCCGTCGTGATAGACGATGCGATGGCCGTTGACGTCATAAACGAAGACGCCGAAGCCGTAGCCCGTATCGACCCTTCCGTGTAGGAGCGTTCGATCGTGAGTCATCTCGGCGAACTGCTGTGTGTCGAGCACGGTGTGCCGCATAAGAGCGATGTCCCAACGCGCGAGGTCACTCGCGGTGCCTGCAAGGCCTGCTGCGCCGTTGAGCCAACCGGATGCCTCCACCAGATCGTGATGCGGCGGTTCGGAGAAATACGAATCGTATCCCGTTGCGCGATCGGCGACTTGGCGCATCGGCTCGTCGAAGAACGTCCGCGTCATGCCGAGCGGCCCGAAGATGCTCCGCTGATAGAGCTCTCCCAGAGGCAGCCCGCTTGCGCGTTCGAGAATCCGGCCGACCAGCGTGTAGTTCGTATTGCTGTACTCCCAGCGTGAGCGCGGCGGCGCCGTGAGCGCTTGCGTCGCGTATTCCCGGATAATTGCATCCGGCGAGGTCGGCCTCGACATCTCTGCATCGACGTAGTCGAGCGGGTAGTAGTCGGGATATCCCGTGACCTGATTGAGGATATCCGCTAGTCGAATCTCGCGCGCCCCCGTAAGGTTCGGATACCACGTCGCCACTGGATCGCTCAGCGAAAGCCGTCCGGCCTTGACGAGCATGAGCGTCTGCACTGCGGCGAACTGCTTGCTCACG
The DNA here is from genome assembly GCA_003133745.1 of Candidatus Tyrphobacter aquilonaris. Lineage (GTDB taxonomy): Bacteria > Vulcanimicrobiota > Vulcanimicrobiia > Vulcanimicrobiales > Vulcanimicrobiaceae > Tyrphobacter > Tyrphobacter aquilonaris. Next base: position 84,632 of record PKZD01000038.1, read on the forward strand.
GAGCCGAATCGAAAGATCGTGCTGGCATCGACCGGTGTATGCAGAGCGAGGTCACGGAACCCGTATCCTCGTGCGTAGACGATCCGATCGTCGCGAACGATTGCGATCGAGGTGCCTGGCGTGTGCGAGCGCTGCATGAGGTTTCGGACAGCCGCGTCTATTCTTGCAGTTGTCGGAGCGCCGAGCTCTCGAGCGCAAGCGAGGCCGGCGCATAGAGGAGCAATCGTAGCGCAAAGCGTTACCGCCATGAGCGTGCGCCCACGACCGACAGCCGGACGGAGCGCAGCCATGCGGCGCCTCTACTCGGCCGTGCGGCGTAGCTCCTCCAGTACGCTTGGGCCAACAGGATATTTCCGATAGAGAAACGTCGATAAGGCTGAACAGGCAACGCACTGGCGGCGCTGGAGACGTGCGTGTATCACGTGCTGACGGTCTACGCCCTCCACGCGCCACGTTGCACGGCGCTGCGCAGCTGCGATCGGTTTAGCGATTAGCGCGTAGATCGCTGCGAGGTTAGCGGGGCAGAGGGCACGGCGATGACCCGTAGCGCGCGCTGTCACGGCAGCATTGGGGACTTAAGGCGAAGCCCCCCGTCAGAGCTTAGTGGCCTGCTCGCAGAGCTAAAAAGCGAGCACCGCCCCTTGTTATTGATCGAACGGGTAGAATCTTACTCGAGCGCTGAGCCGGCTACGTTCGCGAGGGTTCTACGCGAGCGCGCCGGGTTCAACGACAGGCTGTCCGGCGCCATCATCGCTAGTCGTCGACTGAGAGAGTAATCACCCCCGCATCGACGTCGCCGTTCGAGCCGTCGACCGTGACGCGATAAGCGGCGTAGCCGCTGCCACGGGGCGGCTCCACAATGATCTGCAACGTGCTCGCAGGAAGACCGTCGATGCTGAAGGAGCCGTCGTTGTCGGTTGCGACGAACGGCGTCGAGGCATCGACCGTGCCGTCGTCCGTGGTGACGAGGATCACGGCGCCGACGATCGGTTCCCCGCTTTGCGCATCGACGACCGCCCCCTGGAGCGTGATCGTGTTGGCGTTGGGCTGCGCGTCTTGCTCCGAGGGTGGCGGCGCGCTATCCGGTGCAACGGCCGGTGGCGCGTTATCGGCAGCGGGTGTTTCCGGAGAGCCGAACAATGAGGCCACCGTCTCGCTCGTCTGCTCGTAGTCAGGATAGGCGCTCCGCAGGAGCGCGATGATCTCGAGTGATGCTGGGCTCGATGCGGCACCCGCGCGTTGATAGTCGCGAAGCAGTCGTTGCAGCGATGCCGGCACCCACGGATCGCGCGGATACTTCTGTTGCCAATCACGGATGACGTTCTGAAGGTCGTCGAGGGCGTGCGTCGTGCCCGGTTGCAGCATATCGTCGTCGCTGAGCAGGTCGAACCTATCGAGCCGATTCCGGATCTCGAGAATGCTCTCTTTGTAGCGTCCAAAGTATTCATCCGCAGGCGCCATTCTGTTCCGGCTGGCGCGCGAAATGGCGTGATGCTCCGAAGCAGCACGCTGATGTGTAGACTGATTGGTGAGTCGCTGAACATGCCGCACGAAGCCTGCAGCATTTGCATTACCGTGGGCCACGGCCAATCGATACCAGTGCAGCGCGGTTGCGTAGTCTTGCGGCACACCCCGGCCGTGTTCGTACATGTAGCCGAGGTCGTCCTCGCCCGCGGCGCTGCCTTGCGCGGCGGCAAGTCGAAAGTAATGAAGAGCCTTCGCATAGTTCTTAGGAACGCCATGACCGTTTTCGTACTTGAGGCCGAGGGCGACCGCGGTGGTGGTGTTGCCGGTAGCAGCGTTGGCCGGCTCCAGGCTCGCCGCCATCGACAACAATGTGAGCGCCGCGGCTGCGAGGGAAAGCATTAAAGCAGCGCGCTTGAGGGTGAGCATACGCACCTCCGGTTGCTTGGGGGTTCTCCGGCCGGGCTCTAGGGCCTGGCCGCCCTACGTGCGTGAGCGCGCCGCTACCCAGCGCTGCTTATGCGGATTATTCTGCTCTTGCTCGCCCTTCGGCACAAGCAAGTTCAATGTATCAATCGCATCGGCAATCGGAGCGTCAACTCTTAACTCAATGTGAGTCCTGATTAGCGCTGCGCGCATACTTTGAAGGATGGCCCCCAAGTGATTCGGGCTTGTGTCATGGCGCTCGGTATCACATGCACGCTGCAATCCGTCCCGACCTTGCGACGCTCGCAAGCTCCGGATCTCGAGCTTTCGTACGAGCGCTCTATCGCTTGTCACTCGGGCGCCCTCGCCGCGATGGGGGGGGGCAAAATAGCACGTCGAAAGTCATAGCGGGTATTTCCTCGCGATGGCCTGTGTCGACCACCGAGGACAACCTAAAGGTCGTTATTCTGACCTGTAGGAGGAAGCGTTGAAGCGACTGAGCATCGGGG
>PKZD01000008.1 GCA_003133745.1 Candidatus Tyrphobacter aquilonaris
CCGCGCGCGATCATTTGGAGTGCTGGCGTAGTTGCTGTCCGCGACGTTCGCTTGTCGGCGCCGAGCGGGATTTAAGGGGGCGTTGATCGCTTGTCGAAATGTCACCTTTATGGTAACATTTTGACTGTGCCCCAAAGCCACCTCGACGCCCTCTTAGAGCTCGCAGCCGAGAATGAAGGCCTCGTGACCACTCGGTCCGCGGCCAAAGCAGGCATCAGCCGGCGAGCCCTGGCTGGTATGGTCGAACGTGGTCGGCTGGAGCGCCTTTCGCGTGGCGTCTATCGACTCGTTCATTCGCATCGCGATCCGCTCTCTCCATATCGTGAGGCGATTCTCTGGGCCCAGTCCCATCGAGGTCCGCGCGTGGCTCTTTCCCATGAGACGGCCCTTGCGGTCCTTGGCCTTACCGACGCGAACCCGTCGACGATCCAGCTCACGGTTCCGCCGCATGCTCGGCTCCGTCGCAGTGCGCCTGCGCGGATCGCGATCCACCGGGCGATTCTCGACAGCAGCGATGTCATCGAGCACGAGGGTCTGCCCGTCACATCCGTCCCGCGAACGGTTCTCGATCTTGCGCGAAGCGGCAACTTGCGTTTTGCTGCCGAGGCCGTTGTGCAAGCGCGCCGCGAAGGCTTTATTACTGAAATCGAAAGTCGCCGGCTAACGAAGGAATTGAAAAACCTACATGGCGCTTGAGCGGCTTGACAAGGCCCTTTACCGAGTTGCGAGAGAGACCGACGTCGACGAACTCAGGCTGCGCCGTTGGGTCTCGTTCCTCGCGTTATGCGGTGTGCTCCAACGAGCGATCGACGAAGGCGTCATTACTGACTACCATCTCAAGGGCGGTGCGGCACTTGAACTGCGATTCGCCGATCGTGCTCGCACTACAAAGGATATGGACGTTGGCTTGCCCGGCAATACTCGCCGCGACCGATTTGCGGTCCTTGAGCGCGCAGCCGCGCTAGGATTCGATCAATTCACGTTCCGCGTGAAAGTTCCACGTGACCTAGAACTTGTCGATACCGTGCGCGTTGATGTCGCAATCACCTACCGCGGGCGCGGGTTTCAAACGATACAGATTGATCTCGGTCCCGCTGATGAACCGACGGTAGATCTTGTTGCGCCGACGATCAGAGGTGTTGCTGAACTCGGTATTCCGGTCACTTCGCCGGTCCGCTGTATTACGCTCGATATCCAGGTTGCTCAGAAGCTACACGCAAGCACAAATCCTCGAGTCGTCGAAGGCGAGAACCGCGCGAGAGACATCCTTGACGTCGTTTTCCTCGACATACTCGGTCAGCTCGATCCGAAGGCAGTCCAGTCTGCCTGCATTCGCGTCTTTGAACAGCGTGCGGAGCATGCATGGCCGCCATCGATCGACATCCCGCCGGCGTGGAGAGTCGAGCTAGCATCTCTCGCTGCTGAGCAGGCCCTCCCATTTGCTACGGGCGATGAGGTCGTCGCCGCGTTTATGAAGATCTACGAGAGAATCATGCGAGCATGAGTCTCAGCATAGCCGGACGGGTAGCGCCCGTTGACGCCGTCATCGTGTCGCGAGATAATTGTGGAGCAAGGCTACGCTCGACTTTCACCCGCATTATATTGCGAGTGAAATCCGGGCCTGCGGCAGGGCCCTTTCTCGGGGCCTTTTCTTTTTCTCGACGCTTTGGTAAGACCATGGAACAGATTAGAAACACTGACCACATCAGTGTTATTCGTGATGAATTCATCGAGCCTCGATCTGCGAAGATTGAGCCCGCGTCAGTCCAACGGATCGATCGTGCATTGGCCGCCGCCGCGAACAACCTTGACGAAGCTCGCCAGGCTCTGGAGATGCTCTGCATAGCTCTCCCTGATTCTGCCGGTGACGCTGTAAGGGCGCTGCCCATTCTCTTGACAGTGCGAGAGACATGCAAGTTGCTTGGCTACCACAAAACGAAAGTGTACGATCTTATGAAGCGCGGCTTGCTCCCTTACGTCGTCGAGACGAAGAGCGGCCATCGCCGTATCGAGTACCGCGCGGTCCAGCAGCTTGTGAAAAGACTCCGCAGCGGTCGTCTTGAACGGAGAGCTTTATAATGGGGAAGCGCGCGGACGGCGAGGGCAGTATCTGCCGGCGCAACAACGGCACGTTTGAAGCGAAGCTTACGCTCAANNCCGACTTGATGCGTGAGTACCGCGATCAACATGGCACGACGCTTCAATCGAAGAGCGACATGACGCTCTCGGCGTACCTGACCGCTTGGCTCGACGCGCTCGTCGTTCGGCCGAATACCTACAAACTCCGCAAACATCTCATTAACAAGCACATCGTTCCGCACATTGGCGCGCGATCGCTCGTCGAGCTCACATCGGATGACATTCGGTTTCTGGTTCGCCGTTGGAAAGATGACGCTGTCGGCGCGACCACGCAGCGAACGGCGCTCGTTACGCTATCAAGTGCGTTGAATGTGGCGCTTCGTGAGGAGAAGATCGGCCGCAATCCATGTAGCACGGTCCCGACACCGAAGCCGAAGCGGCCAGAGGTGGTCGTGCTCGACGGCCAGCAGGTGATGCAACTGCTCGGCGCCGCCCGCGACGTGCAGGAGCGTGCGCTCTTTGCGCTCGCTATCACCACGGGGATGCGGCAGGGTGAGATATTCGCGTTGTCTTGGGCTGACTTGGACTTCGTCGCCGGAACGGTCTCCGTCCGCGCGACGCTCACCGAAGACCTCGACGGCAAGCTCGTACGTTCCGGACCGAAGACCACGAAGTCACGGCGCGTGATCTATCTTCCGGCGCTGGCCCTCAAGGCGCTCCGTGCGCACCAGGCGGAACGCCAGGCCGAACAGGGCTTCGTGTTCACGTCGGCCAACGGCGTGCCGTTGCGCAAGAGCAACTTCATCCGGCGTGTGTTCAAACCGCTGCTGAAGCAAGCGGAGCTACCGGACGTCACGTTCCACAGCCTGCGCCACACCGCGAACTCGCTGCTCATCGAAGCGGGCGAAGACCCGCTCGCGATCGCCGGCAGTTTGGGGCACGCGGACACGCGGATGATGTTCGAGAGATACGGCCATCTCTTCAACCATACCGGGCGCCGCGTTGCGCAGACGGCGGACCAAATCTTCGCGGCCCTCGAACCCAGTTGTCGTACGATTGTCGTAAATGCGGCGGATCGCTTCGGTCAGCCGCGTCAAAGAAAAACCCGCAAACCCTTACGGGATGCGGGTTCTGACGTGGTGGAGATGAGGAGACTCGAACTCCTGACCCCTTACATGCGAA
>PKZD01000009.1 GCA_003133745.1 Candidatus Tyrphobacter aquilonaris
GCGCGCGTGAGCTCGACGTGCTCCTCCTGGACCCAGCGAAGGCGTTTCTCGGTGAAGCGGATCGCGGAGCGGAGCTGCTCGTCATTCAGTTGCGAGTAGTCGCGCGCATATGCGGAAGGGCCGGGACGACCGTCAGAATCCATACGAACCTTGCCTGAAATGTACTCGTAGGCAAGGGGCGCTTGCGACTCAGGGGCCGAGGAGCCACAGGGGGAGCGTGCCTCCCAAGACCTTCGACCCGGAGAGGCACTGCGTGCTCTTACCTCCTGCCACCCAATCATAGCAAAGTCTTGATTAACGTCAATAGAAAACTATTGACTTCTTATGGTATCCTAATCCCGTGGCAGTTGCGANNTTTCAGCAAACGCTTCAAAGAGCTTGTCCGGGGTCTGAACGATACTCAGCTCGGCTACGTCCTTGGCGTTTCTGCCGACGCGGCCCGCAAGATGCGGAGCGGCGACATCAAGAGTCTGAAGCTTCAGGCGGCGTTGCGGCTGGCACGGGAGCTCAAGGTCTCCCCTTGGTACCTTGCTGGCGAACCGGAACCGGCTACGCTGCTGGCGGCTCATCCTCCGGAGGAAAGTCGAGGCCGGCGAAAAGGTCGGAAGGCCGGTCAGGCTCTGGATCAGGCTCAACTCGAAACGGCAGAGAGTGCCCTCCTATTGCACGACGAGGTAGTCGAACTACGCGCTCGGGTTCGGCGCCTCGAAGCCGCTGTCGAAGAATTGCAATCGCGCGCAACAGCTTCGTCCTCGCCGTAGCGAGGCGGTCGTTCGGTTCTCCGTCCATGCCTCCGTCTTTCCGATCGAATGCACCCGAGCGATCGGACGGGAGCTTGTCATGGCGGTCCCTCCTTCAGCTCGCTTGGCTTTGCTCGTTGTCCTGAATAACGCACGAGCAGGGCGATTGGTTACTCATGCTTGGTCGCTCGCGCATGATGGACGCGAACCATCAACGCGTCTTCCAAATTAGAATCGCACAAATAAGATACGCTGAGGATTGGTAGCATATGAAAGCGACAACAACGCTGTCGCGATAGGGCCATCGCCTGCTTCAACCGCGTCGCGCGCCGCACCGGCAGGAATCGTTTCGTTCGCGCTGGTCTCCTATTCTTGGACGATGGCGGATAAACCGGTCGACGTTGCAGCGCAACTCTCCCTTAGGCTAGACGTCATCGAACGCGTCATCTGAATAGATGATCTGCCAAGGCTGGACTTGGCCTGCCAAGCCAGAGGAGAAACGCTCCGGCTTAATGGGATCGCGTGCTCCAACCGGAATCTCGGCGATGGTCATCGGATTCGGGATTGCGGTCTGCATCGAACGGATGAGAACTTCTTCGATGAAACGGTTAAGTCGGCTCAATATCACGGGGATAAAAACAGTCACCGGAAGGCCGAGCACGTGCGGCTCGCTCGCTTCGAAGCGGTTGCCAGGCTTCCTCACATATTGAATGCGCGGCGCGACGTACGGCGTGTGTTCAAGGCTGTTACGCGTCAGGGTTAAGGGCTGCAACCATTTGCGTGTTTCGCGTAGATAATCCGCGAGCATCGGGTCGGTACTCTCCAGCGCCCTGATTCCAGCTTCGAATCCGTTATCGTCCTTGAACATAAAACCGATGTCGATCCCGAACAGCCGTGGTAAGTCTTGAAACTGTTTCGCCGCACTTGCAGCGTTCCTAATGATAGTTTCGAGGTTGTGAGAAAGCGGTTCGTCAATGGTCTGATCGACGTGGATACCGTTCTCATATCGGATAATTTCCCCGCTGGCGATGCGCCGGATGTGAGCGTTCCAAAGATCGAGCGTCTCTCGACCGATGCGGCGAAGCGTCACTAGGTCGTTCAATACGGACTGATAGACGGTATCGAAAGCGTCGACGTCCGCCTTTTGAGGGAGCACAAGGTCGCGCATGTGAAGCGGAGTCATCCAAAGTCGCGCGACGAACGGCGTCGACGTGCCTTCGTCCGCCAGGTGGGCTATCGTAAACTCTTGGCGTTGTTGTCGCACCGTTAGATTGCTTCGTCTTGCGATCTGTTCGGCGAATGCCTTGAAATCGTCGAGCGACATCGCAAGAACGGACGAGACTTGCCGTTCGTTCTTGAGTTTGACGGTCATCGTCGGCGCGGCGTTTGGAGCGAACAGCAAGAGTCCTTCGAGTGGCAAGCGACCTTCGAGGATCACTATGCCGCCGTCTTGCCAACGCTGATAGAACATCTTCGCGAGAAGTTCTTTCCCGGGCGATTCGATCAGGTAAGGCGGCAGCGCCACTGGCTCGACCTTCTCGATTTCCATCAGCCGACCGCGCAGATCAAATTGATAGAGAATGACGACGGTCCTGTTCGCGGGAACGCCGATGATCGCGGCGCGCATGCCGGGGCGCTCGAGCGACGGCCCGAAGAATGCCAACTGACCGATGATGAAGCCGACCAGGCTGTTCAGCGAAAATGTGCTGGTGGCCGTCGTAACCATGTGCAGCAGCGCAGGCGAGACGAAATCACGCTTTCCCCGCGCAGGAGGGAGCCAATCGCCGGGCATCGTTTGATCCGGCCCGAAGGTCACGAGATAGTTGACTGTGCCACGGTTTAGGACGGCTACCATGTCCGGGCGGAGATCGGCTAACGTCTCGCTGTTGAGACGTCGCATCATTTGCGCAATTGAGTCCAACGATCGCGCCGAGGTCGCGGCGACGATCAACCCGAGCGTGACAGTCGAACGACTTGGATCCTCGCTTGGCGCCTTTTCCAAGTCTTTGACTTTCGCGATGCATTCGTAGCCCGCGCGGAGGCTGGTGTCGTCCAACTGGGCGCCGGCGAATGCAGCGACCGCGACTGCGTCGGTTTCGATCTCGCCGTCTCGAATCGGAGACGTCGCGACGACTATAACGGGGCCGACTCGTGTTCCCTTTGCGTCGCGAATCGTCGCTCGGCCGACGTGAAATGCCGTTAGCAAATCGGCAAGCGCCTTGGTCAGCCCTTCTATAAAATCGTCGCCCGATAGCGTTGCTAAGTTTTGGCCGGCATCCCGTATGATCTCGTGCAATGCCAGCATCAGCTACGCCCTGAACGGGATATCAATCGTTCGTTTCGGCGGAAGAATCGGAATGGAAATGCGCTTTTGAGCGTCCACGCCTCTGGCGGTCGCAGAATTTGGGATCTTGATAGATGTCGTTGCGGCAAAGCGGTTTTCGATCAAGACGAATGCTGTCTCACTCGGCGCAATTGCCGGAATCTCAATCACGCCGGTGCCGTTGGTACCGGCCTTGCGTAACGGATAGTCGCGGCCAGCCGACCACGGAGCCGGGTTTGCATCGCCGCTGCGCGGATGCTTCGTCAGCTTCTCATAGTCAAGGCCGTCCGGCTCGTCCAATTCGAAAGTAATGTTGATCGCAACATCGACGGCGGGTGAGCGCCCGACGTTTCTCATCCCGATCACCCGACGAGGCCAATCGCGTCGGCCACCGTAGTGCGGCGACATTGTGACTCCGGGGCCAAGTTGAGGCTCGTCCGCCTCATAAGAGCGTGAGCGCAACGTCGGCGTGCCTACGCCGCCAACAGCGCATGACAGAACGTAATCTTGGTGCTCGTCCGGCATCTTTCCGATAGGTCCGCCTTCAGTGAGTACGAGATAGGGAGTCGCTTCGAGCAGCGCCGTTTCGTTCGCTGTCGTCAAGGCCGATAGGCCGATCCAAGCCGTCACCACCGCGACAATGAGAAGCCCGCCCGTGAAGACCGCGGTCCAGAAATCGGGCGTCGTCGAACTGAGCCAGTGAAAGGTGCCGGCCACTAGCCAGGAAGTGCGACGCGCTCAAAACGAACACCTGTTCGTCTATGAGTAGGCGCTACGAGGAGATCGAGGATAAGGCGCGTCGCGACGTTGACGGCGCCAAGGCCACGCTGAAGCGCCTGGGTGATCGGGAGCGCGCCCTCATAATTAAATGGCTCTTGTTGTACTTCGAAGACTCAGGGGCGATGCGGTCCCCGCAGGCCGGCAAGCCCCGCAAGACGATCGCGCTCGACGGTACGGAATATTGGCTCGTCCGAGCCCTGAAGCGACGCCCGGACCGATAACTCAGCGCAGCA
>PKZD01000056.1 GCA_003133745.1 Candidatus Tyrphobacter aquilonaris
TGGGGCATTGGGAGCACCGGATCATTGAGACGCAAAAGGACGTGGTTCGTCTGCTCCCGGTCGCCGAACGCGTAAAGCAGCTCTTCGGGACTGATGGCGCACAGTCAACTGCCCGAGCAACTCGCGACGGCGAATCGGCACAAGGTTTCCTCTTTCCCGAGTTGGAGGCGCGCGCCATCCCGAGAGGTCACAGCGCAGGAGCACGCGGAATTTTGTCCGCCGAGGACCCAGCCCCCGATCGACCTGCAACGTCTCTCGACCGCGTCCACGCGGCAATGCTACTGCAATCAACTGGGCGCACGAACGAACTGCGTGCGTTTCTCAAAGCGGAGCAAGAGCGCGGCCCGGAATTCCTCAGCCTCGCAAATGCGCTGACTCCACTATACCCCAAGGGCAGCGAAGAGAAGCGCCTCCTCGAGGCGATGCTCCTGGCTGTACCGAGATAGCTGGACAACAATGCCGTCGCGCGCCGTTTGGCAGATCTCAGGGGGCTCTCCGACGCGACCCTACGCCGACGTGTTCCTCGCATGCGGCGTCGCTCTGGTCGGCCCCGGCGATTCTGGGCCGTGGGACATTTCGCGCGACGATAGCGACTTCGGCGGGATTTTCGTTCGGCGCTTTGCGAGCGAGATTGCTGACGGGGATGTCGTGCTTTTGCGGACCAGAACCGCGACAACATTAGCGGTCGGTCTAGTTGCGAGCTCGTACATATACCTTGATGCATTCGATGACGTCAACGGTCTGGATTTACAGCACGCCCGACGCGTTCGTTGGTTCCACCTTCCGACACCCCACGAGTTCGCCAGCTCTGTCTTCGGCGCAAGTCCGCCGCGGTGCTCGCGCGTGTGGAACGAAGAAGTTCTTGATTTTGCCGAGCGCTTCGTAAATTCAGAGCCGACGCACTGGCAGACTGCGAAATTACCCGATCTTCCCCAAGAGGAACCACCACTCGATCACTTGCCGAAGGCTCTTGAGAGCATCGTCGCTCGTGTGGCTGACCTCGTACCGCTCTTCCAGGATCGTGCGGCCTTCGGTGATCCACCCGCTGAAGACGAGCTTATCACCCAGTTTGTCGTTCCGTTCCTCAGTGCGCTGGGATGGCCGGCCGAGCGTCTTGCCATCAAGTGGCGCTGGATCGATCTCGCCGTATTTCGAATACTTCCGCGAACTCCAGAAAACTGCATCCTCGTGATCGAGGTTAAGCGTCTAGGTGCCGGAGTTGAGGGCGCTCTTGAACAAGCCAGGGGCTACGCCGATGCTTTAGGCGCCCCGAAACATGTTGTCGTGACTGACGGCGTTCGCTACCGTTTGTACGACGGCTTTCGGGCATACGAACCGACCGGTTACGCAAACCTGCTGCGATTGAAACGCCCGGCGGCCGACCTCTTTGCGAAGCTACAGCGACCTTAGGAGAAGCCAGATGGAACCTTGGTATAAACTTGTTACTCTTCGCAAGGAAGTTCGGGAAGGCCGATCCTTCAATCCTGACGAGTTCGCGATTCAACTTGAACAAGTCGTCGCCGGAACCGCGCCCATCGACTACCGCGATCCTGAGCAATTCTTCGCGCGCACGTACTTCACACGCGCCTTGCGTGAGCACAGCGCCATGGTCTTGCGGCGCCTTAGCGGGAAAACAGACAACGCCGCACCCGTCCTAACGCTCATTACTCAGTTCGGCGGTGGCAAGACGCACACGCTCACGACCCTTTATCACCTGGCAAGGAACGGAGATGCCGTTGCGCGCTGTTCCGGTGTGCCAGAGCTGTTAAGGGAGGCCGGCATTTCCAACGTGCCCCAGGCACGCGTCGCGGTATTTGTTGGAAATGCGTGGGATCCGCGAGAGGGCCAGGAAACTCCATGGATTGACATAGCACGCCAACTCGCGGGAGAAAAGGGCGTCGCCGAACTTGGTCCGACTGCGAAGACAACACCGCCAGGCACGGATGCGTTAGCACGACTCTTTGCTGCCGCCAACGCTCCTGTTCTATTGCTTTTCGATGAGGTACTCAACTTCGTCAATCGGCATCGGTCGATGGCGGATTCCTTCCACGCATTTATCGATAACCTCGTTCGCGCGATAACCGGCGTCCCTAACGGCGTTGCGATGATCAGTTTGCCGCGCAGCCAAGTTGAGATGACCGAGTGGGACCAACAGTGGCAAGAGAAAATCACCAAGGTTGTACGTCGGGTTGCCAAAGACCTAATAGCGAACGACGAAGCGGAGATTAGCGAGGTCGTGCGTCGCCGCCTCTTCGATGACGTCGGAAGCGAGAAGGTGCGCAGGAATATCGCGCGCGCTTTCGGCGACTGGTGCTTCGACAGACGCGCCCAGTTGCCGCCCGAGTGGACCGCGGTCGACACGGCAGCAACCGAAGCGAAAGCCCGCGAATTCTTACAAGGGCGATTTGCGTCGTGCTATCCGTTTCACCCGGGGACGCTGTCGGTGTTCCAGCGCAAATGGCAAGCTTTGCCGCAATATCAGCAAACGCGCGGCACCCTGGCGATGCTGGCGCAGTGGGTCTCGATCGCTGCGCAAGACGCATTTCGTAAAGCGAGAAATGAGCCGCTCATTACTCTTGGTTCAGCGCCTCTTGATGACCCAAACTTTGGTGTGTTGTTCTTGGACAGCTCGGCGAATCGCGGCTGATAGCAGCGATAGATGCAGACATCGCCGGAGAACATTCGCATGCCCGTGCGCTTGATGTTGACACAAAGGGACCGCTCCGCGATATCCATCGCCGCGTTGGCAGCGCAATTCTCTTCGAATCATCTGGAGGGCAGACCGACAAAGTAGCGCACCTTCCAGAGCTGCGCTTTGACCTTGGCGAACCTGAACTCGACACCACGTCAATCGATAACGCGGCGATGTCCCTCGAAGACCGCGGCTACTTCATCCGCAAGGCCGGGTCCGACGGTTTTCGCATTGGTTACCAGCCAACGGTGAAAAAGGTCGTGAATGATCGCCGAGCATCACTGGACGAAGAAACGGAAGTGAAGCCAGAGCTTCGAAAGCTCGTATCTGCGGAGTTTCAGCGCGGCGCGGCTATTAGGATCGAGCCATTCCCTGCCGACGGTTCTGCGATACCGGATTCGCCACGCCTTATGCTGGTTGTTGCCGATCCGGAGGTTGAATGGACTGATACCGATTCTGTTCGAGCCCAGATCGCTGAGNNGCTGGGCGCGAACTGCGCGACCGTGTGGAACTTCTTCTTGCATGGCGACGCGTTTTGCAAGAGGTACGAAGCGGTACGCTAGGCGGCGAGTTCGACAGAAACGACCGAGCCGAGCTTGAGGCGAACGTTAAGGCAGCAGAGGAATCCGCGAAGGACGAGGTATGGGGGGATTATCGCTTCGCAATCGTTGCGGATGCACAGGGGAAAGACGGGCTAAAGGTCATCGATCTTGGAGCCGGTCACTCGTCCAGCGGGGAGACTCTATGTGGGCGCGTACTCGCCGCCCTTAAGTCGGAAGCGCTGCTTAATGAAAGCGTCGGGGCCAGCTACATCGAGCGGAATTGGCCGCCAGCGCTTCGCGAGTCTGGTGCATGGCCTCTTGCAAGCTTGCGGCAGAGTTTCCTGAATGGATCGCTGACCCGGCTACTCGACCCTGACACGGCCCTTAAAAGCAAAATACCGGAGTTTGTGAATCGTGGAGACTTTGGGATTTCGTCAGGTCGATTGTTCGACGGTACCTATGAACGCATTTGGTTCAGGGAGCAACTTCCGCCCGACGAGGTGGCATTCGAAGAAAACGTCTACTTGCTGCGCAAGGAGAAGGCTGAAGCGCTTAAGAGCGGGGCGCCNNCCGCCGCTCGATGAAACCCCAGCCCCAACCTCACCCGAGTCCGAGTCAGTGCGGCAACCTGTGCCGGTTGCGACCGTTCGGACGGTACGTCTTACCGGCAATATTCCGCCCGAAGTATGGAATCGCTTAGGTACGCGGATTCTCCCGAAGCTTCGATCTGGATCCGAATTGTCCATAGGCGTCGAGTTTGCAGTAACGGTGCCGGAGGACTCCGCTAGCCGGTTGACGACGGACCTCCGCCAGGCACTTCAAGAACTCGGACTCGCAGATGCGGTTCGCATCGATTAGCAGGCAAAATGAGCGTGCTCGGTGGTAGCCCTGCGCAACGCGCCAGCGCGACCGTTGTCTGCATCTTGTGTGGCAGCGCGCTTGGCGATACCGCGGCCCTCTGCTCCGGCGCTACCGCTCGGTCACGTTACCACCGACGCCACTCCGCGTAAACGCTGCCCTTCGGCTCGCTTCGCTCGGCGTTGACGCGGAGCCTCTGCGCCGGCGGTGACGGCGCCGTGCGGCAGCCCCATGTCGGGCGCCCATTGATTTTACGTCGAGGTGGCTTGACGATAAACGATGCGTGCGGGATAATTGGCGTGTAAGAGTACACGCGACTTTCGCCCGCATAATAATGCTGGTATAAAAGCCTTTGAAGGACGAGCGCTTGGGGGCTTTTTCTTTTGCGTTCGCGTGTCTCGCGGTAAACATTGATGAAGACATCGCCTGATCCCAACCTGTACTCGCTGCCGCGGCGCGAGCGCGACCCGATGGGCGTGATCTTTCCATCGGTCGGCATCATGATCTGGCTTGGNNGCGACCCGATGGGTGTGATCTTTCCGTCGATCGCGATCGTCATCTGGCTCGGAGCCGCGTCGTGCTGGGTTGCGACACAAGATGTCGCCCGCGCCTTTGGTTATCAGGCCGCGCTCGGCCAGCCGTTCTTCGGTCATATCTACTCACCGCTCGAGTTGGTCGCCTGGGCAATCAAGTTCGATCATCCCGCGCGCTTTGGGTTCGCGATCCATCGAGTGTTC
>PKZD01000036.1 GCA_003133745.1 Candidatus Tyrphobacter aquilonaris
GAATCCGCGCCTACAGGTCACAACGAAGCGCGCTGAGTTTGAGGCTGTGACAAGTGGTAAGGAGCGAACGCCAAGCCGCGGGGAAATCAATTCGACACTGTCGCGGTTCACGCGGGCCGAGACTTTGAGCGCGCTCAACACACTGTACGCGAACGAATTGTCGGTATACGTTCATCGGACGAGCGAGGGGGGTATTTGGGAATCTAACGGTCCCATCTTCGTGCGCGAGCAAATGGAACTATGGATCGGCCAGGTAGAGACTGCGTACCGGCTACTGTGCGCGCTTATTGACGAGGCCATCTCAGGGCGCGGCATCACCGGCATTGCCGAAGCCATACAGTTTGACTATCGCTGACGTTGACCAAGCCTCTGTTTGCGGGTCGATATCGCTAAGGCCTTGGTGTGCAAGAGACTCGGGATCGGTCATCGTAATCGCTTAACCCCTCGGGCGGGGCCGAGCTTGCGCGGCGGAGCTTTCAGGGAATGACCTGAAAAGAGATCGTGCCGGAAAAAAGGCTTGCGTTTTCAAGCCAAAGCGCCGGAATTGCTGCTAGGTCTCGGGCGACCCAGTTGCAAGGCATCGCGCCCCGGTACTCGATCTGCAATGTATACCTCCCGGGGGCTGTCACAAGATCGGTTATGGGAAGTTCCCTTTGCAAGCCAAAGAGCTGGCCGCCGTACAGTTTAACGAACATGCTTGGATCGTCGTTCTTGGGTGGTGGCGGGGACATCCCATCATCTTGCATGACCGGAGCTATCTCCCTACCTGATTGGTCCTTGAGCCGCAGCGCCAGTCCGCCACCTGGGCCCCATCCCATCCGCTGGTAAACGTAGAACGGGTCCCGGCCGTCGTTTCTTAGTCCGGCTTCCATCACCATCGACTGACCAAGCCGGTATTCGGTTCGATCCAAACGCAAGAAGATCGTAACGTTCTTCTCAAATGGCGCTCTCTCGCCTTGAATAACCGGGCAGCCCGCGCTGCTTGCTATCCCCGTTAGCGCAATGGTGTAACATAAGAAGAGCACTAAGGTCGCATGCCTGCACATTTGGGTACGTCCTCTACAGCTCGGTGACGCTCGGAGCGTCCTTCGACAAGCTCAGGATGACAAGTGTTGGGCTCAGGATGACACCTTAGTGCCTTTAGCCCTGAGCGAGGCGCGTCCTTCGACAGGCTCAGGATGACACGAGGTCAACCCAGGATGACACGAGGTCAACTCAGGATGACAACGCCAGCGCCGGCTGTGCTACCTAATTGAGCGGATGGTGCGGCGGACGAACACCGGGCGGAACGCGAAGCGCTCCATCATCCGTTTCGTCGGCACGCGAACGTGGTCGGCGAGGCGCAATGCTTGCAGCACCTTGATGTGCCACCAGGTCATGTCAAACTCGAACCACGCAAGGCCGTGGCGCGCGGAGAACGGGAAAGCGTGGTGATTGTTGTGCCAACCTTCGCCGAACGACATGAGCGCCACCCACCACGAGTTCGTCGAACGATCGCTCGTCTTGAACGTGCGATAGCCGGACCAATGTGAGGCGCTGTTCACGAACCACGTCGTGTGGTACGTGAAGACGAGGCGCACGAAGATTCCCCAGATCACCCACGACCATCCGCCGAGCGCGAGCAGCGTGAGGCCGAGCGCGACTTGCAGCGGAATGCTCAGGTACGACGCCATGCGATAAAACGGATCGCTCACGAGGTCGGGACAGTGGCGAGCGCGCTCTGCGCGCGACGGCACGTAGCGATTCTTGAGCAGCAGCCACCGCATGTGCGCCCAGGTCACGCCGCGGCGCACGGTATGCGGGTCGCCTTCGTGATCGGAATGCGCGTGATGGACGCGATGCGTCGCGACCCATTCGATCGGCGGACCCTGCAACGCGAGCATGCCGAGCACCGCAACGACGTATTCGAGGCCCCAGCGGAGGCGCAGACTGCGATGCGTCAGCGTCCGGTGGTAACCAAGCGTGACCCCGATTGCTCCGGTCACATAAGCGAGAATTGCTGCGACGGCGACCGCCGACCAGGAGAAGAATCCAGGCCAGAGAGCAAGCAGCGCGATAAGGTGGATGGCGATGAGGGGCGCCGCGTTCAGCCAATTCGGACGCGTTGGCCAGGTGGACCGTTTAATAAGATTCATGGGGGTTAGATCACTGCTTCGGCAGCCGTCCCGAGAGTCCGCTATGGTACAGATCGGGGGCGAGGCTAACCTCGATCTGGGCCTCGAAGGTCCGATTCCAGGGGAGAGCGATCTCCATCGCGGCGATATGATACCTCGGATACAACTGGGCGAGGATCGCTTCCGCGTCGTTCCACAGTAACGCGCGGCTTTCGTCTGCAACGCTTGCGTCGTCGGGCGCCGTCAGGATCATGTGATCGACCTGACGCGCGTCGAGTTGCTCGTTGAGCAGCGGCCGTACTTCGTCGTGATAAGCGTAGTCGTCGACGAAGCGCATGAACGTGAACTCGCGGTGTGCAATCTCGTCGTACGTGCCCGAACGCCGTCCGACACCCGCGGCCACGGCCTCAGCGAGCGCCGTGCCGACGGTGTTCGCGTTCGTGTTCCAAGACGAGTACGCATCGAGCCGCGATGCGATCCCGTCGGCGAGAATGCGCTGCGCGAACGCGCCCTGCACGGCATAGCCGGGAGTTCCGCCGCCTTCCAAATACGTCAAGTCGGCGAGCGCGATGGAACGCCCCGCGTCGGCGTCGGCGTGCATCGCCGCGATAAGCGCGTCGTCCTGCATCGGCGTCGTTCCGGGAACGCGCACGTAGAGCGCGACCTGCGGATCGGAGTCCGTAGCGATGCCGCCGCATTGCGCGATGAGCGCGTCGATCGCATCCGAGATCGGCGCGTACTCGAGCGGGTCGTGCGCGTCGGCGCCGTCAGGGGTGGAGTAGCGGACGGCGACGCGCGGCTGCCAGCCGATGCCGCGAGCGAGCGCGCGCGCGACGAGCGCCATGCCGAGTTCATCGGCACCCGGTTCGATGTCGACGCGCGCATCTTCACGCGCGATATCGTCTTCGAGTTGCATGCGATCGGGAACGTCGATCCCGACCGGACCCGCGTCATCCTGACCCAAGACGAGATGATCGATCGCACCCGACGGCGGCACGGCCTCTTGTACGAGAAGGCGATCGACCGCAAGATCGCGCGCGCGATTCGCAACGTATTCATCGAACGCCGCACCCGCTTGCACCCGGAGTTGCGCCCCGGTCGTTGCTTCGCTCGGCAGCAGCGGGTCGTGCAGCTTCGCATAATCCCAGAGCGTCTGCCACGTCGGACCCGACGCGAAGTATGCGGTGCCGGCGCCGATCGCCGGAACGCCGGTCGGCGCCAAGCGCATGATCGTCCCGAATGCCGCGATCCACGCACGTGGATGCCGGACGCGCAAACGCCCAAACTCTTTCTCGCGGAAGTAGGCGTCGATGTACGCCGGGCCCGGCACGCGTGACGCGAGCAATCCGCCGTAGTTCAGCATGTCGGTGGAGATGACGTAGGCGTTCGCGTCCTGCGGCGCACGCGAGTTCAGCCACGCGACGATCGCGTCGGGTTTGCCGGGTTGCAAGTAGTGACCGAGCAGCGCGCGCGGCGGCGCGACGACGCTGCGCCCCGCGATGCGCCCGAGCAAGAGCGGTAGCTGCAAGGTCACCGGGCGATCGTCGAGGGGTATGAACACGATCGGCGCACGCGTTGATGCCGCGGCGACTTGTGGGAAGCACATCGTAAAGAGCAACGCAAGTGAAAGCACAGCCGCGAGGCGATCCTTCGACAAGCTCAGGATGACACGGGACAGGGTCATAGCAGGTTTCGGAGGCGGCCGCTGTGTTCGTCGAGCAAGCGATGCGCTTCGGTCGCGTCGACGGCGCGGCGCGACATGACCACGGCAATCTTGACGCTTCCGTTCGCCGAGTCGAGCAACGCGGCGGCGCGCTCCGCGTCGACGGCGGCGATCGCTTGAACCAATCGCAGTGCGCGCGCGCGCAGCTTTCGGTTCGTCGCGACGACGTCAACCATGAGGTTGTCGTAGATTTTTCCGAGGCGCACCATGACCGCGGTCGAGATGGCGTTGAGCGCGATCTTTTGCGCGGTGCCCGCTCGCAGTCGCGTCGATCCCGCGAGCGCTTCGGCACCGGTGCGCAAGAGAATCATGCGCTCCGCCGCGGCGGCGAGCGCCGAGGGTTCGCCGTTCACGATCGCGGTCGTGAAGGCACCACGCGCGCGCGCCGTCGCGATTGCCGCAACGACATACGCCGCTTCGCCGCTCGCCGACAAACCGATGACCGCATCGCCGGGCTCGAACGCCCGCGCGGCGGCTTCGCCCGCGATCGCATCGTCCTCCGCACCTTCGATCGCGCGTACGAGCGCGGAGACGCCGCCCGCGATGTGCGCCTGCACGAGTTCGGGTTCGGTTCCGAACGTCGGCGGCATCTCGGCGGCGTCGAGCGTCGCGAGGCGTCCACTCGTTCCGGCGCCGACATAGTGCAGCCGCCCGCCGTGCGCGAGTCGCCGGGCGATCTCCTCGACGACGGCGGCGATCGCATCGCGTTGCGCGAGCACCGCATCGACCGCGCCGCGTTGCCCTTCCACCAGGAGTTCGACGAGCGCCGGCGTCTCCAGACCGTCGAGACCCGCGGTGCTCTCGTCGACGCCTTCGGTCTCCGCGAGTTCGTCGTTCAGCGGCATTCGCGTTCCACGGCTTCGAGCAGCGCACGTAAACCGTGCGGCGCGATCGCACCGAGCGTCACCGCGTGGCGTGCTCCGGTGGCGCGCGGAACATTTGCCGCGCGCTCGCGCAGCGTTTCATATCCGAGCACGGCGAACGCGATCGCTTCCTTCGCATCTGCGGGGATTTCCATTGCATCCGACCTTTCGACGATGCAATCGGGAAGCCGCTCCGCAAGGCGCATGGTCAAGGTCGCGTTCGAGGCGCCGCCGCCGGAGAGGATGACGCGCGGCCTTTCGAATGGGAGGGAGCGAATCGCGGCCGCAACGGAGGCAGCGGTCAGTTCGGTCAGCGTCGCGAGCGCATCTTCTAAGGAAAGCGCGCCCACTGACCCGTGCTCGCGCAGAAAGTGCGCGCCGAAGCGTTCGCGACCAGTTGTCTTCGGGGGCGTCAACGCGAAGTACGGATCGGCGAGCATCGCTGCGAGCAGCGTTTCGTCGGCGCGTCCGCGCGCCGCGAGCGCTCCGTCGCGATCGAAGCTCGTCGCGCCGTTCGTGCGCTCGCGCACGCACGCATCGATGAGCATGTTGCCCGGGCCGGTATCGAAGGCCGCGAGGATTTCGCCGCTGCGGGGGAGGGCCGTCACGTTCGCAATGCCGCCGAGGTTCACGGCGACGCGATCTTCGCTCCGACTGCCGAAGAGCAGCGCATCGACGTACGGAACGAGCGGCGCGCCCGCGCCGCCCGCGGCGCAATCGGCGCTGCGGAAATCATAGCAGACGCTTGCGCCGACCGCTTCGCGAATCACAAACGGATCGCCGAGCTGCAGGGTGATATTCCGCGGCCCGTCGTGATAGATCGTCTGACCGTGCGACGCGACGTAGTCGACGCGCGTCTTCCCCGCGATTTCGACTGCGGCGCGCGCAAACGCCGCACCGAGGCGGCGATGCAGTTCCGCAATCGCCGCACCGCTGCCGCTCTGCGGCGGAAGGACGGCGCGGAGCAGAGCCGTCAGCTCCGGGTCGAACGGCGTCGTCGCGAAACGGCGCAGTTCGATCGCGTAGCCGTGCTCGGCGGGACGCAGCTCGACGAGCGCGGCGTCGACGCCGTCGAGCGAGGTCCCGCTCATGAGCCCGATCGCGATCATCGCGCGGTCGCCTCCGCGGCCGCTTCGTAGAATGCCGCGCGCAGATCGCGGATGTCGTTGCGTCCGAAGTAGACGCTGTTCGTCAGCAGGACGCCCTGCAGGTCGCGTTCGGGATCGGCCCAGACGCACGTTCCGACAAAACCGGTGTGGCCGAAACTCGTGCTCGAGAAAAACCGCCCGCATGAGTTCGCATCGTTCGTCTTCAGCGCCCAACCCAAGCCGCGGCGCAGCACGGGATCGTAAGCCTGCTCGCTCACCGCTTCGCGCACGAGCGCATCGGGGAGCAGCGCGCGATCGCGCCCGCACAGGGATCCCAGATAGCCTTCCGTCAGCGCGGCGACGTCGGCAGCGGTTCCGAAGAGTCCGGCATGGCCGGCGACGCCGCCCATGAGATGCGCCTTTTCATCGTGCACGCTGCCCTGCACGCGGCCGCGCCAACCATCGTCCTCGGTCGCCGGAATCGATCGGCGCTCCGCAGCGGCGGGGCGAAAGCCGAGCGTGGGACGCGCAAAGAATCGCTCGACGATAGAGGAAAGCGCGCAGCCGTCGAGGCGTTCGAGCAGGACGCCGATCACGATGAAGCCGAGGTCGCTGTAGATGACGCGCTCGCCCGGCGTTGCAACGAGCGGCTCTTCGAGCGCAAAGGTTTCGACGTTGTGATCGAGCAGCAAGCGATAGTCGGCGCCGGAGTTCATGCCGGAATCGTGCGCGAGCAACATACGCGCGGTGATCGAGGGCGGCACGACGATTTCGTCGAGACCAAGACGTTTCTCTGCGACCGCGCGCAGCACGAGCGTCGCGACGAAAAGTTTCGTGAGCGAGGCGAGATCGAAGCGCGTGTCCAGGAAGACCGGCCGCCCTTCCGCATCCGCGCGCGTCACGCCGTAGGCGCGTTCGAAGCACAACGCTCCGCCGCGCTCGATCCGCGCGACGGCAGCGGTGAAGGCCGTCCCACACGCGTCGCGCACAACGGCGTCGACCGCCTCGAAGCGATCCTTCATATCGGCAACGGAGGTTGGAGCAACGCCCGCAGCGCGTCGACGCGCGCGGCCGCTTCTTGCAGACGCTCCATCGCGAGGTCGCCTTCTTCTAGAGCGCGCTCCAGGCGCTCGACGATTGCAATCGCCAGCGTGGGATCGTCGCTGACGGTCAGCGCGTCGGCGCCCGCGCGCAACGCTTCGAGCGCTCCCTGCGTGTTGCCGTTTTCGCCAGCGATCGCAGCCATCTGCAGGCAGTCGGTGAAGCAGACGCCGCGAAAACCGAGCTCGTCGCGCAGCAGCATCTGCAAAATGCGGCGTGAGAGCGTCGCGGGATGATTCGGATCGAGCGCCCGGACGACGACGTGCGCGGTCATCATCGCGTGCGCCTCGCCGGCGACGGCCGCAAACGGCGCAAGATCGCGCGCGCGCAACGTCGCCTCGTCGATCTCGATCGTCGGCAGCGCGTTGTGCGAATCGACGGCGGTGGCACCGTGACCCGGAAAATGCTTGTACGTGGCGAGGACGCCGCCGCGTTCGAGGCCGCGCGCGAAGGCCCGCGCCATGCGCGTGACGGCGGCGGGATCGGCGCCGAAGGAACGGTCGCCGATCACGGTGTTTCGCGGATCGACCGCGAGATCGAGCACCGGCGCGAAGTTGAGATTGCAGCCGGCGCGGCGCAAATCGTGCGCGCACTGCGCGCCGATGCGTTCGGCGAGGGCTTCGTCACCGCTCGCGCCGATCTCCGCGGCCGGCGGCATCGGTGCCACGCCGTCGCGCAAGCGCATGACTCGGCCGCCCTCCTGATCGATCGCGAGGATCGGCGGCAAGCCGTCGTAACGTGCGCGCAGCGCATCGGTGAGTGCGCGCAACTCCGCAAGCGAGGCGCTGTCGCGATCGAAAAAGATGAAGCCCGCGAAGGGAAAGTCGGGCGGCGTTTCGCGGAAACCGGTAATGACGACCGAAGCGGCGAGCCGTCGGAGCGACGCGTTCACGAAATCGCCGCCCCGCTCTCCGCATCGAAGTAGCGCACGCGCTCGGGAGGAAACGCGAGCGCGATCTCGCCGCCGAGGGCGAACGGTTGCGTTGCCGGGACGCGCGCGAGCACGAGCCCAAGCGGCGTGCGCACGCGCAGGTACGCATCGGCGCCGACGGCTTCGCGCCGCTCCAGAGGCCCGCGAAGCGGCGCATCCGCAACGACGGCAACGTGCTCCGGTCGAATGCCGAGCACGCGCGCACCTTCGGTCACGAGGTTCATCGGTGGCAAGCCGAGGAACGCGGCGACGCGCAGGTTCGCCGGTGAATCGTAGACGCGCTCCGGCGGCCCGCAGTCCTCGAGCCTACCGTCGATAAGCACGCCCAACATATCGCCGATCACCATCGCCTCCGCGTGATCATGCGTCACGTAAAGCACCGGCCCCTCGAACCGTTCGCGCAGATCCCGCAAACTCGCGCGGACGGCGGCGCGCAGCCCGGGATCGAGATGCGCGAGCGGCTCGTCGAGCAGCAACGCGAGCGGATCGGAGAGGAGGGCGCGCGCGAGCGCGACGCGTTGCCGCTCGCCGCCGGAGAGATCGCGCGGGCGGCGATCGAGATGCGCGCTCACGCCGAGCGCGCGCGCGGTTTGTGCGATGCCGGCGGCGTGCGCGCCGTTTCGCATCGCGAAGCGCAGGTTTTCCCGAACGCTCATCGCCGGAAAGAGCGCGTCGTCTTGAAAGACCATCGCGATGCGGCGCTCCTGCGTTGGGTGCGCGGCGAGCGAGACTCCGCCGAGCGTGACGTCGCCGCGCTCCGGTCGCAGCAATCCCGCGATGACGCGCAGCAACGTGCTCTTTCCCGCGCCGGATGGGCCGACGATCGCGAGCGTCTGCCCGGGATCGATGGAGAGGCTTACGCCGTCGAGCGCGCGATGCGTGCGATGCGAATCCGTAAAGGTGACCGCAACATCCTCGACACGCAGCGCCTTCACGCTAACGGATATGGATGATCTGCGCGATGACACGATTCGCGGCGACAGTCGCGTCGATATCGACGAGGCTCCCCACGTGGAGATCGTCGATGCTTCCGTAGCCGCCGCCGCGAACGTCGATCTCCGTGCTCGGCATGATCGCAACGGCGCGAACGCCGTAGCTCGTGCGCACGTAGATGATGGAGTTCGTATAGTCTACGCGAGCGATGCGCCCGACGATGCGCCCGTGCAAGCGCGGGCTCGCGCCGCTTTCGAGGGAATGGTAGACCGACGGCCCCACGCCTTGTTGAGCCGGCGCCGCCGACGGCGGCAAGCAGAACGCGACACCTAACAGCAGAGCAAGCATCTTCTTCATCCCCCGGCGGAGAGTTCGGCCCCGTATGCCAATCGTGCCGCCTCCGCCTGGGAGCCCCCTGCGCGCGCCGCCTCCACGAGATCGCGGAGCCGAACGACCGCCGCGTCGTCTGCTCTCCGGCCGGCGAGGACGAGGCGCAGGGCGATGAGGCTCAACTCCGGCGTCCGAGCGCCTAAACTGCGCATACCTTCATAGAACGGACGCGCTCGATCCGTCGGTGCCTCCGAGGCGAGCATCTGCGCGACGAGCTCGCCCCGAGAGAGCTTGCCGTCGAGCAAGTGCGCGTCGATGAGGGCTTCAGCGTTCATAGATTGCGCCGCCGCCGAACGATTGCCGGAACATCACGCGGATCGTCCTCGGCCCGAGGACGTTCGCGTTCGTCGACGCGATGAGCGCGATCGGGAGCCGGCCGTCGAGCGAATCGAAGAGATTTTCAACCGAGACCTGCAGCTTCGACTTCGCGCCGACCGAGAGTTCGAGGTTCGAGTTGAACTCGTTGAAAGCAGGTCTTCCGTATGCGTTGTTCGCGCCCGCATAGAGCAGCCCAATCGATGCGCGCGAGCCGCGCGGCCACTTGTAACTGATCTCGCCGTAACCTTGCGCGTACGGGATTCCCGCAACGTTCGCGGGCATCGGGCCGGAGACGTAGGTGCGAGGCAGCGCCGCCTGCACGATGAAGCCGAGCCCAACCGGCTTGAACTGCACGAGCGAGATCTCCGCGCCCTCGTCGCGCATCGGTGGTCCATTCGACCAGAGCGCCTCAACGAGGCCGGGGACCGGCTGTGTCGTCGAAAGGATGAACGCGTCGCGCGTTCCGGTTTCGTAGAGATCGAAGGAGAGCGTCGTCGTTCCGCCGTGCAGTCGCCATTCTAAGCCCAGGTCGGCGCCCTGCGCACGCTCGGGCTGCGTCACCGTCGACGAAAAGAACACGTTTTCGGGAGCAAGCCCGATCGAATACTGCGGCGCGAAGCTCACGGCGAGGACGTCGAGCGGCGGCGCGACGCTGCTCGTACCGAGCGACGCACGCAGCGAAAGCGTGGGGGTGAGCAACTGCGAAGCGCCGAGCCGGGCGTCGAATGCGGACCAGTTCCGAAAGGCTCCGCTTCCGATCTGCGCGCCGCTTCCGTCCGTCGCCGCGGCGAGATCGATCTCGGTGCGGCTGCTCGGATGCAGCGTCGCCGTCGCGCGAGCGCGCGCGGTCGCGTCCTCGGAGCCGCGTGGAAGCGACTCGCCAAACGCCGCGAGCGAGGAGTGGTCCGCATCGTAGGCGTCGGCCGCCGAGGCATCGAGCGAGAGGGCGTAGAGGTTGGGCCCGCTCTGATGATTCCACGTGACGCCCGCGCCGCGCTCGCGGTCGAGCGCGTTCGAGAGCGATACGTTCCCCGAATAGCCGTCATCGCTCACGTCGAAACCGTAGAGGCGCATCTCGAACTCGTCGTCGCCGCGTCCGTACTGACCCAGGAGCTGCTCGAAACGCAGGCGTTCGTCTTGCCGCGCACCGAGCACCGGCGAGAGCGAGACGAAATCGCTGCCGAGCAACGCGCCGTACGCGCCGTCGAGCGCGCGATCGAGGTTCACGGTGAGCGCGGTCACGGAGAGCGTGAGCGCATCGCTCGGCGTAAAACGAAGCTTCAGGAGCATCGCCTTGCGCAAGACGTCGCTCGCGGGGCTTCCGGGCAGCGAGAGTCCGGCGAGCGGACCGGGCGATCCGTCGACGGAGAACATGCTCGCGAAGGCAAACTTTCCGCCGGGCAGCGTGCCGTCGTATGCGAGATCCGAAAACTGGCCGCCGCGCGAATCACCTTCGAGTTCGAGCGTGCCGCGCGTCGCCAACGTTGGATCCACGGTGCGAAGGTTGATCGCGCCGTCGACGCCGCCGCCCATGCCCGCCGGATCACCGGGACCCTTGACGACCTCGACCTCTTGCAGCACGTAGGTTGGAATGAGTGCGAGATCGAGCGTGCCCGTCGACGGAAGGCCGAGCGGCGCACCGTCGATGCTGATCGGCGTTTCGTACGGCAAGCCGCCGCGCACGAGCGGGTAGAGCGGAATGTTCGGCACGGCAAAGTTCTCATCGGGGGGCCGCGAGACGAGCGCGCCGGGCGTCTGATCGAGGACGCTCGTGAGATCGGGCTGCCCCTGATCGCGATACGCCTCGCGCGGAAAGACTCGCTGCGCGACGGGCGTGCTGTTAAACGGCTGCGTCCCGTGCGTCGCGACCGAGCCGATGACGCGCAAGTGCTTCGCCGGTTGCCGCGGCGGGGGAGTCGCGAGGGTCCTTGCCAGGCCCGGCGAAGGCGCCGAGAGCGCGCTCGCCGCAGCGAGCGCGAGTACGACGCTCTTCGAGGAAAGTCTCATCCGATGCAATTCCTGCGCGCCTTACTCATCCTTCCCTTCCTTATGTGCGCGGCTGCTCCAGCCTTCGCACAACAGAGTACGCTCACCGGCGTCGTGACCGACGACGCGGGGAGGCCGATCGCGGCGGCGCGCATCGCCATCGAGGGTTCGCACGCGGCAACGACGATGAGCGACGCGCAGGGACGCTTCGGCGTGCCGCTTCCGCCGGGCGTCTACTCCATCGTCGCGACGCATGCGGGTTACGAACAGGTTACGCTTACGAGCGTGACCGTTTCCGCGAACGGCACGACCGACGTCCGCGTCGCAATGCCGGTGGTCACGCTCTCCTCGCTGCGGGCGATCGCGCGCGTGGAGGCCGCTTCTCCAGGGGTCTTCAACGCCGGATCCTATCCGATCTCAGTGCTCAGCTCGCAACGCTTCCTCGATTCGGGCGCAATCGGCATCGCACAGATTCTCAACGAGACGCCGGGCATCGTCGCGGCGCGTCCAAATGCCGATGCCGCGGTTTACGGCTCGACGACGTCGCCGAACATGCGCGGCGCGCTCGACTATGAGAAGGAAACGCTCATCGACGGCCATCCGCTCATCAACGGTTCACACGGCGATTACCCGACGATGCTCATCGACTCGATGCTCTTCGACGACATCGAGATTGCGAAGGGCCCGACCGCGTACGCCTCCGAGATCAACTACGGGATCGGCGGCACGATGAACTTCCGCACCGGCGACCCGACGCTCGTGCCGACCGAACGTGCAATCTTCGGCGTCGACAACTTCGACGGATCCTTCGCAAACGTGCGCGCGACCGGAAGCGCGGGGCGCCTCGGCTGGGTCGTCGATCTCTCGAGTTACGGCACGGGCGGCCCGCTGCATGACTATGCAAGCGAGATTGCGGTGAGCAAAGGGACGATCGTCAACGGCTACGGTACGATCACCGGAACGACCACGAGTGGAACCTCGCTCAATGGACAGCACGGGCCGTACCCCGTGCCCTTCTCGATCGGCAGTCCCACGAATGCCTATGCAACGCTGCTCGCGTGCTGCCAAATCGTGAACTCGAACTACCTCACGCGCGGCGAGGTGACGAAACTCTACTACCATCTCTCCGACGCGACGGTCATTGATGTCGGGTACGTCGGAATCCAGGGAAGTTACGACGGTCCCGCCGGCTCGTTCGGCCAGTTCGACACGACCTTCTCGCCCGCCGCGGGATACGCGTTTCCGGGCGCGCTGTATCAGCCCGGCATGCAGATTCCGATCGCCGAGAAGTCGACGTTCCCGGACGCCGAGCTGTACGACACCGAGCCGATGTTCGAAAGCGATCTGCGCTCGACGATCGGCGACGATACCGTTCTCGCGCGCTACTACAGCGAGGTTTATCTTCGCCAGACGACGTCGAACATGTCATCGCCCTCGGCGAACTATATGACCGGGCCCTTCGTGCTTTACGGAACGGCGGCACTGAACGGCCATCCCACGCCGACCGTTTTCGACGGCACGACGACCGCCCTGACCTTCCCGACGCCGTATTCGAGCAGCGTCGAGCACGATTCGCTCCACGGCTATTCATTTGAAGACGATCATCCGATCGGCAACGGTCAGCTCACCTTCGAATACGACCGCACGACCGCGCTGACGAATGCCTACTCCGTCGTCGGTAGCGCGACGCACGCCGACGGCCTGCTCACGACGTCGATCGCCGCCGGCACGCGCCAAGACTTCAACACCTATCTCTTGCGCGGCACGTTCAACCTCGGATCGGAGGTGACGCTGACGCTCGCGAACTATTTCAACGTTTACAATACGCACTACACGCCGCAGCGCAGCGCGAGCGGCGCCTTCCTCTTCTCCGACGTGACGACGACGCACGACGATCCGCGCATCGGACTTTCTTTCCGGCCGGCGCCGAACGTTGCGGTGCGCTTCAGCGCGGGCTCCGCCGTTGCGCCGCCGTATCCGGCGCTCACGAACGTCCTGAATCAAACGCCCGCGCAGGCGTACACGACGGGCAGCACGTTCGTCACGATCACGAAGAACTCGGGAGTGCTGCTGCCGGAGACCTCCTTCGGCTACGATCTCGGCACCGACGTGCGGCTGCCGACCGGCGCCGTCATCTCCTTTGACGCCTACCTCACGAACTTGCGGAACCAGTTCGACACGATCATCTACCCCGACGGCACGTACAACTCGCCGGGCGGCATGATCCCCGTCTATGCGAGCACGACGGTCAACCTCGGGAACTCGCGCTACGAAGGACTCGAGGCGATGCTTCGTCAGGATCCCGCCCGCGGCATCGGCTACACCGTCTCCGTCGACTTCCAGCGCGCGTATCCGTACGACATCGCGCCGTGCTTTTATGCCACCGCCGCGAAGCCGTGCCCCGGATACGGGACGAACCTGCTCGTGATTCCGGGCATCAACTTCGAAGGGAACGGGACGGGGTACAACGGCATCAGCAACAAGAGCGAAGCCTACGCGATGGGCTACGCGGGCGTGCACGCGCGTGGCGGGTTTGGCCAGTACGCCGAGTTCGGCTTTACGTACTTCGGCAAGAACAACACGTACGACGTGCCGCCGTTCTTCGTCGCGAGCGCGAGCTATCGCATCCCGCTCGGCACGCCTTCGACGACGCTGCAGATTGCGGCGGATAATCTCTTCAACGCCGATGACGCGCGTGTGCTCGAAGGGTACAGCGGAATTCCCGCGCCGCTGATCAACGGCGATATCGGATTGCGCAATGCGATTCCGTACGGCCCGCCGTCGGTGCGCGTCTCGGTCGGGAAGAGTTTCTAGCGCCGGTCCGGGCGGCGGCGCTGATCGGCGAGATCGGAGAGACGCCAAGCGCACTCGGCCATGAGGTCGCGCAGATCGAGCAGCGTTTCGATAAGCAACGCGCGTTGCGCCCGCTCCGTTGTCGACTCAACTAATGCAGTCTCGATCTCTTCGCGCGAACGTGGCATGCGCCCAAACTCCGTCAACGAATTCGCCCGGCCTTCGGGGACTCGATCAAGAGGATGTCGTCGGAGGCGCAGCCGCAATGCCGCGCGATCCGACGCAGGATCGTCGCGGACGGCACCATCTTGCCGCGCTCGTATTCACTCCATGTTACGGGGTGGATTCCGACGGCGGCCGACGCTTCTTTCTGCGTCTCGCCTCGCAGGACACGCCACTCCCGTAGAGTCCTTGCTTTGGCCATACCCAATCCATAATATCGTGTTTAGCCCATTTAGTGCAATTGCTTAAGCCCTCTTTCCACACGTGACTTAGGCTTTTCACTAAATGGCCGCCTAGGCATTTAGCGAATCGACTATCATGCCAGCGAAGCGCGCTCGCCGCGTCGATACATTCCCGACCGAACTCGGCGCGAACATCCGGCGTACGCGCAAGGAACGCCGCATGACGCAGCGCGATCTCAGCCGCGCCGCGCACTACGATCTCGCCCAGCTCTCCGCGATCGAGAACGGCCTTGCCGTTCCACGCGCCGACGCATTGCAGCGCATCGCCGAAGTGCTCGACGTCTCCCTCGACCGTCTTTGTGGGCGCAACGCATTCACGGCGGGCGACAAGGAAAGGGGATCACCTTCGGGTCGTTCCTCGGATCAGTTGCTCTCGGCGGGAACGATGGCCGTGGTGGAAGAGATGCGCGAACTGCGACGCCGCGTCGAACGCTTGGAAGCGTGGCGCGAGAGCCGCGAAGCACGGCCTCGAAACAGGACATAGCGAAGGCTAAGCGGTCGTCTTCGTATTCGATCATCTTGCAATGATGACGGGTCGGCGTGCCTACTGTGTGGCATCGTTCGTTCTTGGCGATCAGTATTTCTTCGGGGCGAAGCCGAGCGAGAGTGAGTTCATGCAGTAGCGCGTGTTGCGCGGCCCGGGTCCGTCGTCGAAGACGTGGCCGAGATGCGAGTCGCAGCGCTTGCAGCGCACCTCGGTGCGGCGCATGCCGAGCGTATCGTCTTCGATGAGCCGCACATTCTGCTGCTCTTGCGGATGCGTGAAACTCGGCCAGCCGCAATGTGACTCGAACTTCGCGTCGGAAGTAAAGAGCGGTGCGCCGCAGGCACCGCAGAGATATGTGCCATCCTCGGTGACGTTGAGCAGCGCGCCGCTGAAAGGCCGCTCGGTCCCGGCTTCGCGCAGGACGTGGTAGCGCTCGTCGCCGAGTTCGCGCCGCCATTCCTCGTCCGACTTCACGATCGCCGGAGCCGCATCTTTTTCATTCATCGGCAGTTCCTTCGCCGCGGGCGCCGTGAAGGGCTTGCAACGGGGGAAAAGGTATTGCGGCTCCCATGGCCCTCTCCCCAGAACGCATCGCGGAGTTGAAACTCCACGCCAACGACGTGCGCCAAGGCATCATCCGCGCGCTCGTTGCCGCAGGCTCCGGACATTCCGCTGGTCCGCTCGACATGGCCGACATCTTCGCGGCGCTCTATTTTCAGATACTGCGCCACGACCCGAAGAATCCGGATTGGCCGGAGCGCGACCGCCTGCTCCTCTCCTGCGGCCACATCACCCCGGTGCGCTACTCGGCGATGGCTTACGCGGGATACTTTCCCGTCGAGGAGTTGCTGACGCTGCGAAAGTTTGGAACGCGGCTCCAAGGGCATCCCGAACGCCTGCGGTTACCGGGCGTCGAGACGACCTCCGGACCGCTCGGAGAAGGGTTGGCGCAGGGCGTCGGGATGGCGCTCGGCGCGAAAACGGACGGCAACGATTGGCGCGTGTACGTCGTGACCTCCGATGCCGAGCATCAGTGCGGTTTGCATTGGGAAGCCGTCTTGACCGGCGCAAAGTTCAAGCTCGACAATCTCATCAACATCATCGATCGCAACTTCATCCAAATCGACGGCAGCACCGAAGACGTGATGCCGCTCGATCCGCTCGCCGACAAGTACCGTGCCTTCAACTGGGAGGTCTTCGAGTGCGACGGCAACGACATCGCCGCCGTGATCGAAATGATCGAGCGCGCGAAACAGACGAAGGGCCGGCCCAGCGTCGTGATCGCGCATACCGTTCCCGGCAAGGGCGTCTCGTATATGGAAGGCGACTACACGTGGCACGGTAAGCCGCCGAACCGCGAGCAAGCCGATGAAGCGCTGCGCGAGTTGAATGCGGAACGCGAGAAGATTCATGCTTAAGACGCAAGAATTCAAGCAAGTCCCGACGCGCAACGGCTTCGGCGAAGGGCTGATCGAAGCCGGCACGCGCAACAAGAACGTGATCGGAATCTGCGCCGATCTCGCGGAGTCGACGCGCATGGAGGGCTTCAAAAAAGCGCATCCGGCGCAGTATTTCGAGATCGGCGTTTCGGAGCAGATGCTCGTCGCGCTCGCCGGCGGCCTTGCCGCGGTCGGAAAGATTCCGTGGATCGCTTCGTACGCGATGTTCAACCCCGGGAGATCGTGGGAGCAAGTCCGCACGATCATGGCGCTCAACGAGACGAACGTGAAGATCGCGGGCGCGCACGCCGGCGTCTCCGTCGGCCCCGACGGCGCGACGCATCAGGCAATCGAGGACATCGCGATCATGCGCGTCATCCCCCACATGCTCGTCGTCGTCCCGTGCGACTCCATCCAAACGAAGAAGGCGACGATCCTGCTCTCGGAGACGTGGGGGCCGACGTACCTGCGCTTCGGGCGCGACAAGTCGCCGATCATCACGACCGAAGAGACGCCGTTCGAGTTGGGCAAAGCGCAGACGTTTCGCGAAGGCGACGACGTAGCGATCGTCGCGTGCGGCATCCTCGTCTACAACGCGCTCGTCGCGGCCGACGAGTTGGCGAAAGAGGACGGCATCGAGTGCCGCGTCATCAACAACCACACGATCAAGCCGATGGATGAAGCGGCGATCGTCAGCGCCGCGCAAGAGTGCGGCACGGTCGTCACGGTCGAAGAGCACCAGATCCATGGCGGAATGGGCTCGCGTGTCGCCGAGATCCTTGCGCAACGCCATCCGGTTCCCATCGAGTTCGTCGGCGTCGACGACCGCTTCGGCCAATCGGGCGACCCTGCGGAACTGATTGAGTATTACGGCATGGGCGCGTCATCGATCAAAGATGCTGCCAGACGCGCGTTCAAACGGAAAGGATAAAAAGATGCGCAATGTGATCGTTCTCGCGCTCCTTCTTGCGTGCGTCGCGAACGCGACAGCCGCGACGCCGGCTCCCGCTCCGAGTTTCGCCCAACTCGCGGCGCCGATGACGGGACATTGGAGCTGCTCCTCGGGAACGGGACCGAACGCCTCGATCTACACGGCGGACTGGGCCCTCGTTCCCAACGCGCATTGGATCCGCGGAATCAACCGCACGGCATCCTCGACCAGCGAAGACATGGAGACGTACAACGCGACGACAAAGCAGTGGCGCATCGTGGACATGGAGCCGGACGGCACCATCTCGGTCCTGGTCGGAACTGCAACGCAGATCGGACACGTCGCCACGCGCTCGGTTTTTCCGGACACAAGTCAGTACGTCCGATACGATCGCGTTTCGAGTAACGCGTACACGTTGACGTTCGACTTCTTGATCAAGGGGAAACACGCGCGGTGGGTCGACACCTGTAAGAGAGCCTAGCCGTTACTGCGAGAGGCGGAGGTCGAGCGTTACGGAGCGGGGCCGGGCATAGTGCGTGCCTTGCAGCGTGCTGTCGAACGTGATCGCATAGCGATCGTTAAAGAGGTTGTCAATTGTCACCGCAATCGCGAGATGTGGCGCGACCTGCACGCCGTCTTCCACGTTGAAGACCAAGTGCGGCGGCACCTTGCAGTTCACGGCGTTGCCGTTCGCGCAGGCGGCGTCATACGCGTACGCATAAGTCGGCGTGCCGGGAACGATCTGCTCCGGGTCGCCGGTCGAGAGGCCGCTGCCGTACTCGCCGTCGAGTGAAAACCAACCGCCGTGGAGATTGTCGGTCAGAATCCCCGCGTTGGCATCCCAGTGCTGATCGTGATCGGCCTCCACGAGTCCGCCGCCGGGTGAGACGTAGTAGGGAACGAGCACGCCGCCGGCGCCCGTCGTGTACCCGCCGAGCGTGCAGTTCTGCAAGAGGTTCGTTTCACAAACGAGGCTGTTCAGCGCGATGCTGTGTGTTACCGAGAGATAGAACCGGCCGTTGCGCGCGAGATTCTGCTGAACGTAGAGCGATTGCGCGTCGACGCGCCCTTGCGGGAAGTTGATGTCCTGATGGAGATTCGTTGCGCCGATCTGCGTGTCGTCGATCCAATCGGTCGAGACCTTGTGCATGATCCGCACGCCGAGATCGAACGCGCCGATCGGGAGATGGCCGCCGATCTCGTAGAGTGAATCGCGCTGCGGCTTCAGATCGAACGTGTTCGGCGGCGGCGCGAGATAGAGCGCGGCCGAGGCCGACGGGTTGACGTTTTCAAACGAGAACGGCTCGAATAAACGCCCGTAGTAGACATAGAGGCTGCTGCGAGGACCGAAGAAGCGCGTGAACTTCAGGCGTGGGCTGACCTGTGAGAATCCGTCGTCGAAATCGGTCGAGAATAACTGAAACGCATCCGCGCGCAGCCCGTAGTCGAGTTCGTACGCGCTTCCCATCCGCCAAGAATCCTGAAGATACGCTTCTTCTTCGTGCCCGATGTTCGGCGCCGTGTCCGTCACCGTCCCCGTGCCGCCGCCGGGATTCAGCGCGTTGTCCGGCTGCATCGTGATCGCGTAGTCTTTCGTCACATCGGTCACGCCGTAAAGCAGGCCGGAGCGGATCTCGTGCGCGCCCGATTGCAGCGCGAAGTCGATGTTGAAGCGCGAATCGAGTGCGCGGCGGTTCGCGTAGACCGAGAAGACGCAATCCGTGAAGTCCGTGCACGGGGCGCCTTGCGCCGCGGCAAGATCGTTGCTCGGATCGTTCGTGTCGAGAATGCTCGAGGCTTTGAAGGAGGGGCCGAACTGCAGGACGCCGCGCTCGCCGATCGCATGGCGATACTGCAACGCGAGGAACGTGTCATCTTGAAACTCGTCGTCGTCGGTCGTGGCGGGAACGCCGTTCGCGACGTCCGGCGGAATCTGGAACGTCTGGAGCGAGTGGATCGCATCGAAGTTGATCGTGTCCGCGCCGTTGACCGGCAAACTGATCCGCAGGAACTGATTCGCGTCGCTGCCGGCGTCATGCACCGGATTCGCCACCGCGGGATCGATCGCCCAATCGGAGCGTTCGAGACGCGAGGCGAAGCTGATCGAGCCGCCTTGCGAGCCGAGCGGTGTGTGCCCACCGAATATTCCATCGTAAGTTCCGAACGAGCCGCCGGAGATTTCCGAATCGAAACCGGGCGTGCCCGCGAAGGCGCGCGTGCCGACGTTGAGCACCGCGGCGAAACGGTCGCCGTACTGCGCGGGATAGGCGCCTTCGAGCACTTCGAGATAGCCGATGTCGGAAGGATCGATCTCGGTACCGAGGACGCGGTTGAGATTCGAAGGCACTTGAACGCCGTCGAGATAGTAGTTGATCCCGTTGTGGTCGCCGTTGATGTGCACTTGGCCGTTCGATCCGGTTGCAGCGGAAGGAAGCTGCGTCAGGATCGAGGGCAGGCTCGTGCCCGACGGCATGCGTTCGAGTTGCGCGCCGCCGATCGCGAGATCGGTTCCCGAACGTCGCGCGACCGGATTTCCCGTCACGACCGCTCTCGCGATCGTTCCGAGCGATGCGAGCGTCATGTTCACGCGCAGACCCGCCGAACTCACCTCCGCCGACTCGCTCACGCTCTGGGAGCCCTTGCTCGCTGTGAGGCGATAACTGCCGACGGTCAGGGTCGTAAACGTGAAATCGCCCGCGCCGTCGGTACGGGTCGAGAGGGAGAGGTTTTCACCCTCGATCCGGACGCTCGCGCCCGCGACCGGGCGCCCCGCGCCGTCCAGGACTTGCCCCTGGACGAAGACCGCCTGCGCCGGCGCCCGCACGGGAAGGCCCCAGAAGAACAGGGCGGCGGCCAGGGCCGGGAGCACTATTTTGCAAATCATTCGCATTTAGGAATGATTCGCAAGTCTGTGCCGGCCTCCTTCCGCCCCTGAATCGAAAGTGCAGGGCAACGCCCGGGAGCGCTCAAATGCCCTGCGCGTGACGACTTCTATCGATCGCTCCGCAACGCAGTCCGCCGAAAACGTCTGGGAGATGGCGCAGCAGCAACTCGACGAGGTTGCGCACCTCATCGGCTTGAGCGAGGGGATTCATCTCTATCTCCGGCAGCCGAAACGCATCCTCGAAGTTTCCGTTCCGGTTCGCATGGACGACAACCGCGTGCGCATCTTCACCGGCTTTCGCGTGCAGCACAACATGTCGCGTGGGCCGGGGAAGGGCGGGATTCGCTTCCACCCCGACGTCACGCTCGACGAAGTGAAGGCACTCGCGATGTGGATGACGTGGAAGTGCGCGCTCGTAAACATTCCGTTTGGCGGCGCGAAGGGCGGCGTCATCTGCGATCCCAAGGCGATGTCGATGCAGGAACTTGAAAACCTCACGCGCCGCTTCACGAGCGAGATCTCGGTCATCATCGGACCCGAAAAAGACATTCCCGCTCCCGACGTCTACACGACGCCGCAGATCATGGCGTGGATCATGGACACGTTCTCGATGCAGAAGGGGTATTCGATTCCGGGCGTCGTCACCGGCAAGCCGATCGCGATCGGCGGATCGCTCGGGCGCGACAAAGCGACGGCGCGCGGTTGCCTCTACGTCGTCGACGAAGCGATGAGCGTGACGAAGCAGCCCATCGAAGGCGCACGCGTTGCGATCCAAGGCTTCGGCAACGCCGGTATGCACGCGGCCACGCTCATGGCGGAGCGCGGATATCGCATCGTCGCCGCCTCGGATTCGCGCGGCGGCGTCGCGAACCCGACGGGACTCGACGTGCGCGGCCTCATCGCGCACAAACTCGAAACCGGCTCCCTCGTCGGCTTCGGCGGCGGTGAGAAAATCTCGAACAAAGACGTGCTCGAGTACGAGTGCGACGTGCTCGTGCCGGCGGCGCTCGAGAAGGTGA
This sequence comes from Candidatus Tyrphobacter aquilonaris, assembly GCA_003133745.1. Lineage (GTDB taxonomy): Bacteria > Vulcanimicrobiota > Vulcanimicrobiia > Vulcanimicrobiales > Vulcanimicrobiaceae > Tyrphobacter > Tyrphobacter aquilonaris. Next base: position 21,465 of record PKZD01000036.1, read on the forward strand.
TCACGCGAGAGAACGCGCCGAGAATTCGCGCGAAGATCGTCGCCGAGGCGGCGAACGGTCCGACGTTGCCCGAAGCGGACGCGATCCTGCACGATCGCGGTATCATGGTGCTGCCGGACATCCTCGCGAACGCCGGCGGCGTCACAGTTTCATATTTCGAGTGGGTGCAAGACCTTCAAGAGAACTTCTGGGAAGAAGACGAGATCAACGCCCGCCTCAAGCAGAAGATGACACGCGCTTTCCGCGAGACCCACGAACAAGCGACGCGTCACGGCGTGGACATGCGGCGCGGTGCGTACGCCGTCGCAGTCGACCGCGTCGCGGAAGCGACGAAGCTGCGCGGTCTCTACCCGTAGAAAAGAGCACAAGGAGATAGGACGTGCCGTTAATTCAAGTCATCATAGTCCTGATCGTAGTCGGAGTCATCCTCTGGCTCATCAACCGCTACATACCGATGGCCGGTTCAATCAAGTCACTCTTGAATGCCGTCGTCGTCATCGCCGTCGTCATCTGGCTACTCAAGGTGTTCGGCCTTTGGAGCTATATCACGCACATTCACGTGGGCACCTGATCGAACGACAATCGTCTCGGCGATGCGCTCGTGTACGGTGCGACGGTTAGATGCCGGAGTATTTCTTTATTTACGCGAGGCAGCGTACCAGACTTCGCAGCACGCGGTGGAGTTTGTTGAGCGGCGACAACGGGCCGGTGAGGACACCTTCGTAGAGATCCGCCGCCGCGAGCAATGCAAAACGCGAACCGTCGTTGGGCAGTCGCTTCGCTAAGATCGGCGCTTCGCGATAGTATTTGCGTGCTTGCTCCGCGATGCGTCGCACGATCTCGGCGATTGGTTCGCCGGCGAGCGCGCGCGGGAGATAACTGCGCCCGATGCCGCGATCCGCTTCCACGTCGCGCAGCACGTTCGTGAGTTGGAGCGCGATGCCGAGCCGCTCCGCCCGTTCGAGTGAGTCCGCGTCGCCTGCTCCGAGAATCGGCATCGCGCAGCGTCCGACCGTTCCCGCGACCGCAGCGCAGTAGCGTTCGAGATCCTCCATCGTCTCACACGCGAAGCCGTCGACGTCGCGGCGGCACGCGCGAATCAGTCGTAGCGCGTCTTCGATTGCGATGGGAAAGCGCTCGAAGGCGCGGCGGACGCCGAGAAACCACGGCGCGTCGCTCTCATAGTTCGCATCTCGGACGTGCGCGAGGTCGCGCTCAATCCGGGCGAGCGCCACATGGCGCGCCGCGATCTCGAGGCCGGGCAGATCGGCAATGTCATCGGCCGTGCGAAAGACACCGTAGACGGCCTCGACGGCCTCTCGTTTCGCGCGCGGCAAGAAACGCGTGGCGAAGAAAAAACTCTTCGCCTGCACACGCATCAAATCCCGACAGTACCGCTGTGAAGAGGTCCCCCGGCGGCCGGTCGCAGAAGGTGGCGTTCTCATGATCTCTCCTGGCGCTCCATTCGCCGGACACCGTTACGTTTCCGACGTGTTGGAGGGCCTTCTCGACGCCGCGGAGACTCGGCGCGCCGTGCGCGCCTACTGCGTTCGCCTCTTAGATTCGCTGGACGCACCGCTGCGCGCGCAACTCGAATCCTCCGCAACGTACGTCGGCGGAAAATGCATGGGGTATCCCGCGATCTGGTTCCTCGAGCGCCTGCTCGCGCAAGACGGGGTCTCGGTCGAGTCGATTCTCGAGCGCTGTAGCGTGACGCTCTGCATCAGCCTCACGACGTCGATCGTCGACGATCTCGCCGACGGCGACGAGCCGTTCGGTTCGGCATATCTTGCGTATCTCTACGTGCTCATCGCGAAGGCGGCGCTCGACGGCCACGCGGCCGATCCGGATGCGCGCAATCGCCTCTACCACGCGCTTGATGTCTGCTTGAATCCGGGCGCGAGCACCGCGAGCGACGTGATCGAACGTCGCGGTAAACGAATCGGCGCATTCTTCCAAATGATCGCGGGCGACGTGCTCGGCGAACTTTGGACGCCCGAGCGAACGAACGTCGCGCTCGGCGTGATCGGACGGTTCGGCGAGATTTGCGCGCACATCGACGATTGGATGGACGCCGAACGCGATCTCGCACGCGGCATATCGGATAATACGACGCTCGTGCTTCTAAGTGGGCGTCTCGGTGCGGCGCCGGCGGCGAAAGATCTCGCGTTGCACCGCGAGTGGCTGCGTGACGAACTCGTTGGAATCCTCACGAGGCACATCACGAAGATGGCTGCCGCGCTTCGTCCGCTGAAGGTTCCCGCTGCGATTCGCGGGCTGGACGTGCTTCTGCTTCGGCTTCCGCCGACGCTCGACGCGACGGAGTTTCGCCCTCGAACCTTACTCCGTCCGGTGTAGCGCGAGCCAAAACGTCGGCGACTCAACGAGCACCGCGGGGATTCCGCTGCGCTTGATCGCGAAGCGTTCGAATGCGGCACGCCCGACGACGTGCGCGCCTTCGCGAACGATCACGCGTTGCTCCGCTTGGTGAATTGCCGCGCCGACGCGATAGCCGAGGTAGGCCGTCGCGGCGAGATAGGCGAGGCAAAGCACGCCGACGGTCGCGAGGAGGGCGAGCACGAATCTCATGCCATGCCGCTACGGCAACGCTGGGAGACGCTCCTTCGACAAAGTCAGGATGACAAGGGGAACCTCGCGCCTAAATCGACTCCCATGCAAGCTCGATCCACGTTAGCTCGTTCCGCGCTCGCCGCGTTTGTTGGCGTCGCCCTGGCAGTGCTTTTCCTTGGCGCAGGCGCGCGGGCGGCTGCGCCCAACGCGAACGCCGTTTCCTACGCGCTCCATGACGACCCCGAAACGCTCCTTCTTGACGCGCGTGAGGCGGGGCGCGGGCTGATGTTCTCGCACATGAGGATTCCGGTGCGGCCGGGGCCGTTCACGTTCGTCTATCCGGAATGGATCCCGGGCGAGCACGGACCGACCGGCCCGCTCGACAACATCGCGCAAATGCGTGTGAGCGCGAACGGGGCGCCGATCGCGTGGCATCGCGACCAAGTCGACATGTATGCATTTCACGTCGACGTGCCGCCGGGTGTCACGCACATCGATGTCGAGTTCAGCGTGCTGCTCAACGCGGACGGAGCGATGGCGACGAAGAGCATCGCGATCGTCAACTGGAATCGCGATCTCTTCTATCAAGCCGACACCGCTTCCAAGGACGTCTTCGTCAAGGTGAGCCTGCTCTTGCCCGACGGCTGGAGCTACGGCACCGCGCTCCCCGGCGCCGTGCAGCAGGGCAATCGCGTCGACTTCGACGTCGCCGCTCTCAACCTGCTCATCGACTCACCGCTGGACATGGGAGCGTACGCGCGCCACATCGTCTTGTGGTCGGGCGAGGGCACCGAGCAGGTTCTCGACGCGTTCGCCGATCATCCGCAGGATCTCGATTTCCCCGCACACCTCGTCGACGCGTATAAGAACATGACGCCCGAGGCGTTCGCGCTCTACGGATCACGGCATTGGAACGTCTACCATTCGCTGCTGACGCTGTCGAGCGAGATCCGTCCCGAAGGCATCGAGCATCACCAATCGAGCGACAATCGAGCGCCCGAAGATTTCATGACGAATCCTCTGTGGCAGCTCTCCGGCGGCGATCTGCTCACGCACGAGTTTTCGCACTCGTGGAACGGAAAGTATCGCCGTCCATTCGACCTCTGGCAACCGAACTTTCAGATTCCCGAACACACCGAGTTGCTCTGGGTCTACGAAGGCATGAACCAGTATCTCGGCGATCTGCTCTCCTTCCGCATGGGCATCCGCGAGCCGTCAAAGTATCCCGAATACCTGGCTTCGATCTACGCGGCAATGGATACGGAATCTGGGCGTGCGACGACGCCGCTCATCGATCTGACGACCGGCGCGCCCTACTACTTTGAAGCGCGCGGCGACTGGGGCTCACTGCGCCGCGGCGCCGGCGACTTCTATGTTGAAGGTGAGCTCGTCTGGCTCGACGCCGATACGATCATTCGGGAACGCTCGGGCGGACGCAGGTCGCTCGACGACTTCCTTCACCTCTACAGTGCGCCCGCGCTTACGGGGCCGATCACGAAGACGTACACGCGCGACGAGATCGAGCACCTGCTCGCCGACGTGCAGCCCTACGATTGGCACGCATTCTTCGACCGCTACGTCTATTCGGTTTCGGCGGACCCGCCGAACGACGACCTCGCGCGCGCCGGTTGGCGTTTGGCTTACAACGATCAACCGAACGAGTTCACCGCCGCACGCGAGCGGTTGCGCCATAGCATCGACGAGACGTACGGCATCGGATTTTCGACGGACGACAAAGGGAAGATTGTAAACGTTCGTCAGGGCTCGGCTGCGTGGAACGCAGGCCTTGGCCCGAATATGACGATCCTCGCGGTCGGCGGCCAAGACTACTCGTCCGACGCGCTCGAGTACGGGATCCGAGCGGCCGTTCACGCCACGGGATCGATTGCATTCGTCATCGAGCAGAGCGGCTGGGTGAATACATATCGCGTCGACTACCACGACGGTTTGCGCTTTCCGCATTTGGAGCGCATCCCGGGTACTTCCGACATGCTCGCAGAGATCATGTCGGCACACCGAGGGAGATAGATCCGTGCACGCTTTCCGCAAGTTGCTCTTCGCGTTCGTTGCTTTCGGAGCCGGCGCCGCCGTGCTCGCGCACCCGTTGCGCGCGGCGGTCTTCGCATTTCCGACCCCGCCGCCGGTTCCGGCGCCGAGCCCGGTCACGGAGACGTTCTACGGACAAAGCGTCACCGATCCGTATCGCTACTTCGAGAACATGAGCGATCCGACCGTGCAGGCGTTCTTTCGGGATCATAACGCGTACGCGCGTGCGGTGCTCGCGCGACTAAACGGCGCGCGCGATCGCCTCGGCGCGCGCATCGCGCAGCTCGACAACGCGGGCGTGATCGTGAGCGGCGTGACGATCGACGGCCCGTACTACTTCTACGAAAAACTCGCGCCGGGACAGAACTCGGAGAAGCTGTACGTGCGCTTGAGATCGGGCGGCGCGGAACGCGTGCTCGTCGATCCGGATAC
>PKZD01000024.1 GCA_003133745.1 Candidatus Tyrphobacter aquilonaris
TGAACGAAGCGCACGCCGTTTCGCGGCTGCTCGGCGCACCGCCCGGATACGCGGGGCACGACGAACCCGGTCAACTGACCGAGCCCGTGCGGCGCCGCCCGTATTGCGTCGTGCTCTTCGACGAACTCGAAAGCGCGCATCCGGACGTTGCCGCGATTCTTCTGCAGATTCTCGACGACGGGCGCGTCACCGACGCGAAGGGCCGCAAGATCGACTTTCGCCACGCGATCATCATCCTCACGACGAACCTCTCCGAAGACGACATGCAGGTCGTGCTGCGCCCCGAGCTGCTCAACCGCATCGACGAGATCGTCGCGTTCGAGCCGCTCGGCCTCGAACAGATCGAGCAGATCGTCGCGATCCACGTCAACGCGCTCGCCGATCGGCTCGACGCGCGCTTCGTGCGGTTGCGCCTCTCCGAGGAAGCGCGACGCTTTCTCGCGTTGGAATCAATGGCTGCCGGCAGCGGCGCACGATACGTGCAACGCACGGTCTCGCGCCAAATCAGCACGCCGCTTTCATCGGCGATTCTGCGCGGCGAGATCAAGGAGGGAGGCGTCGCCGAAGTCGACCTTCGCGACGGCGCGCTCGTCGTCAAAGCCGCCTAGCCGAAACTCTGTCATCCTGAGCTTGTCGAAGGATCGCATGGTGCTATTGCTCGCTGCGCTCCTGATCGCCGCCGCCCCTACGCCCGCGCCGAGTCCATCGCCTGATCCGTGCGCGGGCTTGCTGAATCAACTCAATCGCCCGACGGTCGGATACAGCACGTGCGCGGCGAAACCGCGCGCCGTCATCTTAGAGGCGGGATATGAGCATCTCTGGGGCGGCAACGCTTCCGATGCGACCTCGCAGGCGCAGGTACCGCAGGGATTCATTCGCTTCGGCATCGCTCCTCGGCTCGAGGTCGATTTCATCGGGCCCAATCTCCAAGCTGTCGGCGGCATCACCGGCCTTACAGATTCGGGACTCGGATTCAAGTACGAGTTGCCGCCCTCGGCAAAGGCGACCTTCGCCCTCGACGGCCTCTACACGTCGCCGAACGGCGCCGCCGCGTTCACCGCAGGCAACGCCTCCTACACGCTCAACCTCGATGCCGCCTATCAACTGACACCCGCGACCTCCGTTGCCTCGACGTTTGCGTTCACCGCGACGGGCGGCTTCAATGGCGCGGGCATCCATTCGAGATACGGAACGTTCACGCCGTCGGTGCTCGTGCTCGAACAACTCGGAAGTGTGACGCAGGCGTACGTCGAGTACGTCGATGACTCGCGCGTCTCGCCGGATATCGGCAACCGCGCGTTCATGGATGTGGGCGTGCAACGCCTCTTCGGTGATGGTCTCGAACTCGACGTCGAGTTCGGTCACGCGCTGACCGGAGATCCCGCGCTGCGCTTCGACTACGTCGGCGCCGGCCTCGGCATCCTAATCCACTAAGGCACTCTTGTCATCCTGAGCCATGTCATGGTGAGCCTGTCGAACCACGAAGGACGCGTCATCCTGAGCACCGCTCGCCCGTTGACGGCAAGCTCTATCTAGTTGTAGTATACAACTGTTGTCAGTTCGAACTAATCGCCAATCCAGGGCCGACCCCAAGGCGACGTTTCAGGAAGAAATCGTTGAGCTGATCCGGGCGCTGGGCCTTCATCGACCCGACCAAACTCCATGCGGTCAGCCTATTTCCGTTGCCGAAGCGCAGGCGGTCTTAGAGCTCTCTCGGCAACCCGGGATTTCCCAAAATGGGCTGGCGACTCGTTTGCGACTTGAAAAGAGCACCGTCAGCCGCGTGGCTAGCATGCTCGAACGACGCGCTTGGATCGAGCGATCCCGCGATACGAACGACGCGAGGATATTGCGTCTGCGCCTTACGCCTTCCGGGCTAAAGGCCGCGCAGGCTCTTGCGGCCTCTCGTGAAGCCAAGTTCTCAAAGGTCTTTGAAGCAATCCCGCCCGGCAAACGGGACTCGGTGCTCCAGTCACTTGCTCTTCTCTCTCAAGTCCTGAATCAGGAATAAACTCGTCGACTGTCTTAACGTAACAAGCCTCCCAGAAAGGATCGCTTCAAATGAAGAGATTTGGAATCGCCGCGCTCTTGATGTTCCTCCTCGCAGCGGCACCAGGCACGCAGTCTCCCTACGCTGGCCAGCAAACTCGGGAAATTAAGTCGCTGGACGCCGCCACCATTCAAGCTCTACGAGACGGGACAGGCAATGGCATGGCACTCGTGGGCGAACTCAACCATTATCCAGGACCGCGCCACATTCTCGCCATGGCTTCACACCTGGGCTTGACCAATGCACAGCAAACACAGACCGAGCATATCTACGCACGCATGCACGCGGCTGCTGTCCCGTTAGGCCTGCGGATCATTGAACAGGAGCGGCGGCTCAATCGCGCATTCCAAGACGGCTCGATTTCGAATGAATCCCTCCGCGAACTTACCGCGCAGATTGCGATGGTAAATGGCGAACTGCGCTATATTCATCTCAGCGCGCATCTCGCGATGAAGCACGTCCTGACGTCAGCACAAATCGGCATGTACGACTCGATGCGGGGCTACGGCGGAGACATGCCCGGCATGCAGCATTAAAAGCAAGAGGCCGCGGCCGCATGACCGCCCCGCGCCCGGCGGACGTTTGAAGCTTGGGTGCGAATGTTTGCGAGTTCTCCCGTCGAGCTTCCAATCGCGCATGTTCCCGATTGCTCTGCGAACTAGTGAGGCGGAGACTGCCTCATGAGTTGCTGCAACCTCTGCACTGCAGCCGCAGCTGCCGTATTACCTTGTGCCGCCGCAAGCTGATAGTAGTGCAGCGCAGTTGCATAGTTCCGGAGCACGCCAACCCCTTTTTCGTACATCGCGCCGAGGACGACGTCGCTTAATACGTTACCCTGAGCAGCGGAGAGCTCAAAGTAATGGCTTGCCGTCGCATAGTCCTGAGGCACTCCGTGGCCGACCGCGTACATCGTCCCAAGATCGAGTTCGCCAACAGCATTTCCCTGCGCCGCGGAGAGCTGAAAGTAATGGAGCCCCGTCGTGAAGTCTTGAGGCACGCCATGGCCAAGAGCGTACAATTCTCCGAGGTTCGCCTCTGCCCAAGCGTTGCCCTGAGCTGCGGATAGTTGATAGTAACGGAGCGCTGTCGCATAATCCTGATGAATCCCCAGACCCGCGCCATACATGTAGCCGAGATCGTTCTCGCCTGAAGCGTTGCCCTGGCCGGCGGAGAGCTCAAAAAAATGCTGTGCCGTCGCATGATCCTGAGCTACGCCGTGACCTAAGGCGTACAGCTCGCCGAGGCTATCTTCGCCCAGAGGGTCGCCTTGCGCGGCGGAGAGCCGGTAGTAGCGCAGTGCCATCGCGTAGTCTTGAGCCACGCCGTGGCCAAGAGCATACATATGGCCAAGATCATTCTCGCCACCAGCATTGCCCTGAGCGGCGGAGCGTTCGAAGTAGTGCAGCGCTGTCGCGTAGTCTTGCGGCACTCCATGGCCCAAGCCATACATCTCGCCGAGGTCATCTTCGCCCGGAGGGTTGCCTTGCGCGGCGGAGAGCTGGTAGTAGTGCAGCGCCGCCGCGTAATCTTGGGACACGCCGTGGCCGAGGGCGTACATAATGCCAAGGTCGTTCTCACCATCAGCGTTGCCCTGGGCAGCGGAGAGTTGATAGTAGCGCAGCGCCGTCGCATAGTCTACAGGCACGCCATGGCCCAAGCCATACAGCTCGCCGAGGTTATTCTCGGCAACAGCTGCGCCCTGCGCCACCGCAAGTTGGTAGTAGTGCAGCGCAATCCCGTAATCTTGAGGAACGCCGTGACCTGTGTCATACATGTAGCCGAGGTCATTCTCACCACCCGCGTAACCCTGGGCAGCGGAGAGCTGGTAGTAATGCAGCGCCGTCGCATCGTCTACAGGAACGCCGTGACCAAGGGCATACGTGTAGCCGACGTCATTCTCACCTCCAGCGTTGCCCTGAGCGGCGGACAGCTCGAAGTAGTGAAGAGCTGTTGCGTAGTCCCGAGGCGCGCCGCGCCCGAGGGCGTACATCTCCCCGAGGTTGTCCTCCCCAGCCGCGCTGCCCTGAGTTGCAGAGAGCTGGTAGTAGTGCACTGCCGTCTCATCGTCCCGAGATACACCTTGGCCGACGGTGTATGCGTAGCCAAGATTGTTCTCGCCGACGGCGTTCCCTTGGGCCGCGGAGAGCTGATAGTAGTGTATGGCAGCTGCATAGTCCTGAGAGACACCATGACCACTTGCATACATGTAGCCGAGATTGTTCTCGCCCATGCTGTTTTTCTGAGCAGCTGAAAGTTCAAAGTAGTGCACCGCAGTCACATAGTCCTGAGGTACGCCATGACCGAATGTATACATGTAACCGAGGTTGTTCTCGCCAAAAGCATTACCTTGTGCGGCGGCAACCTGATACCAGTGCAGCGCTTGCGCGTAGTCCTGTGGCACGCCGTTACCGAGATAGTACCTAGTGCCGAGGTTGATCTCAGCATCTGCGTCGAATGCGGCAACGCCTGCCCGATCAAGCTGTACTTGTGAGGCAATATCTGCCGCCGACTCGTGGCCGAGATTGTATATCAGTGATCGGCGGCCGGTGGCGCTGAGGCTGTCAACGCGCTCAGTGTATACTTGATTTGCGGTTGGCTGACCCAGCGCACGCGCTTCTGCAGCGGTTGTCGCTGACTTCGTCGTCTCGACGCTGCCACTCGTAACATCAATCGCAACGCTCGTTGGGTCTGCTTCGAACGAATACACCGTGCCATGTGCCGCTGCGACGATCCCATGTCCGGAGACTCGGAAGAAGTCAAGCGGGTCATCGGCGGCCGTTCTTCCAGTGCTGACCGTTACGCTCTCGAGTGTTCCCGTGTAGTGGAATGTATCTGTCGATCCGGAATTCAAGGTCAGCGTGCTTCTGCCCGTTGAAGCGGCGTGGGCGACAACGATCGTCTCTTGCGCCGGGATGTCAACTTGCACGTCGTCCGGCAGAGTTTGGCCATCGTGAACGCCCTGTTGCAGCACCGTGTGGTCGAGGCGTCGCAGCGTGACGTCCGGTGCGCTGGAAACCGACCTGCCATTGCGCGTTATCTCAGCGATCGTGAGCGTTGGGCTAGCCGCATTCGCTCGAACTAGGCTCGCCACCAGCATCGCAAGCGACGTTGCAGAAAGGACGATCCAGCGCGATTTCATGGGCGCACCTCCGGAGGCTTAGGCGCTTCCTCTCCGCTCGGTTTCGAGCCTCCTTGGGCAGCGGGCTCAGTCCTTGCTGCCGTATGCTGCTGAGCGAGGCGTTCAACGACTTCCGCAACGATGCGCTGCACGATGTCGGGTTGATCGTCGACGCTGATAGCTTGGATATCAGCGAACGCTTGCGGGATGTTCGGGTGGCCGCGCATGATCGGCAGCAGACAGCGTGATTGGGCGCCTAAGCTTATCCACTTGCCGTAAGCGCGCCGCAGCTCGAAGATGCAGTATGGTCGCTGGAAGTAGATGTCCGAGTACACGGGCACGATGACGCGGCTTCCGTCGACCCCGAGGGAGAGCTTGTCTTGGAATGCTTGGCCCACCTGGAGCGACGACGTATCGAAGAAAATCGAGAGCTTCCGACCGTCCGGCAACCGCGCCTCCCGGAATGGGAGGCAGACGTTTTCCGAGACCCACGCACCTTCGTCATGAGCGTAGCTGATAAACACGTCGTAATCCTGGGGCTGGTCTTCCGACGGCGGGATGAGCGGTTGCGCTGCCCCTGTGATCTGATTACCGCGCACCCCTGATAGGCCTGCCGAGAGGAGAACGGCAAACGAGATGAGCGACACCTGCGGTTGAACCTTGCCGAGTCCGAGCATCAACGCTTCGAACGCCGCGAAGACGACGAGGCCGATGCAACATGCCAAAGCGGCGGCAATCCACGGGAGAAAGCGGCGTGCGGAGCGTAGCTGCAAGCGCCTCAGAAGAAGAAAGCACGCAGCGAAGGCGAGCGCGGTGACACCGGAAAAGGCCGCCACTAGAAAGAGCAGCATCCCGTTCACCGCCTGAGTTCCCCGCATGGCCGACGCATCGAGGTCATCGCTCAGCGCCCACGCGACGAGTTCCGGGCCGCCGATATCGACGGACCCATCCCCATGCAATCGCTGCCATGCTGCTTGTGTATCGGGAATGTTTGACTCGTATATCGGTTGATCGTGCTCAACGGATCCGACGATAACGTAGTCGCCCTTAAGACTTGCAACGTCGGGGAACGAGTGTGCCAGCGTGACCGGGTAGAACTGGTCTCGGGGCAGAGTGGAATAGGGCGATCGCGTCAGCGAGGGCCCTACATACACCGCTCCCTGCTGCGTGTTGCAGGGCAAAGTCGCTTGCCGAGCGTTGCTCCCGTCGAAACCTGTCGACACTAGAGTGATTATGGACTCCAGCGGTTGCGTAACCGCAGTATCGCTGTTGGGTGCGCGATACGAGACAGCTGCGTAGCAATCGCGTGAGATCAACACCCCCGAATCGGCGACGACAAAGGTGGTGTGGCCAAAGCCGGCGAGGTAACGGTACCCCTCGTAGATGTCCGGATCGTGGGTCTCCAGAGAACCGGGTACGTCATTCTGATCCACGGGTAGCGCCTCGACCGCGTACACGTTGATGTTGGCTGCCCTTGCGGCCAGAAGCGAGCTCTCGAGGACAGCGGTCGCTCTTGCGCACAGGTCGCACGGACCGAAGTTGAAATCGAGGATCACGGCAGTTGGATGCTGCGCGGGTGGCTTGGACGCGAGCTTACTGAGAAACGCCGCCACGGTGCTACGCTGCGGGGACGTGTTTTCAGTCTCGCTGTACGACTGCACGTCCACGACCACAATCCGGGGATCGAGTGTTGCAGTCTGCGACGCGCTCATGGAAGCGAATAGATTCATATCCCAAGCGTGCCAGGGCATCCATAGCGTCGCGATCGCCATCACAGCGACATAGATGCCGATGAGGATTGCCGTCTGGACAACCCAAGGCGAGGCGGCAAGAAAGGCGCGGAACCGGCTCATCGCCCTGGTCTTGCGTGCGAGATTGTTACCAGCCGCTCAGCGGTTGGCGTGCGACGAGACGTTTGACCACGTCAAGTACTCCCTTTGTTGAGAAGCTGTTGCAGTTGTTGCACCTTGACGGCGGCCCCTGAGTAACCACGCGCCGCGGCGAGCTGATACCAGTGCAGCGCTCTCGCGTAGTCTTTTCGCACGCCTTGACCATTTTCGTACATGACGGCGATGTTGTAGTCGGCTAAGGGCATGCCTCGCGCCGCAGCGCGTTGGAGCCAGCCGAGCGCCTTCGCGTAGTCGCGTGGCACGCCCGGACCGCCAAAATAGTATATGTCGCCGATGTTGTACTCGGCCATACTCGATACGCTGCCAACGCTGAACACTGCCACCGACGAGGTGGTGTGATCTTGTGCAACCGCCAGCTGGAACCAGTGCAGCGCCTGCGCGTAGTCCTTCGGCACACCCTGACCAAAAAAGTACATGTCACCGATATCGTAGCTTGCCGCGGAACTTTCTTGCGCGGCGGCACGGCGGAGCCACTGCAATGCTAAAGCGTAGCTCCGTGGAACGCCCCTGCCATTATAATATAGCGCTCCGACGTTGGTTTGGGCTACGTCATCACTTTGCGCGGCGGAGAGCTCGTACCAGCGCAACGCCTTTGCGTAGTTGTGCGGCATGCCCTCGCCGTGCTCGTACATCGAGCCGATGTTGTTCTCGGCAATGGCGTCGCCTACGGCGGCAGCAAGCCCGAACCAGTGCAGCGCAGTCGCGTAGCTTCGCGAGACGCCCTGGCCTTGCAAGTACATCACGCCGATGTTGCTCTCGGCTGTTGTGTTCCCTTGTGCCGCGGCTAGCTGGTACCAGTGCCGCGCTTGCGCGTAGTCCGCCGACTCGCCGATGCCAAGGTCGTACATGGCACCGATGTTGAGTTCACCGCACGCGTCACCCTGTGCAGCAGCAAGTCGATACCAATACATTGCTGTTTCATAATTCTTCGTTACACCGCGGCCGAATTGGTACATGGCGCCGAGGTTGTTTTCGGCGGCGCTTTCGCTCTGCGCGACGGCGAGCCGATACCAGCGTAGAGCCTGCGTGTAGTCCTGCGACACGATGTCTCCGGTGTCGTACATGGCCCCGAGGTAGGCCTCGGCGTCTGCTTGGTGCTGCGCTGCCGCGAGCTGGAACCAATGCAGCGCAGACGCGTCGTCTTCGCTGACGCCGTGGCCGAAGTAGTAGCTCGCGCCGAGATTGAACTCAGCGTCTGCGTTTCCCGTACCAGCGGCGGCCTGATCGGCCTGCACCTGCGCGCTATCCGACGGTCGGTCGCTTAACCCGTACGAGACCGTTTTCCCCGCAGCAACAGCATCGACGCGCTCGGTGAATCCCAGCGTTCCCGTTTCCTGCCCCGACTGCCCGGCCGATCCTGCCGTCCTCGAACCGACCCTCCTCGCCTGGATGCTGCCGCCCGTCACGACGATCGCGACAGTCGTCGGGTCCGCTTCGAACGAATACATCGTGCCATGCGCCGCTGCGACAACTCCGTGTCCGGAGACGCGATAGAAGTCGAGCGGATCATCCGCAGTCGTCTTTCCGGCACCGACTGCGACGCTCTCAAGCATTCCTGTGTAGTGGAACGTGTCCGTCGATCCGGGGTTCAGGGTTATCGTGGACCTGCTGCCCGATTTTGTGTACGTGACGGAAATCGAGTCGTGCGCCGGAACCACGACTTGCACGTCGTCGGGAAGCACCTCTTGAAGCCTGACGCCCCGTTGCAGCACGTTACCACCAAGATCACGCAGCGTCACATCCCGGCCGTCGCCGGTAATCTGCGTGACGTCGAGCGACGCGCTAGCAGCGCCAGGTACGTGAGATTGCGCCGTTTGGGCCGTGCCGCCATTGGGGCTTTGCGATGAAGTGCCCGAACAGGACGCAGCACCCAATGCCAAGGCAAAGACGCTGGGAAGAAACGTAGGCGATCGTCTTAATTTCACGGGGGCACCTCCATAAAGTCCCTTGCCCGCCGTCAACGACTTCTTGCTAGTCGGACCTGGTGCCTTCGGGTTTCTACCGACTCGATGCCTAGAGCAACGACTTCACCGCGGATTCGATTTCGGACTTCGCCATCTCGCCCACCACGAGGCGTCGGATGGTTCCATCTCTGGCGATGAAGACGTGCACGGGAAGGCCGTTGATGTTGTAGAGGTCTTGCAGGGTCCCGGAATCAACGACGACCGGATACGTCAGCCGGTATTTCGCGCGAAAACGTTGCGCGAGCAGTGCGTTCTCCTGCATGTCGATTCCCACGATGCGCAAACCACGAGGCCCGTACCGATGCTGCAGCGTTTCGATCCACGGCGCTTCCTCGTTGCACGGCGGACACCATGTCGCGAAAAAGTTCAAGTAGACGGGCGAGCCGCGCAGCGATGCAAATGTGAACTCTCCACCGGTGGAGAGCGGATCACTCCACGCGGGAGCCGTGTTCCCGACCGCAATGCCGACATTCGACGACGACGCGCTGCACGCCGCGAGCGCGGCGAGCGCCGCCATCGCCGCCAAAGCGGCCGCGAGCGAGCGCAACTGCTTCATGCGAAACTCGGATAGGCGACGGCCTCGAGATCGCGCCGCATCTGCGCCACCAAGTCGTCGACCGACGCAAAAGCGTGTTGCGCGCGCACGAAGCGCAGATCGCGCACGAAGAGCTCACGCCCGTAGATCGTGCCGCGAAAATCGCGCATCCACACCTCCACCGTTTGCTCGCCTTCGCCGAACTGCGGATTCGTCCCCACCGAAAGCAGCGCGGCATAGTCGCGCCCGTCGTAGCGCGCAACCGCCGCGTAGACGCCGTCCTTCGGCAAGAGTTTCTCCGGCGGACGAATGTTCGCCGTTGGAAAGCCGAGGCCGTGCCCGCGTCCCGCGCCGATTTCGACCGTGCCGCGCAACTCGTACGCGCATCCGA
Source organism: Candidatus Tyrphobacter aquilonaris (assembly GCA_003133745.1). Taxonomy (GTDB): domain Bacteria; phylum Vulcanimicrobiota; class Vulcanimicrobiia; order Vulcanimicrobiales; family Vulcanimicrobiaceae; genus Tyrphobacter; species Tyrphobacter aquilonaris. The sequence goes on from PKZD01000024.1 coordinate 9,969, forward strand.
GCAGCGCATCGGCACGCTCGATGTCACCCGCGGAGACGAGCGCGCGAATCCTGGTCGAGGAGACGCGTTCGCCGTCGAACGTCACGCTCGGCACCGCGACGATCTCGACGTTGCGCGGCGCGAGAAAGCTGCGCATCAAATCCACGTCGCCCATTCGCTTGTGCCCGAAGCGAAATGTCTCGCCGATTGCGATGCCGCACACGCCGAGCCCCGTGACGAGCGCGTCGAGAAACTCGCGCGGGTTCATCGCCGCAATCCGCTCGTCGAACGGCACGAAGAAGCATTCCTCGAAACCGACCTCGGCAAGCCGATCGAGCCGCTCCTGCGGCGTCGCGAGCAGCGCCGGCTGCGTTCCCGGGCGCAAGAAACTTGCGGGATGATTTGCAAAGGTCAGCACGCCGGCGCGCCGGCCGGGCTTGCGCATGCGCAGCGTCGAGCGTACGATCTCGCGATGGCCGAGATGCATCCCGTCGAAGAATCCGATCGCGAGCACGAGCGGCCGGTCGAGTTCACGCGTGAGGTCGTGCCGGATCTTCACGTGAAGACCTTTCGCGGCGCGAGCAGCGCTCCATGCGTCTCCCCGACGCCGACGAGCACTCGGGTTTCGTCGCGCACGAAGACGTGCTTCGCGGGCGCGCCCTCCGGCAGCGGCACGATGCGCCCCGCGCGAAAATCGGAGGAGCTGCGAAGATCGAGCACGATCGTGGGAAACGGGATGATGTGCTCGGGCGCGATAAGCGCCGCGCTGGGATCGCCCGCGATCTCCTCGATCATCCGCGCCTCGGAGAGCACGAACGGACCCGACGCTTCGCGCACGAGCGCGCCCATGTGCGCCGGAATGCCCATCGCCGTTCCCAAGTCCGCGAAGAGCGTGCGCACGTACGTTCCCTCGCCGCACGCGACGCGCAGACGCGCCGCCGATTCCTCGACGCCCATCACCGTCATCGCGTAGACGGTCACGGTGCGCGGTCGCCGCTCCACGCTCTTCCCCTCGCGCGCGAGTTCGTAGAGACGCCGCCCTTCGTGGTGCACCGCGGAGAACATCGGCGGTATCTGCTCGATGCGGCCGATGAAGGACGGGATCGCGTCACGCAAGCGCCGCTCCCAGTCCGCCGGAACCTCCGCGCTC
>PKZD01000035.1 GCA_003133745.1 Candidatus Tyrphobacter aquilonaris
TCGATTCCCGTTGGCGCTACCATTGAAATCCCGTAGCCACGGGGATTTTTGACGAGAATAGACTGCTCTTCCCCCTATGTTCCCTCTATGAATCTGGACGTTTCGTCACGTTTTGAGACGTTTTGCGATGCTTGAGCGCCGCGTCGATTGAACGAATCGCCTCTTCTTTGCGCCCTTTCAAAACGTGACCGTAGATATTGAGCGTCGTGCTCGCTGCGCTATGACCGAGAATTTGTTGCACCGTATTGAGATCGCTGCCCGAGGTCAGCATAAGCGTGCCCGCAGTGTGACGCAAGTCGTGGAGGCGCTTGTGCGGCAATCCTGCCTTTGATAGCAACCGGCGAAACGCATCCGTGAGCGAGTTTGGATGCAGGGGGAGACCGATCTCATCCGTGAACACGAACGCCGTCTCTTCGAACCGCGCACCGGCACGCCGCTCGCAATGGGTATGCTGCTTGCGAGCGAGACGTATTTCCGAGGACGCCAAGTCACCGGGTGGCACCGCTCGAACGCTGTCCGTCTTGGTCGCTTTTTGATACTGCTTCCTTTTCGCGTATGCCCGTGATTCGCGCACGATGACGACGACACGCCGCATATCAACAGACAACCATCGTAAGCCGGCAGCTTACCTATGCGCTTCTTTCAAGAACTCGCGCATGTACGCAAGCGCCTGACCTGCCAGTTCATCGTTTTTCGGTTCGTTGAGGAATGCGCACACGTCGCGAGGGCCGCGGCCGTCGACTTCGCGGTAATCGCGTTCCAGAAAACCCAACGCGCGCGTGATAGCCTCGTTGGGGCCGAGCGCGCGCAGGGCGTCTCCGAGACCACTAGCGCCCTTCGAGTCATGCAACAGGACGTAATGCATATCATAGGCGTCCTTGGGTTTCATGCGCCCGGCTAATGCCAAGCCTTTAAGCACCATGAAGACTTCTGGAGAACACACCGGAACTGTACGCTCGACGTTACGGTCGTCAAGGTCACGCCCGACAAGTGTGACCTGCACACGATGCTGCAACGCGAGCTCCAGGCCGACCATCGTCATCGCGGCAAGTTCAGCGGTCAGCGGCTGCTGACGACCGCCCTCCGTATCCGGTGGAACGGGCGGCATCACAAAATCAACCAAGCCGCCCTGCTCAGATCGCCACCGCTGACGAACCAGATTGCCCTTGTCGTTCACGTCGGGGCGAAACCCACTATGCTGCAGGCGATCGGCGACGCTTTCGTAGCGCTCGCGGTCGAGAATCACCAGATCGAGTGCGAGATCAATGTCGGCCGTCCCGGCGTGCTCACCGTACTCCCAAACCGGTGTAACGTGCTGATAGAGTAGTACTGGCACCAAACCGCCAACGATAACGGCGTCCTTTTCCATTGCATCGCCGAGCGTTTGCGCGATCGTCAAACACGTACGTTTAACTAAGAGCAATCCATCGGACGTATACTCGTTGATGTTGCGGCTCGTTATTTCCACTGCTGCACCACGTAACGACGCATTTCGTCGGCCGCCTCCTCCGAACGCTCACCGCTGTCCGTCACATCCAGGTACGTCAGAATGGGACTTGCGAGCGGCAAACCATCTTTGGCCTGGCGGCCAATGCGCGCGCTGGGGAGGTTTCCGTATAGTACCACGTTCCTTCCGCGCTGTTCTGGGCCAACGCTCAATTCCGAGGAAACGTCGTCCGAAAGTAGGCCCTCCACGTAGACCTCGACGCGCCGAAACGCGCCAAAGCCACTGTAGCGGGCGGCTGCAGCTAGGCCGGTAAAGGCGCGATCGTGTGATGCCTTCGCGAGTACGTTCTCGACCCTTTGCAGCGTCTGAGCGCCGGTGCGTGCAGCGACTAATCCATACGCCTTAATCGTGGGCCGTTTGTAACGCTCGCGCCAGGCATCGAGTAGCACCAGCGGCTCGCTCACTAGTAACTCGCGCGCGCGCCCAGCCTTGACTTCCTCGATGTATCCACCGACGAGTAGAGCAGCGACGATCTTACTTACGTAGCCCTTATCTAAACCGGTCACCGCTTCGATTTGCGTCCGCTTCCTCGGATGGCGCGGATCTAAGAGCATCGCGTGAACCACGCGGGAAGCCATTGGGCCAAACGGATTGACCGCGGAGGAAGACGGAGACTCGGGTTCGACGACGACATCGTCTTTACCGCGAACATAAATCCGAAAAGCAGCGGTATCGATGGTTGCGTTCCCGCGCAAATCAATCCAGTTCACCCCTTCTCGTTGGCAAATTTCCGCACCAGTTTCGCCCATGAAGGGAATCACTAAAAGGGGCGCCGCATCGGGAACCCGTTTGCGTGCTTCTTGTAACTGCGCGACCGCGCGGGCGACACTGGCGCTCCGAGCGCTCGACTTCACTTCGACGATAAAGCGCTGGCCGCCGACCTGGAAAACGGCATCGGCGCCACGGGGCGTAAGTTGGCGGACCGGTCGCCGAGTGTAGCTCTCTAGGGCTCGCTTGGCGGCCGATAGTGCAACGGTCGAATCCCACATCGGTTGAAAGAATAGCATAAGTTGAAGGATTCTTCAACCTGGCCATTTTAGTCAACTAGCTTCCTGGGGAAGTGGGGCGTTACTCGACGAGACGGAGTGCCGCTTGGGGGATCGCCAAGACGTTGGCCGCCTGCCGCAAAGACGGCTGAACCGCCGTCGCAACTTAAGGTCCGTACGGAGGTATCCTTCGAGCGGTCGGTCAGCTTTTCAGCGATACGACGATCACCGGCGCCGGACGTAGCACTTTCAGCGAAGATATCGCTCACCTTGACGATCTGATGTCATACAAGTAATATGACTCTGTGGCTCTCACTCCGGAGCTTTGCCGCGCCGGGCGCGCCTTGCTCGCTTGGACACAGCGCGATCTTGCCGAGCGCGCACAAACGGCCGTCTCAACGATCGCGGACTTCGAGCGCGGCGCGCGTACGCCAATCGCGAACAGTGTCGAGGCGCTCGAAACCGCGTTGAAAGACGGCGGCGTCCTGTATGAGGGCGGTCGCGCGGTGCTCGCCAGTGGGAGCCGTGACTTTACGCAGCTCGACGGCGGGCGACCTATCCCGCTGATCACGTCGGCCGATTTAATCGGCTGGGCTGAACGCCTCGATAGCCAATCCGGGCTCCCGACGCTGGTCTCGATGCTGATACGCGCGTCGGCGGGAATCGACGCCGTTTTGCGCTTTCCGGCCGACGAAGGGGTGCGGGATCCGGGCTGGGACGGGACGTGCGAATCGCCGCGTTTCGCCGATTACGTGCCCGCGGGGTCATCGCAATGGGAGCTCTCGGTGGAAAAGAACCCGCAGACGAAGGCGGATAGCGACTATACGAAGCGCGCGGCCCAAGGCGACGGCGCGACGCGCGCGGCGACGACGTACGTGGTCGTCGCGATGCGCGCTTGGAAGAACAAAGAGACGTGGGCCGCAGAGCACCGCAAATCCGGGATATTCAAAGACGTGCGCGCGCTCGACGTGCACGATCTCGTGCAGTGGCTGGCGATGCACGTGCAGGTAGCCCATTGGCTTGCGGTTCGCCTCGGTAAGCGATCCGTTTCCGGTGTAGCGTCTCTCGACGAGGCGTGGCGCCGTTGGGCGCTCGCTACGACGCCCCCGCTAACAGAGCGCGTGGTTTTGGCAGGCCGAGATCGTGAGGCGATGGATGTTCTCGCGTGGCTCAAGGCGCCGCAGTCCGTGCTGCATGTGCAGGCCGCTGAGATGGAAGAAGCGATCGCATTTTTATTTGCGGCGATCCGGCAGCTGCCCGAAGCGTATCGCGAGACGTACCGGACGCATGCGCTCGTGGCCGAGTCAGATAGCGCGGTGCGCGAAATAGCCGTCGCGATGAAGCCACAGATCATCGTGATGAGCGGCGCAAGTTCGGGGTTTGCCGAAAGCATCGCCCAGGCGGGCCATCACGTCTACGCCGTCCACGGCCCCGAGACGCAGCTGCGAAACGGTGTCTCCCTCGGCGATGTTCGGTGCGTGGATCTCGCCGACGCACTGGAAAGCATAGGGCAAAAACCGGATGATGCGCGTGCGCTCGCCAGTCGCGCGGGCGGCAGCATCGCGACGCTCCGACGCATTCTCTCCGAGACGGCGACGTCGCCAGTCTGGATGACGACGGTGTCGCGCAACACCGTGAACGCCGCGTTTTTCGCGGGTGCGTGGGACGAGAGCGCGCCGGCGGATCAGGCGATCATCGCTGCTCTCGCACAGCGACCGTTCGACGACGTCAGCGGCCAGCTTGCGTCGTTGATAGCGGGCATAGGCGCGCCGCTGCGCCGTTCGATCACCAAGGTCAAAGTTGTATCCGTTCAGGATTTGTGGTCGGTCATTGCGCCGCGTCTGAACGACGCGGACGTCGTGGCCTATATGGATACTGCGCGCAGCGTCCTCTCAAAAGTCGATCCGCGTTTTCACGAAGCGGATCGCGCACGGCTCATCGCTTTTGGCAATCGCCCGCAGACCGCGACGAAAGAACTGCGCCGGGGCCTTCTTGAGACCCTCAACGTAATGGCAGCGTTTCCCGAGCGCGCAAAAACCAATGTGCCGCTCCTCGAAGAGCGCATCCGTGGATTCGTTCGCGAACTACTCGATGACGCAGATGCGGCGCGCTGGTGGTCGCTACGCGACGTTCTGCCCCTCCTTGCAGAGGCGGCGCCCGAAGAATTTCTAGGGGCCGTCGAGGCGTCCGTCAAGCGTGACGATGCGCCGATTACCGTTCTGCTGCAGTCCGACGGTGAGGGTTTCTTTGCCCGCGACTACGTTTCGGACCTGACGACTGCGCTTGAACGGCTTGCGTGGTTTCCGGAGTACTTCGCGGACGCAACTATGGCGCTCGCCGCGCTTGCCGACAAAGACACGAAGGAAAACCGACACGGCAACCGGCCCGCGGGCACGCTTCGCCAGACCTTCCTGCTATGGCATCCACAGACACTCGCTTCGGCCTCTGCTCGGCTCGCGGCTCTCAGACGTCTTCGAGACCGTTATGCAGACGTCGCGTGGCATCTGATGGTGTCGCTCTTACCGAAGTACGGGGGCGATGCGTCATCGTTCTCGTCGAAACCGGTATGGCGCCGTTTACCAACGGACGATGTGTCAACCGCTGCGCCAGCCACGCGAATCAAAGATGAAAGCGTCATTTTCGATTGGCTGCTTGACGACGCCGGTCGCGTCGTTTCGCGCTGGAACGAGCTCCTGGAGAATCTCACGGGCCTTGATGAGGGGGCCCAACGCCGAGCGACCGAGCACGTCTTAGCGCTCGCGCACACGCTCGACCGAGATGACGATCGTCTTGCTGCGCGTGATGTTGTGCGCAAAGTGCTGCATCGACATCGCGAGTTTGGAACGACCGCTGTTTGGTCGATGCCGGAGTCGGTATTAGGACCACTGCAAGAGGCCTTCGATTTATTGACCCCGGCAAACATTGTCGATCGGGAGCGTTGGGCGTTTGCAAACCAGCCTACGCCGCCGGATCCCGTGCCCGGACACAATCTCGGGATCATCGAAGCGCATAGCGACGCTCATCGTCATCGCGTCGCGCGTGAACTCCTCGCTCGCGATGACGTCGATGAGATATTTTCGATGGCGATCGCCGTCGAGAATCCGATTCAACTTGGCATCGCACTCGTCGGCGTCGACATGGACGAAAAGTTGCGTGACACGCTGATCGGATGTGGTGCGCAATCGTCGGAAAAGCGTTTTCGCGAATTTGCGCGAGGTATCGTCTATGCGGGCTTTCCGAAGTACGGCGCCGGTTGGGCGCATGCGGTCGTTCGCGCCGGGGCCGCGGCTGGCTGGTCCACTCCAGCGCTGGTCGCCATTCTGCAAGGAATGCCGCAAGACAGCAACACCTTCGAACTTGTCCGCAAGACCGGTGCTGATGTCGAGCGTGTCTATTGGGATACCACGCCATGGATGTGGTTTATCCACAGCGTTCCACCGGCTCTTGCTCTTGCGGTCGAGGCGAAATTACGCGTTGGCCGATCGATCGAAGCTGCGGAACTCATCGGGCAAACTGGGCCGGCAGCGTTCCCGTCGGAGTTGCTCCTGCGATCGCTCACAGAAGCGGGCGTGCAACTGCGCGCGGAGCGCAGCCAGGTCGATTCGATGCTCTCGCATTACTGTGGGATGATTCTCGATCGGCTCATTGCCGACGAGAGTGTTGATCGCGACGCGCTGATCCGACTCGAGTGGATGTATTTCGGCCTCTTCCAAGCAGCCGGTCGCGACTCGGCGCTGCTAGAAGCCGGCCTAGCGCGCGATCCGCGGTTCTTCGTCGACGTCGTCTCATCGGTATATCGCGCCGACGGCGACGACGATACCGCCGGTGACAAAGAAGATACTCCGCAAAGGATGGCCGTTGCGGAGCAGAGCTACACGCTCCTGAACAAGTGGGCGGTCGTGCCCGGATCAGGTTCGGACGGTACGATCGACGCCGATGTCTTGAGCGAATGGGTGAAGAACGTGCGCGAACTCGCGATTGCTGCAAAGCGCGTCGACATCATCGATCAGCAGGTCGGCGTGATTCTCTCGGCGGCACAGCCCGAGCCGAATGGCGACTGGCCGCCGAAAGCGGTTCGCGAAGTTCTCGAACGCGCGCGCAGCAAACAGCTCGAAATCGGCTTTCAGATGGGGGCGCGCAATCGGCGGGGAGTGACGACTCGCGGTCCACTCGACGGCGGGGAGCTTGAGCGCGACCTCAAGAGTCACTACGAAGCGTTAGAGAAACGCTTCCGGAGCGGCTTTCCGAGGACTGCAACCGTGCTCAAGGCGATCGCGGCGAGCTATAAAGTCGACGCGCTCTATATGGATCAGTTGGCGGACGCTTTTGATCGAGCATGATCCGAAGGCTGCGTGCAGTAAAAAGCATTACGCGATGCCGACGTTACCGTGAAGTCGACCTAGCAGATGCCATACGATGAGGCGGATAAGATAGCGGCTGCTTCTCTAACGGCCGTCTAACGGATTCTGCAAAACTAGCCGGGACTCGAAAATGCGAAAACCCGTACAGGAAGGACTACCCGGTATTCGACGGGAGCGGCCGGGACCCCGATTCGCGAGCTCGATTCCCGTTGCGCTACGAATATAATCCCACGACTACGGGATTTTGATGAGCATAGGCTTGCTCTTCCCCTATCTTCCCTCTATGAAGCCAGGCGTTTCGCCACGTTTCGAGGCGTTTTGCGACCAGTGATTGCGGTGTCGATGGAACGGATTGCCTCCTCTTTGCGCCCTTTCAACACGTGACCGTAGATATTGAGCGTTGTGCTCGCCGCGCTGTGCCCGAGGATCTGTTGCACTGTATTGAGATCGCTGCCCGAGGTTAGCATAAGCGTGCCTGCGGTGTGACGCAAATCGTGAAGACGCTTGTGCGGTATCCCCGCCGTTGATAGCAGCCGACGAAACGCATCCGTCAAGGCATTTGGATGCAGAGGGTGGCCGACCTCATCCGTGAATACGAACGCTGTCTCTTCAAATAATGCCTTGGCGCGCCGTTTGTAGCGGGCATGCTGCTTGCGCGCAAGGCGGATTGCAGAGGACGCCAAGTCACCGAGTGGCACTTCTCGAACGCTGTCGGTTTTGGTGGCCTTTTGAAATAGTCTCCCTTTCGCATACGATCGTGACTCGCGCACGATGACGACGCCGCGCTGCATGTCAACGGACGACCATCGTAGGCCGGCAACTTCACCTCGACGCATGCCCGTCCCGAGCAGAAAGGTCAGCGGCGCCTCTAAGCGATGATTGTGAACGGCGGAGAGCAGCGCGTCCACCTCATTCAGTTGTAAGGAAGTAGCCTGGGAGCGCTTCCGTCGAGGGGGATCCGTGCGCTCAAGCGGATTACGATTGACGTTACCCTTGCGGATTCCCCAGCGAAACGCCGATACGAGCAGGCCATGCGTGTGAGCGATCGTCGTTGCAGACAGGCCGCGTTTCGCCAAGCGCGCATAAAAGGCGTCGAATTGCCGGGCGTTCACTCTTGCGACCGGCGCGGCGCCAATCGCGTCCAAACGAGAGGCGAGAACGCGATACCCCTCTATTGTTGTTGCGGCACGGCCTGCGTCTTCGCAAAAATGCACGTAGTCATCGACGAGTCGTTTGATCGTGAGCCCGCGTACGGGGTGATACTCGTCGCCCTCCGCGAGCAGTTTCCCCAGTTCGACCTGTGCTGCGAGCTTTGTGCCGCACCCGTTGCTCCAGCGTTGCGTCCGGCGACCTGTCTCCGGGTCGTGAGCGTTGGCGATTGCGTAATACCGACCACCGCGCTTGCGAATCGAGCCGCTACCCTTTGTGCGCCTCATTCCCCCATCCACCGCACGTACTCACCACGGGACTCCCAGGCGCCCGGAATGTCCATGAGTCTGAACCAATTCATGAGTTCCGTGTATGCTCCGTCGTAGAGGTGCTGCGAAATGCCTATACGTAGACCTTCGATCAACGTTTGAATAGGGCGCGCCAAATGCTCGGTCCGTTCCGCGCCCCACCATCTGAGCCACGCCTGACGAAAGTCGCGCTCGAGCTCGTCGCTCATAGTTACGGCTGCAACGAGGTCCCTCTCAACGAATTCCGTGTATTGCGCGGGCGCCGTTTCCCAACTGTCGTCGCTCGCCGATGTCCATGGATCCCGGCTTTCGGTTATTCGCTCTACGTAGTGTCGCGCCATCCGTTCGCGCACGGGAACATGCAAGCCGTCATCACCCGCCGGTAATTCGAGGCCGCGATAGTTCGGATTCTGATCGGTATGCTGGTTCGTGACGGCTGCCAAAAGTATGTCCGGCGTTCTCTCGCGACACAGGGCCCACAGTGTAGCCCATGATTCGCGTATCTTCGCGGTTGGCCCAGGCGCGAGTACTTCCCCGACTGAAGCTGGCCCGGTTTGGTGGACACTTTCGGCTTAGCCGAGAAGGGTCCATCCAATGGCAAAAAAGCATCCCCGATCTTACCCGCTGGCGTTTCGCCAGAACGTGATCGAGCTGGCCCGCGCCGGCAAGAATCCCGAGGAACTTGCAGCCCAGTTCGCGCTTGCACCGCAGACGGTGCGCAACTGGCTCAAGCAATCGGATCTCGATGGCGGACGGCGCACTGACGGACTCACGACGGCCGAACGCGACGAGCTCGCGAAGCTCCGTAAGGAAAACCGGCAGCTGAAGATCGGGCGCGAAATCCTGGGAAAAGCCGCAGCCTGGTTCGCTCGCGAGACCGATTCGATTCCACCCCGGTCTTCGAATTCGTGAAGGCGCATCAGGCGATCTGGCACATCGCTACGCAATGCCGCGTGCTGGAGGTCTCGACCAGCGGCTATTACGCATGGCTCAAGCGGTCGCCATCTCAGCGTGCGCAAGCAGACCGCGCCATTGGCGATGCCGCAGAAGTGTGCTTCGAGCGTTCGCGCTGCACGTACGGCCGGCCACGGCTCCAAGCCGACCTGCGTGATGCCGGCATTCGGGTGAGCGACAAGCGCGTCGCACGCCTCATGCGTCAGCGCACTCTCCAAGGCGCGAGCCGGCGCAAAGGGTTCACGACGACCACGCGCGATCGCGATGCGCGTCCTGCACCCGATCTCGTCGAACGCAAGTTCACCGCCGATGCACCCGACACGCTGTGGGTCGCGGATATCACATACGTGCCAACGCTGACCGGGTTTCTCTTCGTCGCCATCGTGCTCGACGTGTTCAGCCGGCGCGTCGTCGGCTGGGCGATGGCCAACCACCTGCGAACGGAGCTGGTGCTCGACGCGCTGGACATGGCGATCCACCAGCGTACGCCCAAGAACGTCATTCATCATTCAGATCAGGGCTGTCAGTACACGTCGATCGCGTTCGGCAATCGCTGCAAAGAGGCGAACGTCCGACCTTCGATGGGGTCGGTCGGCGATTGTTACGATAACGCGATGTGCGAAAGCTTCAACGCGATCCTCGAGTGCGAGCTGCTCGTTAAGCACCGCTTCAAGAACCAGCACGAGGCGGCGCTCGCGGTCTTCGAGTTCATCGACGGCTGGTACAACCCGCATCGTCGGCACACCGCCCTCGGCATGCTCTCACCCGCTGAGTATGAGCGGCGGAGCCAAGCCGCCTGATGTCCAATCAACAACTGTCCACGAAAGCGGGCCAGCTTCACCTCCGCGATCTCCGAGAGCGAGAACGCTTCGAGCTTCGGCGTGATCTCGCGCAGGAACCATGCCCGATCGCGCTTGGCACTTTGGCCGTGCTCGCGTTGCCACTCGCGGTTTCGCCGATGCTGCTCGGCGTTGGCCTCGCCACGCTGGTGCGAGGCGCGCGAGGTCGCGCGAGGGTCTTTGCCCGCGGCGGCTTGCGCTGCGAGGGCCTGGCGAGCTGCTTCGATCGCACGGAGCCCGCGCTCCCGGCGCGCTTGCGGCAGGCACGCCTCGCAATAGCGGCGCCTGCGCTTTAGGACGGGTTCGCCGCATGAGGCGCACGCGATTGGATTAGGTGCGAGGCCTTCCGGACGCGGCGTGCTCCACGCCTTGCTCGCATACGGGCGCGGTTTCAAAGGGTTGCGTGGCGTTGCGGCAAGCGGTGATAGAGTGGATATACGCCGATGTGCTCGTGGCGTGCGTCGGCCGAAGCGTCAGCCGAACTGCTCCAGCGCATCTAACAGCGCGCGCACATCGGTGGCGCGCCCTCTCCCTGTGTCGTTGCAGCGGAGAAGCTGTGCGAGCCGACTTCGATACCTAAACGAATGCAACCGCAACCACCGTGGCCGCCAGGATCGTGAAGATGAGCGTCTTGATATCGGTGTTCATTTCGAGCGTCCTTTCCAGCCGCAAAGATGACCAGTGGCGCGGACGCACTGCCGTTCTGCCGCAACAGCGTATTGTTCGCCGGCGGTGTAGCCCGCGGCGTTCGCGTTGTGGTCGCCCCAGTGCAACGCCGTAACGAATGAGAGCGCAACAAGAACGGCGGCAAGAATAGCCGAAACGATAACAGGCTGGTCCAGTGTTTTCCACTTTTTGAGTTTGCCATCGGCGTCGGCGATAAACTGTTTCGCACTCGTCGCGATTGCGGTGACAGCCTTTTCCGTCGGTTCGGCGATCTTCGTGCTGGCCGAGGCGACGACAGCTCCAGCGATCGCGGAACCGAGATCACCACGCCACTGGGCATTGAGTTCTTGATGAATCGCGGCGGCGATCGCGCTGGCGATGCGCGCTTCGAGCGCGTCGGTCGCTTCGCGCGTTGACTGGACCGCGATCGCGGCAACCGCGCCGATAATCCAATCTGGCGAATCGGACGTCAGGTGGAGCCGCATGGCAATGGTGTCGAGTTGTGATTCGAGCGTGGTGCCGCGCACGGCATCACGAACCAGGTCATATGCTAGACTCATTGTGGTACCTCTACTTTCATGGGTGCGAGGCCGAGACAATCTCCGACCTCATGGATGGCCGCCGTTGCACGGCGGAGCCATTGATGGACACGGCCGCGATCGAGCACACCAAGACGCTCGGACATCGGTGCGTCGAAGAATCGTAAGCGGTGCCAAGCGATGCGGGCTGCGATGCGTGGTTCGAGACGCGGAAAGACGATCTCGCGGCCGCGCCCTGCGAGGAGAGCAGCGCGGGTTTTTGAAGAGCGCCAATCGGCGAAGTCCTCGTAGTCACCGAAGCCTTCATTTACGACAGCAAGAATATTCGCATCGGGCAACCAGGCGTGCACGTCGCGTACATCGTTCCACGTCTCACGATACGGCGTTATGCAACAGACGATCGTCGGGTCGAAGCCGGCGCGCCGTACGATCTCGAACAGATCGGTTTCATCGGCCAGCGCCTTCATGGTGCCGAGGCTTCCGCCCGGCAGATCGATCAGCACGTCGCGACGATGAGCGAGCACGTCGGCAATCGCATCGCGCGAGCGCACGTCCTGGTGCCAATCTATGGCGAATACGCCGCTCTCGATGGACTGCACCGGGAGGACCTGACCTTCGGCGTCGCGGTCGCCAAGGTGCCGAAGGAGGCCTCCGACACCCGCGTCCGCATCGACGATGACGCAGCCGGTGTTCTGCCGACGATGCTGCTCGCCGATAACCTTCGCAACTGTGGTTTTCCCGATACCGCCTTTGTTCGAGGGAACGAGAACGAGACGTCGCATCATTCTGCATCACCTCGAAAGCCTGCGTGGCTCGGCGTGCGACGATGCGGCGAGACATTCTGCGATGACGCCACACGCGAATTCACGCTGGGCTTCGCCTTCGGCTTGACCGAAGACTCAGACGTGCTACGACGTGACGGAGATGGCGGTGCAGTATCGGACTTCGGGTACCACTTCGCCAACGCTAACCGAATCGAATCGCGCTCGAACATCGCACCGTTTCGGCGCAAAATATCGGCGATCCGACCGTTGGAGAGCCCCCGCGCTTTCGCATCGAGAATGGACGGCCGCATCTCTTCAAGCACTTTGCGAATGCCGCTGCCGCGCCCGGGGATCACTACCTCCGCTGCGGCGAGCGCCTTCGCCATAATATCGAGGCGCTGCAACGTTTGCCGCGTCTTGGCTTCTCGGCTATTCGGATTTTCTTGCGGATCTACGCTCGTCGGAGCACTGCGGTCTATCATCTGTGTTCGCCCTCGTGATATTTGAAGATACCGCGCGTTCGCGGCTTCGTTGATCTATCACAGGGCGGTGGCACCGGGCTCCACTCCGCCGTAACCGAGAGTTGCACTCTCGTCCCGGACTCAATACTTCTTACTTTCTATAACACTGCAATATGTCCTGCACGTCATCCATCTTTACATTGCATTGATCATCGCATTCATAGCGTAACGCTACCAGTGAACACGGTGAGATGTCCTCCCGTCGCCCAAATAGCAGATCAAGCGCCCCTCGAATGAGTCGCCTTACGAGTTTCATTTCCACTCAGTGCCGGCGTAGCGCGCAAGATGAGCCGCGATCGCCTGGTGCGGCGGCAACGTCGCAGGGATGTCTTGAATGCTAGCTGCGTGCATCGTTCGTTTCAGCAGCACTGTCGTCGTGGTAGCCGGCTGCAAGCCGTTGCGCAATTTGACCGGCTGTTCAAGAAAGAGCCGCGATCGATAGCCCTGGAATTCGCACGCGACATAGATGGCCATTAGTTCACGCGGCGCGCAGCCAGGTGGCGTTGTCACCGAAGGAAGGACGATGAGCCGCAAGTTGCCTTCGTTCTCCTCGCGTACCCCGGCCCCGAAACAGTCTTCGAGCGCTCGTTGTTCCTCGCTAGGCACGTTAGCTCGCGCGTCCCACTGGCGGCTGCGTAATGAACTTTTCGTTTTCGTGAACCCGGACGACCTCATTGTCGGCGATCTCGACCCGCTCGCGGCCGTCAACCTTGTACAGGATGTTGCCTGCAGGGCGGTGCGCCAGGTCTTTGATGCGCGCAGCGGTTAACTCGCGTTCGCAGGTCGTTACGGCAATGCCGTCAACGTAGAACGTGATCTCGTGTACGCGGCGGTTGTCGACTTCGTCGACCTCGACGATCTCCGTAACCGTCACGAAGCGCTCACCGCCCTCGAGTTCGAGCACGACGTCGTCCTCGATGATGATCCGCTCCTCACCGCGCAGATGATGAAGCCGACCTTCGCGACCAAGAAGTGCCTTGAGGTCCTTTCCCGTCGCGGTTCCTTGAGGCGCGGAAACTTGCTCCCCATCTATCTCAATCTGAATGTGCTCTGACATTTTTAACTTCGATGCCCCCTTTGCCGAGAAGTAGCCGCCCGGACTGCGGCGTGACAGGTGGGCGATCTCGGTCCACGGCGGGCTTCCGTTTTCCGTAGATGCTGTGGTACGCTTGGTAGACACCCGAAGCCTGGCTGGAGCATCCTCACAAACTGGCGCAAAAAGACGTTGATGCCCGCTGGACCAGCAAGCGCCATCAGCGCTACTACGGGTACAAGAACCATGTCAATGCCGTTCCGAAGCACAAACTGCGTGAATCGTGACGCCGGCAGCGGCTACGAAATCGAGAAGCGTTTTCGGATAGAGCGCAAGCGTCTTTGCAATCGCGTCGAGATCGGTTGAGGTAGCTGTCGGCGCTAGCGCTGAGTAAAATCCGTTCCATCTTGTTGCTCACTCTCGGCCGGTGGCCATCGTCGTTTTGTGGGGAGCCGATAAAGCGAAACGAGGAGCGAGCGATCAAGGTGTTCACAGCGTCAGCACGAGCAGTCGCAAGCGCACACGCGTCGAATCTTGCGGGATGGACTCGCTGGAACGGAAGCAACTCTACAAGCGTGTAACTAGACAGAACTGGCTCCTATCCTGAATCCTTTAGGGATCGCAAAGGGTACTGTAGGATCGAATACGCGGCGCATGCTGAGCGGCCGGGCGAGGAGGAAGACACCGTTCAACGGCAGCGCGCCCGTCGCGAGGGCCAATAAACCGATTGTCGCACAGAGTAGTAATGGGTTCCTTGAAGCCCACCGAGTTTGGGCGCCTAGCGGCGAACATCTATCATGGTCAATCAACTGTGTGAGGGTGGCTGTGGAAAGTAGCGGATCATCGAGCGGTCAGATCCACGTAGATGCGAAAGCGTGGAAGGATCGATGGGGTAATTCGGAGCCGGGGCCGTCGGGCGGACAGGGTAGCTCGCGAGTTGCTGTCTTGCCGAACGGCGAGAAAGTCTTCATCAAAATCTTGAATCATCAGGCTGTTGACGAGCGTCGCCGACGCATGTATCGCGAGGTGACCGCTCTCGAGACGCTCGAGCATCCCGGAATACCGAAATTGCTCGAGACGAATGTCCGCAAATACGCCGATCACGCATATTCCTTGTACTTCGTATCGGAATTCGTCGATGGTGAGACGCTTTCAGAGCGGCGCGAGAGAGACGAGATGCCGTTCGCGGAGGCGTTAGAAACGACTAGACGCCTAGCGGAGATAATCGCGTACTGCCATGGAAACGACGTCATCCATCGCGACATCAAGCCGGACAATGTGCTTCTTGGGCCGGGACGCCGGACGGTTCTCGTCGATTTCGGGATGGTGCATCATGATTTGTCCGAGGACGAGCTGCGGACGATGCCTGAACAGGCTCTAGGGAATCGCTTCCTCATTCTACCGGAGTTGCAGGCGGGGAGCGAACTCAAGAGAGATCCGCGGTCCGACTTGACCGGCGTCGTCGCGATATTCTTCTTTTTGCTGACGGGACGTTACCCGACCGTGCTGTTGGATGAATCCGGCGCGATGCCCCACCAACGGAAGGGCATCGATTTCGCGGATGCCGTCGGCTCCGACATAAAATCATTTTTCGAGCGGGGCTTTCAATACGAGATCGATAGCCGATTCCAGAGTGCCGAAGCGTTAATGGACGCGTTGAAGCGATTGGAGTCAGGCCCGTCCGTTCTTGCGGAAACTTCAGATGCACTCCTGGAGCGTATCAAAACTAGAGCGGCGGAACCGGTCGAACGTGCAAATCGAGAGATTCAGCAGAAATATAACGCGATTTCCAGTCAGATACGCAAGTTCACACAACAGATCGTAAAAGAAGTCGGCGACTCGGTCTATTATACCGAAACGGGCGGCGCGGTCGATTTCAAGCGGGGCGTTCAAAATCTTCGCGTCGGCTTTCGGCGAGCGACGAGAAAGCCCGGAACGATCTGGCCAGCCTATCAAATCGAAGCGGTAGGAACCGAGTTCGTCGTCACCAGCGCTTTCGAGAGTTCGCCTGCCCTGCGGCTGCGCGTGCCAATGGCGGACCCGACGTTTGGACCTAGAGACCTCGAACAGCTACGGACCTATCTCCTTCGCGGTATCGAGGCCATGTTCGACGATTGAGTTATCGATGCGCATTGCGGGAATCGAACCCGCAATGCGACTTTGTTCCGACATTCCAGGGTGTATCCAAAAGCCCGCGAGTTGTGTCTAAATCGGGAGATTTCCGTTGTATCTATTACTGCCTCGACACGCGCTACATGCCAACGACCCGACTCATTGGCTCGGCATCGTCCAAGTCTCTGGGCGTAGAGCCCAGCAAGGTGGATTCCATCTTTACTGAGGCCGTGCCGATGAGGCGCTTCGAATTTCGATTATTGGGATTTAAGGCCGGAAAACCGAATATTTGTGATCGAGCCCCACGCTGTGATAGCGCCACCAAGGGCCATGTGTACTCTGAGGCTTCGAACTCGAAGGGAATCCGCATACGCAGGTCCCGCGCGCATGACCTTCCCCCTATCTTCCCTCTATGAGTTCAGACGCCCCGATACGTTCCGGGACAACGATCTCGATTTCATGCGGGTTTGAGCGACGCTTGGTTGCGTTCCGCGACGGTCCGTGACGATAGACAAGGAGTTCGATTCCCGTTGGCGCTAC
>PKZD01000005.1 GCA_003133745.1 Candidatus Tyrphobacter aquilonaris
CGCCACCAACGGCGAGCGCTAAGGTTACGTACTTACGCAAGCAGCAGTCCCTCCTTTCCACTTCCCTAGTCTGCGTCCGACGGGATGTTTCCAGGTTACTACCGTAAACCCCGCCATCAAAGCAGGCACCACGGGGAGTCGTATTGACGAGCGACCGCGACCTTATCGAGCAAGCGAGGAGTTGGGGCTACTCCATATCGCCACGACAGCTCGAACNNGCGTGGTCGTGGACGGGGACAGGAGCGCTTCTACGACGACGACCCAGCGGACCAGCTCCAGCAACTCCTCGATTTGCGCAACTCCGACGTATCGGCGGCGGAATCTGCGGTCCGCCTATGGCTAACTGGCCGCCCAATCGACCTAAACGACATCCGGCGACATCTCCCGCGCGCGCTCAAGAGCGTCCACCGTTTTCGCAAGCACTTAGGATCGCCGGCGTTCGCCGAACGATTTGCAGAGTATCTTCATCGCACTCCTCGCGCACGTGAATCGTGGTTCGGAGACCGGTTCTGGAATGAAGAGCGGTACGATCTGGCGGTGAGTGCGGCCTCAGCCTTAGCGCAAAGCGATGGTGGTCAGTCGCGAGAAGGTCAGGTGACACTTCGCAAGTTCGCGGGTCGAACGACGAACTTAGACGACAACGAACGCGCGCTGGTCGCTGCTCTCGGCGGAGATCCCGATGTTTTATTGGATCAAATCCCGTCCACGTTCCAAAACATCTTTGCGCGGCTCGAGAATGCAACAGATGATGAGTTCCTTCAGGCACGAGCCATTCAGCAGTCGATGCTGCAACTGGCGGATGTATCAGCGCGCATCGCAGCGCTTATGCCGAACCCCGTCTCGTCCCTTCTCGGAAAGGTGAGCCAGCACGACGACCTTGACACGTCTTATGGCTTCTTCGTTGGATTTGGCACCATCGTGCTTGGTGGCGATTCCAACGTGCTGATGAACATTCAACTACTTCGTGATCAACTCACTCAGGTACTGCACAATCTCTCCGTAGAGAATCAATCGTGAAGGTTGTCAGTCATGCCTGAGGAGAACCACGACGCTTCACGGTTAACGGTGCGCGGGTGGTACGAACAGTCGAAGAACCCGCCCATTGGTGCACCTGACCTTCTAGCACCGAGGCGTGAGCGCATTTGTGCCCTTATGTTCGACGGCATCGCTTTCGGCGACACGTTCGTAGACGAGGAGCGCTATGCCGAGCGAGACATGCTCGCGAATGTCATGCTGCGGTTTGGACACCGAGATTCAGGAACTGGCGACGCTGCGCGCCCGTAGCGGCAAGAGCACTCCTGATTTTGCCGCTACACTGACCACTGGTGAATCCGTACGAGTCGAGGTCACGCGCTTCGCCGATGCTCTCGTGCACGCATACATGGGTGATCTTCACAACGTCTCNNTGGCATCAGAACCAGGATCCGCGGGATGCACGTCATCTTCTACTTTCCGAGCGAAGCGCCTCGCGGGCACGATCGAAAAAGAGCACGTGATGAGATTATGAGCATCTTGCGAAGAATCGATCGCATAAGCCCCGCGGCGCACTACGTCTACGAACCGCCAGACGACTGCCCAACGCTTCGTGCCCTCGGAGTGACATGGAACGTTCGCCCTCTCGCTGGAGGTGATACAAAGGTGCAGTTCCGGCCCTCATTGACGATCTCCGACNNAATGGCACCGTCGACGTGTGGCTCGCCGTCTTCATAGTCGGATGGAATCTCCGGCGTCGGACTGACGGCCATCCAAATGCTGGCAGAAAACGTCGATCGGTTGGATCCGTCGCCTTTCGGCCGGTTAATGATTGCGAATCACGTAGCTGGCATAACGATCGACCAAGACCCAGCGAAACCAGCAGTATACGAGAGCCTGAGCGATTACCGCCTGCTTGCGCGTGATCAGCCAAACTGAGCCCATCGTCCTTTGTGCCCCTTTTGGACGCGGATAAACGCCGACAACGCGATGGCAGCGAAAAGCGCTAGTACGGTCGTTCGAAGGAGCGCCGAAAATGTAAAGACGTGTGCCGGTAGCAGTGTTCCTTTGACTACAAGTAATGCAGCCATGGCCAGTGCGAAGCCATAAGTACACTTCACCATTTCCGATGCAGAACCGAACGCATGCCATGCTGGAGCACCCCTCACGAATGTTTGCACTACGAACCGAATCAGCGGCATGCCCCAAACGCAGATGGTAAGTGTCATTGCTATGGTCACGCTTGCGCGTGGCGCGTTTCCAACGTATGAAAGCGCGAGAACGGCGCGAGTGAAGAGGAGCGCAAAGGTAAAAAACACGCTGAGTCGGCGGATCGAGACTGGCTTGGCGGTCAAAAACATGAAGATCAACGCGAGCACTTATCTATCTCCCATTGAAATTGATTCTCGTGAACGACCGACAGAACGTTCACGGCGTTGGCTGCGCTCAAGTTCACGCCGAGCTGTCTCTGGCACAGCGCGGTATTGCTTATCGATTGCGACCGCAAGCTGATCGAGTGGTGCATTCGATCTGCTGGCATATCCCTCGAACTGCGTTGTTCCCGAGCGTTCTAGGATGCTCACCTGT
>PKZD01000026.1:0-2165 GCA_003133745.1 Candidatus Tyrphobacter aquilonaris
CGTGGTAGAGTTTGCCGGAGAAACTCACCTTCGTGCCATGCGTGAGGTGACCGCCGTGCGCGAGCGACATGCCGAGCACTGCATCGCCCGGCTGCAGATGCGCCATGAAGACCGCCATGTTTGCCTGCGCGCCCGCGTGCGGCTGAACGTTCGCGTGGTCGGCGCCGAAAAGCCGTTTGAGGCGATCGATTGCGAGCGTCTCAGCAACGTCGACGAACTCGCAGCCGCCGTAATAGCGTTTCCCGGGATAGCCTTCGGCGTACTTGTTCGTCATCACGCAGCCCATCGCTTCGCGGACCGCGCGGCTCGCATAGTTCTCGGACGCGATCAACTCGAGGTTCTCGCGCTGGCGGCGCTCTTCGCCCGCGATGGCGGCGTAGACTTCCGGATCCTGCGCTTCGACGCGGCTGCTCGAAAGAATGTCCATCACAGCAACTCCTTCGGCGTGCTGGCATCGGTGACCGCCCCGGTCTCGATTGCGACCAGCGTGCGCTCGCGCTGCATATCGCCGAACTCGAAAAGTTGCGCGACGCGATGCGCGTGGCGACCGCCGTCGAACGGCGTTTCGAGGAACACGTGCACGCAGCGCTCGATCATCTCCCAGCCGGTAAGACGCTCGGAGAGCGCGAGCACGTTCGCGTCGTTGTGGCGCCGCGCCAACTCCGCCGAGAGCGGCTCACAGACCGGAGCGCAGCGAATGCCCGGAACCTTGTTCGCCGCCATCGCGATGCCGAGGCTCGATCCGCAGACGACGATGCCGCGGTCGGCATGGCCGCTCGCAACCGCCTCCCCCACCGCGTACCCGTACTGCGGATAGTCGACCGGCGTCGCGTCGTGCGTGCCGAAGTCGAGAACCTGATGACCTGCGTCGCGCAACATCTGCACGATGCGATCTTTGTCTTCGTAGCCGGCATGGTCGGCGCCAAGTGCGATCTTCACGAGCAAGGGCTCTCCGGTATTCAAGTCAAAGGTCGGTTGCCGATGAGGCTGGCGTGCGCGAGCGGCGCGTTCGATCGCGCTTTCGAGCGCGGAGACTTAACCCAACTCGAGTTCATCGACGCGTGCGCCCGAGAACTCACCTGCGACGGCGTCGTTCTGGACGTCCGGCATTTTCCGCGCCTCGATAACGACTACCTCGCCCAGATCAAGAAGATGACGACCGACCTCGGGCTGACGGTCGCCGCCTACGCGGACGACACGTTTTTTCAAGCCGATGCGGACCGGATGGCCACGGCCCTGGAGCGTGCCTGGCGCTTGGGGGCGCCGCTCGTGACGTCGCGCCTTGCACGCGAAACCGAGATCCCGTGGAGCGCGCAGTTGGATGGCATCGCCCGCGCGTCGGCTCTCGCGAAAGGCGCCAACGTGACGCTCGCCGTTCGCAACGCGGTCGGTACGTTCGCCGCCACGGGGCATGACTGCAAGCGCGTCGCAAAGGAAGGCGACTCGGCGTGGCTGCGATTCGGTCTGCAACCGGGGGAACTCGACGCGACATCCGATCCGGCGACGTTGCTCAACCACACGGTGCTGTTGTGGTGCGATGCATCGCTTCCGCCCACGCGCGATCGCATCGAAGCATTTTCGGGATTTCGCGGATTTCTCGCGCTCGATCACGGCGACGGTGCCGCGACGTTCTCGGAGATGCGCGCGGCGATCGCACAGCGACGCCGAAGATGGTAACGCTCAACCACGCCGTCGTCTGCCACGTGAGGTCTGCGAACCTTGTCTCGCAGGTGGGTGCGGCCCGGGCGCCGGCTTGGTGAGAGAGGTCTCACGCCGTCGTATCCGGAGCTGATGCTCCCGAGGTTTACTTGTAGGTCCGGCACCGAACGCGGTACGCGCGCGGCGCAGTCGAGCCCCTTGAGCGTACCACCGCAGTCAAGACTTGACAGAAATCACGAGGCCGCCGAGTCCCTAGGCACTCTGCGCATGGTGCGTGATGGACGAGTGCCATGCCGGTTCATCTCGTCCATCACGGCTCGCTCGCCGTCCCACGCTACGGTGAGGCCGCCTACGAAGAGGCGAAGCGCTATCTCAGCCGCGATTCCGTCGAACGCTCGCTCTTCGACCGCCTCGAACATGCGTGGGGACGCCATTTTCGACTGACGATCAACCATCGCAACGACGATTCGTTCGATCCCGCGAGCGACACGATCGCGTGGGACCCC
>PKZD01000026.1:2198-4065 GCA_003133745.1 Candidatus Tyrphobacter aquilonaris
CACATGGGACGCTGCTATCGCGTCGCCTCACCGCTTTCGCGTTTGCGCGGTGGAATGCGCGGCTTCGTCGAGCAGCACGAGGACAGAGATTCCAAAGACGGATGCGACGCCGTGCAGCGTCTTGAGCGTCGGGTTCGTGCGTCCGCTCTCGACCTCGTGAACGTGCCTCACGCTCAGGCCGGCATCGTGCGCAAGATCTTCCTGCGTTAAGCCTGCCGCGGTTCGGCGCCGGCGGATCGCCGCCGCTACGTCCCGGCTGAGGTCGTCAAAAGACTCCCTCTTCTTCACTACACGATTGTCCGGCCGGGCGGCGATTTAGACCAGGAGATATATTGCTAGCACTATATCTCTAGCCTGCATGAACCGGCTCTCTACGCGCTGGCCCTCGCTGGCAACGACCGCACTCATGGCCGTGCTCGCGATCGCATCGGTCCACGATCTCGTCCGCCTCGGCGACGCGGTGCCGTGGTCCAAGGCGATCGACCTGCCCGACTTTTACTGCGCCGGCCGTGCAGTAGCGCACGGGGAGAGTCCGTACGGCGTCGAGCCGTTGCGCTCGTGCGAGCATGCGATCAACCGCGGAAGCCTTTGGCGCAATCCGTTGTACCTGGTGCCGGCGCCGCAGCCGCCGATGGATTTCTTGCCGTACGCTGCGCTGTCGTTTCTGACGTATCCGGCGGCAAGGATCGTCGCTGCAGTCGCAATCGCAGCGGCGGTAGTCGTGACGGCCCTCGCGCTTGCGAACATGGGGCTTCCGTTTTGGGCCTCTCTCGGGGCGCTCGCTCTCTCCGACGGCTTCGTCGAGATCTCTCAGGGTCAGATCGTGCCCTTTGCGCTTCTATCCTTAGTTTTCGCCGCGTTGATGCTCGAGCGTGGGCGACATTGGATCGCAGGCCTTCTTTGCGTGTTGACGATGATCGAACCGCATGTAGGAGGGCCGGCATGTGCCGGTCTCTTTCTTTATTCGCCGCGCTCGCGCGTCGCAATGATCGTCGGCATCGCCGGTCTCGTCGTGGTCAGCGTGGCAGCGGTTGGCATACAGGCGTGCGTCGAGTGGGCGATGCAGATTATTCCGGGACAAGCGCTTGCGGAGGCACGCCTCTGGAATCAGTACAGCCTCACTGCGATCCTCGCCGATGCCGGCGTTCCGGTTCGCGTAGCGCTCGCGGCGGGAACGGTTTGCTTCCTGGTCATGCTCTGCGTCGGGCTATGGCTGGGAAAACGCTTGAGCATACGCTACTATTCACCCGCGTTCGTCGTGCTCGCGCCGGCGGCGTTCTCGATCGTGGGCGGAACCTACGTCCACGTCGTAGAGTTGCCCGCGGCGATTCCGTTCTTGCTGCTTCTCGTGCAGCACGTGGCGCCTCGGCTTCGCGTAACGGCATTGATCTCACTTGTTCTGATCGCAATACCATGGCCGTTTGCGCAAGCGCTCAAGGCACTGTTCTTTCCATCGCTTCTCGCGACGTTCTTGATCTGCTGGGACTTTGGGGTTGCGGCGAAGACGACTGCCGCAATCCTGATCGCGACCGCTGCTGCGCTCTGGGGAGTAGCCCTGCACACGCCTCCGGCACTGCCGCTGCCCCGACTGCATTCGGGACTCTACGACAGCCGAGGAAACGTAGCGACCGCGTGGACCGCTATCGCGGGCAACGAAGCTTCAATGGACGTGCTTCGCGTGATTGCGAAAATCCCCACATGGCTCGGACTCCTCGCGATGCTCACCATCTCGCTGAAAGAGGCGCCGGAACCGCTGGAACCTGCGACGAACACGGGATGACGTGCTGGGAGAGCATTTCGAGCGCGAGATTCGCGAGCAACCCGGCGTGTGGCGCGCACTCGCCAAATCGGAAAAGGCCGCGAACCT
>PKZD01000067.1 GCA_003133745.1 Candidatus Tyrphobacter aquilonaris
ATCGTTCGCGAACTCGACGACGAAACGGCCGCGGACGCCTTCGAACATCTCGAGCGCGGCGTTCAGAAATCGCTCATCGAAGATATCGGAACCGAACGCGCCGCCGACATCATCGAAGAGATGGACGCCGACGACGCGGCCGATCTCCTCAATGAGCTGCCGGAGGAAAAGCAGTCAAAGCTCTTCGCCGAGATGAACACGCACACGGCGCAAGAACTGCGCGAACTCGTCAAGTACGACGAGAATTCCGCCGGCGGCTTGATGACGACCGACTTCGTTTGGATCTACCCGCACCGAACGACTGAAGCGACGATCCGAAAGATCCGAGAGATCGGACCAGATTCGGAGTTCATCTACTATCTCTACGTCGTCGATAAGCGGGACCGGCTGCTCGGCGTCGTCTCGCTGCGGACGCTGCTCCTCGCACTGCCGACCGCCTTCATCGAGCGAATCATGGAGACGGACATGATCACGGTGAAGCCTGAAACGCCGGGCGTCGAGGTCGCGACGACGATCGCGAAATACGATCTCCTCGCGGTTCCGGTCGTACACGAGACCGGGCAACTGCTCGGCATCGTCACGGTCGACGACGCGATCGACGCCATCATGCCGCACGAGATGGCGAAGCGACTGCCGCGCTTCACGCACCATCACCGCCAAGACGCCGTCGAGACTGCCTAATGCGGCTGCGCATGCCGATGCGCTCGGTGCTGATGTTCCTCTCGATCATCGGTCCGGGCATCATCACCGCGAACGCCGACAACGACGTCGGCGGCATCGCGACGTACTCGCTCGCGGGCGCGCAGTTCGGCTACACGTTGCTTTGGCTCCTGATCCCGGTGACGATCGCGCTCTATGTCACGCAGGAGATGTGCGCGCGCATGGGCGCCGTGACCGGCAAGGGCCTCGCCGATCTCATTCGCGAGAACTTCGGCGTCAAGGTGACGTTCTGGATGCTCCTGCTGTTCGTTCTCGGAAACGTCGGCAACACCACGGCGGAGTTCGCCGGCATCGCGACGGCGGCGACGATCATTCATGGCTTTGCATCATTTGTCTCGCCGTACGTGCTCGTCCCGCTCGCCGCGATCCTCATCTACTTCGCCGTGACGCGCGGGAATCGAAAGATCGTCGAACGCATCTTCTTATTCTTCTGCGTCGTCTACCTTGCGTATGTCGTGAGCGGCTTTCTCGTCCATCCCGACTGGCACGACGTGCTCCATCAGACGATTGTGCCGCATTTCACGCCCACGAAAGCCTATCTTCTCATGGCGATCGGCGTCATCGGGACGACGATCTCGCCGTGGATGCAGTTCTACATTCAGGCGGCTGTCGTCGACAAGGGCATCTCGGAGAACGAGTACGCGTATTCGCGCGCGGACGTCGCCGTCGGCTCGTTCATCACCGATTTCATCGCATTTTTCATCGTCGTTGCGAGCGCGGCAACGATCTACATTCACAATCTTCATTCGGTGCACCCGATCGTCATCAGCGGCACCGGAGACGTGGCGGTCGCTCTCCAGCCGCTCGCCGGGAAGTTCGCGTCGCTGCTCTTTGCCATCAGCCTGCTGAATGCCGGCATATTCACCGCCTCGATCTTGCCGCTGACCACGGCATACTACGTCTGCGAAGCCTTCGGCTTCGAACGCGGCGTCGACCACCGGGTCCACGAGGCGCCGGTCTTCTACGGTCTCTTTCTCGCACTGCTCGTCATCGGCGCGGTTGTTGTCCTCCTGCCCGGCGCACCGCTGCTCGCGATCATCTTCTACTCCCAGGTCGTCAACGGCATGCTCTTGCCGATTATTCTCGTCTTGATGCTGTTGCTCATCAACAACAAACGACTCATGGGGAAGTGGACGAACGGCTACGCGTTCAACATCATCGCCTGGGGAACCGTGATCATCGTCGGCGCGCTCACCGTCGTTTCCACGATCCAAATCATCGTTCCGTCGCTAAGCTCCTAGCCGAGCACCATACGGCGCGATCGGAGCGCTTCGCTTCGGCGAGCGCGCGCACCGCCGCCGCCATGAGGTCGTCGCCGCTCTCCCCGTCCTGCGGAAAGACCGCGATCCCGAGTCGCATCTGAAGTTGGAACGAACGCCCTTCGACGGTCACCGGCGCCTGCATCGCAAAAACGATCTTCTGCGCGAGATCGATCGCATCGTCCGCTCCGTCGATCATCGGCGCAAGCACGATGAACTCACCGCCGCCGACGCGTGAAATGGTGTCGCTGCCGCGCAACGTGTCGCGAAGCCGCTGCGCGACGATGCGCAGGACCTCGTCGCCGCCGAGATGACCGATGCGTTCGTTGATCGTGCGGAATCGGTCGAGATCGGCGCAGATGAGCCCGAAGGCGTACCGGTAGCGGCGTGCCGTCATGAGCGTCTGCTCGACGCGATCGACGAGGAGCGCCCGGTTCGGCAGGCCCGTGAGCGCATCGACGAGCGCCGCCTCGACGGCGCGTGCTTGCACGAGCGCGCCGGCGATGTTGCCCGCAATGCGTGCGGGGAACACGTCACACTCGATGCGGACGAGATGCGCGTCGCGGTGCAGCAATGCGGTCTCGAACCGATCGCTCGCGCCCGCGAGCGCCGCGCGCACGGCCCAATCCAGCCGCACGCCGTCGCTCAACTCGCCGCACGCACGGCCGGTCAGCTCATGCGCTGCATACCCGGTGAGCCGCTCCGCGGCGCGGTTCGCCGCGATGATACGGCCGTCGCGCTCGCACAGCAGCGTCGCGGTCGGGGACTCGTCGTAGAGCGAGGCGAGGGCCTCGCGCGTCGCGGTAAACTCCATGCGAAGAATGTTCCGAGATTCGCCGAAAGGAGGCGCAGTGACTCCCGAGGAGATCGTCGCGTTCGTCGAGGGGCTCGCGGCAGCTATCGCCTCGGGCCGCCCCGGCGCGCTCGCAGAGCGTCTCGACGGGACCGAGCCCAAAGCAGTCGAGCACGCGCTGCGCCTTGCCGCCGCGGCGATTGCACATCAGAGCGCCGGGTCGCGAAATGGCTCGCGCCACGGATTTTGGGAACGCCTCGCGAGCGGTTTCTCCGACGACGCGAGCGCGCGCGAGGAAGCCGCCGCGGCGGGCATCGAGTTGGCTCCCGCCTATCTTGCGATCACCCTCGAGATCGACGGTGATCCGAGCGACGTGCCGCGCGGCGCGGCCGACCTCCGAAGCATCGCGCTCGACGTCTTTGGAGCGGGCGCTGAGATCGGCGTACTCGAGCGCGCGGGCATCGTCGATTTACTCATTCCCGTCGCGCGCGAGGTCGATGCGAGCAATGCGCGCACCGCCGCCACGCTTCTGCCGAAGACGCTCGCCAAACGCCAAGCCGCACCGCGCGTCAGCGGCGGCATCGGCGGCGCCGGCCCGGCGATCGAGACGCCGCACAATCTCCGGCGCGCGCAGGCAGCGCTCGCGATCGGGCGCCGCATCTTCGGTCATGGGCGCGTCTGCGTCTACGACGACTTGGGCGCCTACGCGTTGCTCTATAGCGGCGCCTCGGTCGAGGAGTTGCGCGGCTTCGCACGCAACACACTCGAACCCGTGCGCGCGTACGACGAAAAACATCAAACCGAACTCGAACGAACGCTCCGCGTCTACTTCGCGCTGGGTCAGAACGTGAAAACCGCCGCGGCAGAGCTCAACGTCCACCGCCACACCGTCTTCTACCGCTTGCGGCAGATCGCCGAGATCTGCCGATGCGATCTCGGAGCGCCGCACGACCAACTCACCCTTCGACTAGCGATGGCGATCGATGCACTCCACTCCTGACGCGCGGGCAACGACGAAACGCGACGTGCTCAAACTCGCCAAGGAGCGCAACGTGCGCTTCGTGCGGCTCGTTTTCGCCGACATCCTCGGCGTGAGCAAGAACGTCTCGATTCCGGCGAGCGAACTCGAGGCGGCGCTCGACGGCCGCATCACGTTCGACGGCGGTTCGATCGACGGCTTCGTTCGCGGCGAGGAACTCGACATGCTCCTGCGCCCCGATCCGCAGACGTTCGCCGTCTACCCGTGGTCGACGCCCGACGGGCTCGAGGCGCGATTGCTCTGCGACATCGCGATGCCCGACGGATCGCCGTTCGAGGGCTGCCCTCGCACGACGCTGCGCCGTGCGATCGAGAGCGCGGCGCCCGCGATCGCGAGCGTTGCGGTCGGACTCGAGATGGAGTTCTATCTCTTCGAACGGCACGCGGACGAACTCGGCTCGACGCAGACGAGCGATGTCGGTTCCTACTTCGATTTCTCCGCGAACGATCGCGGAGAGGAAGCGCGCAACGCGATCGTCGCGGCGCTGGAGGGAATGGGCATTCACGTCGCATCCGCGCATCACGAACATGGGGCGGGACAGCACGAGATCGACATCGCGCACGACGACCCGCTGCGCGCCGCCGATCACGCGCTGACCGCGCGCACCGTCGCCAAACACGTCGCGGCCGGCTTCGGCCTCGACGCGACGTTCATGCCGAAGCCGCTCGAGGATCGCGCCGGAAGCGGTCTCCACGTCGATCTCCGTCTTGCTGAAGGCACCGATGAGGAGACGGTGCTCTACGCGGTCGGCGGCCTGCTCGCGCACGCACCCGCGACGACGGCGATCTGCAATCCGACGGTGAACTCGTACAAACGGCTCGTCGCGGCATGGGACGCGCCGATCTATCCGCTCTGGTCGCGTCGAAGCGCGAACGCGCTCGTGCGCGTGCTTCCGACTTCGCCGCCGCGCATCGAAGTGCGAAGCCCCGACCCCGCGTGCAATCCGTACCTTGCGCTCGCGGTGCTGCTCGGCGCCGCAACCGACGGCATCGCACACGCGCGGCTGCCCGGCGACGCATGGGAAGGCTCGACGTATGAACTCACCGAGCGCGAGCAACGCGAACGCGGCGTCGGCATGCTGCCGAAATCCTTGCGCCAGGCCATCGCGGAGCTCGACGAAGATCCCGTCGTGCGCGCGGCGCTCGGCGATCATCTCTACCATGCGTTTCGCGACGCAAAGCTCGCGGAGTACGAGCGCTACCGCCGCGCCGTCCATCCGTGGGAGCGCCGCGCCTACCTACGCTTGTACTAGCGCCGCTTTCTCGCGCAGGATGTTCCACGCGGCTTCGACGTCGGAGCGCTGCGTGCGCAGGTTGCCGATCGCGAGGCGCAGGGCGTAGCGTCCGTCGAGCTTCGTGTGCGAAATGAACACGTCGCCGGTCGCGTTCACGCTCTCCATGAGCGCCGCGTTGAACCGCTCGGCCTCTTCTTCGCTCATGCCGTCGCGGCGATAGCGGAAGCACACGACCGAGAACGGGTGCGGCGCGAGCACTTCCCAGTTCGATTCGCCTTCGACCCATGAGGCGAACTCGTCGGCGAGCGCGATGTGCGAGCGCAGCCGCTCGCGGATTCCCTCCGCGCCGTAGTGCCGCAGCACGAACCAGAGTTTGAGCGCGCGAAATCGGCGCCCGAGCTGGATGCCGTAATCCATGTAGTTGCGCACGCCTTGCTCCGGCGTCGTCAGGTACTCGGGCACGAGGCTGAAGGCACGGCGCAGCATCGCTTCGTCGCGCACGTACAGCGCGGAGCAATCCATCGGCACGAAGAGCCACTTATGCGGATTCACAACGAGCGAGTCGGCTTTCTCGACGCTCTCCATGAGCGACGCGAACTCCGGCAGCATTGCGGCGACGCCGGCGTACGCTGCGTCGACGTGCAGCCAGATGCCGTGGCGTTGCGTGATCTCCGCGATCGCCGGTATCGGATCGATCGACGTCGACGACGTCGTGCCGATCGTCGCGACGACCGCGAGCGGGCGCATCCCGTGCGCGCGATCCTCGTCGATCGCGCGATGCAACGCGTCGGG
>PKZD01000030.1 GCA_003133745.1 Candidatus Tyrphobacter aquilonaris
CGCCGTTGCCGATCACCGGAATGTTCACCGCACTCTTCAGGCGCGCGATGTGCTCCCAGTCGGCGCTTCCCTTATAGAACTGCTTCGCGGTGCGTGCGTGCAGGGTCAACGCCTGCACGCCGGCGTCTTCCGCGCGCCGCGCGACATCGAGATAGGCGAGTTTGTCCTCGCTCCAGCCCAACCGCATCTTCATCGTAACCGGACAGTCGACGGCCGCGACGACCGCACGCATGATCGCTTCACAGCGATCGGGATCGCGCAAGCATGCGGATCCGCCGTTCGTCTTCGTGACCTTCGGCGCGGGGCAGCCGAAGTTGATGTCGACGATGTCGGCGCCGCACTCGCGCACGAGCCTCGCCGCCTGCGCCATCGTCTGCGGATCGTCGCCCCAGAGCTGCGTCGAAACCGGTTTCTCCAAGCCATGCTGATCGATCATCTCCATCGTGCGCTTGCTGCCGTACTTCAGCGCGTTCGATGAGACGAACTCGGTCACGGTCAAGCCGAGCCCGAACGGCTTGTAGAGCGCGCGCATCGTGCGATTCGTGACCCCCGACATCGGAGCAAGGATCAATGGAGGCCGGACTTCAATCGGCCCGATGCGCAACGCTGTCATGCTCTAGTGGATCGCGAGTCCCCAGGTATCGCTCAAGTCGGTGGCGCCGCCCGCGATTGTCTGCGTCGGCGTCGCGTTCCCGGTCGCGCCCGGTGCGAAGACGTTGACCGCATTGACCCCGGCGCCATCCTCGTAGATGTAGCCTTTGCCGTCGACGGCGATGCCAGTCGGGGAACTGAGGTTCGTGCTTGCGCCGGAGATCGTGTTCGCCGGAGCCACATTACCCGAAGCCGTGGAGGCGAACTCGAGGATGCTGTTCCCACCGTAGTTGGCGACCCATAGGTTTCCGTGCCTGTCGATAACGATGCCGTCGGGGGCGCTCAACGTCGTGAGTCCGCCGGAGATCGTGACCAGCGGCGTAGCGTTCCCGGTCGCCGAAGACGAGAACTCTTCGATGCTGGCGCCGGTATAGTTCGTCACCCAAATGTTTCCGCTCGCATCGACGGCGACGGCATTGGGACCGTGGAGCCCCGTCGCACCGCCGATGATCTGCGTCGCCGGCGCGACGTTTCCGTTTGCCCCGGCATTGAAGACGTCGATGGCGACGTCGTTGTAGTCCGCAACGTATATCTTCCCCGACGACACAACATCGATTGCTGCCGGACAGATGAACGTCGTGTTCGCGCCGGTGATCGCGACCGCCGGGGCGACGTTGCCGGTCGCACCCGCTGCGAACTCATCCACGGCGGGTGAGCCGGAGCAGTTCCCGACCCAGAGGTTGCCCGACGAATCGTACGCGAGACCGTAGACGTTCGAGAGCGTGGTCGCACCGCCGGTGACGTAGGTCGTCGGCGTGATGTTGCCGGTTCCGGTCGCCGCGAACGTTTCGTATGATCCAGCGATACTGGACGCGGCAATCGTCGAGGCGCGCGTGAAGACGACCGGCGGGTTCGGGGCGCTTGCGGAATGGCAAGCCGATACGACGATCGCCATTGCGATCAACGCCAAGGAAAACGTGCGTTTCATGAACATCCTTTCGTCATACCTAGTGAACGGCGACACTCCAGAGGCCGCCGAGGTTCGTCGAAGCGCCGCTGATCGTCTGAACCGGCGCGACGTTCCCCGTCGCTCCCGGAGCGAAGACGTTGACGGCGCCGATATTCTCGCCGACTTCGTAGATGTACCCCTTGGCGTCCACGGCAACGCCCGTCGTACCATTCTGATTTGTGAGGCCGCCCGCGATCGTATTCATCGGCGCGACGTTGCCGGACGCCGTCGATGCGAACTCGAGGATGCTGCTCGTCGTGTTGTTGCCGATCCAGGTGTTCCCGTGACGGTCGCGCGACAAGCCGACCGGGCTGGCCAACGTCGTCAGACCGCCGGTGATCGTGACGGCCGGCGCAACGTTGCCGCTCGCCGATGAGGAGAACTCCTCGACGCTGTTGCCGGAATAGTTGGCGACCCAAATGTTTGCGCTCGAGTCGACGGATATTCCGGATGGGCAGTCGAGGCCGGTGGCACCGCCCTTGATCTGCGTCGCAGGCGCGACGTTGCCGCTCGCGCCGCTGTTGAAGACGTCGATTGCGTTATTGCCGCAGTCGGCGACATAGATCTTCCCCGATGACGTGACGTAGACGCCCCACGGTTGCGAGAACGTCGTCAGGCCGCCCGAAATCGTGACGCTGGGCGCTATGTTGCCGTTGGCGCTCGCCGCGAACTCCAAGACCGAGGCTGAGCTGTAGTTTCCAACCCAGATGTTCCCCGAAGAATCATACGCGACGCCGATCGGGTCGTTCAACGTCGTGGCCGCACCGCTGACCTGCGTCGTCGGCGCGATGTTGCCGGTCCCGGTTGCGGGGAACGTTTCATATTGAGGAAGGGTGATCGGCGGCGATCCCGGCGCGCTATAGGCATTCGCCGTTACGATGGTCGACGCGCGCGTGAAAACGACCGGGGGATTCGGGGCGGTGCCGGACTTGCAGCCCGGCAACACCATCGCCATCGCGATCAACACAAGAGAAAACGTGCGTTTCATGACTGCTCCCTGTCAGAAAAAAGGCACAAAACGCGTTCCCGTTCTCGCCGGACGCCCCCTCTCTTAAAGCGACGCGTGGTAGAGGCGCAGACCCTCGAGGCTGAGGTGCGGGTCGGTGCGCTCGATGAGCTTCGTGTGCCGCGCGACGACCTCGGCGAGGCCGCCGGTCGCGATGACTCGCGCTTCCACTCCCATCTCGGCGCGCATTCTGCGAATCAGCGCCTCGCTCTGGCCCACAAAGCCGTAGACGATTCCGGCCTGCAGCGCCTCGATCGTGTTGCGACCGAGCGCCGTGCGCGGCGCTTCAAGCGCGATCTGCGGCAACTTCGCCGTTCTTCCGACGAGCGCGTCGATCGAAACCTGAATTCCCGGCGCGATCGCGACGCCGGAGTAGTCGCCGCTCGCGGAGATCGCCATGAAAACCGTTGCGGTTCCATAGCTCACGATGATAAGCGGGACTCCGTAACGCGAGCGCCCGCCGATCGCCATCGCGACGAGATCCGCGCCCACTTCTTCCGGCCGTTCCGTGTGAACCGGCATGAGCTTCTGTCGGTGTGCCTCGAAGAAGATCGGCGCGACGCCGAAACTCCGTTCGCAGGCCGTCTCGAGCGAGGCGTCGAGCTTCGGGACGACGCTCGCGATGACGATCGCGCTCACGTCGCTCGCCGCGACGCCGCTCTGGCCGAACAATTGGAGGAAGAGCGCGCTGCACTCGTCGGGCGTGCGCCGCGGCTCGGTCGTGAGGCGCCACGTGTGCGCGAGCCGCTCTTCCGCGAAACAGCCGAGTTTCGTCTCCGTGTTGCCGACGTCGATCGCCAAGAGCATTACGCGCGCTTCATCCCTTCGATCGCGTCGAGCAGCCGCGCGGCGAGCGTCTCTTTATCGGCGCGGCCGAGATCCGTGCGACCATCTTCGCCCCAGAGCAGCACGAGCGCGTTCTCGCCGGTGCCGAAGCCGGCCCCGCCGCGCACGTCGTTCACGGCGATCGCGTCGAGATGCTTGCGCCGCAACTTCTCACGCGCGTTGCGGTCGTGATCCCCGGTCTCCGCCGCGAAACCGACGAGCAGCGTCTTCCCCTTGCGCTCGCCGAGCGCGGCGAGCACGTCGGGATTCGGTTCGAAGGAAAGACTCATCGCATCACCGCTCTTCTTCATCTTCTCCTCTGAATGCTGCGCGGGTCGCCAGTCCGCGACGGCGGCGCTTGCAATCGCGATGTCGGCGCCGACGGCGTGCTTCAGCACGGCATCGAGCATCTCGGCGGCGGTGTTCACGCGCACGGTGCGAACGCCGGGCGGCGGTACGAGCAATGTCGGGCCGAGGATGAGCGTGACGTCGGCGCCGCGCCGCATGGCTTCGCGCGCGAGCGCGATGCCGGTCGCTCCCGTCGAAGCGTTGCTCACAAAGCGCACCGGATCGAAGGCTTCGCGCGTCGGACCGGCCGTGATCGCGACGCGCCGGCCGGCGAGCGTCTGCGGCGAAAGCATGCGCGCGAGACTCTCGATCAGCCGCTCCTCCGAGGCGAGACGGCCGACGCCGCGTTCGCCTTCGGCGAGGTAGCCTTCCTCGGGCTCGATGATTTCGTAACCGCGTTCGCGCAGCGTCGCGAGATGCGCCTGCGTTGCGGGATGCTCGAACATCGCGTCGTTCATCGCGGGCGCGATCGCGATTGGAATGCGCGCCGCAAGCAGGGCGGTCGTCAGGAGATCGTCGGCGATTCCGAGCGCGAGCTTCGCGACGACGTGTGCGGTCGCCGGAACGACCATCGCGGCTTGCGCCTCGCGCACGAGACGGATGTGCGGAATGCGCTCGGGTGCGTCCCAGAGCGCGGTGTAGACGGGACGTGCCGTCAGCGACGCAAAGGTGAGCGGCGCGACGAAACGCTCGGCCGCGGCGGTCATGATGACGTCGACGATCGCGCCGCGCTGCACGAGCGTCGAGGTGAGCGCCGCCGCCTTATAGGCGGCGATCCCGCCGCTTACGCCGAGGAGAACGCGCGCGCCGTTCACGCGCGAGCCTCGCGAATCCACAGGTTGTCGATCAGGCGCGTCGTGCCGAAGCGCGCCGCGCCGATGACGAATGCCGGAGGACGCACGTCATCGATCGGCTCGAACGTCTCGGCGTCGACGACGTCGAGGTAATCGAGTTTCGCGCCGCCGGCGAGCGTGCCGCGTGCCTGCGCGCTCGCCTCGCTCTTGCTTGCGCCGCGCTCGAGCGCGGCACGGAGCGCGAGCAGGCAGCGGTGGAGCGTCGGCGCTGCCGCGCGCTCGCTTTCGTTCAAGTAGGCGTTGCGGCTCGAGAGCGCGAGGCCGTCGGCTTCGCGCACGGTCTCGACGATCTCGACTTCGACGGGCAGCGCGAGATCGTGGATCACGCGGTGCAGCACCGCCGTCTGTTGCGCGTCCTTCTGTCCGAGGAAGAGTGCGTCGGGGCCGACGAGGTGCAAGAGCTTCACGACTACCGTCGCAACGCCGGCGAAGTGACCGGGGCGAATCGCCCCTTCGAACGAATCCGCCATGCTCCCCGCGTCGATGCTCGTCGAGAACGTCGCGGGATACATCGCCTCGGGTGAAGGTCCGAAGAGAAGATCGACACCCGCCGCTTCGAGTTTGCCCCGATCGCCGGCGAAATCGCGTGGGTAACGTTGCAAGTCCTCACCCGCGCCGAACTGCAGCGGGTTGACGAAGAGCGATGCGACGACGGAGGCGCTGCGCTCGCGAGCGCGCGCTACGAGCGCGAGATGTCCCTCGTGCAGTGCGCCCATCGTCGGCACGAAGCCAAGCGGGCGCGGCAGCGAGGAGCACAGGCCGCGAACCTCCGCGGGATCTGCGATGAGGCGCATGGAGTGAGATCGCGCTATGCGCGCGTCACCCGCAGCGTCGTGCGTCCGACCACGAACGGCGCTCCGACGTCGACTTGGGCGTCGCGCTCGACGCTCTTGCCGTCAAGCCTGATCCCGTTACGGCTCTTGAGGTCGGTGAGGAGGATCGTCTCGCCGTCGGCGCGCACGTGCGCGTGCTTCCGGGAGACGTAGCGGTCAAGGGCGATGCACGCTTCTGCCACCTTGTCGTCGCGGCCGATCGTGATCTCCCGCTCGAACGACCAGGTCTTCCCGTCGAGGGGACCGCTGAGGACCTCCAAGAGGTACATTGCGGGCCAAGGCTTGCCTCGAGGCCTAACATTTTCCTTCGTTTCCGACGATACCTCAGTGAGGTGACGATGAACGAGCGCATCGAGGAGCTGCTCCACCTGATCGAAGTCGAGCCGGACGCGTTGCGTGAGGCAGAGTTCCTTCAGGCGCAGGCGATTTTGGACACGATGGTGGGGAAGACGATCGCCTCGGCCGAGATCGAAGAGACGCGCATCGTCATCGGCACGTCCGACGGCAACAAATACTTTTTCTACGGCTTTTTAGGCCAAGACCGGAAGCAGTAGGCTCTAGGCTTCCGGAACGCCGCCGATGATCTTGGCGATGCCTTCCTGATCTTCGGGCGCGATCTGCGTGAAGGCGATGCCGTGCGCAAAGCGCTTCGTTGCGGCATCAAAGAACGAGAGCACGATGCGCCCGCGAACGAGCGCTTCGTGATCCGTCTTCGGCAGCGTGAAGCGGAGCACGATGCTCTGCCCCGCCGGCAGATCCGAGAGCGTCGCGACGCGCATCCCGCCGATGCTCAGATCGAGCGCATCCCCGGAGCAGATCAGCTCGTGACCGGGAACGATGACGGTGATCGGAAAATCGACCGCCGCGCGGTGAAAACGCCGCCGGCTCGGGCTTTCTCGTTGATTCGCCACTGCCGTATTCACTTCTCGATTCCGGGGTCGCCGCCTTCATTAGCCGCTGACGGCTCGGGCGGCGAAGAGCGCGCCGAGCCGGGCGTGCGCCGCGCTGATCCCGCCCTGGAGGTAGACCTCGTACGGCGCGCGCATCGGCGCGTCGCAAGAGAGTTCGATCGTCGCGCCCGCGACGAACGCGCCGCTCGACATCACGACCGGCACCGCGTACCCCGGGACCGCTCCGGGCTCCGGACGGAAGCGCGCATTGAGCGGCATCGCCGATTGCAATCCGGCGGTGAAACGCAGCAACAGATCCGGGTCGCCGAGCCGGATCGCCTGCACGATGTCGGTGCGCGGAGCACCGGCGGGCGGATCGACCTCGAAGCCGAGTTCATCGAACAGCGCCGCCGCGAAGTCGAGCCCGCGCAGCGTCTGTTCGACGACGAGCGGTGCTTGAAAGAGCCCCTGCACGAAGGCGCGTCCGAAGCCGAGCGTTGGCCCGAGCGCCGCGCCGAGGCCCGGCGCGTAGAGCCGCGCCGCGACGCGCTCGACGAGATCCGCGCGGCCGGCGACGTATCCGCCCGCCGGCGCGAGGCCACCGCCGAGGTTCTTGATGAGCGAGCCCATCACGAGATCGGCGCCGACGTGCGTGGGCTCGCGCACCTCGACAAGCTCGCCGTAGCAGTCGTCGACGAGAATCACGCTTTTCGGAGCGGCCGCTTTGACCGCGGCAAACGCGGCCGCGCATTCGTCGACTCCGATCGAGGGCCGCGGGGCGTATCCACGCGAGCGCTGCACGAAGACCGCCGCGACGCGATGCTCTTCCAGAGCGCCGAGCACGGCGTCGAGATCGATGCCTTCCGAGCAAAGCGGAATCTCGCGGTACTCCAAACCGTTGCGCGCGAGCGCGTGCGGCGCGTCGCAGATCGCGTTGCGCAGGGTGTCGTATGGCGGCCCCGTGATCGAGAGAAGCGTTTCGCTAGGCGGAACACAGGCTGCGATCGCCGTGACGATCGCGTGCGTTCCGCTCACGATGGAGAGCCGCGCGAGCGCACGTTCCACGCCGAAGATTCGCGCGAGCAGCGATTCGTAGCGGGCGCGCGCCGCGTCGTCGTAGCCGTATCCGCTCGAGCCGGCGAGATCGCTCTCGTCGATTCCTTCGGCGAGAAAGGCGTGCAGCACGTTTGCGGCGACGATCTCTTGCGCGCCGTAGCGCAGATCGGCGACGCGTGCCTGCGCCCGCAACGCCGAATCGCGCACGCGGCCGCCGATGCCGAAACGCTCGCAGAGCAGATCGGCGTTCATGCAATCTCCAGATGCCGTTCGTACGCGCGCACGAACGGCAGATAGATGAGCATCGCGATCGCAAGGTTGAGCAGCAAGAGCAGCGGCGCGCGCGGGTCGAGCGTCGCGAGATAGGTGGAGATCGGCGCGGGCACGGCGGAGGGAACGTAGAATGCCGGGCGCGCGACCCAGCCGAGCACGACGACGGCATAGGTCGAGGTCGCGAGGACGAGCGGTGCGAGCACGAACGGGATCGCAAGGAACGGATTGAGCACGACCGGCAGCCCGAAGAGCAACGGCTCGTTCATATTCGCAAGCGCGGGCAGAATCACGAGCCTGCCGATCCGGCGCAGGCGCGCGATCCGCGAGAGCGCGAGGAGCACCGCAAGCGGGAGCGTCGCGCCCGCGCCCCCCGGAAAGACGAAGAGAAAGAGCGAGACGACGACGACGTGCGGCAGCGGGAGATGTGCGGAGAAGGCCGCGGTGTTCTGCATCTGCAGCGTCAGGTAGACGGGCGTGACGATCGCCGCGAGCACGGCGGGACCGTGCACGCCGACGAGCCAGAGCAGCGTCTCCACCGCGACGATTGCGAGCAACGCGGGATAGGAATCGCCCAGGCGCGCCAACGGCTGCAGCATCTGCGCGATCGCGTGCGAGATATCGACGTGCAACGCGAAAACGAGCAGCGCAACGACGGCAACGGCGACGATTGCGCCGCCGACCTCGCGAAATCGAGGGAAGCGCATGAACGCGATGCACGATCCCACGACGCCCGTCATGAGGATTGCGAGGAAGATTCCCGTTGCGCCGAGCGCGCGCAGATAGGCGAGCGCGTCGGGACCGAACGGTCGCGGAAGGGCGAGCGCGAAGGCGAAGAGCGTGCCCCCGAGCGTGACGGGGAGCGAGTAGTGCGCGCGGCGCGCGAGCGCGAGCGGCAAGGCGACGGCAAGCGCGATCGCCATGACGCCGAAAGCGGGGATGAGCGCAAAGGCGATGCGCCGCGCGATCGCGGCTCCCGAGAAACCGCCCGCGACGGGAACGAAGACGGCGATGATCGCGAGCGCGAGCAAGAGCGCCGCGAACGCCCACGGCAGCGCGTCGCGCACGGCGACGAGAAACGGCGCCTCCGCGACGCGTTTGAGAACGCCGAGGAATCGCTGGGTCTTAGAGTCGGCGGACGACGGCCTCGACGCGGCCGATGATCTCGACATCGCTCGCGTAGATTGGCTCCATCGCGCGATTCTCCGGCTGGAGCCGGATGCGGCCGGATTCTTTGAAGAAACGTTTCACTGTCGCCTCGCCGTCCATCATCGCGACGACGATCTCGCCGTTGCGCGCGGTCTTCTGCGGACGCACCATGATGAGGTCGCCGTCCAGGATCGCGGCCTCGATCATCGAGTCGCCTTGGACGCGCAGCATGAACGCCTCCGAAACCCGCGGCACGAAGTCGCCCGAGAGGACGAACTCGCCCTCGTGATTCTCCTGGGCGGTGATCGGCGCGCCGGCGGCGACCTTGCCGATGATCGGCATGACGATCGCCTCGGCAAGCGCCCGGCGATCCCGGGAGGAGTCGGATCGGAGCGCCCGGGGCTTCGTGGGGTCGCGGGAGATCAGCCCGCGCTTCTCGAGGGCCTTCAGGTGGGCGTGGATGGTCGAGGAGGAGGAGAGGCCGACGCGCTCGCCGATCTCGCGGACCGACGGCGGGTAACCCTGCTCGGCGGTGAACCGCCGGATGACCTCCAGGATTCGCTGCTGCCGCTCTGTGGCGGGCTTTTCCGTCATGCGGCCACGATACCATAGAACCTGCAGGAAGGCAAACGTACGTTCGCGCGAACGGCCGTGCGCCCGGGCTTGACAGGGCTTCGGAGGCGCATGCTAAGATGTAGTGGACGAACAAGCGTTTGGCCCGAAATATGGGTATAATCGTGGACGAACACAGGTTCGGCACAAGATAGCGTCCCTTCGACGCCGATGACAGAGAGGAGCATTTTGCAGGTGAGTAAGCACAGACGGGTGAGCCTGATGCCGGCGATCGCGCTGGCGGCCCTGAGCCTGTCGGTCACGCTCCCAGCGCTCTCGAGCATGCGGCTCTATGCCGCAAGCGCGCCTCGCTCGGCCTTCGTTACCGTCCACAACGGCGACACGCTCTGGTCGATCGCAGCCGCCCACACGTCGGGCGACGGCGACATCGAGTCGACGGTCGATCGCATCAGCGAAGTCAATCATCTCGGATCAACGCCGCTTCAACCCGGCCAACATCTGAGGATTCCTCTCTAAACCGACCTCCCGGACTTCGGGTGGAAAAAGGGCCGCGAGATACGCCGCGGCCCTTTTTCATTTCGGCGGGTTCGCTCGTACGAGGGCGACGCTGTGTCCGGCATGGTTGTCGAGAAAGGCGAGGCCCTCCATCATCCACGAGTCCAGGCCGCCGCTCGAATGTCGAGCTACCTCACGCGCGACATGCGTGCGGTCCTTCAGCCACGCCAGCTCGACGCGCGTCGTCGTGGGAAAGACGGCGAGGTTGCAGTCCTCGCATCGATAGCCATGCCGCACGCTCGCTACGCGTCGCCGGGCATGTCGAGGTCTTCGAAGGCCTCGGCGATATCGAACTCCAGCCACGGCACCTCGTCGAGCGAGAA
Organism: Candidatus Tyrphobacter aquilonaris; assembly: GCA_003133745.1. Classification (GTDB taxonomy): domain Bacteria; phylum Vulcanimicrobiota; class Vulcanimicrobiia; order Vulcanimicrobiales; family Vulcanimicrobiaceae; genus Tyrphobacter; species Tyrphobacter aquilonaris. The sequence goes on from PKZD01000030.1 coordinate 10,283, forward strand.
TCGCTCCCCGCAACGCAAGCGTCGGCTTCCGGCTCGATCGTGTGCGAGGATCGTTCGCGTCTGAGGATCCACATCGAGCACGAGCAGCGCACCATGCGTGAGGTGGAGGTCGATCTTGCGACGCAGCACGGCAGCGTTGTCGGACGGAGAACGCACTTCGACGGCAATATCCGGCGCGAACGGCGGCTCGTCGCGATCGTCTTCGGAGAGCGGCAGCAATCGCTCGTATGAAAAGAAGGCGACGTCGGGAATGAGTTCATCGACCCCCGACTCGAGTACGCAGCGCCACTCGGAGGCCACTTTGCCGCGGGCTCCGCAGCAGCGCCGAAGGATCGCGCTCAGGGTCAACTGCACGGCGCCGTGCTTGCGCTTCGGGCTCACCTTGCGACACCGAAGGCCGTCGACGAGTTCGTTTTCCATGGCGTCGGAGAGGAGCACGTCCAGCAACATTCCACGCCATTCTATCACGCAGCGCGCGCGGTGCGACAACGGCAAAATGGCAAGAAGAAGGCCCCGGCGTTTGCCGGGGCCTTCGGTTTCCTCAGGAGCAGAATCGACCTTAGAGGTGGATCTGCGCCGTTATGTAGAGGTTGAACGGTAGGTACGAACCGATGCCGTTACCCGTTCCCGGGGTGTACATCTGCGAGTTCCACGGATACGGATGGGTACCGTTGGCTGCGAGGTCGGAAGGACCGGTGCCCTCCCAGTAGCCGTAGTATCCAGTCGACTCGGCTCCCGGCGCATAGCCGTTGTAGAGACCGTTGTCGCCGTAGCCGCAGATCGTGGAGCTGGGCGGATTTGCAACCGTCCAAGGCTCCGACGTCCCGCCGAAGCACGTGTGGAAGATGTCGGCAGCGGTGAGCTGCAGACGCAGTTTCGGGCTCACATCGTATGTGAGTTGGATGTTCCCGATGACGATGTTCGGCTGATTGTACTCGCCGAGCCCGTCGAACTTCCCGGTATACGGGTTGGGCGCGTAGACATAGCCGAACTGCTGCGCGATGCCGACGCCGACACCGCTAGCGGTGTTGCCTTGGTAATCGCACTGGTTCGGATTCGTCAACGGCGAGACGCCGGTGACGCCCGCTTGGTTCGAGTTGTCGTAGCAAAGACGCGGGTCGATGCCCGTGTAGTTGATCGGCGTTCCGTACGGCGCGCCTGCTTCGAACTGAAGCGAAGGCGTGATCGCCAACTTGTCGTGACGCCAGTTGAGGATCAACGCGGCGACATACGGCGAGTTGTAGAACTCGGGGTTGTTGTTCACGCCGCCCGGGCCAAGCGCCAGCTCGCCCTGCGGATACCAGCCGTTCGTATTGAAATACGACTGCATCGGCAGGTTGTAGTACGGGTTGGCGATCGTGGTCGTGCCGTTGCACGCCGCCGGCGCGCCACCAACGCCACCACCGGGGTACGTCGCGGTTGGTCCGGTCGCGATCGAGTAGTAACACGGCGAACCGCCGCCCGCGTGGGTCAGCGAGTTGTAGTTCTTGACCGCCTGGTTGATGAGGTCGATCTGGCTCTCGCCCAGGAGCCGCTGGAACTGTACGAGCGACTGCGTGTACGTGAACGAGATCTGCCCTGAGAAGCCGTTCTGGGCGAAGTTGCCGAAGTTGAGCGCGGCTTCCACGCCGTAGTTCTCCGCACGGCCGACCGGAATCTGGGTAACGAAGCCGGCCCCGATGAAGGACTGCTGCTCCCAGTTGGAGGTCGTGCTGTAGAACGGCGTGATCTTCATGCTGACGTTCGTTCCGGCGAAACGGTGCTCGAACGAAGCATCATACTGTCCAGACGTCTGTCCCGCGATCGGATGGAACGGCGAGAAGAATCCGGCGTTCATGAAGTTCGCCCAGAGCGTAGCTCCGCTGCCGCCCTGGTAGAGGTACTGGACCGCTGCCGTGAGCGGAGGCTCCGCGTAACGTCCCGCCGAGAAGCGGATGACGGTGGTCGGATTGAGCGTGTAGGTCAGCGACACGCGCGGCTCCCAAAAGTACATGTTGTACGTCTTGGGAGTGTTCAGCGAGAAGAGCGGGTCGCTGCCGACGCCGTTCGGGTGGACGTACCCGGCCGGGCAGGTCACCTCGAGGGTGGCTGCCGGCGGCGGAAAGACGCCCGGTCCAAGCGGTGAGGTCAGGGTTCCGTTCGAAGCGCTCCAGCATGCATAGTTCTGCACGATTTGCGCGTAGAACGGGTTCTGACCCGTGTTCGAAGGAGCCAGGTTGTAGTCGAAATCGTCGAACCGCAGCGCCAGATTGATCATCAAGTGATCGTTCGGGCGGAGTTGATCCGAGATCTGCGCGTTGTAGAACTGAGGCTGCACGGTATTATACGTACCGGAAGCGTTGCCGTTCCACAGCGTTGACCACGTCGCACCAGCTGCGGATGCCGCACCCGTGATTCCGGGCACAGTGCCGTTACCGTTGTCAAATGCACCGTCCTTGTAGTTCGACGTAAAGCACGGAACCGGCGAGCCCGGAACCGGATACGCTAGACTGGGATGCGCATTATAGCATGTGTAGATGCCACTCGAGTTTCTCGAGATCAGCCCGACCGGCGACTGACCGATGCAGTAGCTTTGGTAAGCGTACGGCAAGCCTGCGGCCGTCGTCAGGTCGTTCGTTCCGCCGCCGCATCCGAAGAAGTCGGCGCCGTAATCGACGTGGAGATAACCGGTGTTGTTGAAGCGCGTCGTTGACGCTTGGATGTAGTTGCCGCTCAACTGCACCAGGTTCTGGTCGTTGATCTGGTTGGCGTACGTGATCGCGCCGCCGCCCGTGTGCGTGATCAACAGATAGTTCGGCGAGATCGCGGCGATGCCGGTATCGTATCCGTATGCGCCGGTCGGGCCGTCCTCGGTCCAATCCGTGAACAGCGAGTAGGCGTAGATGCGAACGTACGAGTGGTCGTTGAAGGGATGATTCCACTGCACCTTGATCAGGCCGACGTCGTTGTGGAAGAGGTCGTCCTGATTGTTGGGCAGTTGGGCGTCATACCCGACGTCCGTTGGACTGTTCGGTTGATAGTAGTACTGGTACGGAAGCGGTACGCCGCCCGGATCGACGTTCGTGCCGAACGGGAGGTTGTACGTGACCGCGTCGGCGTAGTGCGGGAAGTTTGCACCCGCCACGTACGGCGTGCCCGTAACCGCGAGCGTGAACGGGGCGTAACCCGGCCCGAGGTTGTTGGGGCTCGAGTTGAAGAAGCTCTGCATCGCAGAGGATTCCCAAAGCACCTGGAAGTCGTCGCGCTGGCCGTCGGCCCGCGGAACGCCGAGATGCAGGTTCACAACGTTCTCACGATCCGTGAGGAACGATTCGAAGCCGTACAGGCCAAAGAACGAATCCAGGCAGCTGTACGTCCCTTCGGGGGTCGGTGCCGCGGTCGGTGCGCCGGAAGCGTTGCAAAGGCTGTAGGTTGCGTTGCCGGTGTTGCTCGTGAAGAACGGCGAATAATCCGAGAACGAGGTTCCCGGCGTCATCAGCGACGCGCCGTTGCTCTGGTCGATATAGCGGAACGCTTGATTGTAGCCGCTGATGCCGACGTAGTACGAGAAGTTGCGGTCCGGAGAGGCTCCGCCCGCTTCGAACTCCGCTTGGTGATAGAAGGCCTCGGTCGCGAGACCGCCTTCGAGCGTTGCGAAGCCCGGGTACGTACCGGTCTTGATGACTTGGTTGATAAAGCCCGACGTACCGTTTGAAGCGATGTCCGCCGGACCGCCGCCCGTGTAAACCTCGAGCTCTTGCAAGCCGAGCGAAGACTCGGTCGACGACGTGTAGTTGTCGAACGCGCGGTTGACGGGGACGCCGTCATACTCGAAGCCGGTGAAGAACGGGTTGGAACCGTGGATGATCACGGCCTGATTCCAGCCCATGCCGCCGGTTCCGACCACGACGCCGGGGACCGACGCGATGGCCGAGTACGCGTTGTTCAGGTTAGCACCGCCGCCAAGTGCGGATGCAGCTTGCTGCTGTGCAGCGTTGACGCTGTAGAGGTCGCCGCCGACGCCCGGTTTCACGAGCTGCGTTGCCGACGTCCTCTGAATGGCGATGACGGCGATGGCTCGTGGGGCGATGATGGTGACTTGCTGCGTTTGGTCTGCGAAGACGGATTCACCCGCCAGCGATACCGGGTTGTACCCCGATTTGCTGACGCTTATGGAATACGTATCTGGTGCGAGCGTAAGGAACACGAAGTGTCCTTGCGCATCCGTCGTGGTCGTTTCTACCTGCGATGGCGAAGTAGCGGTTACGGTTGCTCCGGCAACCGGCGCTCCTCTGTCATCGTTAACGAGGCCTGCGATACCACCGGTGGTTGCTGCCAGTGCCCATGTTCCCTGGAACAGAAAGCCGACCGAGAGTATTGCGGCTAACGCCACACGACGGAGGGTTCTTGTTGAACGCATTTACGTAAAACCCTCAATCTTCAAGTTGGTTAGTGATATTGCGCCGCAAGGAGGACCGCCTCGGGCTCAGTTGCCCTCAGCAGTCTCCCAGACGACGTATGGGCGTCACTTCGGTCGGTCCGGGGTCTCTCCTTTAAGCCTCCTTAAAAAAGGCCGCCTTGAGGAGGGCGGGGATCGCCGAGGGCCGGTCGGCAACCGGGACCCCGGCTGCTTGGAAGGCCTCGATCTTGCTCTTCGCGGTCCCGAATGAGCCCGAAACGATCGCCCCCGCGTGGCCCAGGGACTTCCCCGGCGGGGCGTTGCGGCCGCCGATGAAGGCGACGACCGGCTTGCCGGCGAGGTGCTCGGCAATGAAAGCGGCCGCCTCTTCCTCGTCGGAGCCGCCGATCTCCCCGCAGATCACGAGGGCCTTGGTCTGGGGGTCGTTCGCGAACTCCCGCAGGCAATCGACAAAGGTCGTGCCGATGATCGGATCTCCCCCGATGCCGACGCAGGTCGATTGCCCGAGGCCCGCGCGCGTGAGGCCGTCGACGACCTCGTAGGTGAGGGTGCCCGAGCGAGAGATCAAGCCGACGTCGCCCTGCGAGAAGACGTGGCCGGGCATGATTCCAACCGAGGCCTTTCCGGGCGAGATCAGGCCGGGGCAGTTCGGGCCGATGATCCGCATGCCGCCGGTCGAGCCGACGACCTTGAGCGTGTCGTGGACGGGGACCCCTTCGGTGATGCAGACGGCAAGCGCGATCCCGGCCTCGTGCGCTTCGTAGAGCGCGTCGGCTGCAAAGGGCGGCGGCACGAAGATCACGCTCTGGGTCGCCCCGGTCGCCTCGACGGCGTCCTTCACGGTGTCGAAGACCGGGAGGCCGTGCTCGCTCTTCTGCCCGCCCTTGCCCGGCGTCACGCCGCCGACGATCCGCGTTCCGTAGGCGAGCATGCGCCCCGTGTGATAGGAGCCCTCGGATCCGGTGATCCCTTGCACGATCACCTTCGTGTTCTGATCGAGGAAGATCGACATCAGCGTGCGAGCTCCACCGCGCGGGCGGCGCCTTCGTCCATCGTTTCGACCGGCGTCATGCCGGCGCGCGCCAGGATCGCGCGNNGTGATGCCGCCGAAGATATTGATGAAGAAGACGCGCGCCTGCGTGTGATTCATCACGAGCTCGTAACAGTTGCGCACGCGCTCCGCGTTTGCGCCGCCGCCGACGTCGAGGAAGTTTGCGAACGTTCCGCCGGCGTTCATGACCGCGTCCATCGTCGCCATCGCGAGGCCGGCGCCGTTCGCCATCGTGCCGACGTTGCCGCCGTAGCGGCGGAAGTTGCGAATGCCGACGCCGGCCTGTGATGCGAGCGCCTCGTCTTCGTCGAGCGGCAAGACCTTCTGCCACTCCGCGAACTCAGCGCGCCGAAAGAGCGCGTCGTCGTCCAACTCGACCTTCGCATCGGAGGCGACGACTTTGCCGTCCTCCGTCAGCGCGAGCGGATTGATCTCGACGAGCTTCGCGCCGTACGCGAAGAAGAGATCGTAGAGCGCGCCCGCGATCGCGGGAAAGGCTTTGCGATAGCCGGGATCGAGCTGCGAAGAGAACGCAAGCTCGCGGCCGATGAACGGCGAGTAGCCGACGGCGGTATCGACAAAATGCTTCGCGATCGAATCGGGATGCTTCTCGGCGACCTCTTCGACGTCCATGCCGCCGAAGCGGCTCGACATGAGCACGGGGCGTTTGTGCGCGCGGTCGATCGTGATCGCGGCATACGCTTCCTGCGCGATCGGCAGCCGCTCTTCGACGAGCACGGAGTGGATCGGCTCGCCGTTCGGATTCTGACGGTTCGGCGGCATCGGCGTCGCCATGATCTCGCGCGCGACGTTGCGCGCTTCGTCGGCGGCGTTCGCGAACTTGATCTTTCCCGCTTTGCCGCGTCCGCCCATGAGCACTTGCGCCTTCACGACCCACTGCCCCGGATTCTCGGCAACGAACTGCGCCGCGTCGTCGGGCGTCGTGCAATGCCGCGAGCGCGGCACGGGAATGCCGACCCGCCGGAAGAGTTCCTTCCCCTGGTATTCCATGAGATTCATTGCAGGGGCCGCGTGTTCGCTAGTGGGCTCCGGGAACCTCGCACGACTCGAACGCAAAATCGTAGACGCCGAGCCCCGCGCTTTGCGCGGTCAGACGAAGGTCGTGTCGCGGTGCGTACTGCGCGTTCATGATGACCTCGTAGGCGCGCGGCGTGTCGACCTCGACGTAGGAGTTGCCGTTCGCGTCGTAGTGAATGTCCGTGCCGGCATCACCTCGTGCGACGGGTTTGCCGTCTTGCGTCACGGCGACGCGAACCGGTCCGCGCTCGGGCTTCAGCACGATCTCCACTTGGATGGCGTGGTACCGCAGTGCGACGTAGCCGTTGCCCGCGTCCGCGACCGCAGCATCGTGCGTCAGATGCCAGTAGCCTTGCAGATAGATCGCGCCGTCGCGATGCTCTCCACCGCGATCCTCGTAGTCCGCGCTCGCTGCGCGATCGCCCGATGCAGCGTCGGCGATCTGCTCGTGTCCGAGGAGCAGCTCGGGCGTCTTCGGGTAGCAGACGGCGCCGGGCTTGTCGTAGCTGTCTTGCGGAAGCAGCGCCATGAGCGGCGGCAAGTTCAAGTTCGGTTGCCCGACCTTCAGGATGAGCTGGATCTTGCGTTCGGTGTCCGGATATCCGCCTTCGCCCTCAAAACTCTCGATGAGTTGCTCGTTGGGCGCATAGAGGAACTCGTGCGGCCATTCGTCGTTGTGGTAGCGATTCCAGATTGCGTAATGATCGTCCATGACGATCGGCCACGTGATCCCGAGCCGCCTCGCGGCTGCCTCGACGTTCTCGCGCTCGCCGGAGAAGCCGAACTCCGGCGTGTGCACGCCGATGATGACGAAGCCGTATTTGTGATAGCGCGCGTACCATTCGCGCAGATACGGAAGCGTGCGCAAACAGTTGATGCACGTGTACTCGAAGAAGTCGACGAGCACCGTCTTGCCGCGCAAGTCATCTTGTGTCAACGGCGCGCTGTTGATCCAGCCCGTGTTTCCGTCAAAGCCCGGGATTCCGATGCTGTTGATCGCCTGTTGCGCGGGCGCATGGCTGGGCAGCAACAACGCCGTCGCGAGAACGGCAGCCCCAGCCACGGCCAGAGCACGAGAGACGCGCAACCATCGTTTCATTCCGCCTATCTACCACGTTTTTCACGCCCGCCCTTGTCGCTTCGCTGCATCGGCGTGACGGAACAGCGTTGGGGCGTTTCGATGGTGTCGACAGCCAGTTCGAGACTCTGGCCGCAGCGGGTTCGATTCCCGCACGCTCCAACGGTCCGATTGAGTCCGGGCCAAGGGTGTGGTACGCTGGTTGGGTCTCGAACTGGCCGTAAACACCTGGCGGGGCGCTCGAATNNGTGATCTTCGCGTCGCGGTAGTAGCGCTCGACCGGAAACTCCGTCGTGTAGCCGTAACCGCCGTGAATCTGGACGGCTTCGGCCGCGTGCACGCGCGCGGCGGTCGAAGCGAAGAGCTTCGCCTTGCTTCCCTCGACTGCGAACGGTTCGCCGGCGTCTGCCAACGCGGCGGCGCGGTGCGTGAGCAAGCGCGCGGCGTCGAGATCGGTTGCCATGCGCGCGATCTTGAACGAGATGCCTTCAAACGCGCCGATCGGCTTTCCAAATGCCTCCCGCTCTCCCGCGAACTTCACCGATGCGTCGAGGCAGGCGGCGAGAATGCCGACCGCCTGCGCCGCGACGCCGATGCGCCCGCCCGCAAGCGCCGTCATCGCGTTGCCGAAGCCCGCGCCCTCGGGTCCGAGCCGTGCCTCCGCGTCGACGCGGACGTTTTCGAAGGCAAGATCGCACGTGTCGCTCGTGTGGATGCCGAGTTTCTCGGTCACGCGCTCGACGTGCACGCCGTCGGCTTTCGGATCGACGAGAAACGCGCTCATGCCCTTCGCTCCCGACGCGCCGCTGCGAAACATCGCCATGACGACCGACGAGAAGCGGCCGTTCGTGCACCATTGCTTGCGGCCGTTCAACACATAGCCGTCGCCGTCGCGCGTCGCGGTCGCGCGAATCTGCGCGGCGTCGGAGCCCGCTTCGGATTCCGTGAGCGCGAAACCGGCGATCGCATTCTGCGCCGCGAGCGCCGGGAGCCAACGTTTCTTCTGTGCCTCGCTGCCGAGTTTGTCGATGGCGGCACAGATCATCGAGTGCACCGAGAGCGTCACCGCCGTGCCCGCGTCAACGCGCGCGATCTCTTCGACTGCGAGTGCGTACGCAACGTAGCCCGCGCCGACGCCGTCGTACGCTTCGGGCACGAGAATTCCCATGAGGCCCGCGTCGCTCAACGTGTGATAGAGCTCGCGCGGAAAGATGTGCTCGCGGTCCCAGCGCGCGATGTGCGGCGCGATCTCACCCCGCGCGACCTCCGCGGTGGCCGCGCGGATCTCGCGCTGCTCGGGCGTCAGATCCACGTTAGTAGGTGTAGAAACCGCGGCCGCTTTTGCGTCCGAGGCGCCCGGCGGCGACGTACTGCCGCAGGAGCGGGCACGGACGATATTTCGAATCACCGAAGCCGTCGTGCAGAACGTTCATGATCGCGAGGCACGTGTCGAGCCCGATGAAGTCGGCGAGTTCGAGGGGTCCCATCGGATGGTTCATGCCGAGCTTCATCACCGTGTCGATCGCTTCGGCCGAAGCGACGCCTTCGTAGAGCGCGTAGATCGCCTCGTTGATCATCGGGATGAGAACGCGATTCGAAACGAAGCCGGGAAAATCGCGCGCCTCGACCGGCGTCTTCTCGAGTTGCCCGGCGAGCGAATGCACGGCGTCGAACGTCTCCTGTGAGGTTTCGAGTCCGCGGACGATCTCGACGAGCGGCATGACCGGAACCGGATTCATGAAGTGCATGCCGATGACGCGCTCCGGGCGCTTCGTTGCGGCGCCGAGCGAGGTAATCGAGATCGACGACGTATTGCTTGCAAGGATCGCGTGCGGCGGCGTCTGCGCGTCGAGCAACGCGAAGAGCGCGCGCTTCGTCTCGAAATCTTCGCTCGCGGCCTCGATCGCGATGTCGACCTGAAGATTCTCGATCTTCGGCGTGCCGCGGATCGCGCCGAGCGCTTCATCGCGCTCGCCCTGCGTGATGCGCGACTTCTCGACGCCTCGGTCGAGGTTCTTGCGAATCGTTGCGATGCCGCGCTCGATCAAGTCGTTGTCACGATCGTTGAGCAAGACCGTATGGCCGTGTTGCGCAGCAACCTGCGCGATGCCGGAGCCCATCTGCCCCGCACCGGCGACGAGAATCTCCACGCGGGACTAGCCGACGCGGATCAAGAGCGCGTCGCCCTGTCCGCCGCCCGAGCAGATCGCCGCGATGCCGAGGCCGCCGCCGCGCCGGCGCAACTGGTTGATCACCGTACCGGTGAGACGCGCGCCCGAAGCGCCGATCGGGTGTCCCATCGCGACCGCACCGCCAAAACGGTTCACGTTCTCGACGTCGATGCCGAGGTTGCGCGCCGAGGTGATCGCCACTGCGGAGAACGCCTCGTTGATCTCCCAGACGTGGACGTCGCTCGCGGTGAGATGATGTTTGTCCATCAGCTTCTGCGCGGCCATCGCCGGCGTGAGCGCGATGTAGGGCGAATCCCAGGCGACCGTCGCATGGTCGATGATGGTCGCGAGCGCTTCGTAGCCGTGCGCTTTCGCATACTCCGCATCGGCGAGGATGAGCGCGCCCGCGCCGTCGTTCACGCCGGGGGCGTTTCCGGCCGTGATCGTGCCGTCGCGATCGAGTGGTTTCAGTTTCGCGAGCGTTTCGACTGAAGCATCGGGGCGCACCGCTTCGTCGCGTTCGACGAGCGCGTGCGGCACCTCGCCCGTCACGAACGGTGCGTAGGAATCGTAATCGAGCGTGAAGCGCTCCGACGGCTCGTGGTCCCAAACCGCGCTCCGCCCGCCGACGCTCGCGGGAACGCGTACGTCGCCGCGCTTCGGCAGTCGGTCGAGCACGAGTTTGCCTCTCGCCTTGCTCGCGACGCGCAGCGGCACGATCTCGTCGGCGAAGTTCCCGGCATCGTGGGCTGCGGCCGCGCGCCGATGGCTTTCGAACGCAAAGCGATCCTGCTCTTCACGCGAGAGCGCGAGCTCGTTTGCGACGATCGCACCCTGCGTCGACATCGTCATCGGAAAATACTGATCCCAAAGACCATCGTAGATCATCGCGTCGATGAGCGTCCCGTCGCCGAAGCGGTAGCCGGAGCGCGCTTCCTTTAAGAGGTAGGGCGCGTTCGACATCGACTCCATGCCGCCGGCCGCGACCGCTTTGTACGCGCCCGCGTCGATCGTCCGCATCGCGCTCGCAACCGCGAGCATGCCGGAGGCGCACACCTTGTTCACGGTCTCCGCGGTGACGCTCTTCGCGAGCCCCGCTTTGAAAAGCACTTGGCGCGCGGGGTTCTGTCCGACGCCGGCCTGCAGCACCTCGCCGAAGACGACGTGCTCGATCTCGGATGGATCGATCCCCGCACGCTCGATTGCGGCGACGAGCGCCGCCGCGCCGAGCGTCGTGGCGGGAAGCGGTGCGAGGGCGCCGCCGAGCTTTCCGAACGGCGTGCGGGCGATTCCAAGGACGACGGTCGAACTCATGAGGCCTGCGCTTCGTCCAGCGGGACGCAGACCACCTCCCCTTCGGGGTCGCAGTGCTCCGACTCGACTTGAAGCGTCGAGTGGGTGACGTCGAAGCGCTCGCGCGCGAGGCCGCGTACGCGCTGCACGACGACCGAGGCCTCGGCAGCGTGTTCCGCCGCGAGCACGACGTGCGCCGAAAGCGCGTGCGCGCCCGTGCCGATCGTCCAGACGTGGAGATCGTGGACGTCGTTCACCTGAGGAAGTTTCTCGATCTCGCGCTCGAGCTCGCGTACGTCAAAACCGCGCGGCGCTGCTTCGAGTAAGATGTCGGCGGCGTCGCGCAGCATGTGCGCGACCCCCGCAACGACGATCGCGCAGACGAAGAGCGTGAGCAGGGGATCGATCCAGGCCCGATGCAAGAACGCGATGAGCACTCCGCCGCCGAGCACCGCCGCGGAACCGAGCACGTCGCCGCAGACGTGGAGAAACGCGGCCCGCATGTTCAGGCTCGCGCCGGCCGCGCGCACGAGCAGAAAGCCCGCGATGAGATTGCCCGCAAGCGCGACTGCGGAGACGATCGCGATCGTGACCCCCTGCGGGTGCAGCGGGTGTGCGATGCGCAGCACCGCGTTGAACGCAATGAGCCCCGTGACCGCGAGCAGCAGCCCGCCGTTGAGCACGGCGCCGAGCACCTCGATGCGGCCGTAGCCGAACGTCTTGCGGCGGTTTGCCGGACGCAGTGCGACGAACGATGCGACGAGCGCGAGCGCTACCGCGGCGGCATCCGTTCCGGCGTGCACCGCATCGGCGATCAATCCCAGGCTCTGCGCCCGAATGCCGCCCACGATTTCGATGGCGGCGACGACGAGGCTGACGGCGAGCGCGACGAAGAGGCGCCCGTTTCGCATCGGTGCCCCTACGACGAAGCGATCGACTTGAGGGCGAGGAGCGCGAGCATCGCGCCGAACGTCAAGAAGGTCTTGCTCTCGGCCTGCGCGATCACGCCCACGTCCCACGTTCCCGCGCCGTCGGCCGCGGGTTCGAGTTGCGGAACGATGCGAGGCACGTGCTCGCAATACCGTTCGAACTCGTCGCCGAAGCGTTCGCGCAAATATTGCTCCTCGTGCGGCACGATCGTTGCGTAGAGGGCGGCCATGACGCCGAGCGTTCCGGCGGTCAGCGCGAGACGTTCGATCGGCTTGTTCTTTCCGGTGAATGCAACCGCAAAGCCGAGCGCGGTGATGAAGTTGCCCAAATAGAGCGGATTGCGGACGTGCCCGTACGGACCCGACGTGACGAGCTTCGACGCGGTCACGCGATCGTTGCGCGTCGTCTCACCGGAGTAGCCGACGGCCCAGCAGCGCAACAACTCGCCGGCGAGCGCCGTCGGAAGTCCGACCGAAACGCTGAAAGCGCTCGGCCTACCGAATGCGGCGAGCAGCGCCGCGGGCGCCGCGAGCAGCAGTCCGCGATTGGCAAAGACGAAGGCCTGGAGTTCCTCGCTGATTGGATCGGTCACAGCCTGGCTCTGTTACGCGCGTCCTCGTAGATGTCCCGCAACGACTGCACGAGGTTGATGCGCGGCGACCAGCCCGTCGCCTCGACGAGCTTCTCATTCGAGCCGAAGGAGATCGCGATCTCCGACGGGCGCATCCGCGCGGGATCGGTGCGCACCTCGACCGGNNCGCACGACGTCGCGCACGTCCAACATGTCGCGCTCGGCGCCGAGATCGCCGACGTTGAGCACCGGCTCGCCGCCCGCGGCGATCTTCGCCAAGCCGAGCGCAAAGCTCGCGACGGCGAAACGCGGGTCTTGTCCGGGACCGATGTGGTTGAAGGCGCGCGCGATCACGACGTCGCCGCCGAACGCGCGCATCTCGCCGAGCAAGATCGCCTCGGCCGCGGCCTTGCTCGCGGCATACGGATTGCGCGGTTGAGGAGCAAACGATTCCCGCAACGGCAGCTCGCTCGGCTCGCGCGCGCCGTAGACTTCCGCCGAACTCGTGAAGAACAGGCGCGGCGTCGCGCCCGCGCGCTCCGCGTACGCGCGGACCTGCGCGAAGAGCCGCGCGGTGCCGAGTACGTTTGCCGCGTACGTCTCCTGCGGATCGCGCAGCGATTCGGGAACGAAGCTCTGCGCCGCGAGATGGAAGACGACGTCGGGGCGCGCGCGTTCGAGCGCGTCGCGCAGCGATGCTTCATCGGCGAGATCGATGCGCAGCGCGACGTCGCCGTCGGTGGGGCCGCCGGCGGCGAGCACCTCGCATCCGTCGGCGCGCAACGCCTCGACGAGGTGCCTCCCGACGAAGCCGCCCGCACCCGTGACGAGTGCTCTCGTCACCGCTTCACGTTTTCAGCCGGTCGAGGTCCGCGCGCACCATCATCGCAACGAGCGTCTCGAAATCGACCGTCGGCTCCCAACCCAGAACGCGCTTCGCCTTCGACGCGTCGCCGATGAGCAAGTCCACTTCCGCCGGTCGCACGAACGAAGGATCGGTCACGATATAGCGCTCGTATCCGTCGATGCCCGCCGCCGCAAACGCCGCCTGCACGAAATCGCGCACGCTGTGCGTCACGCCGGTCGCGACCACGTAGTCGTCCGCCACGTCTTGCTGGAGCATGAGCCACATCGCGCGAACGTAGTCGCCCGCGAATCCCCAATCGCGTTGCGCCTCGAGATTACCGAGACGTAACTCCTTCGCGAGCCCAAGCTTGATGCGCGCGACGCCGTCGGTGATCTTGCGCGTGACGAACTCCTTTCCTCGTCTACCTGACTCGTGATTAAACAGTATTCCGCTGCACGCGTACATGCCGTATGATTCGCGATAATTGACGGTGATCCAATGCCCGTAGACCTTCGCGACGCCGTACGGACTGCGTGGATGGAACGGCGTCGTCTCCGTTTGCGGCGATTCGTGCACCATGCCGAACATCTCAGAACTCGACGCTTGATAGAAACGGATCGACGGGTCGATCGCGCGGACTGCTTCGAGAACGCGCGTCACGCCGAGCGCGGTGAACTCGCCGGTGAGCACGGGTTGCTGCCAGGAGGTCGGCACGAACGACTGCGCGGCGAGGTTGTAGATCTCGTTCGGCCGCACGCGTTCGACGATCGCCGTGATCGAGGCTTGGTCGAGCAAGTCGCCGGAGACGAACTCGATTTCGTCGATAAGGTGCCGGATGCGCTCGTGCACGTCGGTGCTCGTGCGGCGCGTCATGCCGACGACGCGATAGCCTTGCTCTAGCAAGAACTCGGCGAGATACGAGCCGTCTTGCCCCGTAATGCCCGTGATCAGCGCGGTTTTCTTCACGTTACTCTCCGTTCGGCCATGCGCGTTGCGATGAAAGATGCGACCTCGCTCGGCAGCGTGCCTCGTCCGAAGCCCGCATCGTAGCCGAGTTCGGCCGCCATGATGTTCGTCACGCGCGGGCCGCCGCAGATCAAGAGCACGCGGTCGCGGATGCCCTCGGCTTCGAGCATCTCGGTCAACGCGGTGAAATTCTTTACGTCGCTCTGCTTCTGCGTCACGACTTGCGAGACGAGCAGCGCGTCGATCTCGCGCTCCTTCGCGAAGCGCGTCAAGGACTCGACCGAGACTTGGCTACCGAGGTTGAACGCCTCGAACATCGCGTAGCGCTCGAGCCCGTAGTCCCCCTTGTAACCTTTCATGTTCAGGATCGCGTCGATGCCGACCGTGTGCGCGTCGGTGCCGATGCAGGCGCCCGCCACTTTGATCTTGCGCCCGATGCGATCGCGTACGAAGGCGTCGATCTGCTCCAACCGCATCGTCGGCGCCGCAACCGCCGACGGCGCGATCGCCTCGATGTCGACGGAGTTCGGTGTCGCCGCGTAGACGACGAAGAACGAGAAGCCCGTGGCCACCGGTCGCCCTTCGGCGACGGCGACATCGGTGAACCCCATCGATCGCACGAGGCGCCGCGCTGCTTCGTCGGCGCGCTCGCTCCATTCGATCGGCAGCGTGAACGAAAGCTGCACCTTGCCGTCATCGCGCGTGTCGCCGTACGGCTTGATCGATTCAGCCACGGAGCGCATCCTCGAAGGGATTCCAATAATCGGCGGCGCGCTCGAAGACGCCCTCGAGCCCGCGACCACCTTCGGGCGAACGGGAGACGTCGGCGAAAACCGCGGCCTCGATCGCCGACGGCAGCCCCATCTCCGCAACGCGTTCGAGTAATACTTCGCAATCGGAGAGGACGCGCGCCGCGCGGCGCTCGACGATGCCGCCCGCCTTGAACTCGATCTCGTCGCCGAAGTGACGGGCCGTGGTCATCACGTAGCGCGCGTTCTCGAGCGAGAGTGCGCGGTCGGCGAGAAACGGCGTATGAATCGCTTCGGTCGGCATTCCACAGAGATGGATCGTCTGATGCGTCATCACCGAGGTGAGGTTGAACATCGCGTCGATGAGNNCCAACTGCGCCTGCGCGACCTGATAGAGGAAGCCGTCGGGCAGGTCGGGATCGATCTCGTACGCGTCGCCGAGGCCGATCTGCTCGTCCGGCATCCCGGCGCCGCGCGCGAAGGCTTCGTTGATGAACTGCGAGGCGAGCACCGCCGGCGCCTGTTCGACGGCATCCGCGGTCGTGAGGTAGTTGTCCTCGCCGGTGTTGATGATGATGCCGGAGTGCGCATTGAGCATGCGGCTGAAGTGCTGATCGACGAACGTGCGCCGCATGTTGATGTCGCGAAAGAGGATGCCGTACATCGAATCGTTGAGCAGCATGTCGAGGCGCTCGATCGCGGCCATCGCCGCGATCTCGGGCATGCAGAGGCCGCTCGCGTAGTTCGTGAGCATGACGTAGCGTCCGAGTTTTTCGGAGATTTCGTCGAGCGCGTCGCGCATGATGCGAAAGTTCGCTTGCGTCGCGTACGTGCCGCCGAAGCCTTCGGTCGTCGGGCCGTACGGCACAAAGTCGAGCAGCGATTGTCCGGTCGAGCGAATGACGGCGACGATCTGCGCGCCCGCTTCGGCGGCGGCGATCGCCGCGGTGCGATCCTCGTAGATGTTGCCGCTCGCGACGATGACGTAGAGCAGCGGCGGAGGCATCTGCCGCAAGCGCACGAGGCGCTCCTCGCGCTCGGAGCGTTGCGCGCGAAGCCGCGCGAGCGATTCGTTCACGCGCGCCTGCAACGCGCCGCGCGCCGAAGCATCCGGCACTCGTGCGAACTCTTCGAGCGAATGTTTTTGCGCAGCGAGCGCCTGCGCGAGCGCGGA
The DNA here is from genome assembly GCA_003133745.1 of Candidatus Tyrphobacter aquilonaris. Classification (GTDB taxonomy): domain Bacteria; phylum Vulcanimicrobiota; class Vulcanimicrobiia; order Vulcanimicrobiales; family Vulcanimicrobiaceae; genus Tyrphobacter; species Tyrphobacter aquilonaris. Next base: position 26,550 of record PKZD01000030.1, read on the forward strand.
AGGTTCGAGGCCGCTCTGCGCGAGCCCGCGTCCGAACGCGAGCGCCGCTCCGCGGCTGCGCTCGCGCGGCGAGAGCGCGTCGACGACGACGTTGGGCAACGGAACCTCGTTCTCATCGACGCCGTCGACGCCGAGCAGACGCAGGACTGCGCGCTCGACGGAAAGCGTCGAATGCGCGCCGATAAATTGCTCGACGGGTTCGACGATGCCGCGCGCCAGCGTGCGGCATCGTTCGATCGTCGCCTCATCGACCCGTAACTGCATTGCTAGAGTATACCATTAGCCGTTCGGTAGCATTCGACGTACTGTTGCGCGATGGCGTTCCAGTTGAAGTCTTCCGCGCGCGCACGCAACCGTTCGCCGACGCGTCGTCGNNTCGACGCCCGACGCGATGACCGGCAACCCCGCCGCCATCGCTTCGAGCGCGACGATCCCGAAGGATTCGTATCGAGACGGCACCCATACGAGCGCGCTGCGGCGCATCGCGAAACGCCGCTGCTCGAGCGTCGCGTGGCCGAGCGTGAGAAAGCGCTCCGAGACGCCGAGGCGCTCCGCGAGGCCACGCAAGCGTCGCAGTTCGCCGAGGTCGTCGCCGAGCACGACGTACGCGGTGTCGGTGGGCAATGCGGCGAGCGCACGAATGCCGACGTCAAAGCCCTTCGCATAGTCGATCCGTCCGATTGAGAGGATGACGTTGCGCGCGCGCATCGGCCAGCCCGCGATCTCACGCTCGGCCGTTCCCGCTGCGAACTGTTCGAGCTCGACGCCGTGCGGGATGATGCGCGCGTCGCCCATCCAAGGCGCGATCGGAGGAAAGTGAACGGCGGCGCGCGATACCGCCGTGCGAACGGCCGCGCCGGAGATCGCCAAACTGCCGTAATAATGGAGATACGCGGCATACGCCGCGCGGATCGGAGCGGGGAGACGGTACGGCATGCGCGGCGCGCCATGCAGGGTGAAGACCCACGGGATTCGGTGCTTGTGAAGCAGATGCGCCGCAATATCGACCGTTGGAAACGATATGCCATGGAGGTGCGCGAGGTCGTACGATCCCGAAGCGATGAGCGCTCGCAGCCTGCGCCGTCCCGCGCGTGTTGGAGGCAGGACGGTCCGCAGATATGGCGTTGCCGCGGGCGTCGGCATGAGCGGAATCTCGCTATATCGCACGCCGCCCTCCGACCAGTCGCGCGCGCCGCCACGATAGTTTCCGCTGATCACGTCGAGTTGAATCCCGAGCGCCGGCAGATGGCGGCTCAGCGCACTGAAAACTTCGCCTCCGCCGCCGATCGAGTTCGGCGGAAACTCCGGGCAGATCAGCGCAACCCTCACGTCACGCGAGGGCGCCTATTCCCTTAGATTCGAATCGGGTTCGGAGCGATGTGGTTTACCACGTTGTCGAGGCTCATGCCGGCGACGTAGGGTGCCATCGATGCGGGAACGATCGCCCGAGCGACGGGCATATAGCGAACGCCATATTGCGCTTGCGAGAAGTCGTGGATCTGCGTGCTGAAGAATTGCTCAACCGTACCGCTTGGAGCTTGAGCGTCGACGACGAGATGATTCGAGAAGGTCTTCACGATCGTGAAGCCGGCGGCTTGCAGCAGGCCAATGACGGTTTGTTCGTCACTCGCGAGCGTTGCCGTAGGCTCCAGGACGATTTGGATGCGGGTCTGCTCGATCGAAGTGCGACGGCCTTGATCGATGAGTCCGCGCACCGCCGGCGCAACGTTGAGCGAGAGCGCCTGCGCGGGGCGAAGCGCCGCGTACGCAGTCGTGGACTCGCCTCTGCGAACCACGGCGGCCGGCGTGTTCCCAGGGCAGGCCTGCTGCGCGAACACCTTGCCGAGCGGAACGCCGATACCGCTGGCGGAGTCGTAACCCGTCCCCGCGGTATAGTACGGCGTCGTACTGTTATATTGATCGTTACCGCTTGTGACGTCGATGAACGCGCTGTACCCGTCTTTTTGGAAGACGTAGTACGGAACGCTCACGGGGTTGGCGAGCGAGGTGCCGCAGTACTCGTACACCTCCGCCATCAACGCGGCGAACTCCGGCGCACTCCAAGAGGTTCCGTTGGTCCCTCCCCACGCTCCGGCCTCATACTCCGCGTCATATTCGGCGGGCATGGAAACGTCTGGAACATTTCGCATCGTCGTCGACGCGGGAGAGCCGCTCACATCGCTCTGGAACGCCGGGATGGACCACGTCGCGGAGACGCCCCCGCCGCCGCCGCATTGTACGCCGCACGTTGAATCGTTCCACACGACCGTGCTCGTGAGCAGTTTGGGCGGGTACGTGTCCGTTCCGCCCACGCCGATCACGTTCGGGTCGCTTGCGGGATCGTTGACGCCGGGCGAATAGCCGCTTCCGTTGTAGCAGTTATTCCCTTGATCGCCGCTCGATGCGACGAATGCAATCCCTTCTTGGGCGCCTTGCTGGAAGACGGTGTGCTCGGTCGTCACGCCTACCTCGCAACCGCCGAACGACGAACTCACGACACTCGCCTTGCCGTCGCTGACGACTTGATTGTAAGCGTCGACGATGCTCTGACCGCTCAAGTCCGGCATCTCATAGATGATGATGTTCGCCCCCGGCGCCAGCGCGCCGATGGTCTCGACGTCCAACGTCGATTCTCCCTGACCTGCGGTGAGGCCGGTTCCGCCATCGACCGATTCGGTCAATATGGTGCGGCTCGTCGTCGGGATGGAGAAATATGTGAAATACGTCGACAGGTCGGTGCGGGAGACGTCGGAGTCGATAACGACCGCCACCGTCTGTCCGGTGCCGTCGTAGCCTTGTTGCACCGGGTACTGCAAGCTCGTTGCAACGCCGGGAGGCCCCCACGCACTGTACGGCGTCGGTCCAACCGTAGGACCCGTGAGCGGTGTGCCCGGACCCGTCACCGTCTGCGTGCTGACGACCGGCGAGGAGTAGATGGCGCCCGTCGAGCCCGCAAGATAGAGATACGTACCGTAAGCGGAGGCACTCGTGCCGGCTCCGCTCTCTTGAATCCAAGCGCCCGGCGAGTTGAGATTGTAGTACCAGACCTCGTTCCCCGTCGTCGCGTTTCCAGGATACCCCAGAACGAAGATGCCGCCGATCCTCGAAGGCGCGATCGCCGTGGCAACGCCCGTAAAAGGCACGAACGCGCCCGCAGACGTTCCGTGATAGATGTATCCGAGTGAGTTCAAGATGTAAAAGCCGCCGGCCGGTACGCTTCCGCCGGGCGTCGTATAGCCGTTCGTGTCCCAGTTCGCCGCGATCACGATGCCCGCACCGGGCAACTCCGACCACGTGCCGCTGAGGTAATGCCAAATCGCTTGGTCGCCGGCTCCGCCGTTCGCGAGTACGTAGATCGAACCGTCGCTTGCGATCGTGATGGCGCTTGCACCGCCGGCAAGAACGCTCCAACTGCTGCCGCCCCACACGTAGATGCCGCCGGCCGAGTTGACGGCGTAGAGCGTTCCGCTCGGTGAGACGGCAATGTTCGATGCAAGACCCGGAATGTTCGTCCACGCGCCGTTCGCGTAGTGCCAGATATTCTTGTTGCTCCCGGCGGGCGTCGTCCCGAGCACCCAGAGCGTTCCGTCCGGACTGCTGACGACTTGGCTTGCGGAGCCGGGAACCTCGGTCCAACTCGAACCCTGAATTGTCTGCTGCGGAGCAACGTGCGTCGGCGACTGCATGGCGCTCGAAGGTAGGATCGCGGTAATCGCCATCGGCGGCGGAGCGACCGACCCCGGAGAGACCGAGGCGGGTTTGACCAACGACATCGGCGGCGCGAGACGCGACATCTGCGACTGAGCAGCGGACGGAACGACGCCTCCCACGCCTCCGGCGCCTCCGCCCTTGCACCCCGAGATTGCGGAGGCGGCGAGAGCAGCGACAAGGAGAGATCCGGCGAGGGCAAAGCGGCGCAAATACATATGAGCTGCTTTAGGTAGTCTTCACGCCGCCACCTCTGCGCGGCATCACGCGACGCCCAACGTGCAACGTCGCGCCCGCAATCAATAGGAGGATGGAGAAGGCGATGCCCTCGTGGGCGTTCTTCTCACCATCGTAAGAGAGCACGAGCGTGTACGATCCGGCTCCGGTGATCACCCAACCGTTCGTGTAAAGATTCGCAACGACGTGCGCCGCTTGCACTCCCGGCGGCGCGCTGACTCTCCACGCTGGACTGAACGAGTCGTCGAGCACAAGGAAGTATCGCGCGGGCGCGCGCGTGACGCTCACGCGATACGTGCCGCCGTCCACTCGCACTGCTCGTATCATCGCGGGGCCCGGAACATTTGCACTGAGGCTCCATCTGATGATGTCGGGAGCCGGAACCGGCACCGCGAGCGGCGCGCCGAGCGTTGCTGCCGCTCGCTGCAACAGATCCGATCCGGCGTAGACATAGATCTGCAAACGACCGCTCTCGGGCGGGTTGTCGACCGTCACGACGACGTCTCCTCGACGATCGGTTCGCGGAACGAGCGACGGATCGAGAGCCTCGTTATCTTGAGCGAGAATCGCAATCCGCGGCAAAGCTCCCGTCCAACCGTGCATCGGAATTCGGACCTCGTACGGCACGCCGGGAAGAACGTGATCGAGCACGGCATGGACGTCGGAGATCGAGCCGCCGACCGATTCGGGGAGACTCCAAAATGCCGGAACCGCGAGCGTGCTCCACCCGAGCGCGTTCCCCGATCCGCCGAGTCCGCTGAGATACGGCCGGTCCGCGGGCAGCATGATCGACGCCCCGCGCGCCGCGGTATACGGCGACGTCACGAAGAGATCTGCCGGAGTTCCTAAGAGTCTCCAAGAGACGGACGAGCGGGCCGCTCCGATCTCGAGGTCCCTGACGCGTAGGCACGTTGCGCCTGCACTACCTTGAATCAGCGCCACGACAGAAAGGTTTGTTGCCGCAGACGGCAGTCGAAACAAGCGCACCGCCGTGCGGCGATCGCCGCCCGGAAGCTGCATGGAGAAATCTCCCGGTTCGCCGACGCCGCGCGAGATGCTGATCCATGCACCCGCCGCATCCGCGCGATAGCGCACGATCATGGCGAGCACGCTGCCGCCCGGAAGGAACGGCACGCGAATCGCGCTCGACGCGACGCCGCCGGCGGGGGCGCAGAGATGTTGTTCCGCCGGCGGATTCGATATCGCGAACAACGGGACGAAGTTCGAAGTCGAGCTGCGCGCGATCTCCACGCCGGCTCCTGGAAGTCCCCGAAGGACAACCGGCGGAATCGTTGCATGTGCGGCATCGCTCACCGCAATCGTCGCGTTCGGATAATCGAGCACGGCGCTCGACGGCAGTGCCGCGGCGTCGGCCCGAAGGTCGGCAGGCTCGAGCAGGCGCTGCTCCCGATGGAAGACTCGCGTCACCCATTTCGGCATCAAGCCATGCGGACTCGCGTCGACAAAAACCGTGCCCCGGCACGGCATGATGCCGCAAACTGCGGAAACGTCGCTCATCGACGCCGCTCCGAGCACGAGCCGCGAAGCGACATAGACGCGATCGTTGCGCACGGCGTCGTCCAACTTGAAAACATCGACCGGTCCGATCTGCAAGACGCGCCGCGCGTTCGGAACGGCGCCGGGCGGCGGATCGGAGAGCGGCCCGTAGTAGTTCGGATTCATCGAAGCATCGCCGACGACGTCCGTCACGCCGTAGAGCCCGAGCAGGGCCGCAACGCGCGAGACGCCGATCCCACTGCGAAACCGTTGCAAGGCATCGTCGATGGCGAGCGCTCCCGGCTGCGCAAAATCGAACTCGCGAGAGATCGTCGCGCGATCCGTGAGGTTGGAATCGAATGCTGCGCCCACGTAACCCCAGTCGTACGCATCGAAGAGTACGGACGCGACGGGGAGCGACATGAAGCGCGCGCCCGGCGCTTGCGACGCCATCCAGGACGCCAACGCCGCGTATCGCGGCGGCGGTGCGGCCTGCGCCTGTTCCCAGAACAGCTTCCCCTCCAAGATCGGGTATGCGGAAATCGCAAGGGTGAAAAATGCGCTCGCTACGATCAACGCGGAGCGGCGTCGATAGTGGCGCTCGATCGCCATGAGCGAGTAACCGGCCAACAGCGCGTAACAGAGCAGCAGTATCCACCCAAACTTGCTGAACGAATCGCGAAAGGCGTCGAGCAGTGACACGTGCGCGATGAGCCAGGAGAATGCTCCGCCGAGCGGCGGCGCGGCACCCTTGCTGAGAATCAGCGTGACGAATGCGAGCCCCGCGATCGATTGCGCGGCGACGCGTCCGGCGGCGCGCTTGCACAACCATAACGAAGCCCACGCGAGCGCCGGGAGACCGAGCGTCGCGATAACGACGATCGGGTTGCTCACGTAGTTCGGCCCTTCCGGAACGTAGAGAGCATTCCCGACCGGATTAAAGAACAGATATCCGCCGACGAGGCGTACGACATTCTGCACCTGGCTGAATGCCGCGGCCGAACCGAGCGTGCCCGACGTATAGGCTCCTCCGGCGGTCGCGAGATCGCCGAATGCCGTCGCGGCGTAGTGAAGGATCGGCAACCATATCCAAAGATTCACGCCGCAATACACGAGCGCGATCTGCGCGATCCGCGCGACAAACTCAACGCGATCTCGTGCGATGGTAACGAACGAAAAGCCGGCGGCGCACGTCATGAGCCCGACATGCTCGATGACGTACGCGGGATTCATGTTTGCCGGCAGCGCCGCACCGGCCCAAAGCAGAAACTCGACCAAGTAGCGCGACCGCCCGGAGCGTAAGAACGCGAGCATGCTCGCCACCGCTCCCGGCGCAGTCGCGACGCCGAGATCGAGCGCCGGGTACGGCGTATGCCAGGCGAGTAAGATGAACGGGTTGAGGATGGCGGCGCTTCCGACGAAGACGATCGCCGCAACGTGACGTCGCGCCGCGGGGAATATCTCCAGAAATAGACGTACGACCGCAAGCGCTTGCAAGAGAATCAGGAGAAGCATCCACAGATGATTGACGCCGAGCGGCGCGACGCCGACGAACTCCAAGGCTGCGTCGAGCACGGCGATCGGAAGGATCGGACGAAGAAACGCACCGTCTTGGCCCAGCGCCGCGTAGTCCGCCCAATCCGTAGCGTGCGCGGCGACCGCGGCGTACGGATCGAGTTCGGGCCACGCCGAGTCTCCCCCGATGACGAAACGTCCCGCGGGAATGGCGATCATCCCAACGATGAGTGCGATGGCGGCGACGATGAGCACGCCGCGGCTCCGGCGCGATAACCGAATCCGCCGCTCACGCACGAGCGAGAAAGCGATCGACCACCTTGCCATAGATTTCCTCATGGGAACGGCGAATGCGCTCCTCGCTCGCGTCCAACACAAGACGCGCCGTCTCTTGCGCATACGCTCCCGGCGAGGCGAAGAAGTCTTCGAGCTTTCTCGCGACCGCCTCGGGATCAGGGGCGAACGTGAGCGCGGCCGGCGCGTCCTCAAAGGCCGAAGAAAGCAGGACCGGCACGCCGAGAACCGCGGAATCCATCGCCGGCCCGCTCGCAGCGACGTAGTGCGTGTACGCGAAGACGGCAACGTCCGCGGCGGCCGCATAATCGACGATCTCGCGTGACGAAATGCAACCCACGTGGCGCACTCCCTCGCTGCGTCCCGCGCGCTCCGCGAGCGCGGCATGATCGCGCAGATAACGCGCGTTGGAGCTTAGTTTCGGATGCATTCCGGCGCTAAACAGCAGCACGGCCTCGGGATGGCGACTCCGAAACTTCTGGAAACCGGCGAGCAGGATGTCGAAACCCTTGTACGTGTTGAGAAATCCCCACGACAACACGACCTTCGCATCAACCGAGATTCCCAAGTGCGCGCGCGCCTCCTCGCGGCTCGCCACGTTACCTGTCGAGATGGCGGAGAGAGAAGGCGCGGTGAACGGGGCGATTGCGACATCCCTCTCGCTCGCGCCGTACTCGACAAGACGTGCCGCAAGCGCCGGTCCATGAACGACTTTGAACGCCGCCGAACGCGCGATGCCTCGGAATATCGCACGTACGACTGATTGTGCCAACGGCACGAGGGGCCGCGGCACGCGCCCTTGCAACAGCACGCGATTCATTTGATCGCCGGAAACGACGCCGTGAACGGTGACGACGGTCGGGCGCTTCTTCGCAATCGAATCGAGCCACGACGGGAATGCCACCGCGGACGGGACCGAGCCGTACAAGAAGAGCTCGTGCTGCACGTGGACGAGATCGGGCTCAAGTTCCGTCAAGGCGCGATCGAGCGCCGACGCCGTCAACATTCCGGGCTTCCATGTCGGCACGACCGTGCACGCGGCGGGGTCGGCGCGCGCGCCGACGTCGGCGAGCACCGTGACCTGTGCGATCGGCGCGAGCATAGTGGCGAGGCCGCGCGCGTAGCCGGCGACGCCTCCACTCACCGACGAGTCGGCTCCGGGCCACGTGGATATCATCGCGACTCGCACCTTCCGTGTTGGAAGGTGGCTCGGCATTTCGTCCCGATACAGCGACTTCACGTCAGGGTGCTTCGTCAGCGGCCTTTCGAAGGCCCTGAACGGTAAGCGCCGCGGAGACCAACGCGCACGTCACGGCGTTGCCGATCAATAGCGTGTACGCGACCGCGCGCACGGACGGGTGCGCGATACCGATTGCGGCGAGCGTTCCGAAGGTCCCCGCCAGCAAGGGCGGTGCGAAGGCGAGTCGATGCGTCGCGACGCCATACGATGCGAGAAGGTTCGTCACCGCGAGCAGCAGCATCGCCGAGGCATACGGCACGAGCAGCGGCAAGGCGCCGTCGAATCCGCCGCCGACGAGCGCGTGCAGCAGCAGGCGGCTGAAAAGCCACACGACCGCGAGAGCGCCCGCCGCGAGCGCGAGGAGCAGGATAAAGCTCTCCGCGAGCGCGCCGCCGGTGCGCCGGCCGCGCACGTGGCTGTCGGTGATGCGCGGCAGCATCACGAGCGGGATGAAGCCGACGAAATAGAGCAGCACTTTGCCGCCGAGCGCGGCGGCAGCGTAGAGTCCGGCATCGCCCGCGGGAAAGAAATGTTTCACGAGCACGACGTCGACGGAACCGATGCACGTCGTCGCGACGATCATCGCGCCCGCACCGGCGCCGGAGATCGCGATGCGCCGCCAGTCGTAGCGGACGCGTTCTGTGCTCGCGTTTGCGTACCGGCGAACGAGCCACCAGGCGATCGCGACGAGCCCGCACGCGATTCCGATGAAGAAGCCGAGCGCGCCGCCGAGCAAACCCCATCCGAGCAAAACGAAGACGACGAGCGCGACGACCTTCATCGCACCTTCCGCGGTGGCCGAAAACGCGTAGCTGCCGAAGCTCTGCGTCCCTTGCGCGATCGCGCGCAACACGGCGCTCGCAAAGGCGCAGGCAGCGACGACGCCGACGACCGGAAGTCCCCAGACGGGAACGCGGAGATACGCCGAAGCGGGCCACGCGAAGAGGAGCGCACCGATGACGTACACGCAAAACGCGAGCGCGCACAAACGCGCGAGATCGAGCGTCAGGCCACGCAGATGACGTTCATCATGCAGCGCCATGAACTCCGCCGCGAAACGCGAGATGACCGGCGTCATCAGCGCGCCGGGCAGCAGCACGAGCGTGACGAGGGAGAGCAATGCATAGAGCGTCCCGTAGGCGCCGACGCCGAGCTCGCGGCTCGCAGTCGCGTGAAAGATGAAGCCGCCGATGCTCAGCGCCATCGAGCCCGCGAAGGCAAGCGCGCTTTGGCGCAGCATCCCGTCGGGGCTAAAAAGCGCGGCAACGCGTGCCGTGGCCCATGGAGACGACATCGGGTCGAGGTTTGACTGCGGCCGCGGCGAGGGCCTGCGCAAGCGGAGGCGCGCCGCCGTCCTCGAATAGCGGCAGCGTATGACGACGGCGGCTTCCTCGGCGCGGTTCGCACGGCGCACCGCTCGCCTGCGGGCATCCACGATCCGCGAGATGCTCAAGGTCACGCAGCAGCCCGACGTCATCTCCTTTGGCGGCGGTCTCCCGGCCCCGGAGTTGTTTCCCAGAGACGAGATCGCGACGTGCACGCGCGACGTTATGGATCGGTACGGCGCGGCGGCGCTGCAGTACAGCGTCACCGAGGGCATCCCGGAGATGCGCTCCTGGCTCGCGCAACGCCTCGCACCGGCGTTCGAGCGCGAGGTTCCCGCGGACGACGTACTGATCGTGAACGGTTCGCAGCAAGGGCTCGATCTGATCGGCAAGATCCTCATCGACCCGGGCGACCACGTCGTGCTCGAGAACCCGTCGTATCTCGGCGCCATTCATGCCTTCGATGCGTACGAAGCGCGTTACCTCACGGTCGAAACCGACGAGGACGGGATGGTGCCGGAGTCACTCGAACGCGTACTCGACGCAGCAGAGCCGTTCCCGAAGTTCCTCTACTTAATTCCGAACTTTCAGAATCCGACGGGGCGCACGCTCGCGGGCGATCGGCGAGAGCGCATCGTGCGCATCTGCGAACATTTCGATCTTCCGATCGTCGAGGATGATCCGTACGGCGAACTGCGATTCGAGGGCGAGCCGTTGCCACCGCTCTTCTCCTTCGCCACGAGCGGCACCGTGCTCTACCTCGGAACCGGCAGCAAGATCGTCGCGCCGGGATTGCGCGTCGCCTGGCTCGTCGTACCCGATGAAGACGTGCGCGAGAAGCTCATCCTCGCCAAACAAGGCGCCGACTTGCACAGCGGATCGCTCGCGCAATACATCTTTCACGCGTACGTGAGCAGCGATGCTTTCGAATCACACGTGCGCGACATCGTTTCGACATATCGCCGCCGCCGAGACGTCATGTACGCGGCGCTCCAGGAATTCGCTCCGCCGTCGGTCAGCTTTAACCACCCGCAAGGCGGCATGTTCCTTTGGGCGCGCGCCGCCGGCATCGACACGAGCGAGTTGCTCGCCGCCTGCGCTCGGCACCGCGTCGTCTTCGTCCCGGGCGAGAGCTTCTATCCCGCTCGCGACGTCCGCGACGGCATGCGCCTGAACTTCTCGAACTCTTCTGAAGAGAAGCTTCGAATCGGCATCGAACGCATCATGAGCACTATTCGTTCCGTCACCAAATGAGGTAGAAGGAGTCTTCCGTCATGGCCGACCGCCTGGTCGTAGCAATCGTCTCGAGTTGTGATCCGTCCCGTGTCGAGCAGTCCGTTGCCGGCTTGGATCGCGCGGGCCTCCGCGTGCTTACCACGGAGTCCGAGTCCCCCGATTACAAAGACTCGCCGATCAGGTTCGTGCACGTCGCCGAGGCGATGAGCCGGAACAGCCTCGCCGATGACATGACCCGCGGCACGGGCGTAATCCCGGATTCCGGCGGCACTTCCGTTCCAGGTCTCTCCGGCCCCGATACGGCGCTGTACGATGCCTTCGCGCATACGGAAGTTCTCGATCATCTCTCCGGAGTCGAGATCCCCGACGGTGACGCCGAGTTTTACAACGACGCGATCGACGACGGACGCTGCGTCGTCATCTACAAGTGCGCCGCAGAGCAAGCCGACCCCGCGAAGGCCTCCCTCGAAAAGTCCGGCGCCTCGAACGTCAAGGTTTTCTAACGCGGATAGCCCGCAAGACCCAGTTCGTTGAAACGATCGCGGAGTTGCCTCTCTGCGAGGAGTTGCGTTTCAGGTAGGACGTCATAGGATTCCGCGAACTCTTTGAATCGATCGACGGCTTGGGCCACCTCGTTGATGATCTCGTCGGTGTTCTTGATCGAATGTTCCCTGGCAACGTGCCGAATGTCACCGACCGTGATCTCGTTGCCCTTGTTGTTGACTGCTAAGTAGTGCTGGCCGTTCCGGCCGTAAGAAAACGTCAGGTCGTAGGCCGGAGCGAGGCTCCACGTTCCCGCCTTGTCCATGAGGAACGCGTGCTGTCTGGCATGATCGTCACGATTTGTCGAGAGCACGTTGAAGAGCATCCTGCGGAATATTTCCTCGACACCGGAATGGCCGACGACTGCTCTGGCCATGTTCAGTAGTTGCGTGTAGTCGACTGCTGCTCCGTCCCATTCGACGTCAAAGACCGCGGCCGCGGAAACCATGTGCAGACGGGCTCCGCCGATGCCGCGATCGAAGCGTTGAGTTGCGAAGTATCCGGGACCGCAGGCAGACGGAATGAGCCGCGTGCTTGAAACTCGGATACCCGCGGCACGCGCCATGTCCGCATATGCGGCCTCGAGCGGCCCGGCATCGATCGGATCGCTTGTATGACGGAACTTGACGATCCAAGGTGAGAAGCCCGACTGGGAATGCGTCCTTATCTCGGCGTCGTCGTTCATGAAAACGAGGAGCTTCGGGCGAGCGCCGCCGGAAGACCCTCCGAGACGCTCGAGTTGAATGATGCTTTCACTGTTTTCGCCTTCGAGAATCTTCAGCGATTCGTTCGCGAGTGTGTCGAGATCGGGAACCTCCGGCACCGCCGCCGGCTCGTCAGCGTCGGGACGGTAGATGAGCGCCCCCATACCGCGCGTGCCGACGAGTGCAAGTTTGTCGAGAGGTCCGAGGGAGCCGTAGTCGATGCCTTGCGCAGCAAGCTTCCGGCGCATGATGAGTCGCCCCCACGCATCCGGCAGACTATCCGAGAAGACGCCGTGGAGTCGGTTGTAGAAAGTCGGCGCTCGCGCGACGATCAGCTCGTTCTCTTCGAAGAACGGGTTAACGCGAAGTTTCGAAGAGATGAACCGCGGATCGTGCTCGAAAACGGCAACATTTCTTTCTTCGTCGATCGCGAGTCGACCGACGGGAAACGCACCGTCGCCAAGATCGAAGGCGACCTCTAACGACTGTATCGGGTTCATCGGCGCTTCCGCGCGCGCCGTGGTCGGCGCTGCGCTTTCAGGATGTCGTCGATCGAGCGAGTTTCCGGGGCGGGGAATAGTTCGGCAATCGCCCGCTCTGCATGGAGAGCCAGCGCGATCTTCGCGACGGCTTCAAAGCCGATGCTCTTGCCGGATTCGAAACGTCGCACCGTGATAATTGGAACGCCGGCGGTTGAAGCGAGGTCTTCTTGCCGGTGTCCCAGCAGGAGGCGTCGCTGGCGGGCTCGGGCGCCGACGGCCTTGAGCAGATCCTGCGGCGAGTAGAGTTTAATGCTCATATAAGAGTTGTTAACTAGGGTTTATACGATTAGTATATCATATATGAGCGTTTAAATTAACCCCCGCCGGCAGAGCCCCTTAGGCGATCGGGGCTTCGCGACTCTCAGGCGGCGGGATCACGTTGCGCTCGAAGCGCGCGAGGATCGCGCGCCATGCGAGCGAGAGTTCTTCGACATCGAGGATGCGCGCGACCGCGGTGAACACGAGCGCTCCGATCGCGATCTGACCGAAGAGGAACCAGGCGCGCGAGATGAGCGACGCCTGCGGGCTCGCACCGAGCGACGCGATCCAGTCGAGCATGACGACCATCACGAAGGCGCACGCGGCGATCTTCAGGGCAGAGCCGAGCAGCGCGCCCCAGTCGATTTCGGCGACGAGCCGCGCGACGAGCCAGAGCAGGAGCAGCATCTGCACCGTCTGACTCACGGAGTTGGCGAGCAGCAGCCCGCGTGCGCCGAGCGTCGGCAGCCACGTGATCGAGAGCGCGACGTTGAGCACGACGCTCCCGATCGAGATCGAGACCGGCCATGCCGTCTGGCGGCAGGCGAAGAGACAACGCGTGAGCACGACGTTCGCAGCGACGGCGAGCAATCCGACCGCGGCATACGGCAGCAGCCCCGCGGTGAGATCGACGGAACTCGGGCCGAACGAGCCGCGCTGGAAGAGCGTCTGGACGATCGGGTGCGCGAGCACGATGAGCGCGCACATCGACGGGATCGTGATGAAGTTGACCAACCGCAGGCCGGTGATCGCGCTGCGCGCAACGCCGGGCTTATCCGCCTGCGCGAACTGCATCGCGAGCAACGGAAAAATCACGGTCGCGATCGCGACCGCAAAGATCTGCTGCGGAAAGTTCACGAGTTTCGTCGCGTAGTTCATGCCGGCGATGTATCCCGGTGGAAGCGTGGAGGCGAAGAAGCGATCGAAGAACATCGCAAGTTGCCCGGCCGCGGAGCCGAGCGTGATGGGGCCGAGCAGCCCCCACATCTTCTTCAGCCCGGGGTGGTGGATGTCGATGAGGAAACGGTAGCCGCCGAGTGAGACGAACGCGGGAATCTGAACGAGCATCTGCGCGATGAGACCGAGTCCGGTTCCGAAGACGAGCGCGAAGATGCCGAGGCTGCGATTCAGCAGCACGACGCATGCGATCGTCACGACGTTGAGCGCCATGCCGACGATCGAGGCCGCGCGAAATCGGCTGAAGGCGTTGAGCATGCCGGAGAAGACGCCGGCGAGCGCGACCGCGACGATGCTCGGCATGAGCCAGCGCGTCATGTGGATCGCGACGCCCATCTGCGGCTTCGGAAAACCGTGCGCGATCAACGGCACGTAGAGCGGCGCGGCGAACCAGCCGATCACCGCGCACACCGTGATCACGATCGCGAGCAGATTCACGATCGTGCTTCCGAGGCGCCATGCTTCTTCCTTAGAATCGCGCGCGAGGTACTCGGAGAAGGTTGGGACGAGCGCGCTCACGAGCGCGCCGTTGAAGACGCCGAAGAGGATCGTCGGGATCATGGCGGCCGCGAGAAACGTGTCCATCTCCCAGCGCGTGCCGTAGTACTTCGCGCTGATGACCTCGCGCAGAAAACCGAGGAGCGTCGAGCCGAGCGTCGCTCCCATGACGAAGAGCGCCGAGCCCGCAATCCCGAACCGCTTAACGCGCGCCGTCCTTGCGCAGCACGGCGGGAATCGTCTTCAGGATGATGACGAGATCGCCAAGCGGCGTCCATTCGTCGATGTATCGGTTGTCGAGGTCGATCCACCGCGCGAAGGGGAGCGTGGTGCGGCCGCCGATCTGCCACAACCCCGTGACGCCTTGCGGAACGCAGAGGCGCCGGTACGCGAAGTCGTCGTACCGCTCGACTTCGGAGGGGAGCGCCGGACGCGGCCCGACGAGCGACATCTCTCCGCGCACGACGTTCACGAGGTTCGGTAACTCGTCGATCGACGCGCGGCGCAACATCCGCCCGAGCGGATGGCAACGCGGGTCGTCCCGCATCTTGAAGACGGGGCCGTCACATTCGTTGAGATGGTCGAGATGCTCGCGCATCGCGTGCGCACCCGGAACCATCGTGCGCAGCTTGAGCATCTTGAAGCGTCGCCCATGCATGCCGACGCGCTCCTGCGCGTAAAACGGAACGCCGCCCGTGATGATCGCGATGGCGAGCGCCGCGAGCGCGACGAGCGGAAACGCGAGGAGCAGCAAGAGCGACCCGAGCACGACGTCGATCAAACGTTTGAGCGCGATCCACGACGCGGGAACCTCCCGCTCGCGGACGACACCGACGGCGCTCTGCACGATGCGTTATTTCCCCAGCGCCCGCTGCACTGCTGCTCCCACGTGGTCGAGGCCTTCGAGCGTACCCAGCTCGGCGCCCTCCGCCCGGCTCAAATGCACGAACGGCACAAACTCGCGCGTGTGGTCGCTGCCCGGGGCGGTCGGGTCACATCCGTGATCGGCGGTGAAGACGACCTCGTCCGCCGGCTTCAGCAGGGATTCGAGTCGAGGAAGGAGCGCGTCGAGCTGTTGGAGGGCGTCGGCGTAGCCGCGGACGTTGCGGCGATGGCCGTACTTTGAATCGAAGTCGTTGAGATTCGTGAAGATAAAACCATGTTCCACGCGCTCGAGTAAGTCGAACGTTCGCTCCATCGCATCGCGGTTGTCGACGATGCGCACGGACGTCGTCACGCCGTGACCGCAGAAGATGTCCGAGATCTTTCCAACGGCGTGCACGCCCACGCCTTGCGCTGCGAGTGCGTCGAGCAGGCACGGCGGAGGCTCGATCGCATAATCGCGCCGGTTTGCGGTGCGCGCGAAGGAACCGGGCATGCCGACGAAAGGGCGCGCGATGACGCGGTTCACGGCATTGGGCGGAACGAGCATCGCGCGTGCGCGCTCGCACCAGTCGTAAAGCGTTTCGATCGGCACGATCTCCTCATGCGCCGCCACTTGAAAGACGGAGTCCGCAGATGTGTACAGGATCGGGCGCCCGGTGGCCATGTGCTCGGCTCCGAGCTCTTCGATGATCTCGGTCCCCGACGCGGTCTTGTTACCGAGCGACGGCTTCCCGGCAATGCGCGCGAACTCCTCGACGACGTCGGGCGGGAACCCGTCGGGATAGGTGGGAAAGGGAACGCTCGTGATGATGCCGGCCATCTCCCAATGCCCGGTAATCGTGTCCTTGCCGCGGCTTCGTTCGCGCAACCGCGCGACACGCGCGCGCGGCGCGACCTGCGCGGGCACGCCGGCGATCCCGGTCAAGTTGCCCAAGCCGAACCGCTCGAAGTTCGGCAGCGCGAGGCCCCCCACGTGAGCCGCCGTGTTGCCGATCGTGTTCGCACCGGGTGCATCGCCGTATTCGGCCGCATCGGGAAGCGCTCCGATGCCGCCCGAATCCAAGACGATCGTCACAAAACGCGCCATGCGAGGCGATTCGCCCTCGCCTTCGCCGTGCTCCTTGCCGCGTGCGCGTGGGGACGTGCCGAGGCGATCACGACGATTCGCCTCCACGCCGATCGCATCTCCTTCTATTACGATCGCTTCTTGGTTGAAGCGGACGGAAACGTCGTCGTCCGCACGAGCGACGGAATGGAAATTCGCGGCGACGCCTTCTCGATGGATTTGAAGCTCAACCGATTCATGGTCGCGGGCGACGTGCA
Source organism: Candidatus Tyrphobacter aquilonaris (assembly GCA_003133745.1). Taxonomy (GTDB): domain Bacteria; phylum Vulcanimicrobiota; class Vulcanimicrobiia; order Vulcanimicrobiales; family Vulcanimicrobiaceae; genus Tyrphobacter; species Tyrphobacter aquilonaris. The sequence continues at coordinate 43,312 of PKZD01000030.1, forward strand.
GTTGCGCGCACACGGTACGCAGCTCTCCGGCGCCGCGTTTTCCGATTTCCTAAACTTCCGCCGCGTCTACTTCATTCCCGTCACCGCCGCACCGGATCGCTGGACGTTCCTCGACGGCGACTTCGCGCACCCGGCGAAAGGCCGCGAGATGCCGGGCGACACGTTCGCGTTTCCCGACACCGGAAAGCGGCGCCCCGATCTCACGTCGCGCTCGGCGGTGATCGGCGCAACGTCATACGTTCGATTCGAAAACGTGACGAGCAATTTCTTCGGATTGCCGGTTCCACTCCCGGCGTTCTACGTCACGTTCGCGCCGTCGCCGGCGCTCGCGCGCAACTCGCTCTCCGGCGCCGACCTGGATCTCACCTATCAGTTTGCCGGCAACGCGAACTCGATCAGCGCGCTGCACCTGCGCTATGATGCGATCAATCACGCGTATGCGAGCGTCGAGCAGCACCTCGCAAGCGATCACGCATATGCCGTCTTCTCCGTCAACCCGTTGACGGCGCCTGCGAAGTTTTGGAATCTCATGACCGGCGACACGCTCTCGTCGCGTTTCCAAATCGACACGTTTACGCAACTCTACACGTACCAGTACGGCTTTCGGGAGCCGCTCGCGGCGGCCCAATACACGTATATCACCGCAAGCGAGGCGCTGCCGCGCTGGTCGCTCCAAGCTTTCGCAAACCTGACGAACTACAACTTGCTCGGACCCGGTGCGCATGCAGTCTTCGCAAACGGACAGACGGTCGGAGAGCTCGACCACCCCACGCAGATACAGCTCACGGCGTCGTCCTTTCAGGAGCGAATCTTCGGCTCGCCTTTCTACGAACAGTATTTCTTCGGCACCGGATTCAACCACGATTCGTACGGTGCGGGGCTACAGCAGTACGGCGGTGTGACGTACACGACGGTTTGGAATCAGCTCGTCGGGGTCTCGCTTTCGTTGCCGGAGTTGACCTTCGGAAATCTCAACAGTGCGTACGACCGCTACGTGCTCTCCGGGAGCTTCACGAAGGAGCGGCAGTGGTTCACGGTGCCCCATCACGTCGACACGACGACCTTCGTTTCGAGCCTGAGCCGCCAGATCACGCGTACGATCGGAACCTACGCGGGATACAGCGTCGTCAATACCGGCGACTACTATCTGCACGGCGGTTACTCCGTCTCGTCGCCGATCGTCAACGGCGTGTACGCGCCGGGCTTCGAAGCGTTTCGCGGCGTCGCAACGCAGCGCACGTTTTCGTTTGCGACGAACTACACGCCGAGCCCCGAGTTCACGTTGAGCTTGCTCTACCGGCATCACGACGACTTCCCCGAACCGACGCCGGGCCTGTTCCCCTTTCCGCCGCTCAACCCGCTCGGGCAGTACGTCTACCCGACGTTCCTCGGCCAGCCGCCGAACGATCTCACGGCCGACCTCCACGTGCGCCTCGCCGCGCACATTGCGATCGATATCGCTCGCACCGACTACTTCGGATTCGCGACGCTGAAATGGAGCCCGGCCTTCATCGTGCAGGTGTCGCAGTGAAGCGCCTCGCCGCGCTCGTACCCTGCCTCGCGCTCGTCGCGCTGACGCTCGCAAGCGCCGGCGCGCAGGCAATTCGCGTCACCGGCCAGATTCTCGCGTACCAGAGCGGATTTGTCTTCTTCACGACGGGCGACGGCTTTCGCGTCGCACCGGCGATCGTGCTCAAGGACGCGAAGACCGGCGGCGCGACGGAGTTGTCGCCGCGGCCTCGCCTCTGGGCGCGCGCCACCTTCGATGCGGACGGCACGATCGTCGAACTCGATCTCTCGCGCGCGCCGCTTCCTCCCGAAGGCGACTTCGCGCTCGTGAGGCGCTATGCGATCGCGCTCTCCTCACCCTTCCCGAACCCGGACCTCGTGCCGCCCACGCCGGGCCCCAGCGGACGCGTTCCCACGGTATTCAGCGGGAAACTCGTCGTCGTCGTCTTCGAAGTGCGCGTGCCGCCGTCGACGCCACTCGACGCCATGGTCTACATCACGACGGATGCGAGCAGTTGGAATCCGCAAGCGATTCCGATGCAACGCGTCGACGCGTCGCACTTCAAGGTCATCGAACGCCTCGCTTCGGGCACGATCTTTCACTATCTCTACACGCGAGGATCCTTCGCATCGGAGGAGCGGAGCGAAGGCGGCCTCGAGGAACATCCGCGCACCGCGCTCGTCTCCGACGCCGACGGTCAAGTCTACAGTAACATCGTCTACCGTTGGGCCGATCAGGCGATGCCCGGACAGGTGATCCAGCCGAACGTCTTCCCGACGCCGTACAATCCGGCGCCGTTTCCAAACCTACCGCCCGGCATCCACACGCCGCATCCGTAGCGCGCTCAGCGCACGGTGATGGGCAACGTCTGCTCGACGACGTCGCCGCGCACGTTGTGTGCGACGATGTCGATCGTATAGGTTCGCCAACGCAGGAAGAACGGGATGTGCGGCACCGTCATCGTCAGCGTAAAGCGCCCTTCGCCCACCTTGAGCAACGACATCGAGTATCGCGCGAGCCGCACTTCGACGGCGGCGACGTTTGACGAGGTGAGGACGTTGCCGGAAACCGTTTCCCCGGGATGCACGGCCTCGCTTGGAATCTGCACTTCGAAGATTTGCGGCGGCGCGTCGGGCGCGCGCACCGGAACGCTTGAAGCGGTCGGGACGGCTGCCGGTGCGACGGTAACGTTCGGCGCGGAGACTGCCGCTGATTCGAGTGCAATCGGAGGGAGTTCGCGCCCCAACGCCGGGATCAGAACGACGCGCGCCGCAGCCACGGGCGACGGCGTCGCGCTCGGCATCGCGCTCGGCATCGCGCTCGGC
>PKZD01000043.1 GCA_003133745.1 Candidatus Tyrphobacter aquilonaris
TCCGGCCGCACTCAGCGATCGGCTACCGAACGCCCAAGGAGTTCGCGGACGTCTTCAAAATCAACCCACCTTCACAGTTATCAGCTGCCTGAAAAGCGCCTACAGGTCAGGACGTTACCAAGTTCGCATCGACGACCTTCGAATGACTAGGAGCCTCCGGTCGAGCCGACCTAGCATAGTGGACGGCGGGCCTTTTTCGGGGTGTCCCCCGTGCCTCAGACGGCTATCCGCTGAAACACTTCATCGAGTCTGTCCAGAATCTCGAATATAACGGCTCCGTATTGCACAACGCTCGCCAAACTAGTACTGGAGTCTTTTCCGTGTGCTACAGCGTGGCGAAGAGCGATCAGTGAGTTCAGAGCTGATCTTCGACGGTCATCCAGAAAAGTCGCCATTTCATCGGCCAGACTTGGATCAAGGTCTCGTAGCAGCTCGATCAACTTTTCACTATTTAGATTTGTAAGCTTCTGGATTCGGCGCGTTACAAAGTTGGCTACGAAGCCCAGCGACTTAACCCTCGCGTACTCCGATAAATGTAAACGAACGGATTCCTCGAGCACTCCTGCTGAGATGACGCACAATTGACTCGTCAGGAGTCCTTTTTCTGCGAACGCAAGGACGTTGACCGCATCAACAGTCGAAAAGGCTCGCTTCAGGCGTCCGCGTGCCTTCGAGCGCTCAAGCGCTTCAAACACTAAAGGTTCTCGAAAGCCTGAGTTGCCAACCTGAGGCGCTCAGATACTGATTCTTTGTCGGATGTCGCTTTGCTATAAGCTGCCCGGAAGCTCACGTCTTGCAACAGTCGATCGTATGCCTCGACAAAGCCCAGCGGACCCGGCTTCGGTTCTCGAGCTAGTCGACGGGCGGCGCCGACCATGACTGAATCGAACACGGCAGCATTGAAAGCTGCGAGTGGCTTAAAGGCGCGACCATCGAGGGCTTCATACACGTAACCGATGGTGGTTTCAAAAAGGCTCCTCAGTGCCTCTTCAGAATTGGCGTCGATCGTAGCATTGTCCGCCATATACTTGTTCAAGAACGACTTCATAGGTTTTTCGTAGTTGCCAGAACCATGGAACAATGCCAAGAAGCGAAGGATGAGCTCTACGTCCTTCATTCGTTCGCTCTTGCTCTGCCCATAAATTGCGCGCCACGAGGGGATTTCATTAAAGCTCTTGAGCGCTTCGCTAAAGCCTCCCGTGTGATGTATCGCCGCTCGGATCTCCTGCGGGTAGAGTCTACGCCCTCCAGTATTTAAGCGTTCGAACACGCTATACGTTGCGCTCTCTCCATCTTGTGGCGAGTTTTGGGTAAAGATGGTTGCATGAATGAGGGCGTTATCCAGCATCCGCCGTTGTTCTGGATCGAGCTCCTTGTACCGACGGGCCTCGAGCATAGCGTGAACTTTCTTAAGAGCAAAGGACTTGCCCTTAAAGTCATTGTCGAAGAATGCCCATAAGCTTCTGAGCCTTTGCTGGCCATCAACGACAACCAGACGGCTCGCCTTGTCCTTTGACAGAAAGATGCCGGGGACTGGTAACCCGAGGATCAGCGATTCGATAAAACGTGACGCATCTCTCAACGTCCAAACAAACTCACGTTGAAATTTTGGGATCACTATATCACCGTTCTTGAGTCTAGCCACCAACATATCCGCTGGAAAATCAGCGCCGTAACTTGTTATGTCATAGTTGATTTGCTCGACATCGTCACTGACCTCTTCAGCATCATCATACACTCCCGGCTGCTCCTCCGAGAATGCTAGATCACTCGTCTCTGCTAAGATATTTGCGACGGAGCTTATATCGCCGTCGTCTGTATCAGGTTGCTGTTCCACGGCGCTCCTTGCGGACTAACAAGAGTTACTTGGGAAGGCGGATCGGTTGGGATGCCGGTTATCGCATTCCCTCGATGCGAGTCCAGTTCCCGAACTATATATTCCTGCAAGACTCTGACGCTGCTCTGATTAGGAGTTCCCGATTCCTCGGATGCGGCATTCGCCCGGCGCGCACGGCCTTGAGTGCCGCCAGCGATAGCCCGGTACGGTTTTGCACTTCCTTGAGGGGCATGGCCTTGAGCTTGGGCGCTATGTCTCGCAGCCACGCCTCGCGCTCGCGCCTCGCATCAGGATACTCGGTGTAGGCGCTCCGCGGATCGTGAACTCGCCCTTCCTCGGCCTCTTCGAGCAGATTTGACTCTTTGCCGATCAGATGCACGGTGCTGATCCGAACATGCCTGCGCGCGAGCAGGCCTTGGGTTTGCCTCGCGCATGGCTCGCTGTTAAGCCCCGCACACTTGAACTCTTCGTGGTGCTCATATTCGCGCAGCACATCTCCATAGATCATAAGTGCTGCGATGTTCGGGCCTCGCAGCTGCGAGGTCGTGACGCGATGGCGCTTTCCCGTGTAGGCGTCGATCCACGGGCCTCGCAGCCATTTGCTCGAGTTCGATTCGAAAGGCGCGATCAGATGGAAGCGCTGTGGATCGGCGCCGATCGGATGCCCGAAGGGCCGCACGTGTGCGCTGAGCAGGAAGTTGAATGGCTTAATGCTCTCGGGATAACCTTTGTCGCGATTGAGACCCTGGAGCGATCGCATGATCCACGGGCTGCTCACGCTCGTGCGTCCGACTGCGGGCAGATTCTCAAAAGGCAAAGGTCGCGTCCGCAGTCCAAGGGCCTTGCGGATGATGCGCAACCAGGCCTGCGCGATCCATTCCCGGTCGTCGCTCTTCGGATCAGTGGGATTGAGCAGATGCCCCAAGCCATGTTCTGACCATCGATCTTCGCCATTATTGACGCCTTTGCGAAGGAGGGTCGGTTCGCCGTTCCGATCTCGCACGAATAGTGCATAGCGCTTCGCCGAGATCGCGTAGCACCACAGCTGGCGTTGTTTGCCGGTTCTTGGATCGAAGTTATCGTCTTCGATCTTGAGGATCGAACCTCGCACGGCCTCGCTATCGTAGGGGTTCAGCCTCGCAAAGAGATCGGCGATCTCGCGCACCTGATCCCATGATAGGGCGCGTATCGCCTCGCGCCCGCCCTTCATGCGATACGGGCCTCCTGGGCATGGAACGAGCCCGGCCCGACGCGTGGCTACAATCGCCATTGAGTCGGTGTCCTCCATGGCATACGTTCGCGCTGACGCTGCCCCATTGGCGCATGCTCATGGCGCCGCTCGTTTCAGAACTGGCACGAGCGTTTCGTGCGGCGCCTTCAAACGCACAAGCGTTTCAAGTGCAAAGATCGCTTCGTGCTCCTGTGCGCGCCGCACGAAAAGCCCTTCCTCGCTCACCTCTGAACAAAACACCTCGCAAGGCATCGAAACAACGCCCGTATGCGAGCAAATCATGGGGCGCACCGCGTCCCGAAGGCCTCGCACCCAATCCCATCGCGTGCGCCTCATGCGGCGAACCCGTCTTAAAGCGCAGGCGCCGGTATTGCGAGGAATGCTTGCCACAAGCACGCCGAGCGCGTGGCATCCGGGCGATCGCGGCGGCTCGCAAAGCCCTCGCAGCCCAAGCCGCCGCGGGCAAAGACCCTCGCGCCACCTCGCACGCGGGGCGCAAGCGCGGCGAGGCCAACGCCGAGCAGCATCGGCGAAACCGCGAGTGGCAGCGCGAGCAGGGCCCAGGCGCCAAGCGCGATCGGGCTTGGTTCCTGCGTGAGATCGTGCCAAAGCTCGAGGCGTTCTCGCTCGCGGAGATCGCGCGCTCGACGGGCCTGTCGCTCGCGGCCTGCTCGCGCTTCCGCGCCGGGTCACGCGTTCCGCATCCGAGGCATTGGGAGAAGCTTGTTGCGGTTATCGCGAAGACCAGCCGTAAGTTATGAGAGCGTTGAACACGATGGATTCTTGATCAGCGCCCACCCCGCGCGCCTCGAATCTTCCGCCTCGGATCGCGGGCGTGATGCGAATCGAGGGTAGGATGCGACACGGTTGCTCTAGGGCACAGTGGGCGTGCCACAGAATCCAAATGCCGTGAGGAGCAGCGCATGAAGGTCTTTATCAGTTGGTCCGGCGATCTAAGCCAGGCACTAGCCGTGGCTCTCCGAGACTGGCTCCCGTCCGTCTTGCAATCTGTGAAGCCCTTTGTATCGTCGGAGGATATTGAGAGTGGAGCTCGCTGGAGCAATGATATAGGCCGCGAGCTGGAGGCCACTACGTTTGGCCTGCTATGCGTCACCCGGGAAAGCCTAATCGCTCCTTGGCTCAACTTTGAGGCTGGCGCTTTGTCAAAGTGGATGGACCAATCGCGGGTGGTTCCCCTACTTTTTCGGCTACGCAAGTCAGAAATAAAAGGCCCGCTGCTTCAATTCAATATGCGAAATTTCGAGAAGCAAGATCTTAGATCAGTCATTGAAACACTGAACAACTCCTGCACCGAAGACAAGTTGGACCAAGAACGCCTGACTGAAGCATTTGATGTTTGGTGGCCGAGGTTAGAGACAAAGATCAAGACACTGCCCGAACCTGAAACTTCTCAGCGCTCAGAATTGCCGTCTGTTGAAGCGAATACCCAAATCCTAGAAGAGCTTCTTGACCTCGTCCGCGCGCAGCAGAAGGTCTTAGCCACACCAGAAATGTTGCTACCGTCCGGATATCTGCGCCACATCATTGGGTCCGAAAATCTCGACATCTCCCCGAAGGCGATTGACGAGTTGCTAGAGGCCTGGCACTTCTTATTCGATCTGGCTACAAGCGCCAAGCAAGGCGACACGATCGCGACCAACACACTCATACACGTTGTCGCCGACATGGAGAGACCACTCTCTTACATCTTGGATCGTATTGCGCCCCGCAGTGCGCTACGTCGGCCGAGGCTACGCGGGCGGTATGGCTTGCGAGAGGCTTTGATGCGCGAACCTGAATCGGAGCAATCGGAGCAAAAAGAACATTCCTAGGTTCTATGCAGATGGAGAGGATTCACTTCGACATACGCCGCACGCGTTGGTCGCAACCGCATGACCGCACGAGGATCGATTGATTGCAGCGCCCCAGCAAGCTGTGAAGGTTCCTATAAGAAGCACACCCTTGGGACACGGCCCGGCGAATCTAGGACAGTATTATAACCAGCGCGACGGTGACGCCCGAGAGTTTTACGCGAAACTAGGTTGCGAGAGAACGTTAAGTTGAGGAGCAATACTGCGGAGAAAACTTCTGATCCGAAACTCCAACGCGTTGGAGGTTACATGGGACAGCTCGATGCGAGCGAAAGTATCATAGAGAACTGGCTTGAGCAGGTGCTGACACCGGCTGAACTTGCTCATCTAAGGCTGATGTCCTCGACGTACGGCAGCGTTGCCAGCGCTGCCACCGTCTTGTTAAAAGAAACCATTCCGCACTCTCGATACGATCCTCGCCCTATGGCTGCAATAGATTTCCTGGCAGACCAGTGGCCAACGGACGACGTGCTTTCAGAGAAGGCCTTTAGCGATGCTCTTTGGCCGCGAAACTGGCAAACGGAGCATCTCGGCGCCATTCTGCGTGCCGTAGCGTACTTTGAGTTCTATCTGGAGCGAATCGTTGAATCTCGACTACCGGTACCTGGTCAGCTGGCCGTAGCCCGCAGGACCTTCAGCGAGAAGGTTCGGCTGGCTGCGGCTCTGGGCGCGATCGGACCTAACTTAGCGAAGTCATTCACAATTGTAGCTCAGATTAGAAATCGCTTTGCTCACGAGCTCGGCCGCCAACTGCAAAACCGCGAGGTTCAGGACCTTTGTTCAAGTCTTATTGGCAGACCGCTTATGCTTTTCGCATGCTACACAGGTGGGTCGTCAAAGAGCCCGCAGCGCTTCAGACATGCTCTTACTGTGCTATTCCTGACGCTCAAAGAGATTGATGCTGGGCAACCCGGTGAATACCCTTGGTTTGACCCTACACTTGCTACGCTACGCTTGGGCGATCGCGCTTCGCAATTGGACGAGTAATCGAGTATGGATTTGCATAGAGCAGACTTGATTCGTGCGCGACCTGCTTAACAAACCAGAGATCATTGCGGCGATCATTCAAGACACAGATTAATCGCAGCGCTTCAGAAAGCAAGCGATCTTAATTGCCGCGCGAAACTACGTGCGAGAATTGTCACTGCCGATGCTATGTCTTGTCGATTGCTCGCATTGTGATCACCGGCACACCCGCTCGACCCTTTGCGGGGATTGTGCCGTCCGTTACGATGTCATCAGCGCAGGAAATGAGTGCGTCCTCAAACTCTCCGTAGTCCGCAAAGTGGCTCAAAAACTCGGCGGCGGCATCCGCCTTTAGCGGATCGCCGACGAGCGCTTCGACGACCTGACGATCCTTTGCCATTGAGGTGGAGGTTTGAAGCCACTCTCCAAGGTGTTTGTATTGATTTGCGAGTGACGAGATCGCTTGAGCGATCTTAATTCCCGAGGCGTATGTGTTGGCTCCGCGCGCGAACAGCGAAACGCCGACTTTTTGGTAGAGTCGATCTATGGCAGCATCTGCGATGAGGATTATTGCAGCCGACGCGTCTGTAAAAAGAGCGCGATTCGCATCCATCTCGTAAATGTGGGTCTTGAGTGGCTGCTCGTTGAAGAGTTTGCGTGCGCCCTCCTCGGTATCTAGCATCGGAGCAAGCGTACGAGAAAGCGTCTCCGACTTGCCCTTGGCTACGGGAACGATGTCAAAAAGCGATTTCATTAGTGGACCCTTGGTAGCGATCTCCACCCTAAAGCCCGCGACCGCAAGCGATAGCTTTAGCTTGCCACGCAGCGGTTCAGGAAGCCGCTCCAAAAACGGATTATCCATCGTTTCTCTATTATAACTCTGAACCCGGTATCGTGTCCCCGTCGTGCCAATTGTGTAGGGCGCGCGGATCGAATGGTCGCACGAGTATTCCACCATCCCGAAGGGCTTTACGTGCTGCTTGGAGCTTTGCGAATGCACGTCCAGCTGAGGCACGCACGTACTCGTCGTCACCGTGCTCAAGCGCTTTGCGCCGATCTGCACCGAGAAACTCTGCCTCCCATTCTACCTGAGAAGCCGCCTCGAAGATTGCGTTGCGCTCGGCCGCCGTCAACCCGGAACCCGACAGCGGCGTTAGGGATAGCTCGATCAGCCGGGTTACGAGGTTACCAACGTCGTGAAAGTAGTACTTCGGGTAGTCCCGCGCCATGCCCATATGAACCTGAATCTGGCGGAGGAGAAAGACGATCTGCGCGCGGACTCCACTACGATCACGGCGGCGTTGAATTTCGGAATATGTGACGGAACCGACGAGTGTCAGGATCGACCCCACGAGCCCGCCCAGAAGCGCATCGAGGACGGTTTGAGACATGCCCCAATCTTTCGCGTTGACCGGGTACTGTCTTTTACGCCAGGGTCGCGATGCGTAGCCCACGAGGTCTGTAATCAAGCGAACAACGGTTTCGATGATATTACGGAGCGTCGGAACGTCAGCGCGGCCTTGCTGAAGGGATCGCGGAATCCGGAGCCGGTCAAGGCCGCTGCTCCCAGCGGCGCCGCCGAAGTTGTCCTTGGCCTCAAGTACGAAAAAAGGCCAAGGCGTTCCTCGGAGCTACGGCTGCTATTGCGGTGGCTTCGCCGTGACGATAGCTCTATGAAAACGGACCGGAGCCGGACTCACCGGTGCGAACTTTGCCGTCGACTCGGCGGATGACGCCGAGGCCCGGGATGAGCTTCGCGCTACCCTCCAGCACGGCTTTCGATGGAGTAACCGGAAACTGGTTATCGGCAACATCCACGAAAACTAAGCGCAACGTATCAAGCGATTGTTGAATTGCGCTTTCCGCTAAGGGGAAGCGTGCAAAGACAATGCCTGCGAGTTGTCCGCCGTTTGGAATCGGAACAGTCGCACCCCGTGGTCCAATGAGCTCGGTTTCGTCGTACTCTACAGCGTGCACACCGTCGGGCAGCAATTTGCCAAGCTTTCCCAGAAAGCCTTGCGGACGGCCAGCGACAATCTTTTCGTCGACCGTCATAGTGATCGCGGTGTCAGCGATGATTGTCGGGCTGCCCAGGTTCCTTATCGTGACGGGAACTATCACCGATGTTTCGTTAGGGCTATGCGCCTTCGTCAGCACCGTGCCTCCGATCCTCGGAACGAGCTTTCGGTTCCCAAGAGCAGCTACCAGGAGGTCGTTCTCCTCACGCCATGCGTGGAACATTGCAAGAGCTATGGAAGCGCCTATGAGACCCTCAATGATGTTCCATGGCACTGGTTTCCCCGCCGCGTGCTCGTATATGAGAATAGCCACCGACAAAATGGCGCCACCGAGCACTGTGATCGCATGCCTGAGAACTTGAACGACAAAGAGCAGGAGGTCAAAAAACCATGACTGCACCCTACGCCAGACCATGAAGGGGGAATACTAGCTCGCGGCGGGCGGCCCTCCGATAGGAACCTTGCGACGTTACGCCTCGCCGCGAACTTGCGCAACCCGATGCTTCGAGTTTGCGATAAGCTCCTCGCCTATGGCAATGGCCAGGTCGCCCTCCGCGCGCCACGCTGCACGCGCTGCGACGCTGCGATTTACTAAGCGCCTAGCGCACTCGAGCGCCGCTGCTTAGAGCCAAGATAGCCAAGAAGCCATGCTGCGAGGGCCAAAGGCTAGGGCTCGTTTTCAAGTCGCTTAACTCCTATCCCATTATGCGGCGGTGCCGTGGCATTTCTTGTATTTCTTGCCGCTGCCGCATGGACAGAGATCGTTTCGCCCCACCTTTGGTTGATCGCGATGCGTCGGCTTTGCGAGCTCCGCGTCTTCACGATTCGTGTGCAGCCGTTGCGGGCGTCGTGACGGCGCCGGTGCCGGGCCGAGCAGTTGCGCTGCTTCCTGCGGTGCGAGGCGTCCCTGTGCTGCCGCGGTTACGGGTTCGGGCATTTGTCCGGGCTGAGGAACCGCGAACGGCGGCGGTACGAGGTTGCCGTCGGGGGGAGCGCCTTGCTCGATCACGATGCGGTAAACGCCTTTGATCGCTTCGTCGGCGATGTTGTTCTTCAGCGACTCAAAAATGTCGTAGGCTTCCTTTTCATACTCGACGCGCGGGTCTTTCTGACCGTATCCACGCAGACCGATGCCGTTCTTCAAATGATCCATCACGTAGAGATGGTCAACCCACTGACGGTCGATGATCGGCAGCAGCAGATAGCGCGACTCGATCACGCGCATCACCTCCGGCGTGAGCTCGCGCTCCTTCTCCTCATACGCTTCGAGCGCGGCGGCGTGAAGCATCGTGCGGATCTCGTCGCGGTCCTTCTTCTCAAAGTTCGCTTCCGAAAGCCGAGCCTTGACCGGAAAGACCGTCTCCATCTCGTTGAGCAGCTCGGCGAGGTCCCATTCGCCGGGATGCACGTTTTCGGGCGCGTTGTGCTCGACCGCCTCGTCGACCTTGCCTTCGAGCGTCTGCACCATGAAGCCGCGCGTATCGAAGGTTGCCTGAAGGACCGCGCGGCGATCACCGTAGATCACCTCGCGCTGCTTGTTCATGACGTCGTCGTACTCGAGCACGTGCTTGCGAATCTCGTAGTTGTGATTCTCAACCTTGCTCTGCGCGCGCTCGATCGACTTCGTGACGAGCCCAGACTCGATCGGCGCTTCGTCAGTGAAGCCGACGCGCTCCATGATCGCGTTCATGCGCTCGCCGCCAAAGAGGCGCATGACCTCGTCTTCGAGCGAGACGTAGAAACGCGACGACCCGGGATCGCCTTGGCGTCCGGAACGGCCGCGGAGCTGGTTGTCGATCCTTCGGGATTCGTGGCGCTCCGTGCCGATGATGTGCAGGCCGCCNNGCCATGTTCGTCGCGATCGTCACCTGGCCGGGCTGCCCCGCGTCCTTGATGATCTCGGCTTCCTGCTCGTGGTACTTCGCGTTGAGCACGTTGCACTCGACGCCTTTGCGGCGCAGCATGGTCGCCAAGAGTTCGCTCTTCTCAATCGAGCGCGTGCCGACCAACACGGGGCGGCCTTTCTGATGCTCGTTGATGATCTCGTCGACAACGGCGGCGAACTTCGCCTTCTCCGATTTGTAGACGATGTCGGATTTATCTTTGCGGACCATCTGCATGTTCGTCGGGACGACGACGACGTCGAGACCGTAGATGTCGCGAAACTCGCGCTCCTCGGTCTTCGCCGTGCCCGTCATTCCCGCGAGATGCTCGTAGAGACGGAAGAGATTTTGGAAGGTGATCGTGGCGAGCGTCTGGTCCTCGGCGCGAACTTTGATACCTTCCTTCGCTTCGATCGCCTGATGGATGCCGTCGGAGTAGCGCCGCCCGTACATGAGCCGGCCGGTGAACTCGTCGACGATGATCACCTCGCCATCCTTGACGATGTACTGCTGATNNAGCGCCGCGTTGAGCTGGTGCGCGAGCTCGATGTTGCGCTGCTCGTAGAGGTTCTGGATGCCGAGCATTTGCTCGACTTTCGTGACGCCGGCCTCGGTGATCGGCACCGCGTGCGCCTTCTCGTCGACGGTGAAGTCGTCGTCCTTCTTCAGGCGCGGAACGATCTGCGCAAACTTGTCGTAGAGTTCCGTCGATTCGACGCCCTGTCCGCTGATGATGAGCGGCGTACGCGCTTCGTCGATGAGAATCGAATCAACTTCGTCGACGAGCGCGAAGTAGAGATCCCGCTGCACGAGGTCTTCGACCTGCCACGCCATGTTGTCGCGCAAATAGTCAAAGCCGACCTCGTTGTTCGTGACATAGGTGACGTCGCATTGATAGGCGGCGCGCCGTTGCGCCGGATCGAGGTCGTGTTGGATGATCCCGACGGTGAGCCCGAGGAACTCGTAGACGGGGCCCATCCATTCGGCGTCGCGCCGCGCGAGATAATCGTTGACGGTGACGACCTGGACGCCGCGGCCTTCGAGCGCGCGCGCGTAGACGGGAAGCGTCGCGACGAGCGTCTTGCCTTCGCCGGTCTTCATCTCGGCGATGCGTCCCTCGAAGAGGACCTGGCCGCCCATGATCTGGACGTCGAACGGCCGCATGCCGAGCGTCCTGCGGCTTGCTTCGCGAACGACGGCAAAGACCTCCGGAAGCATCGCGTCGAGTTCCTCGCCCTCCGCGAGCCGGCGGCGGAACTCCGGGGTCATCGCACGCAGCTCTTCGTCGGAGAGCGCGTGCATTCGATCCTCGAGCGCGTTCACGAGCACGGCCGTGCGGCGCAGCCGCGCGACCTCTCGCTCGTTTCCGTCGATTAGGGCTTTGAGAAATGCCATTGCTTTGCTATGCCTTTGCCAGGGGAAGGGTCACGGTAAACGTGCTCCCCTCATGCTCTATAGACCGCACGGAGACGCCTCCCCGATGCGCGTCGACGATTTTTTTCGAGATATACAAGCCGACCCCGGAACCCGCGATCCCACGCCGCCGGGCGTTGCTCGCCCGTCCGAAACGCGTGAAGAGGGCCGGCAGCTCCTCCTGCGGGATGCCGATCCCTCGATCCTGTACCTCGATCTCGGCTTGCTCGCCGACGCTTCGCAGCGCGATGTGCACCGGGCCTTCCGAATACTTGAGCGCGTTGCCCACGAGGTTGTCGAGGACGTGGCGAAACCGATTCGCATCGAGATCGACGGAGATCGGGTCGGGCGGCAGTTCGAGCGTGACGCGAGGGTTGCCGCGGGACGCCGTCGAGACGCATTGGGTGACGAAGGCGCACAGGTCGATTCGCGCGCGCGCGAGCGAGAAACCCTCGGACTGCGTCTGCGCGAGCACGAGCGCGTCCTCTGAGAGCCGCACGAGCCGGTTCGTCTGCGCGAAGATCGTGTCGACTTCGGCCACCGGCGTGCCGTTTTCCATCAACAACTCGCAGTACCCCAAGATGACCGTCAGCGGCCCTTTGAAATCGTGAGCGAGCATCGCAAGCAGATCGTCCTTGAACTCGTTGGATTCTTGCAGCGCGCCGTTGGCTCGTTGCATCGCCTCGTACAGTTCGAAGTTGCGCAACGCGAGGGCGAGGAGCGCTCCCAGTTCCTGCAACAACCGCAGATCGTCGCGGGCGAAGCGCACGGCGCGGTTGCTGCCGACGACGAGAAAGGCGTCTATCGTATCGCCGGAGATGTCCGAGGCCGTGCGCGAGAGCGGGATCACGACGAAGCCGGGGCCGTCGATGAGCCGTTGCACGCGGCGTTCATCGGTGACCGCGGCGCCTCCACGCTGAGCGCGCAGCGTTAAGTCGAAGCCGCACGCGGCGAGCGTTTCGTCGATGCCGTCGCCGTAGGCCGCGACCTTCTCATAGCGGTCGTCGGTCCAGCGCAGCACGCAGGTGCGCTCGGCGTGCACGAGCGCAGCGGCGAAGCGGCACATGACCTCGGCGAGCGGCTGCAGCGAGGTATGGCTGAGAATCGTACGCGCGGCTTCCGCGAGCGTCTCACGCTCCTGCGCGCGGCGCAGTTCTCGCTCGTAGGCGTGCGCGTTCGTAAGCGCGATCTCGAGATGCGAGCCGAGCGTCCGAAAGAACGTCGAGCGCTCCACGGGCGGCCAGTCGATGGACTCGTCGGATCCGCGGACGGCGAACGCGCCCCATAAGCGCCCTTCCAGCCGCAACGGCACGAGCACGCCGCCGGCGTCGCCGAAGAGTGCGCGCCGCGCCGGCTCCGGAAGCAGTTCCGCGTCGGAGGGCTCGTCGAGACCGAGGAACGCTTCGAGCGGTTCGCGCGGCAGGGTATTATCCGGCATGAAGCTGCTCGCCTCGCGCGCGCGCACCGCGCGCCGCTCCAATACTCCGTCCTCGAGCGCGTAGGCGACGCAATCGACGGGAAGTTCGTGCGAGACGGTGACGACGAAGACGAGCAGCACTTCGTCGACGTACTGCGTGTCGCGCAGGATTCGCACGACGCGCTCGAGCGTCTCGGCTTGACGCCGGCGCGCGCGCTCGCGTTCGTAGAGCCTCGTGTTCGAGAGTGCGAGCCCGACGTGGAAGGCCAGCACGCCCAACACGCTGACGTCGGCGTCGTCGAGTGAGTGCGGCTCGTTGAAAGAAAGCAGCATCGCGTCTTCGACGCGTCCGTCGACGATGAAAGGAATGGCGACGGCACTTCGCGCGCCTTCGCCGTACGCTGCCGCCCGGGCGGGAAGCCGTTCGCGTCGCAGCGTCAGGCCGCCGAACACTTTGCGTAGGTCGCCGTCAAGCTCGATCGCGGACGCCACCGGAGTTCCGCCGCGCGCCGCTTGCGCCACGACTTGCGCGCGCGTTCCGGCACCGGCGCGCTCGTAGACGATGCAGCGATCGGCGCCGAATGCGCCGCGCACGCCCTCGACGATTCCCGCGAGCACCTCTCGCCGGTCCAAGGATTTATGGAGCCGTTCGTTCACCATCGCGAGCAGTCGGCTCTCGCGCGACTGCCGCTGCGCAAGTTCGAGCGCTTCAGCGATGACCGCGATGGCCGTGGACCGCTCCTCGGCGGTCGTCGCAGTCGCGAGACGCTCGAGCGCGGCGTTCGGATCGATTGTTACGGCACCAATCCCAAGCCGATCGGAACGCCGGGTGACGTGTAGGTCGTCATGGGCGCCACGTTGCCGTTTGCACTCGCTGCGAAGATGTAGACCATGCCCGCGCCGCTCGCGGTCGTATCCGCGACGTAGATGTTTCCGCTTGCATCAACCGCGACGTCCGTCGGTGCGAAGAGCTGCGTGTTCGAGCCAGTGATCTTGCGCGCGGGTGCCTGGTCGACCGTTCCGGTGAGGCCCGACGGGAAGACGAGAATGCTCGGCGGCACCGAGACGCTGCCTTCATCAGAGACGTAGAGGTTGCCGGTCGCATCGAGCGCGATGCCGCTCGGGCGCGTGAGCCCGGTGAGCGCACCGGAGAGCACGAGCGTCGGAGCGATATTGACCGGCGTCGGCGTCGGGCTCGGCGACGGCGAGGGCGACGGTGTCGCGCCGACCGGTGTCGGCGTCGGGGTCGGGGTCGGAACCGGCGTCGCCGTCGGCGAAGGCGCGGGCGTCGGCGTCGGAATCAAGAATGCTTCGACCGACGCGCCTTGCAAGTTCGTGACGTATCCCGTGTAGCCGCTCAGCGCGACGCCGCTCGGAACGTTCATCATCGTGTTCGGTCCCGCGATGATCTCTCCGGGAACCTGAACGCCTGCCTGCGCATCGGTTGGGCCGAAGATCAAGAGTTGGCTTTCGAAGGGCGAACCTGCCGTCGGATTCACGTTCGCGACGAGCACGATTTTATCGGTCGCGTTGATCGCGATTCCGCGCGGCCGCACGACACCATCACCGACGCCGTTGATCACGCCGAACGGCAAGACGTTACCCGTCGCGTTCGCTTCGACTTCGATGATCTCGCCGACTTGCGTGCTCGGATTGTAGTTCGTCACCCAAAGGTTGTTGCTGCCATCGAAGGCGAGATACTGCGGATCGCTGAAGCCGGTGTTCGAGCCGCCGACTTGGTTGACCGGCCCCTTCCCGGACGCTTCGCCCTTCGAATAGATCGAGACGCCGTTTTGGGTGCTGTTCGCTGCGTATAGCGTTCCCGCGCCGAAATTCGGGCCGATGCTCAGATTGCTCGTGGTGGTCGCGTTGCTGCACGCCGCGATGGCGACGGCGGCGCACAGCGCCATGAGCCCGACGGTAAGCTTACGTGGCTTGTTCACGAAGCCCCAAGTTCAATCGTTGGGCCGAGTTTCCTGGAAAAATCGCGATGTGGCGGGGTCGCCCAGCCAATTCCCAGGCCAAAACGGCCGCGGCCGCGAGCAGGAGGAGCAGTAACGCCGCGGTCAGCAGGCGCCTGCGAACGGCGCGCGGACGGCTGGATTCCGTGTCGATGATGCTGCGCGGCACTCTTCCCTCGAAGACTAGAGCGAGCGTCTGATGGGGTGGTTCACAGCCCCCGCTCCAAGCGTCCGGAGCAGTTGCGACACCGTCACGAACCGGTAGCCGTCGGCGTGGAAGCGCTGCACGATCGCAGCAAGCGCCTCGATCGTCGCCAGCTTTCCGCTGTGCAGCAGCACGATGTCCGGCTGCGTCGCATAACGCTCGACGTGCGCCACAATCTGTTCCGGCGTCACCGTCCGCCAATCGCCGCTGTCGTCGGTCCAAAGCACGACGTGGTAGCCGAGCCGTTGCGCGACCCGCAACGTATCCTCGTTGTAGCGTCCGTGCGGCGGCCGCATCAGCCAGTCGACGGAAGGATCGTGCGTCAAACTCCACAGGACGTTGCGACCGCGGATGATCTCAAGGCTCACTTGGGCGGGCGTTTCGTGGTCGAGATCGGGATGTGAATACGTATGATCGCCGATCTCGTCGCCGTCCTGTTCGATGCGCTGCGCCAACTCCGGCCATTGTTCCGCATCGCGCCCGATGAGGAAGAATGTCGCGGGAACGTGCAAGTCTTGCAGCCGGTCGAGGAGCAGCGGCGTGAAGATCGGATAGGGACCGTCGTCGAAGGTCAAGGCGATCACCTTGTCGATGCCGCCGGCATCGGCGAGGACGCGAGCGTGCAAGACGCGATAAATTCTCGAATCGAGGGCATCGGAGAACTCGCTGTGCACGTTCATCCCGGGCGTGAGCACCGCGGGCTTGTGGTTGCTCGAACGCAAGAAAAGTCGCACGCCGATGACGACGATCGCAACCGCGACGACGGCACACAGGACGACGCCCCAGCGCGCGCGCGTACCGGTCACGGGCCGGGTTGCGAGCCGGCCTGCGGCTGCGCGAGGTCGCGACCGATGACGATCGTCACGTCGCTCCGGCTCCGCTGCGGCGTCGGTGCGCCGTCGGAAACGATGCTCACCGCTTGCCACGCGGTCGGCATCGCTTCGCGCACGCGTGCGCCCGCGAAGAGCACGCCCGAATGCTCGTGGATCTCGGTCGTTTCGAGGCTGTCGGAGGGTGCGTCGCCGACGTCGCCGATCTGAAAGCCGGCCCTGCGCAAGCGATCCGCGACCCGATGGGCCGCGCCTTGCACGCCGCTTCCGTTCTCGACATCGATTCGCAGCGTCGACGGCGGAATCGCGGCAAGCGCGAGCGTGTCCGGCGACGGGACCGGAGAAGGCGGCGCGACGAGCATTTGCTGCACGAGCCGAGCCTTCGCGCCGTCGTCCGGGATCAGATCGTCACCGTCGGCCAACTCGATGTCGCCCGTGTACGGCACCTGAGATGCGCGAAACTCCCTCGGCGTGATGTCCGCGAAATAGCTCGCGATCGAAAGCATCTCACCCTGCGACAAGTTCGTTTGTAAGTTGTCGCGGACGATGCCGATCAACGTTCCAAGGTGCAGCAGCGTCTCGATCTTATTTCCTTTGATCTTGTCGATCACCGCGCGAGCGACTTGCTGCTGCCGCATAATTCGGCACGGATCGCTGCACCAGTCATGCCGGAACCGCGCGTATCCGACCGCCTGCGGGCCGTTGAGGTGCTGGAGCCCGGGCTTGAGGTGAATGTGGAGATGACCCCAGGTGTCGTCGTAGTCGATCGGTCCGTTGACGCAATGGTGAGGAGTCTGTAAGCAATCGGAGTTCATCACGTCGACGTCCACGCCGCCGATCGCGTCGATCACGTCCTTTGCACCGTTGATGCGAAGGATCGCGTACCGATCGAAGGCGGGGATTCCGAGAAAGCTCGCGATAACCGTTTCAGCTTCTCGCGCGCCGCCGTCGGACTGCGCTTGGTTGATCTTATGCCGGCTGCCGTCGGGGAAGGTCGCCAGCATATCGCGCGGCACCGACAACTCGTATACGCGATGGTTGGCGAAGTCGAAGTTCACCGCCCAGATGACGTCGCTGCGCGATTGGCTCGAAAACGGCTGGTCGCTGTCGGTGTAGTCGTAATCCAGGCCTTCGACGAGCACGAGGAGGTTCTGCTTGCCGAACGTTTGCTGCGGATTCGGAATGAACGCCTGCGAAACCATGACGAACGGGTTGACGTGCTTGCCGAAGATGGCGTAGCCGGCGAGCATCGAGGCCAGCCCGATGCAGACGAGCGCGGTAACGATGAGCGCGCGCCGCACGTTCCGCGGCGGCGGGCGGCGAAACTGTGTGCTCCGAACCGCGAGATGCTTGCCCAAGCCTTTCCCTCTACCGGTAGTTCACGAACTGCAGCGGCAGCTCGAAATCCATGGCTTTCAAGGCAGCGATCACGTTCTGAAGATCGTCCCTGTTCTTTCCCGAAACGCGGATCTGGTCGTCTTGGTACTGCGCGCTCACCTTGAGCTTGAGCGACTTGATTTTTTCGGTCAAGGCCTTTCCGCGATCCTTCGGGATGCCGCTGCGCAGCGTGATGACGCGTCGCACCGTGGCGCTCGCCGCGGGCTCGAGGGCGCCGATATCGAACGCCTTGATGTCGATGCCGCGGCGAACCGCCTTCGATTGAACGATGTCGATGACGTTGCGCATCTTCATTTCGTCGTCGGAGACGATGGTGATGGTCTTCGCGTCGCTCTCGATCGACGTCTTAGAATTCTTGAAATCGAAGCGGTTCTCAATCTCGCGACGCGCTTGATTGAGGGCGTTGTCCAGCTCCTGCGCGTCCACTTTAGAGACGACGTCAAACGATGATTCGCTCGGCACCAGTTCTCCTCACGTTAGAGTACTATTTTGCGCTCGACGACGCTCCCGGGGCCGCCCATCTTCCCGAGGTCTCGGCCATCCACGACGAGGTCGACCGCTGCGGCATTCCCGACGCGCACGATCGCGCTCTTTCCATATAACGTCTTCGTGGTTCCCGCGGGAAAGGTTCCCTCAATGCTAGCACCCCCGTCAACGACGACGCGCAGCCAGCAAACGCCGGAAAGGCGCAGCGTCAGCGCATGCATCGTGGGAGTACCAAGCGGGCTCCCGGTCGGCGACGGCGTGACGCCGGGCGAGGCGCTTTCGGCGGGGCTCGGGGAGAGCGTTGCGAGCGCGATCGAGGACGTCCCCCCCGGCGCCGGCTTCTGTAGCGTCAACTCGTTGTAGACGACAAAAGCGATGAGCACGACAGCCACGAGCGACGCGAGCCAGATGAGCGGCGAGAGCGCAAGGCCGCGGCGCCGGCGCCGTCCCTCCGCATCGACGACCCATCCTTGAGAGGGGACGATTGCGCCTCCGCCCTCGTCTCCCAGGTTGAATGCCGCAACGACCTCTTCGGCGTCCAGCCCGAGGAAACGCGCGTACGTTCGGAGGAAGCCTCGAACATAGACCGGCGCTCCGATCGAGTTCCAGCTTTCCTCTTCAATGGCAGCCAGGTAGACCGCACGAATCCGGACTTGCTCGGCGACTTCGGCGAGGGAGAGGCCGCGCGCTTCGCGTGCGGCACGAAAACGCTGACCCAGCGCCGGCATGACGCCCTTCTGTTAGACTCGGTGACCTGTTATCCTGGTTCTTGAAAATGAGTAAAGCCCGCGTGATCGCCGCGATGAGCGGCGGCGTCGATTCCGCCGTGGCAGCCGGCCTCTTAGTCGAATCAGGCTACGACGTCGTCGGCGTGACGATGAAGATGTACGAACCGACGCGCCCGGCATCGGCGAAGAGTTGCTGCGGCGTGGACGACTTCGACGATGCACGCGCGAGCGCGGCGAAGCTCGGCATCCCGCACTACGTGCTTGATTTCGAGCAGACGTTTCGCAGCTCGGTGATCGAGCGCTTCGTCGACGATTACGCACGCGGGCGGACGCCGAATCCATGCGTCTCATGCAACAATTTCGTCAAGCTCGGTACGCTCGCGCGCTACGCGCAACGCCTCGACGCGTCGTACGTCGCAACCGGACACTACGCGCGCATCGAGCATCGCGCCGACGGAGCCCACCTCTTCCGCAACCCGTACGAGAAAGATCAGGCGTACGCCCTCGCGCAACTTGCACCCGGACAGCTTTCGATGCTGCTGCTGCCGCTCGGCGAGATCGACAAGAGTGCGACGCGCGCGCACGCGCGCCGGTTCGGTTTGCCGGTCCACGACAAACGTGAATCGCAGGACATTTGCTTCGTCGAAGGCGGCGACTACCGCGATGTGCTCGAGCGCCTCCGTCCCGGTCTCGATCGTCCCGGCGACTTCGTGAACGCCTCCGGAGAGCGCGTCGGCGCGCACGGCGGCGTGGCGCGCTACACGGTCGGGCAACGTGCGGCGCTCGGCGACGGCGGCGGCCCGCGCTATGTGACGCGCATCGACGCGCAGAGCGGAACGATCACGATCGGACGCGAGGAAGAACTCCTCGCAGACGGCGTGATCGCGGACGAGGTGAACCTCGTGCGGCCGGAGCGCTTCGCGGAGCAATCGACACAAGTTCGCGCGATGATTCGGTATCGTGCCGAGCCCGTGCCCGCGCGTGCAACGATTCGCGGAGATCGATTGGAGCTGCGCTTCGAGCGCCCGCAGCGTGCGGTCGCGCCCGGGCAACTCCTCGCGCTCTTCGACGAGAGCGCCGACGAGGTACTCGGCGCCGCTACCATAATGGAGGCCGTATGAAACGATCCCTCGCCCTTGCCGCCGCGCTATGCTTGTTGGGAGCNNGGCGCGCAGTCGCAGAGCGAGAACGTCTTCATCTCGCCGGTGAGCATCGGCGTTGCGCTCGCGATGGCCGCCGACGGCGCGGCGGGAAGCACGCGCACGGCGCTGCTTCACGGTTTACAGTTTAACGGTCCAAACTTGGCGGAGTCCAATGCGGCGCTCATCGCCTCGCTTCAGTCAAACCACGATGCGCACGTCGGCATCGCCGATGCGATCTGGCTGCGAAACGACGTCCCGCCGAGTCCTCACTACGTCGCGCTCCTGCGGAATAGCTACGGTGCGCAGGCGCAGGCGCTGCACTTCGGCGACCCTTCCGCCGCGGCGGCGATCAACGCGTGGACGAAGGAGCACACGCTCGGTCTCATCGATCATCTCGTCGACAGCACCGACCCGCTCGATTTCGCTTTTCTGACGAACGCGCTCGTCTTCCAAGGAAACTGGAGCGTGCCGTTCGAGCATAACGCGACGAGCCCGCAACCGTTCACCGACGCAAGCGGACTCAAACACAACGTCCAGATGATGTCGCAAACTGCTTTCTTCCAGACCGTCGACGAGCCGTCGTTTCGCGCTCTTCGCCTCCCGTACGGTCAAGGCGGTTACGCCGCGTACGTTCTGCTTCCCACCGGCAGCGACGTGAACGCGCTCGTGCGCGCACTCAGCGCGTCGACGCTCGACCATGTCGCGCACGCCGCCCAGAGCGAA
>PKZD01000023.1 GCA_003133745.1 Candidatus Tyrphobacter aquilonaris
GTCTCGAAGCCGCCGTTCGTGAACGCTTGAATCGGCGTCGGCGTCGGAGTCGCAGCGACGGTAATCGGCGACGAATAGATGGCGTTGGAGGCGCCGACGACGTAGAGCGTCGAGACCCACGTGGCATTCGTCTTGTTCGTCACCGCCGAGATGCTGACACCAGCTCCCTGCTCGGTCGTCCAACCGGGCGTGTCCAAATCGTAATACCAGATCGGCGTGCCGGTACTCGGATTGGCGGGATAGCCGAGCGCGTAGACGCCGCCGCCCGATGACGCGCCGTTTTGAATCTGAACCGGGGATATCGCACTCGCCTGGCCCGGCAGTCCGATATAGGTGCTGCCGTCGGAGCTTCCGTAGTAGATGTAGCCTGCCGACGTCAAAATGTAGAAGCCGCCTGGGGCGACCGTTCCGCCCGGGATCGTGTAGCTATTGGTGTCCCACGACGCGGCCATCTGCACGCCCGAGCCGGGGATCCACGTCCACGTTCCGCCGGAGTAGTGCCAGATCGGCTCGTCGCCGCTGCCGTTTTGATTCGAAAGCACGTAGACGGAGTTATCGGAGGCGGCCGTTACGCCAGTCGCGCGCCCGGCGATGCCGGTCCAAGAGGTGCCGTTCCACGAGTAGATCTCGCCGCCCGAGTTGATCGCGTAGAGCGTGCCGTTGGGCGCGGCGGAGATTTGCGAGGCGAGGCCCGGAAGGTTGCACCAGTTGCCTTGACCGTCGCCCTCCCAGATGTACTTGTCGGCGCCGGCGGGCTGCGTCGAGAGCACGAAGATGCTCCCGTGACCCGTCGTGGTTCCCGAGCAGTTGATCGGGTCGGTGGGGCTCGAGGTGATCTGGGTCGCGCCGCCCGTGACGACGCTCCAGGTCGGAGCCGTCACGTCGACGTCTCTCTGGGTTACCGAAGGCATGAGTGCCTTCATCGCGCTTTCGGGAAGACGAGTCGTCACCGCCATCGGTCCCGGCCGAACCGAACCCGGCGAGAGCGTCGAGCGGTTTCCGGCCGCCATAGCGGGCGGAAGCTTCGACATCACCGACGAGGGGGAAGAGGGCAACGAACTGCCCCCCGAGCCGCCCTTACACCCTGCGACGATCGCCGCAAGCACGGCGACGGAAACAAACGCAATACGAATGCGAGACGACATCAATCCCTCCAATGCAAAGGAAACGCNNCGCGGGTCGACGGTTATGGGGAAGGCGCGCCCTTTCGCGCCATCGCGGCGAGTCGCCCGTGCACCGAAAAAGCGCCGGCAAGAGTTCGTCGATAGGTCGGGGACGTGAACTGCACCGCAGGCGCCAGCCGACGAAGTCCGGAGGTGGGATTCCCCCCAAGGGGCCCGAGGAGAGAGCAGAAATTGAAGGCACTCGGTACCCACATTGTCTGTGAGCTTTCGGGGTGCGAACCAGCGATGCTCACCGACGTGGAGGCGGTTCGCGACATGATGATCGGCGCCGCGAAGGTCGCGCGGGCAACGGTCATGGAGGTCGCCTTTCACCGGTTTCAGCCCCAGGGTGTTTCGGGGGTCGTCGTACTCGCCGAATCCCACATTTCCATTCATACGTGGCCCGAGTTGGGTTATGCCGCGATGGATTTTTACACGTGCGGTGAGCATACGGATCCGTGGCTGGCGTGCGAGTACGCGGCCAAGATGCTGGGCGCGCAAAGTTCGATTACTTCGGAGGTCAAGCGCGGCGTATTGCAATCCGGCGAAGGCCGCTTCACGCATCTCGTCACGCGCGATCACGACACCCGCGTCCTTTCCGCCTAACTAGAGAGGGACGACCTCGCCCAAGACCGAGCATTGGAGCTGGTACGTCGAGCAGTTCGCGCCGACGGAGCAGCACCATCACGCGATCGACCGCGTACTCTTCACCGGCCGCTCGGAATACCAGCAGGTCGCGGTGATTCAAACGCCGGTGTACGGGAAGATGCTCGTGCTCGACGGCGACACGCAAAGCTCGCAGGGCGACGAGCGCATCTACCACGAGTCGCTCGTCCATCCCGCGCTCGCCGCTTCTGCGCAGCGATCTGAAATCTTGATTCTCGGCGGAGGAGAGGGCGCGACGCTGCGCGAGGTGCTGCGCGCACCCGACGTGCGGCGCTGCACGATGGTCGACATCGACGGCATGGTCGTCGATCTGGCGAAGCAATACTTGCCCGAGTGGTCCGACGGCGCATTCGACGATCCGCGCGCGAACGTCATCGTCGGCGACGCGCTTGCCTTCTTGCGCGAGGATCGCGGACGCTTCAACGTCATCATCTCCGATCTCACCGAACCGTTGCCGGACTCACCGAGCCACCCGCTCTTCAACGACGGCGTCTTCGCGCTCGTGAAGGCGCGCCTCGCGGACGGCGGCGTCTACGCGTTGCAGGCGTCAACGGCCTCGTTTCACAACGCGGCGCTGCACTGCAAGATGGCGCGCACGCTCCGCAAGCATTTCAAGTACGTCGCATCGTATTTCACCCACGTGCCGGCCTTCGATACGGATTGGGCGTTTCTCGGCTGCAGCGACGACGTCGACCTCGCGATGCTCTCCGAGCGCGCGATCGAGGAGTATTGCGGCCGCTTGCGAGGCTCGAGCTTTTTCTACGACGCGGTAACGCACCGGCGGCTCTTCTCGCTGCCGCTCTATCTGCGCCGAATGCTCGCCGAGCCGGGAGACGTCTTTTGAAGATCGATCGCGATTCCGCGGTCAGGCAGTGGGAGAAGCAGAAGAGTCATTTCGTGGCGCTGCTCGATCTCAAGCTCGAGCACGTCGAGCACGGCAAGGCCGTGATGCGCATGCCGTGGCGTTCGGAGATATCGAACGGCACGGGCGCCGTTCACGGCGGCGCGATCGTGAGCCTCTGCGATACGGTGTTTTACATCGCGCTCGCCTCGATCTACGGGCGCGAGCAAGACACGACGACGGTCTCCCTCCAATGCAACTTCTTGGCTCCAGCCTTACCGCCGCACGATCTCGTGGCCGAGGCGACGGTGTTGCGCAGCGGGCGGCGAATCTGCTACGGCGAGGTGCAGGTGCGCAGCGGCGAACGTCTCGTCGCGCACGCAACGCTCAATTTCTTGAACACCTATCCGCAGGAGAAACCGAAGAAGTGAATGAGCCGGCGGCGCGGCGTACCGCACTCTACGACGATCACCGAAAACACGGCGCGCGCATGGTCGAGTTCGGCGGCTTCGACATGCCCGTGCAATACGCGGGCATTCTCAAGGAGCACGACGCGGTGCGCCGGCGTGCCGGCCTCTTCGACCTCTCGCACATGGGACAGTTCCGGATCGAAGGCCCCCAGGTCGCGGCGTGGGCCGACGCGCTGACGACGAATGCGGTCGCGACGATGAAGCCGATGCAGGCGCGCTACAACATCTTTTGCAACGAGCGCGGCGGCGCGCATGACGACACGATCTTCTATCGCTTGCCGGAGGACCGGTGGCTGCTCGTCGTCAACGCGTCGAACGCCTCGAAGATGTGGTCGCTTCTGCACGAGCGGCCGGCGAGCGGCGTCCGCCTGAAGAACCGGCACGGCGAGGATGCCTTGATCGCAATGCAAGGGCCCGCTTCGGTCGCGATGCTGCAGCCGCACGTCGACGTCGATCTCGCGAGCATGAAATATTACTTCTGCGTCGAGGAAGAGGTCGAAGGCGCGCCGGCGCTCATCGCGCGCACGGGCTACACGGGCGAAGACGGCTTCGAGATCTTCGTCGACGGCGCATTCGCGTCGAACATTTGGAACGCGCTGCTGAAGGCCCACGCGCACGAAGGCCTCGAGCCGTGTGGTCTGGGGGCGCGCGACGTCCTGCGCTTGGAGGCGGGGATGCCGCTCTACGGCCACGAGCTGACCGAGGAGATCACGCCCGTGCAAGGCGGCCAGAGCTGGGCGGTCAAGCTCACGAAGCCCGCGTTCACCGGTCGGGAGGCGCTTGCGGCGCAGCTCGAGCGCGACGATGACCCTCGCATCGTCGGCTTGACGATGGCGGGACGCGCTCCCGCGCGCGAGGGATACGCCGTATTCGCCGGGGAACGGCGCGTCGGCGAGATTCGCAGCGGCTCTTTCGCGCCGTCGGTCGGCGGCGGAACGAACATTGCGACCGCGCTTGTCGAACGAGAGGCTGCAACCGTCGGGACGGCATTGGCGGTCGAGATTCGTGGGACGCGGCACGACGCGAGCGTCGTCGCCCTTCCATTCTACAAGAGGAGCTAGAGAGCGTTGGCGCTACCCGAAAACCTGCTCTACAGCAAAGAGCACGAATGGCTTCGCATCGAGGGCGAGCACGGCGTGATCGGAATCACCGATTACGCGCAGAACTCCCTCGGCGACATCGTCTACGTCGAGTTGCCCAAGGTGGGGAAGCAGATATCGCAGTTCGGAGGCATCGGCGTCGTCGAGTCGGTCAAGGCCGTCTCGGATCTCTTCACGCCCGTCTCAGGCGAGGTCGTCGAGGTCAATGCCGCGCTCGAAGGCGATCCGGCGGCGGTCAATCGCGACCCGTACGGTGAGGGCTGGTTTCTGAAGGTGAAGTTGAAGGATTCGAACGAGACGAAGAGCTTGCTCTCGGCAAGCGCCTACGAGAAGATCACTCAGGAATAACGCCCGACCGCACGAGTTCAATGTACACCCCTCACACAAAGCGCGACATCGCAGAGATGCTCGCCGTCATCGGCGTCGATTCGATCGAGAAACTCCTGGAGGTTCCCGAGGCGCTTGCATTGCGCACGCCGCTCGACGTCGTTCCGGCGTTGCCGGAATACCAGATCAGGCGTCGCATCGAGTCGCTCGCGAAGCGGAATGCGGGCGCCGACTGCATCTCGTTCCTCGGCGGCGGCGCCTATCGCCACTACGCGCCGCCGGCGATTTCGGCGCTTGCGATGCGTGGCGAGTTTCTCACCGCGTACACGCCGTACCAAGCCGAGGTCTCCCAAGGATCGCTGCAAACGATCTACGAGTGGCAGACGTACATCTGCCTCCTCACCGGGATGGAGCTCGCCGACGCATCCGTCTACGACGGCGCGACGGCCTTTGCGGAGAGCGCGATCATGGCGATCAACGCGACGGGCCGGCACCGGCTGCTCGTTTCCCGCGCAATCCATCCGAACTATCGCGCCGTGCTTCGCACGTATTGCGAAGGACTCGATATCGCGATCGACGAGATCGCGCTCACGCCCGACGGCACGACCGACCTCGCGTCGCTCGCATCGGGCGTCGCCGCGCGCGAGTACGCCGCGGTCGCGCTGCAGTCGCCAAACTTCTTCGGCAACGTCGACGCGCTGAACGCCGCGTCGCTCGAGGCCGTGCGCGCGAGCGGCGCCGTGCCGATCGCGGTCGTCGCGGAAGCGCTCTCGCTCGCGGCGCTCGCAACGCCCGGATCGTGGGGGGCGCAGATCGTCGCCGGCGAGGCGCAGTCCTTCGGCGTGCCCGTCGCATACGGCGGCCCATACGTCGGATTCATTGCGACGACGAACGAACACGTGCGACGCATTCCCGGCCGCCTCGTCGGAAAGACCGTGGACAGCGCGGGGCGCACCGCCTACGTCCTCACGTTGCAGGCCCGCGAGCAGCACATCCGGCGCGAGCGCGCGACCTCGAACATCTGCACGAACCAGGCGCACTGCGCGCTGATCGCGACGATCTACCTTGCGCTCATGGGCAAGACCGGGTTGCGCGACGTCGCCGCGCTGAACCTCGAGCGCTCCCGCGAACTGGCGACGGCCGTTGCGAACGCAGGCGTGAAGATGAAGTTTTCGGCGCCCTTCTTCAACGAGTTCGTCGCCGACGTCGGTCGCCCGGCGCGTGAGGTGCTCGCCGAACTGCAAAAGCGCGGCATCCTCGGCGGCCTCGATTTGGGCCGCTGGTATCCCGAATACGAAGNNCTCGCCGCCGCGCTCGAGGAGGTTGCGCATGCCCGCGCCGTCGTCTGATCGCACCGCCTCGCCGCTGATCTTCGAGTTAGGGCAAGAGGGGCGCGCGAACCGCTACGTCGAGGAAGGCAAGCCGCTCGAGAGCTTCCTTCCCGCAAACATGCTGCGCGACGAACTGCCGCTGCCCGATAACACCGAGCTCGACGTCGTGCGCCATTTCACGAGGCTCTCGCAGCGCACGTTCGGAATCGACTTGGGCTTCTACCCGCTCGGCTCGTGCACGATGAAGTACAACCCGCGCATCAACGACGCGCTCGCGAACCTCCGCGAGTTCGCCGATCTCCACCCGTTCGTGCCCGACGAACTCGCGCAAGGCGCACTGCAGGTGATGCACGAGTTGGAGCGCAGCTTCTGCTCGCTCTTCGGCATGGCGGCCTTTTCGCTCAACCCCGCTGCCGGCGCCCAGGCCGAACTCGGGGCGCTCTTGATCGCGAAGAAATACTTCAAGGATCGCGGTGAGACGCAGCGCGACAAAGTCATCGTTCCCGATACCGCGCACGGCACGAATCCGGCTTCCGCGGCGATGTGCGGTTTCAAGGTGATCTCGATTCGCAGCGATGCGCGCGGCCGCGTCGATCCGGCGGAGATTCGTAAGGTGCTCGGGCCCGATACGGCCGTCTGCATGATGACGAACCCGAACACGCTCGGGCTCTTCGAGGAGCGCATCCACGAGGTCGCCGACGCCGTGCACGAAGCCGGCGGCCTGATGTATTATGACGGCGCGAACGCGAACGCGCTGATGGGGAACACGCGTCCGGGCGACATGGGCTTCGATCTCATGCATCTCAACACGCACAAGACGTTCACGATCCCGCACGGGGGCGGCGGCGCGGGGCACGGTCCGCTCGGCGTCGCGGCGCACCTCGTCGAGTATCTGCCGACGCCGTACGTCGTCAAAGAGGGCGATGCATATCGNNGTACGCGCGCTCGCGTATCTCTACGCAAACGGAGGCGAGGGGCTCACCCGCGTCTCGCAGTACGCCGTGCTCAATGCGAACTACCTGCGCGTGAAGATTGCGGAGTTTCTCGAGACGCCGTATCCGGAGCTTTGCCGGCACGAGTTCGTCGCGTCGGCGCAAGCGTTGAAGAAGACGACCGGCGTGCGCGCGCTCGACATCGCGAAGGCGTTGCTCGATCGCGGCTTCATGGCGCCGACGATCTACTTCCCGTTGATCGTCCCCGAATGCCTGATGATCGAGCCGACGGAGACGGAATCGAAGGAAACGCTCGACGAGTTCGTCGATGCGTTGCGCGAGATCGTCGCCGAAGCAAAACGCAATCCGCAAGCGCTCTTCGGCGCGCCGGTGACGACGGTCGTTGGCCGCGTCGACGAAACCCGCGCCGCACGACAGCCCGACCTCAGATGGAGGCCGCCTTCGGCTTCCAGAAACATTTCGTCGCCTTAGCAGCCTCGCCCAATGTGGCATCGACGGTGGCGAGCGGAAGTTGCGTTTGCAGCGCGAGCGCGAGATAGGCGGCATCGTAAGCCGTCAATCCATGTGCGCGTGCTAGCGAGACGACGACGTGTGGGTTCGGAAGTTGGACGGCGAGAGGAAGGTCCAAAATGCTGCTCAGTATATCGGCGACGTCCGCCTCCGTGATCCGCTTTCTTCGCTCCGCCTGAAGCAAGCCGTGCGCGATCTCTGATGCGAAGTTGCCCGGTACATGGCCGCCGTGCTCGGCGGCGTACTCCAACGCCGCGACGGCGCTCGCGTGTTCGTGCTCCTGCAGCGCCCACGCGAGCGCTACGCTCGCATCGAGAACGATCACTTACGCCCCTCATCGATTAGCTCGCGGACGTTGATGCCGTGAAGCTTCCCCTCCGCAGCAAGCCTCGCGCGAAGCGCTCGAATTCGCTGAACGGCTTCGCGGGCGCGCGCTTTCTGATCCACGGAGATGGGACCGATTTGGGCGACGGGCTTGCCGTTGCGCGTGATAATCGTCGTTTGGCCGCTCTGCGCATCTGCGACGAGGGCCGAGAAGCGTGTCTTGCCTTCGAAAACGCCAACGCTCTTCATTTGATTATAGCCTACCATTCTGGTTAACCAGAATGCAACCCCTTTCAAGCGTCGAGGTTCTTCTTGGGTCGGCTCGCTATAATGGAGATAGGCGAGGGGCGCGCGAGAGCGCCTCTCTAGTCATGTGGAGGCGGTTCTACCGGGTATGCGGATCAAATACGAGGTCTCGGCTGGCGGCTTGCTGCTGCGCCGAGACGCGTCCGGCTACGAGGCGCTCTTGATCGGGCGCCGCTCGCCGCGTATTTGGACGTTGCCCAAAGGGCATCTCGAAAAGCACGAATCGCACGAGCAGGCGGCTTTGCGGGAAGTGCACGAGGAGACCGGCTGCTGGGGCGAGATCGTGAACCGCTTGAACGAGATCGGCTTCTGGTTCTTCGTCGGCAAGGCGAAGCACCGCAAGAGCGTAACCTTCTATTTGATGCGCTACCTTTCGGGTGAGGCGAACAACCACGACCATGAGGTCGAGGAGTGCCGCTGGTTCGAGATCGGCGCCGCCCGGCGCGCGCTGAAATACGTGAACGAGAAGCGCCTCGTCGATCTGGCCCTCGACTATCTCGCCGCCAATCCCGCGGCGCTCGGCGAGCCGCCGAGCCTCCTGCCCGCGGCTGCGCAGAAGACCTCTTGAGCGAGACCGCCACGGAGATGCCCCTGACGGTTGCGCCGGAGCAGGGCGCGTGCCGCGTGCAGATCGACGTTTTCGATGGTCCACTCGACCTTCTGCTCCATCTCGTCAGAGAGCAGCAACTCGACATCGCGACGATGCCGCTTGCCGTGGTAGCCGAACAGTACCTCGCCTACGTCTCGATGATGGAGGAGCTCGACGTCGAGATGGCTGCCGAGTATCTCGTCATCGCCGCGACCCTCCTCTTCCTGAAGTCCAAAGCGCTGCTGCCGCCGATTCCGCAAGAGTTTATGGAAGAGGACGGCGAGTCGGCGGAAGAAGTCGAGGAGCGGCTGCGCAGGCGTCTCATCGCGTACTCGAAGTATCGCGATTTGGGTGAGGACCTGCGAACGCGGCAATACGAGGCGAGCGGATATTTCGTCCGCGAAGCCGGCGACCCGTCGAGCGAGTTGGTGCAGCGCTACCGCATCGATGCCGAGAAGCTCAGCCGCGCGTTCATCGCGATGCTGCGCGAGGCGCGCCCGGAGAAGCGCTCGATCATGCGCGAGAAGATCTCGGTGCTCGCGCAGATGGATTACATCGTGCGCGCGCTGAAGGAGCGCGGCGAAGTGTACTTCATCGCACTCTGCCGCGAGCTCGGCGCGACCCGCGAGATCGTCATCGCGACGTTCCTCGCCATCCTCGAGTTGGTGCGACGCCACCGCATCGCCTACGAACAACCGGAGGCTTTCGACGACATCCGCCTCCTTCCGATCACGCGCGAGCGATAGGCATGCCGATCGAAGAGCACGTCGTTCCCTTCAAACCGATCGAGTCGCACGGCGACGGCGAGGCGTTGCACGCCGCCGCGGAGCGCATCGAGGCCGCGATCGAAGCGTTGCTCTTCGTCGCGAGCGAGCCGCTGGAGACGAAACGCATCGCGAAGCTCGTCGATGAAGACGAGAAGGCCGTCGCGCTCGCGCTGCAACGCCTCGAAGAGCAGTACGCGGACCGCGGCATCGTCGTGCGCGAGGCCGGCGGCGGCTACCGTTTCGCGACGTCGCCGCTCGTTCGGAGCGCGGTCGAAGCCTATCTGCTACCGCCGAGGACGACGCTTTCGGTGCAAGCGCTCGAAACGCTCGCGATCGTCGCGCACATGCAGCCGGTGACGAAAAGCGAGATCGAATCGATTCGCGGCGTGAACTCCGACAGCGTCGTGTCGACTCTGCTCGATCGCAGCCTCATCGCGGAGGCCGGGCGTAAGGACGTCGTCGGCCGTCCGCTGATCTACAAGACGACGCAGCTCTTCTTGGAATCGTTCGGGCTGCGCTCGCTCGAGGATCTTCCCCCGCTCGAACTCGATCCCGGTCAACCACTCGAACTCAACCTCCCATGAGGATCGGTCTCCACGTGCGCATCGGCGGCGGATACGCGGCCGCGGTCGCGCGCGCAAAAGCGATCGGCTGCGACGCAATGCAAGTCTTCTCGAGCAACCCTCGGAGCTATCGCACGACCGCGATCAATGTTCCCGCGCTCGAAGCTTTCGCGGCGATGCGCCGCGAGGCCGGCATCGATCCGTGCGTGACGCACACGCCGTACCTCATCAACCTCGCAAGTCAGGTTCCGAACATCTATGAGGGATCGATGCGGCTGCTCGAAAACGATCTCGCGGTGGCAGCGCACGGCGGCATTCGCTATGTGAACACGCACCTCGGCTCGTATGGAAAGCGCGATCGCAAGGAAGGCTTCGACGCGATCTGTCGCGCGCTCGAATCGGCGCTGGCGACCATCCAGCCCGGCGTCTACCTCGTCATGGAAAACTCCGCCGGAGCGGGAAGCCTTGCGGGCGGCACGCTCGAGGAGTTGGGGCGTTTCGTCGATACGCTCGCCCATCCGCAACTCGGCGTCTGTCTCGATACCGCGCACGCATGGGCCGCGGGCTATCAGATCGACACGACCGCCGGCGTCGACCGCTTTCTCTATGAAGCCGCCGAGTGCATCGGCTTCGATCGCATTCACATGTTTCATTTCAACGACACGCAGGTGCCGCTCGGAGGAAACCGCGACCGGCATTGGCACATCGGTGAAGGCAATATCGGCATCGAAGGTTTTCGCGCGCTGCTCCTGCGCCCCGAACTGCGCGAGAAGACTGCCATCCTCGAGACGCCGGGCGACGACGCCGACGACGAACGGAACGTGCGGACGATTCTGACGATCGCGCGCGGCGCCTAATGTGAACTTCGTCGCGCACTTCGACGTCGATGCCTTCTATGCGAGCGTCGAGATTCGCGACGATCCGAGCCTGCGCGGCAAGCCGCTTGCCGTCGCCGGCAGCAGCCGTCGCGCCGTCGTCTTGACGGCATCGTACGAGGCGCGGCCGTACGGCGTCCGCTCTGCCGTGCCGCTGTATCGCGCGCTCGAAGCGTGCCCCGATCTCGTCGTCGTTCCGCCGAACATGGCAAAGTACAAAGCCGTCTCGCGGGAGATATTCGAGATATTCGGCGCGCGTGGGCTTCCGATCGAAGGACTCTCGCTCGACGAAGCGTTCGTCGCGCTCGGCGAGATGACGTTCGAGCGCGCGTGCGATGTCGCGCGGGCGATTCGCGGCGACATCCTTGCCGCGACGCAGCTCACGGTGAGCGCGGGCGTCGCGAGCGGAAAGATGGTGGCGAAGATCGCTTCGGACTCATGCAAGCCCGATGGTTTGCTCGGCGTTGCGCCCGGCGAAGAGGCTTCGTTCTTGGCGCCGCTGCCGGTCTCGCGCCTGTGGGGCATCGGACCGAAGACGCAAGCGAAGCTCGAAGCCGCGGGAATCGTCACGATTGGAGACCTCGCGGCGTTGGACGATGCGCCGTTGCGTTCGCTCCTTGGCTCGTGGAGCGAGCAGGTGAGAAGTCTTGCGCGCGGCATCGATGAGCGCCCCGTCGAGTCCGGGCGCGAAACGAAGTCGATCTCGAGCGAGGAGACTTTCGAGTACGACGTGCGCGACGAGGCGCAACTGATCGCGCTGCTGCGCGAGCAGGCCCGCGAGGTCGCCGAAAAACTCGCGCGCGAGGATTTGAGCGCGCAGACGGTCGGCATCAAGATCAAGCGCTCGACCTTCGAGATCCTCGGGCGGCAAACGCATCTCACCGAACCGACGCGCGATGCTCGCCGCATCTTTCGCGCAGCCATCCATTGCCTGCACCGCGCGGAGTTGAAGGGCGCGCCGGTTCGGCTGCTCGGCCTGCGCGTCGCCTCGCTCGTCACCGGCGAACCGCGACAGACCGGGTTGTTCGAAGTCGGACGTTAGATGTGATCCGTCGACCAGACTCCATCTGCGGGCGACGGGCGTTCCGAGAGCGCACACCAGCGCTTCCCGGATTCTGAGAGCGGTGCGATCATGAATATCGCCGAGCGGCGATCGCGGACCGCGCCGCGCGGAAGGATTTGCCGTGCGCCGTCGGGCGGAAGCCATCCGGCGATGCGGCGCAGGTCGCCTGCGGCGCCACGCAACAGCGTGGGGAGCAGTTCCTCGGCGCCGTTGCCGGCAAAGCCGAACTCGTCGAGTGCGTACGTGTCGCGTTCGGGAACGCGCATGCCGAGGGCGTATGCGAACGCGCCGCCCTTGCGAACGACGAAGTGTGCGTCGGCGCCGCGCGTGTGCTCCGAACCGTGGCGAAGGCGCGTGCGGATCCAATCCCATACGAGCGGCGTGCGCGTAAAGCTCCAGGTGCGAGCGCGATCGAGCATCGAGAAGGCGCGTCGGATTCCATCCCAATCGCGCTCCTCCATCCGCGCCAGCGCGATGCGCCCGGCCGGCAGTTCGTCGGCCCGCAGCGTGATCGAGCGCGATGGTTGCAGCCGAAAGCCAAGCTCTTCGTAAAAGTGCGGGCGAATATCGGAGAAGAGATACACCGCGTCGCACCGTTCTGCGCGTGCCGCGTCGAGAAGCATGGCAAGCATGACGCTTGCGTAGCCGCGTCCGCGCAGCGGCTCCGGCGTGAAGACGGCGCCGACGCCGAAGACGCGAAGGCGTCGCGCTCCGAGTTGGACGGTGCGCTCGTAACGCTTACATGACGAGATCAGCGCGCCGTCGTCGTACAGCCCGATCGTTCGATAGTAACGGCGGCCGTATCCGCCCTGCGCGATCTCGAGGGTCTGCGCGGCATACGTTTCGAGGTTGCGCCGGCCGGCCCAGAGCTTCGCGGAGAGCGGCAGCACGAGGCGCGCGTACTCCAGCGGCGGGATCGTGCGCAGCTCCACGGACGCTCAGCGCAGTTCTTCGAGAAACTCGGGGGCGCTCATGCCGCGCGTGGCACGGCCCCATGCGGTGACGAAGAGCGATTCCTTCGCGCGATGCAGCGCGTCGTTGAAGGCGCGCCGCTCCTGCGCGTTGTAGCGTTCGCGCGCCTTGACGCGATGCACGTAGTACGTGAACTTCGCTGTGCGTGACGCTTTCGCATCGCCGACGTTGTCTTTCGGAACGATCCCGAGCTTCGGGCTGAAGAGGAATGCATCGGGCGCATACCAACGGGGAAATGCTCCGGCCCGCGCATTCGCGACGATCACGTGATCGAAGGCGCGGCCGCGCGCGGATTCGACGTCGAGCAAGTGGACGAAGCCGTCGCCTTCGAGCGGCGAGCATGCTTCGAGGTCGCTCGTCGCGCGGCGTTCGGCATCGGCGAGCACGTCGGCTAACGCCGCTTCGGGATGCTCNNCGATTCCGGCGCGCCCTCGCGCGCCAGCCCTTCGCTCCAGACCAGGCGCGCGAACTCCTCGAACGACAGACGGCTCTGCGCCACGCTCCATTCTTCTCGCAACGCGCGAAAACGCTGCACGCGCGCGTGCGCGATCTCCGAGAGCGTCTCGTCGCAACGTCCTTGTAAGAAATTCAATCCCAGACGCTTCGCGCGCTCGGGATCGCGCTCTCTCGGCGCCGAGGGCGCGTGCTGCGGCTCTTCCTCGAAGAGGACCGTTTGCAGATCGGCCGGCTCGCCGCAGAGGACGGCAAGCGATGCATCCGAGAGCGCCATCGCCGGGTTGGCGAGCGTGCGCAGGAGCCAATCATGGCGAAATGGATCGCTCACGTTCCAAAGTAATGCGAGCGCATCGAGAGCGCGGCGATCTGAAAAGAGATTGTAGTCGCCCGCGATTTGAACGGGAATATCACGATCGAGCAGCGCGTTCTCGTAGAGGGTTGGCGCCCCAACCGAGCGCAGCAGCACGGCGATCTGCTCCGGCGCCGCGCCCCCGCGCAACAGCTCCGCGACGTGGCCGGCGATCTCGTGCGCTTCCTGCACCTGCGTCGTCGGGCGCGACACGGCGGCGCGCGGCCTCGGCCGGTATCGCTCCGTGAGTTCGATTTGCTGCGGAACGATCTCGAAGACGTGCTCGCGGCGCGCATCGGCTCGGAGTTCTCCGGCCGGATCGCCCGCGAGCGTCACGCCGGCGAGATCTTTTCCATAGATCGCCTGGAGGAGTCGCAATTCGCCGGCCGTGAGGTCTTGCGCGTCGTCGATGAAAGCGAGCGGGTATCGCGAACGGATGCGCCCCGCAACCGCGGAATCCGCGCGGAGACGTTCGATCGCGAGCGCGACCGCATCGCGCCCGGTCGCGCATCTCCCGTCCTGCGCCACGCGCGCGTAAGCACGGAAGAGTTGCGCGAGCAGCTTGGCAAGATCGATCTCCCGCCGGTACTGCCGCTGCAACTCGGGTGTCGAAACGGCGAGGGAGTTGCGGTACTCGCTCTTCGTCGAGTAAATGAGATCGGGGTGCGCGAGATTCGGCGGATTCGCATAGAACTTCGTCGCCCCGGCGAGCGATGATTCGAGGAATGCGTCGGGCGAAATCAGCGCGTCGCTCAACCTGCGCGCCAGCCGGAACGCCGATTCGAGAAAGCGCTGCGGCGAACGAAGGCCGGGAACCTCGGGATCGATTTGGAGATCGAGCAGCTCCGATTCCATCGCGAGCAACGGCGCGGCGGCGGTTTCAAAGAGCGCTTCGCCCTCGACGTCGTCGATGAGGCGGACCTCTTCACCGGTCTCGCTCAAGACCTCGCGAGCGAGTGAGTGAAACCGCAGCGGCGTCGGCGCGTCCAGGCCGGCGACGAACGGCTCTCCGAGTCTTGGCGCGCGCTCGATGCGGGCGCGTAGCGCAACCGTCTTCCCCGTTCCCGCCGCTCCGACGATGGCGAGGGCGTCATCGAAAGAGGCGTCTACGGCGCGCCGCTGCGCGGAATCGAGTGCCGTCGCGATCATCGCCCGAAACGCTCGCCGTCGCGCGGCGGACGGCGCGCGCACGCAATCGCGTAGGCGCAGAAGACACAGGCTTCGGGATCGTCCGTGACCGGAAATGCGCGTGGCTGCGACGAGGTGAGTTCGCGGCAAATCTCGATCAT
Organism: Candidatus Tyrphobacter aquilonaris; assembly: GCA_003133745.1. GTDB lineage: Bacteria > Vulcanimicrobiota > Vulcanimicrobiia > Vulcanimicrobiales > Vulcanimicrobiaceae > Tyrphobacter > Tyrphobacter aquilonaris. The sequence continues at coordinate 14,915 of PKZD01000023.1, forward strand.
CCGGGTCTTCGCGCGTTCGAGGTCCACGATCGAGACGGTGCCGATCGGCGCATCGCCGCGCGCGGGCGCCGCCGGCACGGGCACGACCTCCAACACGATCGGGCGAACTTCGAGCAGCGCGTCCTTGAGCGGCAGCAGCACGAGGCGCGTGACGCGATCCCCCGCCGCCGTGCGCACCCAGTAGTAGAACGGAAGTTGGAAATCATCGAAGTTTCGAACCTTTTCGAGATACTGCGCGGCACTCGTCGCGATCGTTCCCGTCTTGTAGTCGACGACGCCGACGCTTCCGGATCCGTCTTCGCGATCGAGACGATCGATGAAGCCGATGAAGGAGAAGCCCTCGAGTTCGAGCTGCGCCGGCAGTTCGCGCCCGATCACCGTGAAGGGCGCACGTGCCGCTTCGGCCGACAACCATTCAACGTACCGCTGCCCCGTTCGCCGCGCCCGGCGCATCTGCAGCTCGAACTCCACCGCGGTTGGAAAGCCGTCGCGATGTTCGGCGAAAGCGTTCTCGATCTCGCGCTCGAGATCGCGATGCATCGCCGCAAGTTCGTCGGCGCGGGGCCGGACGTAGCGCTCGTGGAATCGCTCGAGCGCGAGATGAAAGGCCGTCCCGTATGCCGATGCCGCCGAACCGGGGTCCTCGATTGCGGCGCAGACGTACCGGTAGAACCACTTGCGCTCGCATTCGGCGTACGCGTTGAGCGCGGAGGCGCTAAAGTGCGGGCGCCGCGCGCGCACGCCGCCGTGCGGCTCCGGCTCGACCGACTCCGCCAAGGCGAACCGCGCAGCTATCACATCGCGCCTTTTCTTGGCGCGCAGCCAGGCGCCCCTGCAGGCAGCGTATAATCGCGCAAAGTGCCAATCGGAATGCGGCGTATCGTGGTCGGAATCACGGGAGCAAGCGGCAGCGCCTACGGATACATGGCGCTGCAAGCGCTGCGCGCGATCGGCGGCATCGAGACGCATCTCGTGCTTACCGCCGCCGCGCGACGGACGATCGCGCTCGAAACCGACGTCTCACCCGACGATTTTGAAGCGCTCGCGGACGTCGTTCATCAGGATAACGATCTTGCCGCGGCCATTTCCAGCGGCTCGTTCCTGACCGACGGGATGATGGTGATCCCGTGCTCGATGAAGAGCGCAAGCGCGATCGCGTACTCGTTCAATAGCAACCTGCTCGTGCGTGCCGCGGACGTTTGCTTAAAGGAAGGGCGCAAGCTCGTGCTGGTCGTGCGCGAGACCCCGCTGCACCTCGGTCACCTGCGAACGCTCACGCAACTCGCCGAGATCGGCGCCGTGATCCTTCCGCCGATCCCCGCGATGTACGCGAAGCCTGCGTCGATCGACGACATCGTCGCCCATACGGTCGGCAAGGCGCTCGATCAGTTCGGCATCCCGAACGAACTCTTCAAGCGCTGGCGCTCGCCGTAGCGACCAGCCGCTCCGCGAGCGCGACGTCGGTCGCCCGGTCGACGTTGACCGCCGTCTCCGCGTAGGGCGAAACGACCGCGCGCACCGGCGCGCCGAGCAGTTCGCGCGCGCGCGCTTCCGCGTCCGCGATCGAAAGCCGCCCGAGCGCGTACTTCGCCAACATGCGGGAACCGAAGAGCGATGCGAGGCGCCACGGCTTCTTTCGCGCGGCGCCGAGTTCTTCGATGAAACGCTCGAGTGCGGGGAGTACGCGCGGCCGCAGTGCGATGAGGCCGCCGCCGCAGTAGACGCCGTCGCGCAATCGCGCCCAGGTGTGCGGCACCTCCGGGTATTTCGCAAGATGGACGTTTCGCTCGACGCAGCCGTACCCGATCTCACCGTCGAGCATGCGTGCGCGCGCGGTGAAGTCATCGATCGCGACCGCGCAAAGAATGGGAAGATCCGAAGTCGCGACGAGCACGAGATCGTTTTCCGGCAACCCGGCGAGGCCGCTGCGCAGGCTCTCGCTGATGCGAATGCCGTCGGGGCGGCATTCATCGGCAAGCGCGAGCGCGGCATCACCGTGCATCGCGGCGGGCGCGACGGCGATGATGCGATCGATCGTAGACGAGGCGCGCAGCGCCGTCAGGACGCGTTCGACGAGCGCTCGACCCGCGATGCGGACGAAGGCTTTGTTCGGTGCGCCCGGCTGCAGCGCGGAGACCTCATCGGGTGGTCCGCCTGCGAGAACGACGGCGATCATGCGCCGATCGCTCGCCAACCGGCGTTCGAGGCGAACGAGGTCGCGAAGACCGTGAACTCCGGCGGCAGTTGCAGGGCCTGCGCGATTGCATCGCGCGTCGCAACGTCGGGTGCGAGTGCGAAGATGCAGGAGCCCGATCCCGCGAGCAGCGGTCGCGTGGCGCCCGCCGAACGCAACGCGTCGGAGGCCCGCCGAATCGCCGGCTCTTCCATCGCGAGCTCGTCGAAATCGTTCGAGATCAGCGCCTCGACGGCGCTATAATCCGCCCGCTGCAAGGCTTCGACGCACAACAGCGAGACTGAATCGGCGCGCGGACGGATCCGGCGCTCGCGGCGGTCGAGGGCCGCGTAGGCATCGGCGGTTGAAATGGTCGCCGGCGGTTTCACGACGAGCAGCGGCCACGACGGCAGCGCGCCGAGCGCCGTTACCCGCTCGCCCGTGCCCTCGACGAGCGCGGCCGTTCCAGCCAGAAAGAAAGGAACGTCGGAGCCGAGGGCGCGTGCGATGCGCAACCAATCCAGCGTTTGCGCGGGCCCGAAGGCGCCGTCCATCGCCGCGAGCAGAATGGCGGCTGCGTCGCTCGATCCTCCGCCGAGGCCCGCTCTTGCGGGCACGCGCTTGCGCAGCGTCACCTTTGCGCGCGGTTCGAGACCCGCCGACGAGAGCGCGCGGAGGGCGCGCAAGGCGAGGTTGTCCTCTCCGCCGAGAGACTCGTCGTCGCAGGCAAAAGCGAGCGTTTCGCTCGGCGCGACCTCGATGGAATCGGCGAGCTCGAGCGGCACCATCACGCTGCGCAGGCCGTGGTAACCGTCTTCGCGCCGCCCCAGCACCTCGAGCGTGAGGTTGATCTTGGCCGGTGCGCGCAGCGTTTTTACCACTGCTCGGCGCGATGCGCGAGCGCGAGCAAAGCATCCTGCCGAGAAGGCGCGGCCGCCGGAGCGCAAAAGATTGGAGAATGGCTCAAGATATCAAACTCATCGTGTACCCGGTAAAGGACTTAGAAGCCGCGAAAACCATTTACGGCAAGTTTTTGGGGGTTGAGCCCTATGCGGATGCGCCCTATTACGTCGGGTACAAGCTTGGTAACCTAGAAGTTGGGCTCGTCCCCAACGGCCTAGGAGTCATCGCTTACATCGATATTGCTGATATCAAGAGCTACCTACAGACCTTAGTGGATGCCGGTGCTACGACGCATCAGGACATCAAAGACGTTGGAGGAGGCATGCTCGTTGCTCATGTCAAGGATAAGGATGGGAACATTCTAGGTCTTCGGCAATCGCCAAAGTAACTGACGTTTGAGCTCGAGCTACGACGCGCAGCGCAACGAATATTGCGCGTATGTCCTCTCCGAGGATCTGACGCCGTACGGTCTGCTGCTGGGCAACTATAAGTCCTACGCGCAGTCGACGGCAAAGGGCGGCGTTCGCGGCTTGTGGGACGCCGACACCGATCGCATCATCTTCGGCACGCACCAGATCGCGTACCGGCTGCGAGACGGCCGTCAGACGCTCTTCCCGCATCAGATCACGCGCGAGTTTACGTTCCTTCCGTACGCGCAACTCTCAGAGTTCACGCTCGAGAATCGTTTGCACGTCACCGAAGCGTTCTACGTCCCGCACGGGGAGGCGTTCAATCGCGCGGTTTCCTTCGCCGTCGACGTGACGCTCTACAACGCCGGCGCCTCGGAGATCGAGGTCTCGATCTTTCCGTGGGCGCTGCTGATCGGCCAACGCTTTTACGGCGAACCCGAGCACGAGGTCCACGCGCACATCGACGGCCGGTTCATCTGTTCGCGGAACATGGAGACCGGCGGTGAGCGTTGGTGGGGCGGCTCACGCGCGCCGACCGCGGTCAACCTCTCGTTGCGCGAGATGGTCTTGCTCGAACACATGCGGCGCGGCGCGCTCGTTCCTGGAATCCAGGATCAGAAGTTCGGCGAGGTAACGCCGGAGGAAGCGGAACTCGTCAGCCGGCGCATCTTCGGCGCCTTCGAGTATCGCATCGCCGTTGCTCCCGGAGCGCGCGAATCGCTGCGGCTCGCCGTCGTCTATCATGCGGGCGGCGTGGAGCGCAGCCGTCCGGTGCTCGAAGCGCTGTTGCAGGATCCGCGCGCGCTCCACGACACGCAGCACTACTTCGGCGAGCGGCTCGCCGACGCGCGCATCATGACCCCGTCGCCGCTCATCAGTCGCGGCGTCGTGTGGGCGAAAGCGAACATGCTGCGCATCGTCAAGGAGTATCCGCAAGGCTGGGGCTCGACAAACTCGCCGCCCTCGGACATCCTCGTCTCGCGTGACACCTCCTGGTTCGTGCACGCCTACGACTATTTTTGGCCCGAGTTCAGCCGCGACGCGCTCGAAGTGTTCAATCGATTCGCCGACGAGAGCGGCCTCATGGTCGAATACGTGCGCGGCGTCAACGGTTTCAAGACGAGTTACGATCTCAACATCAACGATGACACGCCGTTGCACTTGATCGCGATGCTGCACCACTACAATGCGACGCTCGACGACGCATGGGTGCGCGAGCATCACGATCTCATCGTGAGGATGGCCGACTATTTGCTCGCGCAGCGCGACAGCTACGGGCTCGTCTTTTGCAAGGCCGCGGGCGTCGACATGTACGGGATATCATCGTGGCGCAACATCATCCCGTATTACACGCTCGACGGCGCGGTGACGGAGATCAACGCCGAAGCGGTCTTCGCGCTCGAAGCGGCGGCGATGCTCTGCGCCGTCGTGGAGGATCAGGAACACTGGGAAAACTACGGCCAGGAGGCCCAGCATCTCCGCGCGGCGATGATGAACCAGCTCTACAACGAAGACACGCGCGCGTTCGTGCTCAACTACGACCAAGACCGGAACTATCAGGACAACTTCACCGCCGACGAAGTCTTCCCGGTGCTCTTCGGCGTCGCCGCGCACGAGCAGCGGCGCGCGATCCTCGATCGGCTGCTCGAAGCCGACTTCGTCACCGCCGTCGGCTTGCGCACGATCTCGACGGCGGATGCGTGGTATTTTCCCTCCTACGGTTACGGATTGCTCGGTGGCGTGTGGCCGGATCTCACGCTATGGTTCGTCGTGGCGCTCGCGCGGCATCACATGGTTGATGAAGCCGTGCACTTTCTCGATGCGATCTACGAAGCGATGGAAGCGGGCAGCCCGCGAAACACCGTCCCCGGCGAGTTCGGCGAGTGGTTCGACGGAGGATCGCTCAGCAATCGCGGAATGTACCTCTCGCCGTGGACCAGCGCGAAATATCTTTGGGCGGTGGCAGAGACGGTCGGCGGCCTCGACGGCTACCGCACGAGCGGACGACCGCACTTGGTTCCGTTGCGTCCGAAGGGTTGGGAATGGGTCGCCGCGGCGCGGGTGCATTGGGGCGGCCGGCGATGCAGCTACGTCATCGATCTGCGCAACGACGTCATCTACGGTGACATGCCCGAGCTTTCGGCCGAAGAGCCGTTCACGTGCATTCACGCGGGCCGCGACGTCAGCGACGAGGTGACGACTTCGCCGGTCGAGGTCGGTGCGGTCGCCTTCGAAGACGAGAACGGCGCCGTGAGAATCTTCCTTGGGAACCTCAACGACCGGCCGCGCGACGTTGCGGTCGAGTTTCGCGGGCACGCCGCGCACGTCGAGATGAAGGCGGGCGCGCTCGCCGAGGTGCACCTCATCGGCACGCCGACGGATCGGCGCGCGCGCGCCGCCCGGCTCGACGTCGTCCGGCCGGCCGCGGCAAAGCGCCTTTAGGACTGCCTCGTCCCGGCGGCGAAGGCTCTCCGGCCTTGGATCCCTCGAAACGATTTGCGGCGCTCGTCTTGGCGCTCGGCTCATTGGTCTTGCTGCTCGCGATTGGAGTCGGGCAGCGGATGGGTTACCGTTTGCTCGGGCAATCGACGGGGCTGACCCCCGTGATCCTGCCCACGATCCGGGTCACCCCCGAGCCGATCTACGCCGGTGGCGGCGCCTATGGGCCCGACTGGCGCCGCTCGCAGACGCTCTCGGGTGCCCCGGACCCGGGCTTCCCGGATCCGCGCGTCCCGCCCGCGCCGCTCCCGACGCGAGCGCCCGCGCCACCGGCTCCAAGCCCGACGCATTCGAAGGCGCCGCCGAACCCCAACATCCCAGTCTGGCGGCAGAGTCCGGTTCCGACGCAGGCGCCCTCGCCGGCCTCGACCCGGGCTGAAACAGAGGCCGAACCATCGCCGGGTGCAACCGCGCACCCGCCCTGGTAGGATAGAGCGGATATGGAACAGACCGGAACCGACAAAGTCAAACGCGGGCTCGCCCAGATGCTCAAGGGCGGCGTCATCATGGACGTCGTCACGCCCGAACACGCCGTCATCGCGCAGGAGGCCGGCGCGGTCTCCGTCATGGCGCTCGAGCGCATCCCGGCCGATATTCGCGCCATGGGCGGCGTCGCACGGATGAGTTCTCTGGAACTGATCCAGGCGATCATGGATGCCGTGACCATTCCCGTGATGGCGAAGGTTCGCATCGGGCATTTCGCGGAGGCGCAAGTCCTGCAGTCGATCGGCATCGACTACATCGACGAATCGGAAGTGCTGACGCCAGCCGACGACAAGTATCACGTCGAGAAACACGCGTTCACAACGCCGTTCGTCTGCGGCGCGCGCGATCTTGGGGAGGCACTGCGCCGTATCGGCGAAGGTGCCGCGATGATTCGCAGCAAGGGCGAAGCCGGAAGCGGCAACATCGTGGAGGCGGTGCGCCACATGCGCGCGATCGGCGACTCGATTCGCGAGCTGAGCGTCGCGCCGAAAGAGGAACTCATGGCGCGTGCGCGCGAGCTCGGTGCGCCGTTCGAGTTGGTCGCACAGGTCGCGCGCGAGGGACGGCTGCCCGTCGTGCTCTTCTGCGCCGGCGGCGTCTCGACGCCCGCCGACGCCGCATTGATGATGCAGCTCGGCGCCGAGGGCATCTTCGTCGGCAGCGGCATCTTCAAATCAAAAGATCCCAGGAAGTTCGCAAAAGCGATCGTCGATGCAACGACGCACTACGAAGACCCGAAGGTCGTCGCGGAGGCGTGCCGTTCGCTCGGCATGCAGGAGGCGATGCCCGGGCTCGACGTGCGCAAGCTTCCCGAATCGGAGATGCTTTCTTCGCGAGGCAACTGATGGCGGAACGCGAGCCGGTCGTCGGCGTGCTCGCTTTGCAAGGCGACGTCGAAGAACATCTTGCGGCACTGCGCCGCGCCGGCGCGGATGCGCGCGCGGTGAAGACGCGCGAGCAACTCGACGCGCTCGACGGGCTCGTCATCCCGGGCGGCGAGTCGACGACGGTGATGAAGCTCTTACAGCGCTTCGGCATGGACGCGCCGATCATCGATCGGGTGCAGAGCGGAATGCCGCTCTGGGGAACCTGCATGGGCATGATCGTCGCCGCGCGCGACGTTGCGGATATCCGCCAGCCGACGCTCGGCGTGCTCGACGTCACCGTGCGGCGCAACGCGTTCGGACGGCAGAACGAATCAGTCGAGATCGATCTCGACGTGCCGGCGCTCGGGCCCGGAGCGTTTCCGGCGGTATTCATTCGCGCGCCTTGGATCGAGCGCATCGGCGACGAGGTCGAATTGTTGGCCTCGCGCGACGGTCACGGCGTGATGGTGCGGCAGGCGAACGTCCTGGCCACGTCGTTCCACCCGGAGTTGACCGGCGACAGCCGCGTCCACGCCTACTTCCTCTCGATGGTCGAACGCGCGCGCGCGGCCCGCAAGAAGATAGGGAAGCGCTCCACCGCCGCATAAGAAATTGGCCGGATGAGCTCCAACGCAGCCCCGGACGCGCAGGCGGCCGGTTTTCAAGGGCAGGTACCTCCCGTCACGTCGGTCGTGACGGAGGTCATCGGCATGCTCGTGCTCGTGGCCCATGCGTACATGGATGAGACGAAGGGGCGCGCCGCCGACCTGTCCTCGGCCGAGGTCGCGATCGACGTCGCGTCGTTGAGCTTCGATCGCATCAAGGAGCGCCTGACCGCCGACGAGCGCCTCGCGCTCACGCAGTTGCTGACCGAGACGCGGCTTGCATTCGTCAAGCGGCGCGAGATGTAGCATGCAAAGCGACGTTCTCGTCTTGAACTTCACGTACGAAGCGCTGAACGTCACGAGCTTCCAGCGCGCCGTGAAGCTGCTCTTTGCCGGGAAAGCGGAGATCGTTCACAATCTCGAACGGGTTCTGGCATCGACGAGCTTCGAGATGCGCATGCCCTCGATCATTCGCATGCTCTACTACATCAAGCGCCCGTTGCAAAAGGTCGCGCTAACGAAGAAGAACGTGCTGATTCGCGACGATCACATGTGTCAATACTGTGGGTCGCGCGGCGAGCGCCTCATGACGGTCGATCACGTGATCCCGAAGAGCCGCGGCGGACCATCGACGTGGGAGAACCTCGTCTGTTCCTGCATGCGCTGTAACAACCGAAAGAATAACCGAACGCCGCAGGAGGCGAACCTCTCGCTTCGCCGCAAGCCGCGCCAGCCGAAATACATTCCATGGATTCAGGTCAAGCGCAACACGCTGCCCGACGAATGGGGCAAGTTCCTATTCCTCTATAACGTCTCGATCGAAGAGAGAATCGAAGCCTAACCCTTCGCTCCGGCGAATGCTTTGCGCAGGGCGGCGGAGATTCGGACGGCCGTCGGCTTTTCCACGACGATCGCGACGCAGCCGTCGGGACGCACGATCAATGCGACCGGCGGCTTCACATGCCAATGCCTCGGCGCGAGAGGAAGCCGGATGACCGTGATGGCGCTCGCACTCGCTTCGGGAATGTCGACCTCGCCGACCGCGACGATTGCAGCTTTGCCCGCGCGTTTCCGATTGATGCGCGAACCGCCCGGTAGGATGAGGTCGTCGATGCGGCGTCCTGCAAGCGGGTGACGCGCGTCGATGAACGGCGACTTCGTGTAACGCCCGCCGAGCATTCCGGCGGCGCGGCACGCCTTGCGTTGGAAGCCGGCGCCGCGAAGAAGGCGCCCGAGGATGCGTAGCGGCACCACACCGAACCAGCGGAAGCCGTTGATGCCGAATCGCGTCAGCGCGTCGGTGTAGCGCTCGACGCCTCCGGCGATCGCCTCGTGCCGTTCCACGTCGTAGCTCGCGAGCAGCGCCGGCGCGTCCGTGCCTTCCTCCAGAGCGTACGCAAGTTTCCACGCGAGATTTGCCGCGTCTTGGATGCCCGCGTTCATCCCTTGACCGCCTGCGGGGCTGTTCAAGTGCGCGGCGTCACCGGCGAGCGCGACGCGTCCGACGACGAAGCGCTGCGCGTGTCGTCGGTGAATATGGAAGAGGTTCGTCCAGATCGTTTGCGTCGCCATATTCTCGCCGAAGAGTCGCTGCAGCCGCTGCGCGCGCGCCGCGGGGGCGATCGCATCGTCGTCGCCGACCGACGCCGGCAGCAGCGAAATGACGCGCCAGAAGCTCGGTGCGTACTCGATGCCGAGCACGAAGGAGGAGCGGGCGAGCGAGAAGCGCGGCGAGGGAAAGGCATGCGCCGTGGGAAGGATCTCGTCGCTAAGCACCGCGCGGCCGGGATAGGTCACGCCTTCGAGCGTGAGCCCGACGGCGTGACGCACGATGCTGTGGCCGCCGTCGCAACCGACGGCATATTTCGCGCGCAGGCGCTCTTCCCCGGACGGCCCGCGCGCGACGACCGTCACGCCCTCGGCATCTTGCGTGAGCGACGTCGCCTCGCATCCCGTCCGTAACTCGCAATGCTCGCTCTTGCGGACGAGCTCTTGGAGCAAGCGCTCCGTTTCGCTTTGCGGGACGAGCAGGGCACCGCAGTATTCGAGGACGTCGGCGACGTTGGAGAAATCGACGTCGATGAGCCGTTCGCCGCTCTCCGCCGACCAGATGTCGAGCGTCGAGCGCCACATTCCCGCCGCGCGAAGCGCGTCGAGCGCATTCCAATCGGCAAGCAGTTCCAACGTGCGCGGCCAGATGACGAGCGCGCGCGACTCCGGTGCCGGCTCAGGGCGCGTTTCGAGGATCGTCGAGCGTACTCCGAGGTGCGCCAGCCCGAGACCGAGGGAGAGACCTACGGGACCGCCTCCCACGATGATCACCGGAGCATCCATCGGCCCCGACTTTCTCAGCGGGTGGAGGCGGAGCCTACCGCGCGGACGGTGAACGCTAACTGCAGTGAGAGACGTCCGGCTGTTCGCGCTCCTCTCCGCTGCGCTCCGCGCGGCGGCATTTGCAATCAGCCATCACTCCGCAACGGCCAAGGGAATCTAGCGTCGGCGCGCCCGAGCGCGCGCGATCTCTACTTCCTTCGCTTTCCGGCAGGGGTGCCACGTCAGTGGATCAATCGAAAACGCCGTATTTTCAGGCACTGCTCGACTATGTCGACGCGGGCGTCATCCCGTTCCACACGCCCGGTCACATTCAAGGCAACGGCATGGAGCCGTCATTCCGAGAGTTCGTCGGGGACAACATCTGCGCGATCGACCTCACGCCGATGCCCGGCATCGACGATCTGCTCCAGCCGACCGAGTCGATCCGCGAAGCGCAGGAGCTCGCCGCCGAAGCATACGGCGCCGACCGCACGTTCTTCTTGATCAACGGCTCGACGAGCGGCAATCAGTGTATGATGATGACCGCGGTCAATCCCGGCGACAAGATCGCGGTTCCGCGCAACTCGCACAAGTCGATGCTCGGCGGCCTGGTCATGAGCGGCGCAGCGCCGATCTACATGCAGCCCGAAGTCGACGAGTCGCTGCACATGGACCACTGCGTGACGCCGGAGACCGTCGCGCGGACGCTCGCGGAGCACCCGGATCTCGCCGCGGTCTACGTCGTCTCGCCGACGTACTACGGCGTTGCGGCCGACCTCGCCGAGATCGCCCGCATCACGCACGATGCCGGAAAACTCTTGCTCGTCGACGAGGCGTGGGGGCCGCATTTTCACTTCCACCCCGAGCTGCCGCTCTCGGCAACGGCGGCCGGCGCCGATCTCTCCATCAACTCGACGCACAAGATGCTCTCCGCTTTCTCGCAGTGCGCGATGCTCCATCAGATCGGCGAACGCGTTCGCGTCGACCGTCTGCAGAGCGTCGTCAAGATGTTCCTTTCCACCTCGCCGAATCTGCCGATGGTCGCGTCGCTCGATGTGGCGCGCAAACAGATGGCGACGCAAGGCGAGGCGCTCCTCTCGCGAACGATCGCCCTCGCTCGCGATGCGCGCGAGCGAATCAACCGCATCGACGGCCTCTATTGCTTCGGCGATGAACTCAAAGGACGTCCGGGCGTCTTCGATCTCGACCCCACAAAGGTCGCGGTCACGGTGCGCGGCCTCGGCTACACCGGCTACGAGGCATCGGAACTCCTGCGCCGTCGCTACAACATCCAGGTCGAGTTAGCCGATCTCTTCAACATCGTCGCGCTCTTCACGATCGGAACGACCCCGCAGGCCGCGGAGCGATTCATCGCCGCGCTCGAGGAGCTGGCGCGCGACGAGCGTCCACTCGACATGTTCGCGCCTTCGGGCATCCTCGAGCAGCGGCTCAACCGCGGCAGCTACCGGCTGCCGAAGATTCCGCCGATGCGCATGCTCCCGCGCGAGGCGTTCCTCGCGCCGACCGAGTTCGTTTCGTTCCGCAAGAGTAAGGGACGCATCTGCGCCGAGACGATCGCGCCCTACCCACCGGGCGTCCCCGTCGTCGCACCCGGCGAGGAGATCACCGATGAAGCCCTTCGCTATCTCCGGCTGGAACTCAAGGCGGGCGTACGCATTCAGGGCCCCTACGACGCCGAGTTGCGAACAATAAGAGTCGTCAAGGAGTAGCGGAGCGAGGAACGCTTCGAAGGCGGGAAGAAAAGAAAAGTTGTGGCTGTGAAAGCCGAGAGCATTTCACCGAATTGGGAACTCTCACAACTTCTCGATATTTTCCCGCTCCCGATTCGTCAGGCGCTCGTACGCCTCCCCAACGTCGAAGGCATGATCGAGGTGGTCCTCGACCTCGGGCGCCCGCCGGAGGCGCGCTTCGAGCACGATTTCACCTACTTGAGCGATGCCGCCGTGACAAACGAAGACATCGCGCACGTCTGCTCGCGCGTCTCGTCCTTCGGCGGCGACAACCGCGCCGGCATCGAGCAGACGCTGCACCGCATCAGCGCGATTCGCAACCGTAACGGCAAAATCGTCGGGCTCACCTGTCGCGTCGGGCGCGCCGTCTACGGGACGATCGACATCCTGCTCGACGTGCTGCGCGGCGGCGACTCTGTCTGCCTGCTCGGCCGCCCCGGCGTCGGCAAGACGACGATGCTGCGCGAGTGCGCGCGCGTCCTCTCCGAAGAGCGCAAGCGCGTCGTGATCGTCGATACGTCGAATGAAATCGCCGGCGACGGCGACGTGCCGCACCCCGGCATCGGTCTCGCTCGGCGGATGCAGGTCGCGGATCCCGCCTTGCAGCACGCGATCATGATCGAGGCCGTCGAAAACCACATGCCCGAGGTCATCGTCATCGACGAGATCGGCACCGCGGCCGAGGCCGAGGCCGCGCGTACGATCGCCGAGCGCGGCGTGACGCTGATCGGCACGGCGCACGGACAAACGCTCGAGAATCTGTTGATGAACCCGACGCTCTCCGACCTCGTCGGCGGGATCGGCGCCGTCACGCTCTCCGATGAGGAAGCGCGCCGGCGCGGCACGCGCAAGACCGTGCTCGAGCGCAAAGCGCCCCCGACGTTCGACGTCGTGGTCGAGATTCAGGAGCGCGACCGGTTGGCGATTCACAAGAACGTCGGCGAGGTCGTCGATGCGCTGTTGCGCGGCTACCAGCCGCAGCCGGAGGTGCGCCGCCGCGAGGCGAGCGGCGCCGTGACCGTCGTGCAGGAGGCAGACACCGAGTCGATGCCGGTTCTGGCCGAATCCTTCGAACCGGCGCAGGCGCGCGGCGAAGCGGAGCACCCGCTCTCGATCTTTCCGTACGGCGTCTCGCGCAGCAAGATCGAGCGCGCGATTCACAATCTACGCGTGCACGCTTCCATCGCGCGCACGTGGGACGACGCCGACGTCGTGATCACGCTCAAGGCGCTGGAACGCAAGCAGCAGCCCAAGCTCAAGCAGATCGCCTCGGACAACGTTCCGATCTACTCGATCAAGACGAACACGACGACGCAGATCCAGAGCGCCTTGCGCGATGTTTTCAACCTCGGCTCCATCGATCGTGAGGAGTTGGCATTGCGCGAAGCTGAGGAGGCGATCTACCAGGTATTGCTCACGAACCAGGCGATCGAGCTGTCGCCGCAGACCTCGTACGTCCGCCGGATGCAGCACCAGCTCGCCGAGCGGTATCGGCTGCAGTCGCGAAGCACGGGGCTCGAACCGAATCGCCGCGTGCGCATCTTCAAGAACGAAGAGTAGTGTTTCTCACGATCGAGGGAGTCGAAGGAAGCGGTAAGACCACGCTCGTGCAAGCGTTGCACGAGCGCTTCGCGCTCGCCGGCATCGACGTGCTCGTCACGCGCGAACCCGGAGGCACGCCGGCGGGGAATGCCGTGCGCGAAATGATCCTGCGAAGTCGCCTCGATGTCACGCCGCTGACGGAGGCGTTCCTGATGAACGGCGCGCGCTCGGAGCACGTCACGGAGAAGATCAGGCCGGCGTTGGCCGAGGGGCGCATCGTGCTCTGCGATCGCTTCGCCGATTCCACGCTGGCCTATCAAGGATACGGACGCGGCCTCGATTTGCCGACGCTGCGGCTGCTCTGTCTCGCGGCCACGGGCGGCCTCGAACCCGATCTCACGTTGCTCCTCGATCTTCCCGTCGAACGCTTGCGCGACCGCCTCGCGGAGAGAATCGCTCCCGAAGACCCCTTCGAAGGCGAAGACGCAGCATTTCACGAGCGCGTGCGGCACGGTTATCTCGAGCTCGCGAAGAGCGGCGGGCGCTGGCGCATTCTCGATGCTACGCTTTCGCCCGAGGCACTCGTCGACGCGGCCTGGGACGTCGTGCAACCGCTCGTCGCTTCCTAACGTGAACTTCGACGTGATCGGTGCCGCCGGCCCGCGCGCGTATTTTGAGCGCCTCACCCGCGAGAATCTCTCGCACGCGTACATCTTCAGCGGTCCCGAGGGCGTCGGGAAGAAGACGTTTGCGCGCCGCCTCGCGCAATCGCTGCTCTGCGCGGCGCCGAAAGACGGCGTGCTCGGTTATGACGGAACCTGTGCCTCGTGCCGCCTCTTCGAACTCGAAGCCGCGCGGCATCCGGATTTTCTCGATCACGAGGGAACGCTGAAGATCGGCGATCGCGACGCCGCGACGCGCTTCGGCGAGCACGAAGACCTCACCGCGCGCGACGTCGTGCGGCAACTCTCGATGGAATCGTACGTCGGCGGGATGCGGGTCTTGCTGCTCGGCGATCTCGATTTCGCAACGCACCACGCAGCGAATGCGCTGCTGAAGTTCTTCGAGGAGCCTCCGCCGGGCGTGCTGCTCGTGATCACGACGCCCTCGCCCGGGCGTTTGCTCGAGACCATTCGCTCGCGCGCGATCGAGGTTCGCTTTCCGCTCCTTTCGCGCGCCGAAATCGCCGAGATCCTTCGGCGCAAGGGCTACGACGCGCAGGCCGCGCAGACCGGCGCGCAACTCGGCCAGGGAAGCGTCACGCAGGCCGTCGCGGCGCTCGAAGGCGAGGAGCTCTCCGTGCGCGCGCAAGCGGCGCGCTGGTTCTTCGAGGTCGTTGCGGGCGGAACGCCGGTTGACGGCTGGGCCACGCGCGAGACCCTCGATGCCGGACTGGAAGCCCTCAAAGGCCTCGTTCGCGATTGGGTTGCGATCGGCGCGGCACAGAGCGCTCCGCTCTTCGCCGATTACGCCGAGCAGTTACGAGCGCTGCGGCCGCTCTCGGGCAATGCGCTGCGCGCCATCCTCGGCCGTCTCGACGAAGCGCAACGGCTCGCCCGGACGAACGTCAGTCCCGCGATGGTGAGCGAGGTCGTACGCATGGCGCTGACGGGCGCGGCGGCGTAAGCGCTACGGGCGAAATGCGACGCTTGCGTATTGCGTCGCGAACGGAAACGAGAGATAGCCGAGCGCGATCGCGTGAAGGATTGCGAGCACGAGCGTCGCGACGGTGTGGCTGAGGAGGAACGCGTTTGCGATGTACGCCGTAATCACGATCGGCGCGATTACGAAGAGCGCGACGAATGCAATCGCGAGGATCGCGCTGCCGATCGGATCCGCGCGGACGGCGCGGATCGACGCGGCCATCGCGAGTGACCCGGGAAGGCCTCCGATTGCCGACGCGGGGATCGTGTAGATCAAGAAAAATGCGGCGACGAGCATGAGCAGGATCTCCGCGGTCAGGCCGAAGATCGCTCCGACGTACTGACCGACGTAGACGACGAACCAGAATCCTATTGCGGCGATGATAATGCCGGCGGCCTTCCGGCGCGAATCCTCCCACGCGGAGTCGAACGTCCCGCGCAGGCCGCGTTCGATTTGGTCCGCCTGGATGATCGCGACGGCGAAGGCAAAGGTGTAAAAGACGCTTGCGATCCAGTCGAAGATGCCGCTGCCCAGGCCGCTGAGCGCGTTCGTGAAATACGCGCCGAGTTGCGAGAGCACGAGCGCGACGACCGCGCCGAGCAACGGCGCGACGAAAATCGAAGGACGCCGGACGAGCATCGGAATGGCACGTCCGTATATCGAGAGGTTGGGAGCGGAGCGCTTCAACGCGCGCCCTCGAGCGAGTGACGGCAGGAGCAGTCGGCATCGAGCGGGATGCGCTCGACGATCCGCCCGATGGCGGCTTTCGTGCGCTCGTTGTTGCGCTTGAAGACTTCCATGACCTCGTGGTGGGAGACGGGCGGCATTCCTTCGAGCCCGACGTCGTAGTCGGTGATGAGCGAGATGTTGACGTAACAGATTCCGAGTTCGCGCGCCAAGTAGGCTTCGGGATACTGGGTCATGTTGATGACCTCCCAGCCCTGGCCCTGGAACCACTTGGACTCCGATCGCGTCGAGAAGCGCGGCCCTTGGCAAACGACGATCGTGCCTCGCTCGTGCGTATCGATCTTGAGCGAACGCAGCGCCTCGACGGCGATCGGGCGGAGCGTCGGGCAGTAGGGATCGGCGAAACTGACGTGCGTCGTCACCGGACCGTCGAAGAAGGTGTCCTTACGCCCGCTCGTGCGGTCGACGAGTTGATCGGCGACGACCATCGAGCCCGGCTTCACGCCACGATCGAGGGATCCGCAGGCGGTAGGCGCGATGATGTGGCCGACGCCGAGCATTTTCATCGCATAGAGATTGGCCCGGTAGTTGATCTCGTGCGGCGGATAGCGATGGTCCTTTCCATGCCGCGGCAAGAAGGCGACGTGTCGCCCGGCGATCTCGCCGAGCGCGACGCGGTCGCTTGGCGGCCCGTACGGCGTCTCGACCCAGACCTCCCGCGCGTTGTCGATGAGCGAATAGAATCCCGAACCTCCGAAAACGCCGATATCGGCGTGCTCTAGCGTCTCCATATCGGTGGAGCGCATTCGAGGGAACTCACTTGGACCCTCGAAGGGTCGCGCTATGCGCGTGACGCTCTGCGTACTTCTTGCGGCGACGGCGCTTGCAGGCTGTGTGCGCGTCGCCCCGACGACGACTCGTGGAGAGCACGCCTGGACGATTCCGCACGTCTTGCGCATCGCCGACATCTCCGATCCCGACCATCTCAACCCGTATCTTTCGGAGATGGACCTCGTCTACGATCTCTCCTCGCTCATCTATTCCTATCTCGTCATCGCCGACGATCGCGGGCGTCTGATCGGCGATCTCGCGACGGAGGTGCCGAGCCTCGAAAACGGCGGCATCTCGGGCGACGGCTTGACCTACACGTATCATCTGCGTCGCGGCGTATTCTGGCACGACGGAGTTCCATTCACCTCAAAAGACGTCGTCGCGTCGTGGCACGCGGTCGTGAATCCGCACAACGACACGCTCTTTCGCGAAGGCTACGATCGCGTCGCTTCGATCGGCACGCCCGACGACCATACGATCGTCGTGCACCTTCGGCAGCGCTATCCGCCGTTCGTCACGCAGTTTTTCGCGCCGCTGCAAGAAGGCGGGAAGCCGATTCTGCCCGCCCACGTCATCGATCGCGACCGCGACTTCAATCGCAGTTCGCTCGACCAGAATCCGATCGGCACGGGTCCGTTCCGTTTTGTGAGCTGGCAACGCGGATCGCAGATCACGCTCGAGCGTTTCGACCGCTATTTCAAGGGGATGCCGAAGCTCGATAGGATCGAGCTGCATATCATTCCGGATGACGACACGATCGCGACGCAGGTGCGCGTGCACGCCGTCGATCTCGTCGTCTCGCCGCCCGGCGCGCTTTTCGATGAGTACCGCTCGTTTCCGCAGACCGTGACGGAGTTGCGTCCCTGGAACGCGCAAGAGGTGCTCATCCTCAACGATCGTCAGCCGGGCCTCGGCGACGTCGCCGTGCGGCGAGCGATCGCATCGGCCGTCGACTATGATTCGCTCATCCGCAAGGTGTCGCACAACGTCGGCGAGACCGCATACAATACGTTGCCGCCGACGGCGAGCGGCTACCAGCAATTGTCGCCGCACGCATACGACCCGGCGCTCGCGAACCGCTTGCTCGACGACGCGGGCTGGGTGAGAGGGAGCGACGGCATTCGTTCGCGGGGCGGAGTGCGCCTCGCGTATACGATCGCCGTGATCGCCGGCTCGACGAACCTCGCGGACATCGCGCTCCAATTGCAGCAGAATCTCCAAGCAGTCGGAATCGACATCGCTCTGAAGACGTATCCGTACAACGCAATCTTCTCGACGACGGGGCCGATCTTTTCAGGGACCTACGATCTCGCCATCTACTCGACAACCCTCGGCTGGGATCCGGACGTCCATTTCTACGTCGGCTGCGATCAGTGGTACCCGCGCGGACAGAACGTCTACGGCTATTGCGACCACGCGCTCGATGCGTTGGAGAACGCCGGCCTCCAGACCGACGACCTATTGCTTCGCGCGGCGTACTATCGTAGCGCAAGCGAGATCATGTGGCAGACGATCTCCTATCTGCCGCTCTACGAGCTGCGCCGTCCCGTCGTTCGCTCCCCCGACTTGCGGAACTTCAGCACGAATCCGTCGGCGACGCCTTGGTGGAACGCGTGGCAGTGGGACATCTAGCCGAGATGAGTTCTATCAGCGATTGAAATCGGAGGGTTTGAGATCCTCCAGAAATTTCTTGAAGCGGTCCATCTCCCCATCGTCGACCGGCCGCGTTTTTTCGGAGACGGATTCTTCGAGCACGATCTTGTCGGAGACGTAGATCGGCGCCTGAACGCGCAACGCGAGCGCGATTCCGTCGGAAGGACGTGCGTCGATCTCTTGCAGATCGCCGTTCGTGCGCACGACGAGTTTGGCGAAGAACGTCGATTCCTTGATGTCGTGGATCACGACCTGTTCGAGGTGCGCGCCGAGCGTGACGAGGATGCTGCGCATGAGATCGTGCGAAAGCGGGCGAGGAACGGGGGCGCCCTCAAGCGCGAGCGCGATCGCGGTGGCCTCGAAAGGACCGATCAAAATGGGCAGATAGTGCGTGCCGTCGCCGTCCTTGAGGATGACGACCGGATCGTGGGTCAGGAGATCGATCCCGAGCTTGTCGACGGTCATCTTCCGCATGTTTCATTTTATCCGACGCGAACTGGGGGTTTTCATGCCCCTCTCCTGCGGAATCGTCGGCTTGCCGAACGTCGGCAAGTCCACCATCTTCAATGCGCTCACGCGTTCGGCCGCGGCGCTGGCCGCCAACTATCCCTTTGCGACCATCGAGCCGAATGTCGGAGAAGTCGCCGTGCCCGACGGGCGCCTGAAGGTCCTGCAGGAGCTGGTTCATGCCGAGCGCGTCGTTCCGGCGACCGTGCGCTTCGTGGACATCGCCGGCCTGGTGCGCGGAGCAAGCGCCGGCGAGGGGCTGGGCAACGCGTTCTTGAGTCACATCCGAGAAACCGACGCGGTGGCAATGGTCGTGCGCTGCTTCGAGGCCGCCGACGTCGTTCACGTCGAGGGGGAGCCCGATCCGCGTCGCGACGTCGAGATCGTCGAGATCGAGTTGGCGCTCGCCGACCTNNNGCCGCGCGTCGCGTCACGCAGGCGTTGGAAGGCGGTCGCGCGGCGCGCGGCTTCCCCGAAGGTTCGTTGGAGCGTGAAGTCGCCGCGGAATCGTTTCTGCTCACGGGCAAGCCGATGCTCTACGTCGCCNNGGGCGCCTATGTAGACGCCTTGCGCGCGAAGGCGGCCGAGGACGCAAGCCGCGTCGTCGTGCTGAGCGGGAAGATCGAAGCCGAACTCGCGGGGCTTACCGAGGAGGAGGCGGCGGAGTATCGGGCAGGCCTCGGCATCGCGCGAAGCGGGCTCGACGAACTCGCGGCCGTCGCCTACGATCTGCTCGGCCTCATGACGTTTCTCACCGCGGGTGAGAAGGAGGCGCGTGCGTGGCCCATTCCCAAGCAGACGCGTGCGCCGCAGGCGGCCGGGCGCATTCACTCCGACATCGAGCGTGGCTTCATTCGCGCCGAGACCGTCTCGTACGGCGATTACGTCAAACATCGCACGATGGAGGCTCTTCGCGCGGCCGGCCTCGTGCGTAGCGAGGGCAAGGATTACGTCATGCAGGAGGGAGACGTCGTCAACTTCCGTTTCAACGTCTAAGGCCTACGGNNAAGTAGGGGGCGGCGAGCCGCCCCCAAAACTGAAGGCTCCATGACCACAGCCGTGCGAGACGTTTCGATCTTCGGCGATGCCATAGCGTATTTCAACGATGCCGCCGACTTGCTCGAGCTCGATTCCGGGATGCGCTTGATCCTCACGCATCCGTCCCGCCAGATCATCTTTTCCATCCCTTTCCAACGCGACTCCGGCGAGTTCGAAGTCTTCACCGGCTACCGCGTGCNNGCGCGCGGCCCCGGCAAGGGCGGCATCCGGTTCCATCCCGGCGTGACGCTCGACGAGGTCACGGCGCTGGCATTCTGGATGACGTGGAAGTGCGCGGTCGTCGATCTCCCGTTCGGCGGAGCGAAGGGCGGCGTCACCTGCGATCCCTCGACGCTTTCGTCGAGTGAGTTGGAGCGCATCACGCGCCGCTATGCCGCCGAACTCGTCGAGGTCGTCGGACCCGACAAAGACGTCCCGGCGCCCGACGTGAACACGACGCCGCAGGTCATGGCGTGGTTCATGGACACGTACTCGATGCACGTGCGCATGAACTCTCCCGGCGTCGTCACCGGGAAGCCGCTCGAGATCGGCGGCTCGCGCGGGCGCGTCGAGGCGACCGGTCGCGGCGTGACGATCTGCGCGCTCGATCAGATGGCGGAGTTGGCGCTGAAGCCGAAGAGCGCGACCGTCGCGATTCAGGGCTTCGGCAACGTCGGCATGTACGCCGCGAAGCTCTTCGCGGAGCGCGGCTGCCGCATCGTCGGCATCTCCGACGTCACCGGCGCGTACTACAACGAGAAGGGCCACGACATCGTCGAAGCGATGGAGCACGTCAAGAAGTTTCGCAACCTCGAAGGGTATGCCGGCGGCGAGCGCATCAGCAATGCAGAGTTGCTGACGAGCCCCTGCGAGGTGCTCGTTCCGGCCGCGCTCGAGAACGTCTTCACGGCGGAGAACGCGCCGAAGGTCCAGGCGAAGCTCATCGTCGAGGGAGCCAACGGCCCGACGACGCCGGAAGCCGATCGCATCTTCAAAGAGCGCGGCATCACCGTCATCCCCGACATCATGGGCAACGCGGGCGGCGTCACCGTTTCGTATTTCGAGTGGGCTCAGGACCGCATGGGATACTTCTGGAAGGAAGCCGAGGTCAACGAGCGCCTCGAAGACGTGCTCCTCACGAACCTGCATGAGGTCCGCCATATTGCGAACGAGACCGGCGCGACGCTGCGCACCTCCGCCTACACGCTCGCGATCGATCGCGTGGTCAAAGCGCTGAAGCTCCGCGGCATCTACGCGTAACTGTCGCCGTCGGTCGCAGCCGTAGCGGCGCGCCGTCCCGCAAGGGACTTGATGACGATGTAGAGGATCGGCGTGATCGCGAGGTTCAGAAACGTCGAGAGCAGCATGCCGCCGAAAACGACGGTTCCAAGCGAGTGGCGAGCCGCGCTGCCTGCGCCCGAGGCGAAGACCATCGGCGTGACCGCGATGATGAAGGCGATCGACGTCATCATGATCGGACGCAAGCGCGTCTGAGCCGCGCGCAGAGCGGCCGTCGTGACGTCGGCGCCGGCGCGCATCTGTTGGTTCGCGAACTCGACGATCAAGATCGCGCTCTTGCTTGCGAGTCCGATCAGCATGACATAGCCGACCTGCGCGTAGATGTCTTGCGGCAGGTGCCGGACGCCGAGCGCGAGCAGCGCGCCGAAAATAGCCGCGGGCACCGCCAAGATGACGATCATCGGGTCGACGAAGCTCTCGTACTGCGCGGCGAGCACGAGAAAGACGACGACGAGCCCAAGGGCAAAGATCAAGACGCTCGTGCTGCCCGCGGCGATCTCGTCGAGTTGTAACCCCGACCATTCGTAGCCGATGCCCGCGGGAGCGGTTCGCGCGAATATCTGCTCCATCGCCTGGATCGCCTCGCCGGAGCCGTGGCCGGGAGCGGTGCTGCCGTTGATCTCGAGTGAGCGGAAGAGATCGTAGTGCGGGATGACCGGCGCGGTCTTCACTTGCGAGACGTCGACGAGCGCGCTCACCGGCGTTTGGCCGCTGGCAAGGCCCGTGCTCGTCGCGGGACCGGCGCTAGGCAGCGCAACCGGCGCAACGTACAGCTCTTGCAGCGCGGCGATGCGGTCGCGGTACGCCGTATCGGCCTGAACGTAGACGCGCCACGAACGATTGAGGTAGTCGAAATCGTTGACGTAGTACGAGCCGAGATCGGCCCCGAGGGTTTCGAAGAGGTCGGTCATCGAGATGCCGAGCGACTTCGCTTTGTTACGGTCGATGTTGAGTTGGATCTGCGGCGAGTTCAGGCGAAACTGCGTGAAGACTCGGGAGAGCCGCGGATCCTGATTGGCCGCCGCGATGATCCTCCCCGCGGTGTCCGAAAGCGCCGGCAAACCGACGTCGCCCTGGTCCTCGAGTTCGAACTGGAAGCCGCCGAAGCTTCCGATGCCGTTGATCGCCGGCGGATCGAAGCCGATGATCGTACCGCCCGGGATCTGCGCGAACTGGCCGTTCCACCCGAAGAGCAGCGCGTCGAGTGAGTGCGAGTACCCGTGACGCTCGCTCCACGGTTTCAAACGCACGAAGATCAAGCCGTAGTTCGGCGCGGCTCCGCTAAAACTGAATCCGCCGACGTTGAAGACCGCCTCGACGTCGGGCGTGGAGAGGAGGATGCGTTCCGCTTTCGTGGTGAGCGCGCTCTCGTAGGCAAGCGAGGCGCCTTCCGGCGCCTGGACGAGGATGATCGCGAAGCCCTGATCTTCGTTCGGGATGAAGGCCGTCGGCGTCGTTCGGAAGAGCGCGCCCGTTGCGAAGAGCGCGAGGACGAATATCCCCACGACGAGCGTGCTCGCGCGTGCGAGTTTCGGCAACATCCGAGCGTACCAATCGCGAAACGCGTGATATCCGACGTTGAAGTAGTGAAAGATCGGCGCGTTGGATTCGACGTCGCCGTGGAGCAGCAGTGCCGTCAACGTCGGCGCGAAGGTCAGCGCGGCGAAGAGAGAGATCGAGATCGATGCGGCGATCGTGAGCGCGAACTGCTTGTATATTTGCCCGGTCGTACCCGGAAAGAACGCGACCGGAACGAAGACGGCGAGCAGGACGAGCGACGACGCGACGACGGCGCTTTGAATTTCACGCATCGCCTCCGCGGCGCTCTCCTTCGCGGAGAGTTTTCCGCGATTCTGTTCCATGTGTCGCGCGATGTTTTCGATGACGACGATCGCGTCGTCGACGACGAGCCCGGTTGCGAGCGTCAAGCCGAAGAGCGTGATCGTGTTGATCGTGAAGCCGAAGATCTTCATCACGAAGAACGTGCCGATCAGCGAGACCGGGATCGTGGCCGCCGGAATCAACGTCGCGCGCGGATCCTGCAAGAACAAGTAGATGACGAGCACGACGAGCAGGATCGAGAGGAGCAGCGTGATGAGCACTTCGCGAATGGACTCGCGCACGAACGTCGTCGAATCGAGCGCGACCCTGTAGGAGATGCCGGCGGGAAAGGACTTCGAGAGCTGCGCGATGCGCTCGGTCACGGCGGAGGCGACGGTGAGCGCGTTCGCGTCGGGATACTGGAGGATGCCCAGCCCGACGACATTTTGCTTGCCGTTGAAGCGCAGGTACGTCGAGTAGTCCTGCGCGCCCAGCTCGATGCGCGCGACGTCGCCGAGTCGCGTGAAGCCCCCGTTCGGATCCGCGCGCAGCACGATGTTTGCGAACTGCGACACGTCGGAGAGGCGGCCGGTCGCGTTGACGACGTACGTGTATGGTTGATTCGCGGACTCCGGCGCCGAGCCGATGCTGCCCGCCGCCACTTCCTCGTTTTGCTCGGAGAGCGCCGCGATCACGTCGGGGACGGTCAGGCCTTGTTGCGCGAGCGCACGCGGGTTGAGCCAGACGCGCATCGCGTACTGGCGCTGGCCGAAGATGCGGACTTGGCTCACGCCGGGAACGCGCGCGAGCGTGTTGACGATGTTCAATTGCGCGTAGTTCGAGAGCCAGAGCGTGTCGTATTTCGACGTACTCGACTGCAGCGCGAGCGCGACGAGAATGGAGCCCGAGTTCTTTGCGACCTGAACGCCGGTCTGTTGCACCTGCGCGGGAAGCTCGCCCATCGCGGATTGCACGGCGTTCTGCACGTCGGCCGCCGCGATGTCCAAGTTCGTGCCGAGATAGAACGTGCAGGTTACGGTCGATACGCCGTCCGCGCTCGAGGAGCTGACATAGCGCAGCCCTTCGACGTTGTTGACCGCATTCTCGATCGGAACGGTGACCGCGCTTTCGACGGCGGTCGGGCTCGCGCCGATCCAGCTTGCCGTGACCGTAACGACCGGCGGCGCGACCTGCGGGTACTGCGCGATCGGCAACGTCGGAATCATCACGAGCCCCGCGAGGGTGATGATGAGCGAGCAGACGGTCGCGAAGATGGGGCGTCGTAGGAAAAACTGGGTCACGAAAAGGCTTGTTCGGCGTGGTACGAGGAGCGCGAGAGCGGGCTCGACACGACTTGGTGGAATCCTTTCGTGCGTGCGAGGGCGCCAAGTTCTTCGAAGCGTCGAGGGTTGACGAACTCTTCAACGCGGAGATGCTTCTTGCTCGGTTGCAAATACTGCCCCATCGTGAAGATGTCGACGCCCACGCTCCGGGCGTCCTCCATCGCGCGCTCGATTTCGTCGTCGCGCTCTCCGAGGCCGAGCATGATCGATGTCTTCGTGAAGCGATCCGGCGCGCGCCGCTTGGCATGATCGAGCACGCGCAGCGACTGTTCGTAGCCGGCGCGCCGGTCGCGAACCTGCGGCGTCAAGCGGCGGACGGTTTCCAGATTGTGCGCGAAGACTTCCGGCCCGGCATCCATCACGACGTCGAGCGCGCGCAGGTCGCCACGGAAATCGCCGCTGAGGATCTCGACCCTCGCGCCGGGGACGCGTTCGTGAATCGCGCGCACGGTATTGGCGAAGATCAGCGCGCCGCCGTCCGCGAGATCGTCGCGGTCGACCGCGGTCAGCACGAGATAGCGCCAGCCCAACTCACGCACCGCCTCGGCGACGCGCACCGGCTCGAGCCAATCGACGATGCCATGCGGGCTGCCGGTCTTCACGTTGCAGAAGCGGCATCCGCGCGTGCAGACGTCTCCGAGGATCATGATCGTCGCGGTACCGACGCCCCAACACTCCGCGAGGTTTGGGCACGCCGCTTCCTTGCAGACGGTGTGTAACTGCAGCGCGTTCACCTCGGCCTTGACGCGCTCGTACTGCTCGCCCATCGGCAGCGAAACGCGCAGCCAATCGGGCTTGCGCACGTGCGCGGGCTTCGCGGAGATCAAGTCGATTTCAACAGCCATGGGCTACGCCACGTTCGCAGTCTCGGTCGCGGTGATGAACTCGATGTCAAAGACCTTTTCGAATGCGGCGAAAAGCGCGGACTTTGCTTCGTCCATGCTCACCGGGCGCTGCGTTTCGCGGGCGAGGGAGGTGAGGCCGCGGTCGAGCAGGCCGCACGGATTGATGAGCCGATCGTAGTCGAGTTCGGTGGAGACGTTGAAGGCGATGCCGTGCAGCGAGGTCATCTGCCGGACGGCCAAGCCGACTGCGCAAATCTGATTCCGGTCGATCCAGACGCCGGCATGCTCGCTCCAGCGCGTCGCCGTCACGCCGAAGCTCGCGCACGCGTCGATGACCGCCTCCTCGAGGCTGCGTACGAGCGGAACCACCTCGCGGAAGCGCGCGAGTCGCCGAATCGGGTAGACGACGAGTTGGCCCGGGCCGTGATACGTGACGTCGCCGCCACGCTCGATCTCGACCACGTCGATGTTGCGCGCGAGAAGTTGCTCGCGCGCAACAAGCACGTTGCCGTTCTTCGCGTTGCGGCCGAGCGTGATCACGGGAGGGTGCTCGACCGCAATCCAAATCTCCGACTCCTCGCCCGTACGCACGCGTTCGTGAAATGCGTGCTGCAGCGCCCACACTTCGCGATAGGGCCGCAAACCGAGATCGAGCAGCCGCGCTTGCGCCACCGTTCCCTACTTCGCCGCGACCGGAGTCTTCGGCTTGGCATTGACGATGTGAATCGCTTTGCCATGCGCGGCTTCGGCGGCATCCATGATGCCTTCAGTTAGGGTCGGGTGCGGATGGATCGAGAGACCGATATCTTCCAACGTGGCGCCCATCTCGATTGCGATGAGGCCTTCGCCGATCAGGGATTCCGCCTGCGGTGCAACGATGTGCATGCCGAGCAGCAAATCGGTTTTCGCGTCGCCGACGAGCTTGATGAGGCCCTCGGTCTCGTTCATCGTGCGCGCGCGGCCGCTCGCCGAGAGCGGAAACCTGCCGATGCGCACCTCGTAGCCTTTCGCCTTCGCCTCCTCCTCGGAGAGCCCGACCGTTGCAATCTCGGGGTCGGTGTAGACGCAGTTTGGAATTGCCATGGGATCGAAGGCGGCCGAGCGATTTCCCGAGATGACCTCGGCGGCGATGACGCCTTGCTTCATCGCGCGGTGCGCGAGCAGCGGCGATCCGGTAACGTCACCGATGGCGAAGACGTTGGCGACTTTCGTGCGCATCTGTTGGTCGACCGCGATGAAGCCTTTCTCGTCGACGGCGAGACCCGCCGCTTGGAGATTCAAGCCGTCGGTGACCGGCCGGCGTCCGACCGCGACCAACACCGTATCGAACGTGCGCGTTTCGTCTTTGCCGTTCGTCGCCTCGCCGTTGAAGGTCGCTTTGACGCCCTTCGCGTCCTTTTCGAGCTTGCCGACCTTCGTGTCGAGCATGATCTCGATGCCCTGCTTCTTCAGGATGCGTCCGAGCGTCTTGCCGATCTCGAGATCGGTACCGGTGAGGATTTGCGGCAGCGCCTCGATGACCAAGACCTTCGCGCCGAGGCGCGCGTAGACGGTGGCGAACTCGAGGCCGATGACGCCGCCGCCGATGACGAGCAGTTGTTGAGGGATGCGCTCGAGCTTGACCGCGTCGTCGGAGTTCATGATCGTCTTACCGTCGCGAGGCCATGCTTTCACGTCGACCGGCGCGGAGCCGGTCGCGATCACGACGTTCTGCGCGGAGAGCGTATCGGTGCCGCCGTCCTTTTTCTTCAGCGCGATCTGGGTCGCGCTCTTGAACGAAGCCTCGCCGTAGAGAAACTCGACGTTGTTCGCCTTGAAGAGCGTCTTGACGCCGCCGACGTTTGCGGCCACGACGTCGCCCTTGAACTTCGCGACGCGCTCGCGGTCGATGCCGACCTCGCTCGTTTTCAAGCCGAGCTCGCCGGCGCGAGATATCTGACGCACGATTTCGCCGACGTGCAACAGCGCCTTCGTTGGGATGCAGCCCCAGTTCAAACAGACGCCGCCGACCTCGTCGCGATCGACGCAGAGAACGCGTTTCCCGAGTTGCCCGAGCCGGATTGCGGCGTGATACCCGCCCGGACCGGCTCCAATGACGATCGCGTCGACCTGCTGCTCAGCCAATTTCCTATGCTCCCCTGACGTAGTGGCGCTTATGTGCATCGTAACAGACCCCGGCACCCAAAGGCTTCGACGGTCGTCGGCCTCGAAACTTTGACGCCGTCCATGTTGAACCGGCGGATATACGAGCACCTGCGGGAGGCCATCCTCGCGGGGACGCTCCCCGGCGAGCTAGCGGCTAAGCAGGCGTGACGCCGCTCGCGCGCACGTTGCTGCGCTGGCACGAGCGAAATGGCCGTGCGGACCTGCCGTGGCGGCGGCGCCGAAGCGCGTACCGCACCCTCGTGAGCGAGTTCATGCTGCAGCAGACGCAAGTCGATCGGGTCGTCCCGAGTTTCGAGCGTTTCGTCGCGCGCTTTCCGACGCTCGCCGCGCTCGCGGCGGCTAGCCCGGGCGACGTGATGCGCGAATGGCGCGGTCTGGGATACAACGCGCGCGCGCTGCGACTGCACGCCGTCGCGCGCGAAATCGTCGAGAATCACCGCGCGCGGATCCCGAAGGAAACCGCGACGCTTCGCGCGATGCCCGGAATCGGCCGCTATACGGCCGCCGCGATTCGCGCCTTCGCCTACGATCTTCCCGACGCGGCCGTCGACACGAATGCTCGGCGCGTGCTGCACCGGCTCGCGTTCGGCATCGAGCATCCGCCGCGCGCATCGCTGCGCGAACTGGAGACGCTCGCGCACACGCTCGTGCCGCCGGGACGCTCGCACGATTGGAACGCGGCGCTCATGGACTTGGGTTCGCGCATCTGCACGGCTCGCGCGCCGAAGTGCTCGCTCTGCCCGCTGCGGCGCCGGTGCGCGGCCGCGCCGCTCGATGCGGCCGCGTTGGAGCGCGCGCGCGCGAAGCATCTTCGCAGACCCAAAGGCGAGGCGGTTCCGTTCGCGCAGAGCGCTCGCCACGCACGCGGCCGGATCGTCGACCGCTTGCGCGACCTTCCGCCGGGGCAGCGCATCTCGCTGCTCGATTTGCATCGCGAGCTTCGCGGCTCCTTACCGCAGCGCTCGCCCGCGCAGATTCGCGCTCTCGTCGATGCGCTCGCGGGCGAAGGGCTCGTGTGCCTGCAGGACGGCGAGGTCGGCTTGCCATAGGGCGATTGGAGTGCCGAAGATTCCGTTTCCGAAGAGAAAGGTTCCGCGCCGAGTCGCGGTCGAGCAGTTTGCCATTCTCGAGCGGACGTATCCGCACGCCGAGACCGCGTTGACGTACGAGAACGCCTTCCAACTGCTGATCGCGGTGATTCTCTCGGCGCAGTGCACCGACGCGCGCGTCAACGCGACGACGCCCGCGCTCTTTGCAAGGTATCCGACGCCGGAGCGCCTTGCCGGCGCGAAGGCGGCCGACGTCGAAAAGATCATCCGCTCCTGCGGCTTCTTTCGGGCAAAAACGAGAAACATCATCGCCTGCGCTCGCGACATCGTCGAACGCTTTCACGCAAAGGTGCCGCGCAAACGCGAGGAGCTCGAATCGCTCGCGGGCGTCGGGCGCAAGACCGCAAGCGTCGTGCTTGCCGTCGCCTTTCACGAGGCCGCGCTCGCCGTCGACACGCACGTCTTTCGCGTCGCGCACCGGCTCGGTCTGACAACCGGGAAGACACCGCTCGACGTCGAGCGCGACCTCACCGCGATCCTCCCGCGCGAGAAATGGCGCCTCGCGACGCACTGGCTCATCCTTCACGGCCGTGCGATCTGCAAGGCTCCCCGCCCGCTCTGCGA
The DNA here is from genome assembly GCA_003133745.1 of Candidatus Tyrphobacter aquilonaris. GTDB lineage: Bacteria > Vulcanimicrobiota > Vulcanimicrobiia > Vulcanimicrobiales > Vulcanimicrobiaceae > Tyrphobacter > Tyrphobacter aquilonaris. The sequence goes on from PKZD01000023.1 coordinate 43,970, forward strand.
TCGATGCCCGGTCGCCGATCTCTGCCCTACCGGCGCTGTGATTCTACGCAAGAAAAAAGCCGGTGCAGCTTTCTTACGGCTGCACCGGCCCGATTGACCGATGAAAACGACCCTGCGTCTAGGGTTTGTGGGTGGGTTTTGGGGTGGGTTTGTGGGTGGGTTTGGGTTTCGGAGTCGGCTTCGGTGTCTTGTGAGGCTTCGGAGTCGGCTTGGGCGTCGTCTTCGGCTTCGGAGTCGCCATGTGCGAATGCGGCTTCGGGGTCGGGGTTGGTTTAGCCGCCGCCATCGCAGCGCCGGTCATCAAGAACGCCGACGCGATGAGTGAAGCAAGAACCTTCTTCAATCGAATACACCTCCTTCCGGTGCACGAGTTTTCCGCCGTCGTGATCCAATTCGCGACCAACGGAAATGCTACGTCTTTTGAACGTAAATGCCGTGGCCTTGGTTCTCCCTGGAGCGCGCGGTCCCTTGCTTCCTCTCTTGAGGTCAGGCGGGCGTCGGAGGCTTCCCCTTCCCGACGATTGCTCGCGAGATTACGAGGCGTTGAATCTGCTGCGTCCCTTCGTAGATCTGCGTGATCTTCGCATCCCTCATCATTCGTTCGACCGGGTACTCCGCCGAGTAGCCGAAACCGCCGAGAACCTGAACCGCGTCGGTCGTCACCGCCATCGCGACGTCGCCGCATTTGAGTTTTGCCATGGCGGCCCACAGCGTGACGTCGGGCGCTCCCTCGTCGCACTTGCGTGCCGCTTCGTAGAGAAGAAGGCGCGCGGCCTCGACCTCGGTCTTCATGTCGGCGAGTAGGAAGCCCACGCCTTGGTGCTGGCCGATCGGCTTGCCGAAGGCGACGCGCTCCTTCGCGTAGTTGGCCGCGTAATCGAGCGCGCCGGCGGCGATGCCGAGCGCCTGCGCGGCGATGCCCGGCCGCGACTTGTCGAGAACCTTCATCGCGATCTTGAAGCCCTCGCCTTCGGCGCCGAGGAGATTGCTCGCCGGGACGATGCAACCGTTGAAGTTCAACTCAACCGTCGGAGAACCGCGGATGCCCATCTTGCGTTCTTTGTTCCCGACGTGGAAGCCGGCGAAGTCTTTCTCGACGATGAAGGCGCTGATGCCGTTGGGTCCCTTTGAGGGGTCGGTCACGGCAAAGACGCAGACGACGTCGGCGATGCTCCCGTGCGTGATCCAAATCTTCGTTCCGTTGAGGACGTATGAATCGCCACGGTGCTCGGCGCGCGTGCGCATCGAGCCGGCGGCATCGGAACCGCTCGAGGCCTCGGTGAGTGCGTAGGCGCAGATCCATTCGCCCGAAGCGAGCTTCGGCAGATATTGTCGCTTCTGCGCTTCGCTGCCGCCGATGAGAATCGGAAGCATGCCGAGTTCCTGAACCGCGACGATCAGCGAGCTGGATGCGCATGCCTTCGCAATCTCCTCGACGACCTTGACGTAGGTGAGAAACGTTCCGCCCAAGCCTCCGTACTCGGAGGGAATCGGAATGCCGAGCAGATCGTTTTCCGCGAAGAGGTTCTTCAGGTCCATCGGGAACTCGGCGCGCTCGTCGATCTCGGCGGCACGCGGCGCGACGCGCTTTGCGACCAACTCGCGCACGGCGGCGAGCATGAGTGCCTCGTCGTCCTGTGCGTCCGTCCGGGGTGGAATCGTAGTGGCCATGATGCTGGGCGTTTCCACGCCCGGGGGAGGCGCTCCGTCCGGGGGCTCGTACTAGGTGCCCCAGTGGACAAAACGGTCGCGACATGCGCGCAGGCGATTGCCGACATCCCGAGCGGCGCGTCGCTGGCAGTCGGCGGTTTCGGCCTCAACGGCATTCCGCACAACCTCATTGCGGCGCTCTTCGAACAGGGTGCGACCGATCTCGTCACCGTGAGCAATAACTGCGGCGTCGACGGATGGGGCCTCGGCGTTCTGCTCGATGCCAAGCGCATTGCGCGCACGACCGGCTCGTACGTCGGTGAGAACAAGGAGTTCGAGCGGCAGTATCTGCACGGCGAACTCGAAGTGGAGCTCGTGCCGCAGGGCACGCTCGCCGAGCGCTTGCGCGCGGGCGGCTGCGGAATCCCCGCCTTCTTTACGCCGGCCGGCGTCGGGACGATGGTCGCGGACGGCGGCCTTCCGTGGCGTTATGCGCCCGACGGATCCATCGCGATCGCCTCTCCTCCCAAGGAAGTCCGGCGATTCGACGGATGCGAGTACGTGCTCGAGCACGGGATCATCTGCGACTTCGCGCTCGTGCGCGCGTCGGTCGGAGATCGGCACGGTAATCTCGTTTTTGCGAAGGCGACGCGCAACTTCAACCCGCTCTGCGCGATGGCGGGTCGCGTCACGATTGCGGAGGTCGAAGAACTCGTCGAGCCCGGCGCGATTTCTCCCGAAGACGTGCATCTGCAGGGCATCTTCGTTCAGCGCGTCGTTCGCGTCGGCTCCGCCGATAAGCGCGTGGAACGCGTAACGACGCGCAAGCGCGAGGAGAACTGAGATGGCGATGACGAGAGCGCAGCTCGCCGCGCGCGTCGCCGGGGAACTGCGCAACGGGCAATATGTGAACCTCGGCATCGGTTTGCCGACGCTCGTGCCCAACTACGTGCCGCCCGGCGTCACGGTCGTGCTGCAGAGCGAGAACGGCATCCTCGGCCTCGGGCCGTACCCGTACGAGGGAGAAGAAGACCCGGATCTCATCAACGCGGGCAAAGAAACCGTGACCGTGTTGCCGGGCGCGTCGTTCTTCGATTCCGCGCTCTCCTTCGGAATGATTCGCGGGGGCCACATCGACGTCGCCGTGCTCGGAGCGATGCAGGTCTCACAAAGCGGCGATCTCGCGAACTGGATGATTCCCGCGAAGATGGTGAAGGGCATGGGCGGCGCGATGGATTTAGTGCACGGCGCAAAACGCGTCGTCGTCATGATGGAGCACGTCTCCAAGGGCGGCGAACACAAGATCGTGCGCGAATGCTCGCTCCCGCTTACCGGACGCGGCGTCGTGGACCGCATCATCACCGACCTCGCGGTTATCGACGTCACCGGCGAAGGGCTCGTACTGCGCGAACTCGCTCCCGGCGTCGACGTCGAAGAAGTTCGCAAGGCGACGGAACCGGAGCTGCGCATCGCGCTCGGCTAGATGGCTTCGGAGGCCGGTTCGTCCCTGAACTGACGGTGATAGAGGCTCGCGTAGGAGCCGTTGCGCGCGAGCAGTTCCGCGTGCGTGCCGCGTTCGACGATGCGGCCGCGTTCGACGACGAAGATGACGTCCGCGGAGAGCACCGTCGATAGGCGGTGCGCGATGACGAGGCTCGTGCGGCCGCGCATGACGCGCTCGAGCGCCGCCTGGATTGCCGCTTCGCTGTGGGAGTCGAGCGAACTCGTCGCTTCGTCGAGGATGAGAATGCGCGGATCCTTCAGCAACACGCGCGCGATTGCGAGGCGTTGACGCTCGCCGCCAGAGAGCTTGTGCCCGCGCTCGCCGACGACGGTCGCGTAGCCTTCGGGGAGGCTCGCGATGAAGTCGTGGATATTCGCCGCCGTTGCGGCGGCGACCAGCTCCTCGTCGGTTGCGTCGGGTTTTCCGTACCGCAGATTGCTCGCGATCGTATCGTGAAAGAGATATGTCTCTTGCGTAACGATGCCGATGTCTCGACGCAACGATTCGAGGGTGACCGTGCGCACGTCGTGACCGTCGACGACGACGCGTCCCTCCTGCGGATCGTAGAAGCGCGGCACGAGTTGCGTGATCGTCGTCTTTCCGGCGCCCGTCGGGCCGACGAAGGCCGCAACCTGGCCGCTCTTGACTTCGAACGAGACGTGGTCGAGGATGCGCCGATCCTCGCGATATCCGAACACAACGTCTTCGAAGACGACGTCGCCGTGAATCGCGGGAAGCGCGATCGCGTCGGGCGGATCGTACGCCTCGGTTTTCATGTCGAGATATTCGAAAATGCGTTCGAAGACGGCGAGCGCGCTGACGATTTGCACTTGAATGCTCGCGAGTTGCGCTGCCGGTCCGTAGAGGCGCGTTTGAATGAACGAGACGAACGCGACGATGACGCCAACTTGAAGACCGCCCCAAATCGCCATCCACCCGCCGCCTAGCCAAACGATGACCGGGCCGATGATGACCATCGCGGTGACCGACGCGAGGAACCAACGCCCGACCATGGCGAGGCGGATTTCGAGGTCCATGAGCTGCGTTCCGACGCCGTAAAAGCGCTTGCCCTCGAAGAGCTCGCGCGCGAACGACTTGATGAGCGTGATCCCCGAGATCGAGAGCGTCTCCTGCGTGATCGATTCGATCGCGTCGCGCTGTTCGCGCGTCCGGCGGCGCACGTCGTACATTCGCCGGCCCACGGGGCCGAGCGGCAGAATCATGATCGGCACGACCACCGTCGAGAGCAGCGCGAGCTTCCAGTTCCAGATGAACATCGCCACCAGGGTCGTCGCGATGATGACGACGTTGGTCAAGATCGACGTCAGCGTGCCGGTCACGACGTTGTCGATGTTGTCGACGTCGTTCGAGACGCGGTTCATGATCGCGCCGGTCTTCGTTCCGGTGAAGAAGGAGATCGGCATGCGGTGCAAGTGCGAGACGAGGCTCGTTCGGATGTCGCGCATGATCCCTTCGCCGACGAGCGACGTCAGAAATCCCTGCCCCACGCCGATCGCCCCTGCGCCCAGGGCGGTGACGACGATGACCGCGAGGTCGATGAGAAGTTCTCGGAAGTCGCGGTGCGGGATCGCGACGTCGATGATGCGCGCCGTCATGAAGCCGGGCGCGAGCGTGAGCACCGCCTGAACTACGATGCAGGCGAAGACGAGCGCCTGCGGCCGCCAGTATGGCAAGAATAGCGCGGCGATGCGCCGCCATTCGATACGGCGCCGCATCTTGGGCCGATCCGGGCTGTACATGTTCGACCACATCAGCCCGTGCCCGCCGAACATAGAGTCTAGTGTGGGACCGTGACTTGGTGGAAGCTGACCTTGTTGCCCTCGGGGTCGCGCACCGAGAAGAGCCGGCAGACCGGCGTATCGTAGATGTCCTCGGTCTTCAGACCGTGGCCGTCCAGATCGCGCTTCGTCGCTTCGATGTCGTCGACTTCAAAGACGATGCCGGTGCCGCTGCCGGGCGCGCCCTCTTGCCATTCCGTGGTCATCACCGCGAAATAACCGCCGCCGACGTTCGCCTCGTCGTACTTCACGACGCCCTTTTCCTCGAACGGGAAGCCGAACTTCAAGCCGAGCGTATCGCGATACCAGTCGCGCAGTCGTGCTACGTCCTTCGCGGGATACGACGTGAATGCAATTTCTTTGATCATCATGATCCTTTCTTGCCGTTGCGTATGCCGGCGAGTTCTTTGAAGAGGTTGCGTTCCTTTTCGGAGAGACGCTGCGGAAGCTGTCCGATGAGCCGCACGTATTGGTCGCCCGCACCGCCGCCTTTGACCTTCGGCATGCCTTTGCCGGCGAGACGAAGCAGACGGTTGTTCTGCGTCCCTTCGGGGATGGTCATCGCCACCTGTCCGCTCATCGTCGGAACCTCGACCTCGTTGCCCAAAACGAGATCGTAGAGATTGACCGGCAAATCGACGTAGAGATCGTCGCCCTTGCGTTCGTACGTCGGATCGTCGAGAACCTTCGCCACCAAATAGAGGTCTCCGTTCGGAGAGCCGCTTCCGCCTTGTCCCGCGAGACGAATGCGTTGTCCGTCGCGGACGCCGCGTGGGATCGTCACCTCGAACTTCTTCACGGTGACGACGTGACCCGTGCCGTGGCATTGCGCGCAGAGATGTCCGCGTTCCGTTCCGCTGCCGTGGCAACGCGGGCAAAGGTCCTCAACTTGTAACGACACCGTTTTCTTGCCGCCCTCATACGCTTCGCGCAGAGAGAGCTCGAGCGTCGTCTCCAGGTCCTGACCTCGTTGCGCAAAGCTTCTCGCCTGCGCTTGCGGCCGCCGGCCGATGCCGGAGAAGAAGACATCGAAGAAATCGGAAAATCCGCTCGCGCCTCCGAGGTCCCCGAAATCGAAACTCTCGGCGTCAAAACTCGTGCGATGGCGTCGCTGCTGCTCCGCTTGCTGCGCGGCCTGTTGCCAGTCCGGCCCCAGCAGATCGTACTTGCGCCGCTTCTCCGCGTCGCCGAGCACCTCGTATGCCTCGGCGATTTCCTTGAACTTCTCTTCGGCTTCTTTGGGTTTGTCGGGATTTGCGTCCGGATGCCACTTACGCGCAAGCCGGCGGTACGCCGACTTGATGTCCTTCTCGGTCGCCTTTTTTGAAACGCCTAAAGACGCGTAGTAGTCCTTGAAGTTCATCCCGTGTGCTTTGCGACGATCACCTTCGCGGGACGCAGCAACTCGTCGTCGAGCGTGTAGCCTCGTTCGGCGACGGTAACGACGGTGTCGTCGGCCACGCCGTCGGTCGCGGGCGCGGTGCCGATCGCCTCGGCGATGCGCGGATCGAACGCCTTGCCGGCGACATCGATCGGACGTACGCCCTCCGCCGCGAGCACGGCTTCGAATCCGCGCAGCGTCTGCTCGATGCCGCCGCGCAGTCTGTCTCCGCTCGAATCGGAGGCGAGGGCGCGCTCGAGGTTGTCGATCACGGGCAGGAAGCGCTCGATCACGGCGCGGCGGCGCTCCGCAAGGGTCTTGCGGAGGTCGCGTTCGGTGCGTTTCTTGTAGTTGTCAAAATCCGCGACCGCGCGCAGGAAGCGGTCGTAGTTTTCGTCGGCGCGCGCCGTTGCGGCCGCTAGTTGCTCCCGCAGCTGCGCGTGCTCATCGACGTCGACGGCGACCGGATCGAGACTTGGTTCCTCGAACATCTCGGTTCCGGTTACTTCGATTCTTTGAACTCGGCGTCGATCACGTCTTCCGGTGGCGCGGCCCCGCTCGCGCCGTTCCCCGCCGCGGCGTCACCGCTCGTCGGCGCGCCGTCGCCGCTCGGTGCGGTCGCTTTGTAGAGAAGTTCCGCCATCTTGTAACTTGCCGTTTGCAAGCGCTCGATCGCGGGCTTGATCTCGGTTGCGGTGCCGTTTTCACTTAACCGCTTCAACTCCGCAAGCGCGTTCTCGACCTCGCCTCGTGCCGATGCGTCAAGTCGGTCGCCGACCTCTTTGAGCGATTTCTCGGTCGAATAGATCAGGCTCGATGCGTGGTTGCGAACCTCCGCCTCCTCGCGTTTGCGCTCGTCCTCGGCGGCTTGCCCCTCGGCATCTCTGACCATGCGGTCGACTTCGTCCTTCGTGAGGTTCGTCGATGCCGTGATCGTGATCTGCTGCTCTTTGCCCGTACCGAGATCCTTCGCGTTGACGTGCACGATGCCGTTCGCATCGATGTCGAACGCGACTTCGATCTGTGGCACGCCGCGCGGCGCAGCCGGGAGGCCTTCGAGCCGGAATCGGCCGAGCGTCTTGTTGTCGGGCGCCATCGGGCGCTCGCCTTGCAGGACGTGGATGTCGACCGAGGTTTGCCCATCCTCGGCCGTTGTGAATATCTGCGACTTCTTCGTCGGGATCGTCGTATTGCGCTCGATCAGCTTCGTCATCACGCCGCCCATCGTCTCGAGTCCGAGCGAGAGCGGGGTCACGTCGAGCAGAACGATGTCACGCACCTCGCCCGAAAGCACGCCCGCTTGAATGGCGGCGCCGACGGCGACGACCTCGTCCGGATTGACGGTGAGGTTCGGTTCCTTGCCGGTGAGCTTGCGCACGAGTTGCTGGATGACCGGCATGCGCGTCGCGCCGCCGACCATGATGATCTCGTCGAGCTTCGAAACATCGAGCTTCGCATCGCCGATCGCGTTCTTGAACGGCGGAATGCAGCGATCGCTGAGATCGGCCGTCAGCTCCTCGAACTTTGCGCGCGTGAGCACGTAGTCGAGGTGCTTGGGCCCCTCTTGATCGGCGGTGATGAACGGCAAGTTGATCGATGTTTGCACGACCGAAGAAAGCTCGATCTTCGCCTTCTCGGCGGCTTCGGTGAGCCGTTGCATCGCCTGGCGATCCTTCGTGAGGTCGATGCCTTGATCTTTACGGAAGCTCGCGGCGAGCCAATCGACGACGCGTTGATCGTAGTCGTCGCCGCCCAAACGCGTGTCGCCGTTTGTCGCTTTGACCTCGAAGACGCCTTCGCCGACGTCGAGAATCGAGACGTCGAAGGTGCCGCCGCCGAGATCCCAGACGAGGATCGTCTCGTTGCCCTTCTTGTCGAGTCCGTACGCGAGCGATGCCGCGGTCGGCTCGTTGATGNNGCGGGAACGGTGATGACGGCCTTCGTCACGCGCTCGCCGAGATAATTGCTTGCGTCGTTCACGAGTTTTTGCAAGATCATCGCCGAAATCTCTTGCGGCGTATAATCCTTGCCGTCGATCTTCACGCGATAATCGGGCTCTCCCATGTGTCGCTTGATCGACGAGATCGTGCGATCGGGGTTCGTGATTGCCTGACGCTTCGCAAGCTGTCCGACGAGCCGTTCACCGGTCTTGGTGAACGCGACGACGGAAGGCGTCGTGCGCGAGCCTTCGGAGTTGGGGATGACGACGGGCTGATTGCC
>PKZD01000040.1 GCA_003133745.1 Candidatus Tyrphobacter aquilonaris
CGCGTCCATGTCGGCGCGCAGCATGATCGTGCGGCCGGGCCGCGCGCCGCGCAAGACGCCGACGACACCGGTCTTGCCGATGTGTTCGTGCACTTCGAAACCGAGCGCGCGCAAGCGCTCCGCGACGAACGCCGCGGTCTGGTGCTCCTCGAAGCCGAGTTCCGGCTGCATGTGGAGGCGACGACGCACGGCGACCACGTCGTCGACGAGTTGGGAGGGAACCGCGATTGCGCTCATGGNNGAGCCTCTGCAGCTGCGGGCTCGCGCCCTTTCGTCGCGAGCGAGACGGCCACGAGCACGACGACGTTGAGGATCAGCGCCACGAAGCCCGTGTTGAGCCCCGCAATCTGTATTCCGCTCATTCCGAACCACGCCGCCGCGGCGAGGCCGATCGCGAGGCCCGCGCCGACGCCCCACGCCGTCGCGCGGCGCCAGAGAAACGCGCAAACGACGCCCGGCATGAACTGCGTGATGCCGCTATACACGATCAAGAGCAAACCGACCAACGTTTGCTTTTCGACGAGCCAAAATGCGAGCGCGAGCGCCGCGGTGACGAGGACGAGTACGCGTGTCGCGATGACGCGCGCTCGATCGCTGCGCGCGAGGTTGAGGCCGTCGCCGAGCACGTTCTTCGCAACGACGCTCGCGCCGCCGAGCAGCAGCGCCGAAGCGGGGACGAGCGCGGCAAGCGTGCCCGCGGCGGCGACAAACCCCATGACCCATGGCGGGTAGAAGCGTTGCACGACGAGCAGGAACGATTGGTCCGCATGCGCGCCTTTGAGCCCCGGCACGACGAGCAACGCGGTGAATCCCGCGAAGAAGACGAGCAGCAAGACGATTTGGTAGAACGGAAGCAAGACCGCATTGCGCCGCAGCACGTTCTCGTTGCGCGCGCTGTAGATCGCGGCGAAGGATTGCGGCCCCATGTAGAAGCCGATGCTCGTGAGCAGGACCGTCGAGACATACCAGATCGTGCCGTTCGGCGCCGTTCCCGGCGCGAGCGTGAGCATCGCGGCGTGCGTGGCGCGCAGGTGCTCGAGCATACTGGGAACCGAGCCGAAGAAGCGCATCGGGATCGCGATGCCCGCGAAGATCACGGCGGCGAGCACGAGCCCGTCTTTCACGATGCTCGCCCACGCCGTGCCGCGCAGTCCCGCGGTAAAGACGAAGAGCGCCATCAAGAAGAAGCCGACGCCGACCGCGGCGGTCGCATCGAAGCTGCCGTAGCCCGCGATCGTGAGCAGAATCTGTAGGCCGGTCAACTGGAGCGTCACGTACGGCACGATCATGACGAACTGCGCGAGCGCGATGCCGACGCCGAGCGCGCGGCTTCCGTACCGGTCGATGAAAAAATCCGGGGCGGTGAGTAGCCCGCGCTCCTTTCCGACGCGCCAAATCGCCGGCAGCAAGAAGTAGCCGATGATGTACCCGCACGTGCCGTAGGCGATGATGTAGTATGCGGGCGCGCCGCGGCCGTAAGCCCAACCGGCCGCGCCGAGGAACGTGAAGCTCGTATAGACCTCACCGGCGAGAAGCAACCAGAGAAAGAGCGTGCCGAAGGAGCGTCCGCCGACGATGTACTGTTGCGGGTCCATCGCGATGCGTCCGGAGCCCCACAGCGCGAAGAGCATGGTTCCGAGCACGATGACCGCGACAATGCCGAGCGCGACGAACTGCGAGTTCACCAACGCTGCTCCAAACGGCCGACGAGCCAGAGGAACGCGGGCGTGAGCAGCACCCACAGGAGGATCCACGCGAGCGCGAACGGCAGGCCGAAGACGCTCGGATCGAGGCGATTCACGAAAGGAACGGCGATCGTGAGCGCGATGACCGGAATGACAGCGGGGAGGATTGCGCGCCAACGAAACATGAGTACGGATAGACGATGACCGGCAAGAGCACCTTCCTCGATCAGAAGATTCAGGATTACATCCAGCGCACGACGCTGCGCGAGGAGCCGCTGCTGCGGGAGCTGCGCGAGGAAACCGCGCGCATGCCGAACGCGCGCATGCAGATCGGCCCGGAGCAGGGACAGTTCATGCGGCTGCTCGCGAAAGCGATCGGCGCGCGTTCGTACCTCGAGATCGGCGTCTTCACCGGCTACAGCGCGCTCTCGATGGCGCTCGCGCTGCCGGAGGACGGGCAGATCGTCGCCTGCGACGTCAGCGAAGAGTACACGACGGTCGCGCGTCGCTATTGGGAGCGTGCGGGCGTAGCCGGGAGAATCGACCTGCGTCTCGGGCCTGCACTCGATTCGCTCGACCGCATGCTCGAGCGCGGGGAGCGGGATCGCTTCGACATGGCGTTCGTCGATGCCGACAAGGCGAACGTCGAGGGCTATTACGAGCGCGCTCTTTCGTTGCTGCGCCGCGGCGGTCTGCTGCTCGTCGACAACGTGCTGTGGGGCGGCGACGTCGCGGACCCCGGCATCGATGACGAAGACACGCACGCCTTGCGCGCGATTACGCGCAAGGCGCAGGAGGACGAGCGCGTCGACCTCTCCCTCGTGCCCATCTGTGACGGGATTTTGATCGCCCGCAAGCGTTAGAATGGGCTAAGTTTGCGCCCGCAGCCGCCGATAACCCGGATTGGGGGTGGAAGATGGCGTCTCGGGTTTGGAGCGGGTTCCTATTGGTGGCGGCAATCTTGGCACTGGTTGCGGGCTGCGGCGGCGGAGGCGGTAGCAGCGGCGGAAGCGGCGGGCTGATGCCGACGCCGGGCACGACGCCGTCGTTCACGACGCTTTCGGGGACGCTCGTCGATGATCCGTCCGGCGTGCCGCTTGCGGGCGAACGCGTCGCGATCGAACCGTGGATCGCAGGCGCGACGCCGCTGCCCTCACCGCAAACGACGACCGCGGCGGACGGTTCGTTCACGCTCGGCGGCGTTGCGAACGGGCACTATCTATTGGTGATCGGCTCCGATTCCGTCAATCC
>PKZD01000052.1 GCA_003133745.1 Candidatus Tyrphobacter aquilonaris
TGGGCAGCGGATTCGGACCTGGCGCAAATCTTGATCGACGGGAACTCCTGCATGGAAGTCCCGTCCTGAAGGTCGAACCAGAGCGACCAAGGAAACGTCACCGACAGAGCCCAGCCGTCTTGAAAGAGGTAACTTCATGGGACAAAACTACGGTCCAAGCCCCGGTAGCGGACAGTACTATCCGGTAGCGATAGGCGGGGATCTCTTTAGCGGCGGAAACCAGGCCGTCGTCGCGACCGCTCTCGCAGCGGGGCTTCCGACGACGTACACCGGAGGGCTCGTCTTAGCGAACCCCATCGACGGCACGAAAAATCTCGTAATTCAGCGCGCTCAGGCCGCGTTCATCGTCGCGCAAACGAATGCCGCGGTCATTGGGCTCGGGGTCGGGTACTCGACATCTGCGCTCGCAGGGACGCTCACTGCAGTCGCGTCGGTTCCCGCGGTTGCGGGATCGTCGGCTGCGGCCACCGGGAAACTCTACTCGTCGGCGTCGATTACGTTGCCGGCGGCTCCGTATCTCGCGCGCATCCTCGGATCAGTCGATACGGGCGCGCTAACGGTAGCGGTCGATGCAGCCTCGCTCGCGCTCGACGTTCAAGGGAGCATCGTACTCCCACCGGGTGCCTTCGCGGTCTTCCTCTCGTCGGCGGCGGGTACGGCCTCTTCGTTCTTCGGCTCATTCGTTTGGCTCGAACTTCCGGCTGGCGCAACCGAGTAGCGCGGAATGTCCGTCACCTCGACCATCGTAACCGTAACCGCGAGCGTCACCGAGGCGCCGGGTTCATCGACGCTTCAGCAGAGCGGTGCGTTCGTATCGGTTGGCGGCACGACGCTCACCACGGGGACGTATCAGTATTGCGGCACGCCCGCTGCGGTCACGGCGCTCCTCAGTTCGGCCGGGAACTACGTCGAGCTCGGCCACATGGCATCGACGTTCTTTGCCCAAGGGAATGCGGTCGGCGTTTTCATTCTCGAGCTTGGCGTTCAGGACACCGTCCCGGACGGCATCACCGCTCTCGGCACCTGGATCACAGCGAACCCGAACGTCTTTTACTCCTACCTCTGCCCCGCTTCGTGGGACGCAGAAGGCGCTGACGTCAACACGCTCGCAGGGACCTATTCAAGTCCAACCGGGCGCACGTACTTCTTCGTCACGACGACCCAGGATACGATCACGGCATACGACGTGACGACGAAGGCGGTCGTCACGCTCGTTCCGAGTCCGACTGCCGTATCGACGGAGTTCCAGGCTGCTGCGCTTTTCTACGAGTGGCTCGCGAACAATCCCGGCCCTGCAAGCCCGGCTGCGCCGATGGCGTATCGTTTTCTCTACGGCGTCACGCCGTGGTCGCTCATCGGCAATCAGACGGCCATCAACGCAATCCTCACGGCTTTTGGAAACGTGATCCTTACGGGAGCCGAGGGCGGGATTTCGTTGGCGACGCTCTACAAGGGCACGACGATGGACGGCAACCAGATGATGCTCTGGTACGCCGTGGACTGGATGCTCATCAACGCGAAGCAAGAACTCGCAGCGACAATTATCAACGGCTCGAACTCCAACCCGCCGCTCTACTACAATCAGAACGGCATCAACTCGCTGCTCGCAGTCCTCAACGATTTAGGCACGGACGCGATCTCGTTCGGCCTCGCCCAAACCGTAGCGTCTACTGCGGTTCCGTTCGTGCCGTACGTGACGGCGAATCCATCGAACTACGCGGCGGGTATCTACAATGGGTTCACGTGCGCGTTGACGTGGCAGGCCGGGTTCCTGACCATTACGTTCAATCTCGACGCCACCTCGTTTGCGAGTTAAGGAGAGACTATGGCTGGCGTGAATCCGTTGATTGCTCAAGGAGCCCTGAACCGGGTACTCACGAGCATCGTCGTGCCGAGTTACCCGCAACTGAGCGCGATAGCCCCGAATATGTCGAAGTCGCTCGTGCAGCTTACCTTCGACGGGCCGTTCAACGATCAGATCGGCACCGCTACCGGAATCGTGAACTCGCCTTTGCCTTACGTCATGGGTCAGCTCGTCGTCTCGCTCTTGCGCTCGCAGCTCGTTTCGGGGCTTTGGATAGCGCAGGCGCAAACGCAAAGCATTCTCGGCACCGTGACCGCATATCCCGACTCGCCGGTCTTCCCGGCGGTTTCGTTGACGAACTGCTCGATCACGGACATCGATCCTGGTGCCTACGATGGCCAGGACCCGACCGTGAAGATCACGCTAAAGGGCGTCTTCTACACGAACGCGACCTTGTGGAGTGGCGCTGCCGCGCTAGCATAGGAGTCTCGTGCAGATCACTCCATCGCTCAAACTCGCGTTCCCGATTCGCTTTGGGGACGTGCAGCGTCCAGACCCCGCCGACTCGACGAAGACCGTCACTCTTTCGGAGCCGTTGGTTTGGGCGTACCACACGCCGATCAGCACCGAGGTCTTCCGGGCGAACTATCGGATCATCGCGGCGACAAAGGCTGCGCTGTTTGCTAAGGGCAGAGCCTTCGTCGCGGTCGCAGGATCGAGTATCGCAGCCTTAACGCTTTCCGATGCTGCGCGCGCCGACGCGGCGGAGTTGGGCATCGAGGATGCGTCTTCGTCATTCCTTGCAGAGTTGAAGCGGCTGACGCTGATTCTCGCTCCCTCGAAGGATGGTTTCGAGCAGGTTCCCGTTGACGTTGCTCTGAGCCGTAACGTGATCGATTCGGACGACTGGGGGGAAGCCGAGTCCGCTATCGTTTTTTTTACGTCGGTCTATGCGCTGGAACGAAGAGCGAACCGGCAAACGATGGGAACGAGCTTGGCGTTGATGATCGGGGGATCGATGACGTTATTGGGGCCTACGGAATATCTCGCCTCCTTGCAGACGTCGACCGCACCCGAGACTTCGGACAAACCAACTCAATAGTCGCAGCCATCCTCGACTGGGTGACCGGGGAAGGCTTCAACGAGACGTTCGCGCGTCATAGCCCAGAGAATCTCGACCTGTTCTCGTCCGCGCACGCATACCGTCAGCGCCATCTCATACAAGGATTGCGCGGACCACTTGAGGGAGGGTAGAGCGTGCCCGTAAAACCCGTGATCGAGATACAGGTCGACGACTCCGCCTTCAAGCGGTTTTACGCGCTATTTGACGACTACTCAGAGAAGCTCGAGAAGATGCCCGAGGCGTGGAAGTCGCTCGACGCCGCGATGGGGACCTCGACCGAAGGGCTGAAGACAGGCGCGCTCGACGCGAAAGAGGCCCTTGCTCTCGCCGCGGCTCAGGCGACGGTCATCGCTGAGGCGTTGAAGGACGCGACGAAGGCGCAGAGCGGTCTGGGGAGCGCGACGAAGTCCAGCGCGAAGGGGATGCAGGGGCTCGCCAAAGCGACGCAGGGGGTCGGAGCGGCCATCGCCGAGGTAGGCGGCTGGATACTGAAAATAGGCGCTCTGGGGGGCTTGGGGGCCCTGTTCTCGGGGTTTGGCGTCGCCGACCTCGCCTCGGCCTCGTTTAACCGCTTCGTGGCCGCGAGTCGGCTCGGCCTCTCGACCGGCCAGAAGGCGAGCTGGGATGTCAGCATGCAGCAGTTCCTCGGGACGGACGCGCTGCAGACCGCACTCCAACAGAGACTCGATGTCACCCAGGCTGGCCCACTCGAAGCCCTCGGGATCACTAACCCGTCGGGGATGAGCACGCCTCAACTTGCTATCGCGGAACTCACTAACGCAGTCGCTCAGTATAAACAGCTAGTCAGAGCGCACGCAACCGGCACGGCGATGCAGCAGCCAGGACTCGCGTACTATGCGTCGCAGCACGGCGGCCTCGGAGACGTTATCAACGCCGCGATGAACTCGACTGCCTTCGCTGCGGCAGTCTCGCGTTATTATGCAAACGTCAGGATCATGGGTTCGGATCAGGCCACCTCGCAAGCGTGGACGAACCTGAAGATCAAACTCGATACAGTAAGCCAGAGCATCCAGATCGCTCTCATCGATCGGCTTTCGTCACTCGCGCCGCAAATCGGCGAGCTTGCAGATGATATTGGTAAGTTCATCCTCTCGTTCGTCAACAGTAAAGACTTCGGAGTAATAGTCAAAGACGTTACTTGGGGACTGCAAGAGTTCTCCAAGTGGCTGAAGGGGCCGGATCCGAAAGCGATGTGGACGAACATCAAACTGCTCGGCGAAGAGATCGGCGTCATTGCCCAAAAGTTTGCATGGCTACTTCCGACGCAGCCTACAAAGCCGGGCCAGACTCTCGCGGCGCGTCAAGCCGTTGGGGTATGGGATTGGCTTGGTAGCGCCTTCAATTCGGTCAATCATGCTGCAGTTGCAGGACTAATAAATATCGGCCAAATATATGGCGTTGGACCATACGCTACACAAGCAATGCGTGATATCCAGACGAACTATAGCGGGCCTGAAATGCAAGGCGGAGTCGGTGGCGGAGGGACAACGGAGAATTTGCGCAGGCTCGTGGGATTGCTTGGGTTCCAGGGTATCCCGTTTGGTATTTACGACGCAAATTATGGCCATGTAACCGGCGGCCGCGATGATGTGCATTCGCAAGGTAATGCAATAGACGTCGACGAGCTTGCTCGCCAGCCCATTTCTTCGACGCCGCTTTATTTACAAGAAGATTTCGTTAGAATGGCACTGGGATTTGGAGCCACTGGAGTTGGCGTTCCGCGGAGCGAGCTTGCAGCGTTCAAGCGCGATATTCCTGGAGCGAACATCTTTCCAGATACCGAAGATAGCATCCATCTTCAAGTTGCAGGACAGATGCGGGCTACAGCCCGACATTTGCACGCCGCAATTCGGCGAATAACGCCTCCGAAACCTGCTCTCAAGACACACCGTACGACGAAGCCGCCGGTTCACGTCTCGATCACGAACTCGACCGCGGCCCGAGTAGCCGTCTCGGTGAATGCGGTGGCCGTCTCGTGAGCGTCGCACCCGTTCCTAACCCGGCCCAAGCGTGGATCGCGGATTATAATACCGCATACCAGACTTCTCCGATCATCCTCGTCGGCGGCCTCGCGGCATCGTCACAAGGTGGCGTGGCACCACTTTCTAGTTTCCTGCCGCCTCCGGGCAGCGATGGGCAGGCGTTTGCGACGTTCCTTCCCGCGCCCGGCTCGACGCTCATCAGCCAGCAGGTCGCGACGTATCCGTTTTTCAATCAGTTCATTGCTGCGAACACGACGATTCAACAGCCGTTGACGATCTCGCTCATTATGATCGCCCCGGTCAATCAGCCGGGAGGCTATCTCTCCAAACTCCACGCCATGACCGCGTTGCAACAGACTCTTCAGCAGCACAATGCACTTGGAGGAATGTACGCGATCGCAACTCCGGCGTTCATCTACAACAACTGCCTCATTACGTCGATGACAGACGTAACCGCCGAGGAATCAGAGCAGAAGCAAATCCAATATCAGCTCGACTTCATCCAGCCGATCGTCACGCAACAGGAGGCGACGACGGCCGAGAACTCTCTCATGCAGACGATCACGAGCGGGACGCAAATCGCCGGGCCCCCGACGTGGTCTGGAACGCCAGCCGCATCGCCCGCAAACCTTACCAGCGTGACTGCAGCGCTCGCAGCGTTCGGCGGAGTCATCAGTCCGTGATTACGGTTCCGTTCAACCCGAGCCCGACGGCAGCGCCTCCGTTCACCGCGGTCGTAAACCTAGATGGCGCGTCTTACTCGCTCACGGCGATGTGGAACTTCTACCGAGGCGCGTGGTACGTAAGCCTGACAGACCAATCCGGATACCTCGTTATCTTTCAGCCGCTGATCGGTTCACCGCCAGACGCCAACATCTATCTCGCGCCGGGGATATTCAAGACCTCGACGCTGCTGTACCGCGTTAGCACGGCCGCCTTCGAAATCGGGCCGTAGGTGTCCCGCTACTACGAAATTGTCCTTACAAAACCGGGCGGCGCATCGGTAGCGAATGCGAACACGCTCGCGTCGATCAACACGACCTTCACGTCCTTTCCTAACGGGAAGAACGATCCGGGCGCGCTCAACGTCGAGTTGGACCTACTGACGAGCCCTCTCGGCGAACCGGGCGGCGATGTAGGAAGCTCGACGATCTCGGTCGAGGGCATACCATTGGCGTTGCTACAGCAGTCTACGATGTTCGGGTTGCAGCCGCCGCCGGACTTCACGCCAGGATGGAACATCTCCGTCAAGGGCGGAATGCAGGCCGGGTTGCCGCTCGCGAATCCGAAACAGGCCGGGCTCTTACTGACAGGCACGGTGCAACAGTCCTGGGGGAACTGGGTCGGGACCGATATGAACATCAATTTCGTCGTCGTGGCCGGCGGCTACACGCTCGGGAATCCGGGGAACTTTGTTTTCAACTGGCAGAAGGGCACGCCGCTCTCGACCGCGATCTTGAACACGTTGACCGTTGCCTACCCTGGCTACGACGTTCGAATGTTTATCGGAAGCCAATACTCGACGTCCCAGCCGGTCGTGGGTATCTACTCGACGCTTACGCAGTTCGCAAAGTTCATCCTTGGGCTAACGCGTACCGCGACGTCGAATGGCGTAAACATCACGAATCCTCCCGGAAAGATGATTGTCGTCGCCGACGGCTCTGTGCCTGGAGGTCCGATTCAGCTCGCCTTTACCGACTTGATCGGCCAACCGAAATGGGTACAGCCGAACATCATGCAGTTTATGACGGTCATGCGCGCGGACATTCAGGTCTACAGTTTGGTCACGATGCCGCCAGGGATACAGAATCTACCGGGGCTCGTAACGACCGGCTTCCCTGCGACCCCTTCATCGCTAAAGTATCAAACGACGTTTCAGGGCCCGTTCACGGTTCAGGCGGTGCGGCATATCGGAAACTTCCGAGATCCGAATGGACAGTCGTGGGCATCGGTATTTAACGCATTTCCAACAAGGTTGGCGACGTAGATGCCGGGCAATGATGAGGTCCTTTGGCTTCAGCCGAACCTCAACATGCTCGCCTATGGGAAAGCGCTCGAAGCGATCGCGCAAACCGGGCGCGCATTACCGAGTAAGGTAACAGCCGTCAACGGGGCTCTCGTCACGGTTCAGATCGAGGCGACCGGACCATGGACGATTCCGCTGCTCACGATTCCGAAAGCCGAGAGCCAATGGTTGCGTGCTCCCGTGCAAGTCGGCGACGTCGGCCTCACGCTTCCGGCGGATACGTTCCTCGGCGGAATCAGCGGACAGGGTTCGGGGGTTGCCAATCTCGAGACGAACTACGGGAATCTCACGACGCTCGTCTGGGTCCCGTGCGCGGCGACGACGTTTGGCGTCAGTCCAGATGCGAATAAAGCCTGGGTAAACGGACCGAACGGAGCGGTCGCATCGGATACAGCACAGACAGTCGTCAGCGCCCAGGACGCGACGACCAGATCGGTTTCGCACACCGTTCACAATCCCCAAGGTGCAGGCGCGACGATCATCCAGTCGATTCTCGACGGCATAAACAACCGGAGCACGCACAGTCTCACGAACGAACTCGGCACCGTCGAGACGATTCTGGATGGCGTGGAGAACAAGATCACGCACTCCTTGATGGGCGCCGCAGGCCCGCTCGTGACGATCTTCGATGGGAACGGGAACGCGCTCTCGCACGTCGTGCCGACAGGCGGCATTCTCGCCCTCGGAGCCTTGGCGTCGAGCCTCGGAGCAGCGCGGGCTGTTCCAGCGCAGGCCGACCTCACGACGCTCTCGAGCAATCTGATGAGTCAGTCGATTCAGTCGCTCATGTCGATTATGTCGGCGGCGATGATAACGGCGGCAGCAGGGGCGACGACCCCGACGGAGTTCGCCGTAGCCTTCGAGGCGATCGTGACGGCTGCGAACTGGATCACGAGCCATATCACCTTCCCGACGATTCCCGACTGCTCCAGCCTCGTGCGGCTGGCCCCCTGAGCGGTATCCTGCGGAGCCCAGGCGAAGAGGAGCCCCTGTGCGGACGTATGGCAGAGTCGGCGGCGGAGCTAACGGCGTCGGAGGTCAGTGGGTGGAAATTNNTACGTCGCTCGGACGCAGACGCAGTTCGCGCCCTACTTTGCGTCGCTCACGATTCAGAGGGTTCAGGGGTCACTCCCTCCGGTCTACAACGTGAAGGCGACATGCCTTAACGGCTCGATTCTCACGTCAACGGTGGCGCTATGAGTTCGAATCTTCCGCTGCTCTTCAGCGCGAGCGGGCCGACGCCGACTCCGCCGGCTACGCTACAGCAGGCGCTCATCGCGCTCGTCGAAACGATGGCGCCAGGCTATACCGCGGCGTTGCCCGGCTCTCTCATCGAGGACCTCTCTTCGACCGCCGTCGGCGCGCTTGCCACAATCGACCAAGCCAGAGTTGATGCGGTCAACAACGTCTCGCCCTACGCTGCGAATCCGTACATCCTGGGCCAAGAGGGCGTGCAGTTTGGAGTCCCCCAAGGGCTGCCGAGCAACGGTTCAGCGTACCTCGTCTTCACCGGCTCACCTGGTTTTGTCATCGCTCCCGGCTGGCTCGTTTCGGACGGCTCGAATCAGTATGCTGTTCGAGATGGAGGTATCGTCGGCTCAGGCGGAACCTCACCTCCGGTCTACGTCGTGGCGACCAACTCTGCGACCTTCCCGATTCCAGCGAACAGCATCGACCAGAACGTCACGCCGGTTCCGGGTGGCTACACGTTGACGGTCACGAATCCTTTGGCCGGTACACCGGCGCAAGCATCCGAGACGACGGAGAGTTATCGCTCCCGGTTACTCTCCGCGTTCAATGTTGCTCTGTCCGGGACGCAGACGTATCTTAAGACGCTCTTGCTCGCCGTTCCCGGCGTCTCGCCGCAACTCGTCTCGGTCATTCAGAACGGCATCTACTGGGAAGTGATCTGCGGAGGCGGTGATCCGTACGCAATAGCCGGAGCGATCTACTCCGGGGTGAGCACGCTCGGACTTCTTACGGGGTCGAGTATCAATACCGATAGGAACGTCACCGTTTCGATTTATGACGTGCCGAACGAGTACGAGGTCGTATTCGTCAACCCGCCAGAACAGGTCGTGACGGTAGCCGTAACGTGGAACACGACGCTGCCGAACTTCGTGGCTTCCGCAGCGGTGAACCAGGCCATCATCCTGGCCGTTCAGTCGTACGTCAACGGGATTCTCGTCGGTCAGCCGATCAATCTCTTAGTAATGAACGAGGTGATTCAGAACGCCGTGGCTCCGGTTCTCTCACCCGTGAATCTCACGACGCTAGAGTTTGTCGTGACGATCGACAGTGAAGTGGTCGAGCCGACGGCCGGAACATGGATAATCCCGAGCGACCCAGAGAGTTACTTCGCGATCAGCGCTACTGGCTGCACAAGCGCCCAGGGGTAGCGCGTGTCAATTCTGCTCTTCTTCAACCCGAGCGATCCGATCACGGGGAATGCAGAGGTAACTCAGCCGCTGCAAACCGTCGATGCTTCGGGAACCGTTGACACAGGCATACTCCAAACAATCATTTACGCATACCCCTATATGCAGTACGCCGACGACCCGAATATCGTCGCGTTCTTTACGGCGTACAACATCCTCGCGCAGACGTACTTGAACTGGTTTAACCAAACCGGACTCGCGCTCTACACCAATCCGGTCATCAACGGCCCGCTGCTCGACTGGATTGGACAAGGCATCTACGGTATCGCGCGTCCGGTCTTCGCCACTCTCGTCACGCACTATAGCCCTGCGGCGCTCAACGCCTTTCCCCGCAATACGATGGCGGTCAACGGAAGCCGCTACTCGCAAAGCGGTACTTCAGTAGTCGCGAACGATGACTACTACAAACGTGTTCTGACCTGGGCCACGTACATCGGGAACGGACGGTACTTCTCGATTCCCAATCTCCGGCTTCGGATAGCGCGGTTTCTCTATGGCGTGAACGGGACGGACGTGTCTCTTGAGTTGGCGCAAAACGTGCAGATTGAACCCGTTGAAGGCGAGCCAACGCTCCTCTCGATCTCGCTCCCGACGAGCCTCTCAGTCCAGGCGCAGTTATTCGAGCAGGCGTTAGCGGAAGGCATCCTGGCGTTTCCATTTCAACTGCGCGCGATCATCGAAGCGCCAAGTATGACGGCTGGACTTTCGGCGTTCGTCGCAGGCCCGATTACCGCGCGGATGACGGCTGGCCTCTCGGCGGTCGTGCAAACCGAAGGCGCAGGGTCGTTGAGCACATCCCTATCGGCGATCGTTCAAGCAAGATCGACGGTGACGGCGGGCCTCTCGGCGGTCGTAAGCGGCGCTCCGACGGTCGTCAAGATTACCGGAGGCTCGACCTTTACGATTCCATCGGACTTCAATCCAGCGAAGTCGTATGCTATCGAGTGCATCGGCGGAGGGCAAAGCGGCGAAGCGGTGGCTGGCCCTAGCGCTGGCGGCGTCGGCGGAGGATACGCAAAGATCACGACGCTTGCGGGAATCGCTCCGGGGAATGTCTATACGGTTTNNAGCAGGCGCAAACACGTGGTTCAAGTCTACAGCGACGGTTCTTGCGGCCGGTGGCGGAAGCGGAACGCCGCAAGTCGGCAGCGTAACGCGCGCAGGCGGTGCCGGCGGTAGCGGAAATGTGCAGGCTGGGGGCGGCGGCGGCGGCGCTGCTGGACCAAACGGGAATGGAGTTCCAGGCGTAAACGCACCAAGTTCAACGGTTCCGGGAGCAGGGGGAGCGGGGGACAACGGCTTCGGCGGCGCGGGCGGGCTCGCTCCGGGCGGCTCAGGCCAGCCGGGTTCGGAATGGCACGTTACCGGAGATGGCGACGTGGGCTCCGGCGGCGGCGGTGCGGGTGGCTACTTCCCCATAGCAGGCGGCGATGGGGGCGACTACGGTGGCGGCGGTGGCGGCTCAGGCCAGCGTGGCGGGGTTCCCGGAGCGTCCGGCGACGGCGCACCCGGAATAATTGTCTTCACCTACGAAGTATAGGGAGTAGATATGGCGTTCACTTTTGCGAATAATGTCTCGACCACGCTCGCCTCCGCGCTGTCGGATTCGGCGACTACGGTCGTGCTCACGTCTGCGGCGAATCTCCCGACGATTCCAGGCGGAGATTATTTCGCAGTCACCTTGAACGACGCGGCAACGCAGTCCGTCTTCGAGATCGTCTACGTCACCGCGATCTCAGGTGCGAACCTCACGGTTCTTCGAGGGCAAGAGGGCACGGCTGCAAGAGCCTGGCTCGTCGGAGACTTTGCGTTCGCTGCTGATACCGACGGGATTCTCGCGAACTTCCTCCAGGCTTTGAGCGTTGCGGCCCCGCTCTCGTATACGGACGGCGTTCTCGGTATCGCGACGCCGCTCGCGAAAGCCTACGGCGGCACGGGGACGGCAACGCCCGCGCTCGTAGAAGGCGCAGGAATCGATCTCACCGGGACGTGGCCGAATGAGACAATCGCGAACGCCGGAGTGCTCTCGATCAACGAGGAGACGGGAGCCGTCGAGATCACGGGGAGCGGCGGGGCGATCGTCACGCAGCCGTCGGCCGGCGAGGTCAACGTCAATACCTCGGGCTTGGTCAAGACGATAGCGTCGGTTGGCGAAACGGTCACCGTC
>PKZD01000076.1:0-21973 GCA_003133745.1 Candidatus Tyrphobacter aquilonaris
ATTTTCCCGGCACGGGCAAGACCACGCTCGCGCGGATCATCGCCCGGACCACGCATTGCGAGTTCATTCCGTTCAGCGCCGTGCTTTCCGGAATCAAGGAAATCAAGGCGGTGATGGCCGATGCCGAGCGCTTGCGCCGCCTGGGCAGCCGCACCATCCTTTTCATCGACGAAATCCACCGCTTCAACAAGGCGCAGCAGGATGCAGTCTTGCCGTACGTCGAGGACGGCACGGTGACGCTGATCGGCGCGACGACGGAGAATCCGTCGTTCGAGGTGATTTCGGCGCTGCTCTCGCGTACGCGCGTCTTCGTGCTGAAATCGCTCAGCGATGACGACGTCGGCCGCATCGTCGATCGTTCCGTCACCGATCCGGAGCGCGGCCTCGGCGCGGTGCGGCTTCGTCTGGACGAAGAGGCGCGCGCGACCCTGATCGGCCTCGCGAACGGCGACGCGCGCGCGGCGCTCAACGCGCTCGAGTTCGCTGTCTCCGCCGCGCCGAGCGAAGAGGGCGTGCGCGTCGTCGACCGCGCGCTCGTGCTCGATGCGATGCAACGGCGCGCGAGCCTCTACGATAAGGGCGGCGAGGCGCATTACGACACGATCAGCGCCTTCATCAAATCGATTCGAGGCAGCGATCCCGATGCCGCGGTCTACTGGCTCGCGCGCATGATCGACGGGGGCGAGGACCCGCTCTTCATCGCGCGGCGCCTCGTGATCCTCGCTTCCGAAGACGTCGGGTTAGCGGATTCGAACGGGTTGCAGGTTGCCGTCGCCGCGCAACGTGCCGTGCACTTTGTCGGCATGCCGGAGGGCTTCTTTGCGCTCACGCACGCGACGCTCTATCTCGCGACCGCGCCGAAGAGCAACAGCGTCGGTCGCGCGTACGGCACCGCGATGGCGGACGTGCAGGGAACGCGCAACGAACCGGTTCCGCTGCATCTCCGCAATGCATCGACCGGCCTCATGCGCGAATTGGGATATGGCCGCGACTATCACTACTCGCACGAGGACTATGGCGCCGAACAAACGTTCCTTCCGGAAAACCTGACCGGCCGCACCTACTACGAGCCGGGGGAGCAAGGCGCAGAAAAAAGGCGGTCCGAGTGACCTCGGACCGCCGGTTCCCGTTGCTACTTCTCGGAGTGTGCAATGGAGCTTCGCACGGGAGAATCGTAGCGCCGGCCCCTTGGAAAGCCCTGTGACCCAAACGCGAATTTACCTCGACTACGCGGCGACCGCCCCGTTGTTGCCCGAGGCGCTTGCAGCGATGATGCCGCTCCTGGCGGGAGCGCCGCAGAACGCTAGTTCGCTTCATTTCGAGGGGCGTCGCGCTCGGGCCGTGCTCGACGAGGCACGCGAGCGCATTGCCGCCTGCCTTGGAGCCAAGCGCAGGGAGATCGTCTTCTGTGCGAGCGGATCGGAGGCGGATACGCTCGCGATTTTCGGCACGGCACGACTGCGTCCGGGACGTCACATCGTCTCCTGCGCAGTCGAGCATCATGCCGTGCTTCGGGCACTCGAGTCGCTCGAGAGCGCAGGATACGACGTGACGTTGTTGCCCGTCGATCGAGCGGGCGTCGTCGACCCGCAGCGCTTCGAGTCCGCGCTGCGACCGGAGACCGCACTTGCGAGCGTCATGTATGCGAACAACGAGATCGGGAGCATCGAACCGATCGCAGAGCTCGCTGCGATCGCGCATCGTCGCGGCGTTCCGTTTCATAGTGACGCGGTCCAGGCACCGGGCTGGTTGCCGATCGACGTCGATGCGCTGCCCGTCGATCTCATGAGCCTCTCGGCGCACAAGTTCGGCGGCCCCGCCGGCGTCGGCGTCCTCTACGTGCGCGATGGAAGCGCGATCGCTCCGATCGTGTACGGTGGAGGTCAGGAAGCGGGACGGCGCGCTGGAACGGAGCATCTCGCGGGCGTGATGGGAGCCGCCGTCGCACTCGAGCTCGCGGAGGCGCGGCGAACGCAGAACGGGCCGCGAGTCGCCACCATGCGCGATCGACTCGAGCAGCATCTGCTCGCGACGATCGCACGGAGCCGCGTGAATGGCGCGGGTGCCGTGCGCCTTCCCAACCTCACGAACCTCGCTTTTTCCGGCGTGACCGCCGAGGCGATGGCGGTGCGACTCGACCTCGAGGGCATCGCGATCTCGCCCGGGGCTGCCTGCACCTCCGGCGTCGCCGAGCCGAGTCACGTCGTCGCCGCGCTCGGAGACGGCGACGCTCGCGAAGCCGTCCGCTTCTCTCTGGGTCCCACGACGACGTCGGATGAAATCGAGCGCACCCTGCAGATCGTCCCCGCGGCCGTCGCGGAACTGCGAAGAGGGGAATAGGCGCATCGCCCCGGAAGGCGGCGGACCGGACATGGATTGGGCAAGCGTTCTCGACACCGGCGTGGGCGTCGGGGTCCTCCTCATCGGCGCGGGCGTCTTCGCGGCAATGTTTGCGCTCGCGCGCGTCTTCACGCGCTTGCGTACGACGCTCGACGAGGTGGACCGGCAGATCGCCGGCCTCGGGAAGCCCGTCGGCGAGGCCCTCGAGCACGTCGAGGGGATCGCGGGCACAGCCGACGAGACGCTCGCAAGGTTGGGGGGCGCGGTCGCATCCCTCGAGAGCGTGGCAAAATCGGTATCGGGCACGACGACCCTCGTGCGAGAGGCCCTCTCGCCCGCCATCGTCAACGTCGGAGCGACGCTCAGCGGCCTCAGCGCCGGTTTACGCCGCTTGGTTACGGGAAAGAATGCAAAGGACACGTCCGAGGAGTTGATACACCATGGCAAGTGATACGCGTGGCGGTTTTTTTGGCGGCTTCGTCGTCGGCGCGGCAATCGGCGCGGTCGTCGCCATCGCGCTGACCCGTGAAGATGCGCGCGACATCCTGATCGGCAAGGCGAAAGAAGCGACGAACTTCGCAAAGGACGCGACCGGCGATCTGCGCGGAAAGGTCTCCGACGTTCGCGAGCGCGTTGCGGACGCAACCACGCAGTGGCAGACGAACGCGACCGATCTCTACGAGCGCGGTCGTCAAGTCGTCGAGAATGCGCGCACCAACTTCGGAGCCGCGGTCGATGAAGGAAGTGCGCGCGCCGATCGGTTGCGCGACGAACTGCAACCTAGACCCGACGAATAGGAGCGAACTCTTGGACATCAAGGTCACGGTCCGTGAAGGCAAAGGCGATTGTTCCGTCGTGGATCTTGCGGGTGAAATCGACGTCTACACATCGCCGAAGCTAAAGGACGCGATCGGTAATCTGATCGACCGCGGCGTCTACAATCTCGTGATCAATCTCGAGAAAGTGCGATACATCGATTCGACCGGACTCGGCGTCCTCATCGGCGGCCTCAAGCGAGTGCGCGAGCACGGTGGTTCGGTCAATCTCGTCTGCACGAATCCCCAGATCAAGAAAATCTTCGACATCACCGGACTGGTGATGATCTTCGGCATCTTCGACAATGAGGACGCCGCAATGAAGGCGCTCGTGTGACCCAGCCGGTTTCGCGCGAGGTGGCGACCGACGTCGTCGAACTGCGCATTCCGGCGAAGGCAGAGTGGGTCTCCATCGCGAGGCTCGCCGTTTCAGCCGTGGCATCGCGGCTGCAGTTTTCGATTGAGGAGATCGAAGACGTGAAACTGGCGGTCGCCGAGGCACTCGTCAGCACGATCGCGCGCGGCGGCAGCCGCATCGACATCATCTGCGAGAGCGTGGCCGACGGATTGCGAATTCGCGTTCGCGACTTCGGCGGCCCAGTCCAGCCCGAAGTCGTCGACGTGACGAACGCCGACGAATCCGCCGCAGGCAGCTTGGGCGTCTTCCTGATTCGTGCATTGATGGATACCGTCGACTACGATGCGCACGACGAGGGTGGCGCGGATCTCGTCATGTTCAAGCGCCTGCCGGCGTAAATGCCGCAGCGAAGTCAAGAGGTTCGCTCAAATCGCGAGCGGACGCGACTGATATTTGCGCGCTTCGCGAAGACGCGGCAACGTCACGACGCCGCGCCCGACCGCCCCGATCCCCTGTACGAGGAGCTGCGGAACGATCTCGTCGTCGCCCACTTGAACCTCGTGCGCTTTCTCGCCTTGAAGTTCTCGAACCGCGGCGAACCACTCGACGATCTCGTTCAAGTAGGCACGGTCGGATTGCTCAAAGCGATCGATCGCTTCGAACTCGATCGCGGCGTCGAGTTCACGACGTACGCCACGCCGACGATCGTCGGCGAGATCAAGCGCTACTTCCGAGACAAGGGCTGGGCGGTGAAGGTGCCGCGCCGCCTCCAGGAGCTCAATCTCGCCGTGAACCGCGCGAGCGAGAAGCTCGCCGTCCAACTCGGCCGCAGTCCGACGGTTGCGGAACTCTCGCAGCATCTCGACGCAAGCGAAGAGGAGATCCTCGAAGCGCAAGAGTTGGGTCAGGCATATAATCTGCTCTCGCTCGACTCCGAGATCTCGGGCGACGGCGATCGGCGCTCGCAGACCCTCGCCGATACCGTCGGGATGACCGACTCCGGCCTCGAGTTGCTCGAAGACCGGGCGAATCTCGAACGCGCCTTTACCGTGCTCTCCGGACGCGAGCGCGTGATCATCTACCTGCGCTTCTTCGAGTCGATCTCGCAGACGGAGATCGCCCAGCGGCTGAACGTCTCGCAGATGCACGTCTCGCGCCTCCAAGCGAAGGCGCTCGACAAACTTCGCGCGGTGTTGAAGGAGTAACTGCTCTTCGGCATAGCGCTGGGTAGGAGAGTGGGGTGCCGCCGCGATAAGTCTGGACGCGTAATCGCATGAGAAGTCAGGAGCTGCGGCAGGCCTTCGTCGATTTCTTCGTGTCCAAAGGACACGTGCATTTGCCGTCGGCGAGCCTCATCCCGGACGAGATGTCGACGACGCTCTTCACGATCGCCGGAATGGAGCAGTTCGTCCCCGTTTTTCTCGGCGATCGGCCGGCGCCCGCGCCATCCGCCGTGACCGTGCAGCGCTGCCTCCGCGTCGCTGGAGCGAAGAGTGACATCGAAAACGTCGGGCGCACGGGGCGGCACGGAACCTTCCTCGAGATGCTTGGGAACTTTAGTTTCGGCGACTACTACAAGCGCGAGGCGATCGCGTACGCCTGGGAGTTCTCGACGCGCGTTCTCAAACTCGATCCCGCGAAGCTGTACGTCACCGTGCACACCGGGGACGACGAAGCTGAGCGCATCTGGCGCGACGAGATTGGATTAGACGCCGCTCGCATCACGCGCTGCGACGAAGAGAACTTCTGGACGATGGGCCCGACGGGGCCGTGCGGGCCTTCGACGGAGTTGTTCTACGACAGCGGGGTCGAGAATGCGAGCGGAGCCGACGACACCGGTCCGAACAAGGGCGATCGGTATATCGAGTTTTGGAACGTCGTCTTCCAGCAGTTCAACCGCGGCACCGACGGCCGGCTCTCCGAGTTGCCGCGCAAGGCGATCGATACCGGCGCCGGCCTCGAGCGCATGCTCGCAATCTGCAACGGCAAGGTCTCGATGTACGAGACCGATCTCTTTACGGACTTGATCGCCGCGATGCCCGACGGCGGTGCCTCGGGCGTGCGGCGCAACATCGTCGCCGATCATGCGCGGGCCGCGACCTTCCTCATCAACGACGGCGTCTTTCCGTCGAACACCGACCGCGGCTACGTCCTGCGTTTCTTGATCCGTCGCGCAGTGCGCAACGGGCGGCTTCTCGGTTACCCGAGCGGCTTCCTGACCGATCTCATCCCGGCGGTCGTGACCTCGCTCTCGCCGGGCTATCCCGAGTTGCGTTCGCACCAAGATCGCATCAAGCGCATCCTCGCGCAAGAAGAACAGAGTTTCGAGCGCACGCTCGAGCGCGGCATGGCGATGCTCGATCGACTGCTCTCTTCAAAGATGCTTTCCGGCACCGACGTCTTCACCCTCCACGACACGTACGGCTTTCCGATGGAGTTGACGCGCGAGATCGCAGCCGAACGCGGCGTCGCGATCGACGAAGCCGGCTTTCACGCGGAGATGGAGCAGCAGCGAGAGCGCGCGCGGCGCGACGCGGCGTCGAAGCGCTCGGTCGTGACGCTTGCGGAGTTGCCTGCGATCTCGAGTGAGTTCACGGGATACGAAGGGCTCGAAGGCGACGGTAAGATCGTTGCGTTACTGCGTGAGGAGAAGTCCGTCGATCGTTTGGCGACGGGCGAGCGTGGTGCGATTCTGCTGGATCGTACCTCGTTCTACGCCGAGCGCGGCGGACAGATCGGCGACCGCGGCGCGATTCTCTCCGACAATCTCGTCTTCGACGTACAAGACACGCAGTATCTCGGCGATGCGATCGCGCACCACGGTGTCGTCGTCTCGGGTGAGGCTGCGGTCGGCGATAAGGTTCGCAGCGTCGTGCACGACTGGTGGCGGCGCGAGATTCGGCGCCATCATACCTCCGCACACCTGCTGCAACGCGCCCTCAAGGACGTGCTCGGCGAGGATGTCGCGCAGGCCGGATCGTGGGTCGGGATCGATCGCATGCGCTTCGACTTCCGCTGGACGTCGGGCAGCCTGACGCAAGAGCAGCGTCTCGCGGTTGCGCGGCGCGTCAACGAGATGATTCGCGACGACTCCACGTTGGTCACGCGCGAGTTGCCGGTCGAGGAGGCGAAGTCGACCGGCGCGATCTGGATGTTCGGCGAGAAATACGGCGAGAGCGTGCGCGTCGTGCAGGCCGGCCCGTCGGTCGAGTTCTGCGGCGGAACGCACTCGCACTCCACGGGTGAGCTCGGGCTCTTCGTCATCCTCAACGAGTTTTCGATCGGCAGCGGCATCCGGCGCATCGAATCGTGCGTCTCGGCCTCCGCGGAATCGTTTGTCGAGCGCCAACAAACGCTCGTCGGCGACTTGGCGGCATCGCTCGCGACGACGCCCGACGAGCTGGGCGAGCGCGTCACGAAGCTCCAGCGCGAAGTGAAGGATCTGCAGACGGCGGTTGGCCAGTTGCGCGCTCGCCTCGCCGCTGAGGACGCGCAAGCGTACGTTGCGGCCGCGGAGCGCAAAGGCGATCGCAGCTTCGTCGGCGCCGTCGTGCCGGAGGCGACACCGGAAGCGCTGCGTCACCTGAGCCAAGCCATTCGCACGCGGATGCGCAGCGGCGTCATCGCACTCGCCGGCGTCGACGGCGAGAGCGTCAATCTCGTCGTCTCGGCAAGCGACGATCTCGTGAAATCGGGCGTGCACGCGGGCAATCTCGTGAAGCTCGCAGCGCCGCTCGTCGAGGGAAAGGGCGGCGGACAGGCGGCGCAGGCGCAAGGCGGCGGCCGCAAGCCGGAGGGCGCAAGTGCGGCCATTCGCGCGATTCGTGACGCCGTGCTCGGCTCGTGAAGATCGTTGCGCTGCCGCTGCTTGCGGCGTTGCTCGGCGTGATGCCCGCGCCGCTCGATTCACAGGTGGTACTCGAGCGGTACACGGCGGCGCTTGCGAACGCAGTCGCGCCGAAGGCCGAGATCTTCACGTACAGCGTTTCGCAGGCGGGGCCTTCCGACATCGAACAGCGCCACCGCATCTATCGCAGCGGCATCGAGATGCGCGACGAGACGCTCGAAGTCAACGGCGTGCCATTGCGCCACAAGATCGTGCGAATCGCGCGCCATGCGGACATCTATGCGGTCGCCGCGCTCGCGCCAAGGACCGATGCCTACGAACTGTTGTTTCTCGATGCGGTTCGAGACGGCAACCATCTCGACTACGTCTACGAGGCGATGCCGCTGATACGCTCGACCTCCGGCTTCACCATCGATCGCGTGACGATCGACGGTGAATCGTTCTTGCCTCGCGCCGTCGATTTTCACTCGAGCGGCGTGACCGCGAGCGGTTCGGGAAGGATCGAGTTCGCGCCATTCGGCGGATACTGGATGGTGACGTCGGCATCGGTGAGCGCGGTTGTCGCAGGCGGCGTGGCGCGCGAGCGGATCACGTTCGGTGATTATCGCTTTCCGGCGGTGCTGCCGCGCTCGACGTTCCTTTAATGGCGCTCTCGTGAAAGGGCGGTGGCCGCTCGTCCTCGCGTGGCTGCTGCCGCTCCTCGTCTACGCCCTCAGCGCCCGCCGCGACGTATGGTTTTGGGATACCGGCGAAATGGATACCGTGCCGTGGATACTCGGCATCGCGCACCCAACCGGATTTCCGGCGTATGTGGTTTCTGGGTTCGTCTTTTCGCACGTCCTGCCGTTTGGTTCCGTCGCACTTCGCATGAGCCTCATGAGCGCGCTCGCGATGAGCGGCGCGGCGTGGTTCGTGGCGCGTTGCGTCGACGATGAAGCGGACAATCCGTGGATCGCGGCGGGATGCGCCTGGATCTTCGCGTTCGGCTCGATCGCCTGGACGCGCGGCGCGCGCGCCGAGGTCCACGCGCTCGCCGCATTCACGATTGCCGCGACGATCTTCTTCGCGCTGCGTTGGTATCGGACGGAGCAGCGCCGCGATTTCTACCTCGCATCTCTCGCGTGGGGGGTCGGGCTCGCGGTACATCCGGTCGTCGTGCTGCTGCTGCCCGGACTCTTGCTGCTCTTCGTCGCGCGGCTCTACGCGTTGCAAGGCTGGGAGCCCGCGGTCGCGATGCTGCTTGCGCTGGCGGCAGCCGCGATCTGGTATCCATACCTGCCGCTGCGCAGCGCCTACGTGACCGCGCACGCGCTCGATCCGACGCGGTCGCTCGGATTGCCGATCGGAGGCGCATTTTGGGACTACGATCATCCCGCGTCGTGGCGCGGCTTCGTGGCCCTTGCCGGCGGCGGCGACTTCGACGTCTCCGGCGGCTTTCACGCGCTCTTTTCGCGAAGCACGTATGGCACGGGCTTGGCCGCGTATGCTGTGCAGTTCGTAAACGAGTTCACGCCGTTCGGCACCATCGTCGCAGCGGCGGGCGTCGTCACAGGCGCGCTGCGCGATCGCATCCGGACGATCGCGCTCGTGCTCTTCGGCATCGCGTGTATTCCGTTCGGCATCGGCTTTCCGCCGGAATCGGATCCGAATCGCTACTTCCTCACGTCGTTCATCGTGGCCGCGATCTTCATCGGCGAAGCGGCGGCGTGGCTCGCGCAACGCCTGCCGCGCGCACGGGTGCTTCCCGCGGTGATCCTTGCCGGAATCGCCTGTGCGCTGCTGGTCGAAAACCGCTGGATCTTCACGGAGGCCGCCGATGCAAGCGCGCGCGCGCTGATCTCCGGCGTGCAACACGCCACCCCCGGAAACGCCGTGCTCGTCGCCAATTGGGAGGATGCGCCGCCGCTCGCCTACGCCGCGTACGTCGAGCACTCGTTGGATCGGCGCATCGTCGAGGCGGCATGGCTGAGCGACGTCGCAGACCAGGTGCCGCGCTGGGCCGCGACGCGCCCCGTCTTCGCGATCGGGGAACCCCCCGACGAGGTACCGGGGTATCGGCTCGCCGCCGTCCGGTCGCAGGCGCTGATCTATCGGCTGGTGCCGCGGTGAAACGCATCCCGCGCTGCGTCATCGCGGGCGCCGTGGCGTTCGTCGTAACATTGATCCTTTCGCACGGTCGCTCGACGCCGTACAACAATTACGTGCTGCTCGCACGCGCCTTGCTCGACGGGCGCGTCTGGATCGACTGGCCGGGCGCGTACATCGACGCGTTGCTCTATCAAGGCCACTACTATGTCATCGAAGCGCCGTTACCGGCGCTGCTGTTGCTGCCCGTCGTCGCGATATTTAAGGATGCGAACCAAACGCTGCTCGCCGTGCTCCTCGCCGCCGTTGCGGTCGGCGCTGCGTGGGAGCTCGGTGAACGCTATGCTCTACCGCGTGCGACGAACGCGTGGATCTGCGCCTTCCTCTTGGCGGGAACCGATTTGCTGTGGTGCGCGATGCTCGGCGACGTATGGTTCATCGCGCACGTCTGCGCCGTCTGCTTCACGTTTCTCGCGCTCGTCGAATTGGCGGGAAAGCGGCGCGGCTGGCTCGTCGCGCTCTGGGCTGCGTGCGCCGTCGAATCGCGCTTCTCACTCGTGCTCGCGCTGCCGGTCTACGCGTACTTGCTCGCAACCGATCCCGACCGGCCATTCGAGCTCGCACCGAGCGCGCGCCGCGCGCTGCTCTCCTTCGCCGGCCTGCTCGTTCCCGTCGCGGTGCTCTGGGTGTTCTACAATGAAGCACGCTGGGGAACGTGGAGCGACATCGGCTACACGACGTGGTATCACCAGGACCAAGCCGGCATGCCGACGGGATCGCCGTTTGCATTGCAGTATCTCGGGTACCAACTCCAGTCGTTCTTCGTTGCGTGGCCCACGTGGATCGGCAGGTATCCGTGGATCGTGCCGAGCTACGGCGGCGTTGCGCTGACGTGGACGAGCCCGGCGCTGATCCTCGGCTTCCTCGCGCGCAGTCCCGCGCGCCTCGTCTGCGCGCTCCTGATTGCGGCGTTCTTGACCGCGCTTCCAAACTTTCTGTACTACGTCAACGGATACGCGCAGTTCGGGATGCGACACGCGCTCGACTTCGAGCCCTTTCTCGTCGCGATCATGATGCTCGGCGTGCGAGAGCGCCTGCCACGCTGGGGGATGGCGCTCATCGTCTACTCCGTGCTCGTTGGATTGTGGGGCTGTTGGTTCTGGAGCGCATTCCTGCGGTCGTCATGAGCGCCGATGGCGTCGTACGCGGCGCGCAGGTCGGTGGCGGAGCGTACGGGTGGGCCGCACGTGCGCAATGTGCAGAGATAGGCTGCGGGCGTCGGCTGCGCGGGAAGGTCGAGCGTCGCCGCGCGATCGCTTTCGACGCTGCGCACGTCGACGAAGGGTGAAGGCAGGCGCCGCGCCGCTTCCCGAAAATCGGCGCCCTCCTCGGTGGTTCCAACGACGCGCACGCATATCTCGGGTGAGAGAAAGCGGCGCACCGCCCGCGCGTAGGCCGCCGCAAACGGTCCGGCGTTCGTGAAGGTTCGCGCGTAGCGGAGCAGCGTGCGCTCCGCCGTCGCGCGGTACCGTTCTTGCGCGCAGAGGGCTGCGAGGCGAAGATAGGATTCCGCGAGGATCGCGTTGTCGACGATCGGTCGATCCGGCAATGCGAGGCGCCCGAGCGGCTCCTCGATGCCGGCGTGGTCGTGGAACCCGCCGTCAGCGGCGGCGAAGTACGACTCGAGCGGATCGACGAGCGCAACCGCGCGTTCCAGGAAGCGCGCTTCACCGGTGACCTCGTGCGCATCGAGCAGTGCGCGCAGATACGCGGACTGGTCGCCGAGCAGACCGCGAACGCTCGGCGCCGCATCCGGGCGCCGGACGTGGTAGAGCAGGCCATCAGCGTCGCGCATGCGATCGTGCAGCGCGTCGAGTGCCGCGATCCCGAATGCGACGATCGCATCGTCTTCGAGCGCAGCGCCGCCGAGGCAGAGCGCACCTGCCAGCGCCGCATTGCGATCGGCGTAGACGGTGCGGTCAACGTACGGCGCGCCGTGCGTGCGGCGCTCTTCGAGCGGCAGCGCGTAGTACTCTTCGTCGGCATCCTGGCTTCCGGCAAACAAACCGCTCGTCGGATCGCGGAGCACGTTGGCGACGTAGTCTAACGTGGAGCGCAGCGTCGTGCGCAGTGCGTGCGCGCGGGAGCGTTCGAGCACGAGCGCCAGCACGCGAATGAGCCCGGCATGTTCTTCGGCCATCTTTTCGAAATGCGGCACCGACCAGTCGCGAGTGGTCGAGTAGCGAAAGAATCCGCCCTCAACGTGGTCGTACATGCCGCCGTCGGCCATGGCGACAAGCGTGCGCACCGCCATGCCGTGCAGACGCTCCTCGCCCGTCGCCTGCGATTCGATGATGAGAAACTCGAGCAGCTCAGGTTGCGGAAACTTCGGCGTATCGCCGAAGCC
This sequence comes from Candidatus Tyrphobacter aquilonaris, assembly GCA_003133745.1. GTDB lineage: Bacteria > Vulcanimicrobiota > Vulcanimicrobiia > Vulcanimicrobiales > Vulcanimicrobiaceae > Tyrphobacter > Tyrphobacter aquilonaris. Next base: position 11,853 of record PKZD01000076.1, read on the forward strand.
CGCGCACTCGTCGTCGAAGGTCGCTGCGATGGCGTCCGCGATTTGCCGCACGCCCTCGGCGCGCAATGCCTCGGGATCCGCCGGCTCGGCGGGCGTGCGCGAGGCGCGGAGCGCCTCGACATGCTCGGCGATCTCTTGCGAGTTTTCCGCGTACCAGTTTGCGACCTCATCGAGCGCGCGCTCCATCTGCGGCGGCGGAAGGTACGTCGCTCCCGTCAGCGTCGTTCCGTCGCCGGCGAGAAATGCGGTCGTCGGCCAGCCACCCATGTTGTAGCGCGCGTTCACGTCCGGACGTTCGTCGTTGTCGACGCGAACCGGTACGAAGCGGTCGGCGATCTTTGCGATGACCGCGGGATCGGAGTACGTCGTCTCGTCCATGACGTGGCACCAGTNNACCGCCGAGATCGAGAGCAGGATCGGCTTGCCTTCGCGTTGCGCGCGCGCAAACGCCTGCGCATCCCACGGTGACCAGGGAATCTCGTGCGCGCGATTCGATCGTGGGGAGAAGCGGAACTCGGGCATGCACCAGGCTTCGCCGCTTCGTAGCGTTTGCATTTGCGTGCCTGCGGGAAGAGGTCAAGCGTCGGAGGAAGACGCTCGCTTACATAGGAGGTCGACAGCCCGTGGCATCGCGCAAGACGTCGCGCAAGAAAGCGACGAAGAAGCCGCGCAGTTCCGGATCGCTCGAAGCGTATCGCGCAAAACGCGACTTCGGAAAGACGCCGGAGCCGGCTGGAACGCGCGCGCGCGGTACGCGCGCTTCGAAGCGCTTCCGCTTCGTCGTGCAGATGCACCATGCGTCGCGCCTGCATTGGGACTTTCGTCTCGAAGCGGGGGGAATGCTCGCATCCTGGGCGGTGCCGAAAGGACCGACGCTCGTCCCGCTCGAGCGGCGTCTGGCGATGCACGTCGAGGATCACCCGCTCTCCTATCGCGATTTCGAGGGTACGATTCCCAAAGGCCAGTACGGTGCCGGCAGCGTGATCGTGTGGGACGAGGGAACGTACGAGCTCGCCGAGGGAACGGACCCGGCGCGCGAGATCGCAGCGGGCAAGACCAAGTTCATCATGCACGGCGAGAAGCTCAAGGGACTCTTCACGCTCGTTCGCATCAAGCCGCGCGAAGGCGAGAGTGGCGACCCGTGGCTGCTCTTCAAGGACCGCGACGAGTATGCGAAGTCGTCGTGGGACCTCGCGCGCCACGCGCGTTCGGTCAAGAGCGGCAAGACGCTTGCCGAGATCGGACGAGATCCGAAGTCGCGGACGTGGACGTCTCGTCCGAAGGATCGCCACGCCGCGGCGCCGCGCACGGCGTCGAAGCGCGATCCCATTCCGGCTCTCAAGTCGGTGATGCTCGCGACGCTCGTCTCGGAGCCTTTCGACAACGAGGACTGGCTTTTCGAAATCAAATGGGATGGGTATCGCGCGATCTGCAGCATCGACGAGGCCGGGAAACTCTCGCTGAAATCGCGCAACGCACTCGATCTGCTCGCGCGTTTTCCGCAGATGGCAGGCCTCGCCGACGCCTTCTCGTCGATTCCGATCGTCGTGGACGGCGAGATCTGCAGTCTGGATTCGCATGGGCGCTCGATCTTTCAGGGTTTGCAGGAGGCGGCGAAGACGCGCGCGCCGCTCGTCTACGTCGTGTTCGACTTGATCTACGCGGATGGCCGCGATCTGCGCGCGTCTCCACTCGAAGAGCGCAAGTCGATTCTGCAGTCGCTCATCCGTGACACGGATTTGGCCTTGTATTCGAAGCACATCGCCGGCAAGGGCATCGCGTTCTTCGAGCAGATTCGCAAGCGCGGTCTCGAGGGGATGGTCGCGAAACGGCGGGACTCGCCGTACGAAGAGCGCCGCACCCGCGACTGGCTGAAGATCAAGGCGCACCTCGAGCAGGAGCTCGTGATCGGGGGCTGGACCGAGCCGATGGGCTCGCGCACGGGCTTCGGCTCGCTCTTATTGGGCGTCCACGAGGGAAAGAAGCTGCGGTATGCCGGCAATGTCGGCACCGGTTTCTCCGAGAGCGTCTTGCGCGACGTGCACGCGTCGCTGAAGAGAATCGCGCGCAAGAGTTCGCCGTTTGCAGAAGGCGACGTCTTACGGGGCGCGCATTACGTCGAACCGAAACTCGTCGCGCAAGTGCGTTTCGCGGAATGGACGCGCGACGGGTACGTTCGTCAGGCGGCATTCCTCGGTTTGCGCACGGATAAGGATGCGAAGGACGTCGTGCGCGAGCGCCCGGCGTGAAGCGTTAGCGGCATGGCAGCGGAACGCATCGAGACGCGCGTCGGGAACCGAACGCTCTCGCTCTCGAATCTTGATAAAGTGCTGTGGCCGCGCGACGGCTACACGAAGCGCGATCTCATCGCGTACTACGAGCGCGTCTCCGGTGCGATGATTCCCCATCTCACGGATCGGCCGCTGACGCTCGAGCGTTTCCCAAACGGCATCGACGCAAGCTCGTTCTTCGAAAAGAACGTGCCCAAAGGCATGCCCGATTGGGTGCAGCGCGCCAGCTTGCCGAGCCCCGGAGGCACGCGCTCGAAGATCACCTACGTGCTCTGCAACGAGGCTCCGGCGCTCGTCTATCTCGCGAACCTCGCTGCGATCGTCTTGCACGTGTGGACCTCGCGCGTCGGCTCCATCGACGAGCCGGACTTCGTGCTCTTCGACCTCGATCCGGGCGAGCAGTGCACGCTGAAAACCCTCACGATCGTGACGCTCGCGGTCCGCGATGCGCTCGTCGGCGTCGGACTCTCACCGCTCGTGAAAACGACCGGCGGGATGGGGCTGCACGTCGTCGTGCCGTTGACGAACGGCCACTCCTACGAACAGGCAAAGATTTTCGCGGAAATCGTCGCGCGCCACGTTGCGTCCCAGTGCGGTGAGCTCGTGAGCCTGGAACGCATGATCGCGAAGCGTCGTGCGGCTGCCGTCTACATCGACTACGTCCAGGTTGGCCACGGCAAGACCCTCACCGCGCCGTTCTCCGTGCGCGCCCGCGATCGGGCGCCGGTCTCCTGGCCGCTCGACTGGAGCGAGGTCGAGGCGTTCAAACGCTCGCGCACGACGGTTCCGGCCGATGCCTTTGCCAAATACACGATTCGAAGCGTTCCCAAGGCGCTCGAGGAGCAGGGAGATCGCTGGAGCGGGCGTAGCTGGAAGCGGGCAAAGTTGGGAACAACTATCGGACGAGCCCGCAAACTCTGGAGGTAAGCATGCCGCGCGCGATATGGTCCGGTTCGATTTCGTTCGGCCTCGTGACGATACCCGTGAAGTTGACGGGTGCCACGCGCAGCCACGATCTTGCGTTTCACATGCTGCATGCCAAGGACGAAGGGCGCATTCAGTACGAGCGCATCTGCAGCGTCGACGGGAAGAAAGTTCCGTGGGACGAGATCGTCAAGGGATACGAATTCGAGAAGGACGAGCATGTCATCCTCACCGATGCCGATTTCGAGCGCATTGATCCGAAGGTGACGCATACGATCGACATTCAGGAGTTCGTCGAGCTGGAGAAGATCGACCCGATATTCTTCGATCAGCCGTACTACCTTGAGCCGACGAAGACGGGCCGCCATGCGTATGCGTTGCTGCGCGAAACGCTCGAGCAATCGGGTAGGGTCGCCGTAGCACGCGTCGTGATTCGGACCAAGGAGTACATGGCGGCGCTGAAACCGGCGGGAGCGGCCCTCGTGCTCGATCTCATGCGCTGGTCGAACGAAATCGTCGATCCCTCGTCGCTCGATCTTCCCGAAGACGAGAAGATGCCGAGCGCAGAGCTGAAGATGGCAAAGATGCTCGTCGATTCGATGAGCGTCGACGAGTTCGAGCCGGAGAAGTTTCCGAATCGCTACCGCGAGGAGCTGCTCGCGATCATCGATGCGCGCGTTACCGGTAAGGAACTGCCAAAGATGAAGAAGGCCGCGCCGTCACGCGGCAAGGTCGTCAACTTGATGGACGTGCTCGAGCGCAGCCTCAAAGAGACGCACCGCGAGTCAAAGGAGAGCAAGAGCCGCCGCCGCAAGACGGCGTAGCGTCAGGGCGTCGAGTGAGATTTGGGCTTGCGGTATGCGGCGAAGAGGCCCATGACGAGTGCCGCCAACGCGAAGAACGACGATTCGACCCCCGCGAAAGCCGGACCCGCGGCCCCGAGCAGCCCGGTGGAGATCGGCGGCGCAACGATTCCCGAGAGCGAGTCGAGCGAGGAACCGACGCTGAGCACCGTGCCTTGTTCCCGGTCGTGCACGGCGTTGCTGATCTGTGCGGTGATGCCGTTCTGCGCGAGCGCCGAGCCGAAGGAGAAGAGGATCAGCACCCCCGCCAACACGGCGACGTCGTGCACGAACGGCAGCAGCAGAAACGACGCGGCGAGCGTCGCGAGGCCGAGATTCGCCATCCGGCGGTCGCCCGTGCGTTTCGAGACGCCGCCCACGGCGGCCGTGTTCATGACGACGCTCGCGAGCGCGAAGATCGCGAAGAAGAAATCGGTCCGCGCGAGCGTGAAACTCAACTGTCGTTGCAAGTACAATGCGATCACCGCGTACCACCCGTAGAGCCCGAGTGAGAGCGCGAGCTTCTGTGCCAGGACGAATGCGAGGCCCGGTCTGCGGAACGCGTCGAGCACTTCCCGGATCCCGAGATGCTCGCGATCCTCATGGCGGCGCGACTCGGGCACGAACGCGAGCGTGAGCACGAGCGTGAGGAGCTGCAAGCCCGCAGCGGTGAGGAACGGCGCCTTGAAACCGTACCGCAAGAAGAGCACGCCGCCGATCACCGGACCGAAGACCATGCCGGCGCCGAAGGTCGCGCTGATCAGCGCGAAGGCGCGCGAGCGTTCCTTCGGCGCGACGAGGTCGGCGACGTAGGCTTGCGTGATGCCGATGTTGCCGCCCGAAACGCCCTCGATGATGCGAGCGACGAAGACCCACAGAATGGTTGGAGAGAAGGCGAGCATCGTCCAGCCGATCGTCGCGCCGATCTGGCTCGTGACGAGCACGAACTTTCGGCCGATTCGGTCGGAGAGGTTTCCCCAGAGCGGAGCCGAGAGCAGTTGGCAGAGCGAGAACGTAGCGAAGAGGATGCCGACGACGACCGGCTTCGCGCCGAAGTGCGTGACGAAATACGGCAGCATCGGGAGCAGCATGCTGAAACCGATGATGTCGACGAACGTGATCCCGAGAATCGGTATCAGTCGCCGCACTAGTTCGGCGATTCCACGAGGCGAACGGAGACGTTCATGCGCTGACCCTTGCGCAGAACCTCGAGGCGATACGTTCGGCCGAGTTCGATCGTGGTCAGTTCCTTGTGCAACTCGTCGACGCCGACGAGCCGCATCTTGTCGATTGCGACGATGACGTCGCCTTCCGCGAGGTGCGCGTTGTCGGCGGGACTGCGCGGCTCGACGGAGACGACGAGCACGCCGCGCGGGTCGCTCAGGTGAAAGCGCTTCATCGCCGCGGGCGAAAGCGCAACGTCGGCGCCCGCGATGCCGAGGTAGCCGCGCTTGACGCGCCCGTCGCGGATCAAGAGNNAGCGCGCTCACGACGCCGGCGGTGACGCTCGTCGCGAGACCGTACGGATTACCGACCGCGACGACGAGTTGACCCGGCCGCAGCATGCTCGAGTCCCCGAGCGCCGCCGGCGAGAGATCGCGGCCGTCGATGCGCAGGACGGCGAGATCGGTGTGCGGATCGTCGCCGACGCGCTCCGCCGCGAAGAGGCGGCCGTCGAGCAGCGCAACCTCGATGCGCTCGGCGCCCGAGACGACGTGACTGTTCGTGAGCACGAAGCCGTCGTGCGTGAAGATGAAGCCGCTGCCGTTGCCGACGCGCCGGCCGTCTCCGACTTCGATTGCGACGACCGCCGGGCTCACGCGTTCGGCCGCAGTCGTAACGGCGCGCGAATACGGATCGAGTTCGCGCGAGAAGGCGGTCCGCGATGTCGGGAGGGTCACGCCTTTCGTGCTTCGGGGCATGCGAGAACTCCACAAACGCAAGGCCATGCTCGGGGGTTTCACGGCGCGCTGTCGCCGCGCCCCTCCCCGAAGGCCCGTCGCAGCAGGGCCGCCCTCAGGCGGCTCGAATCGAGCCGGGTTCCCGCGCCCAGATGGCGGAATTGGTAGACGCGCTGGTTTCAGGTATCAGTGGTGGCAACATCGTGGGGGTTCGAGTCCCTTTCTGGGCAAGTTGAAGAGTTGAAGCGCTAGGGGATTACCGCCGGGTTCGCCCAGGCGAAGGCGCCGTTGGGATTTGGTTTCACCCAAACGATGAGATCCCAAATGGTGGGAAACTCGAAGATGGTGACGACATCCGCTGCGCTGTTCGCTTTGCCGAGTTTCACGACGGTATCGGCCGACGGGTTGTCGAGGCTGCCTCCCGCCGCGGTAAAATCCGCATTCCAAATCCAGTGGTCGTAGCTCAGGGTTCCGGTCGCGGGATCCTTGAGCACGTAATGCACGTGGCCGTTAAACTCAACCCAGCGTCCCGGATTGATACCCCACAGATTCGGGCGCGGCTCGCCGCTTGGGCGCGGCACTGAAAAATCCGCGCCGAGCAGATCGCCGTGTTTGTCATACCAGAGTTGGCTTGGGTGCGTGGGATCCGAAACCCATTGCCGATTCGCATAACTGATCGCGCCGGTCTCATCGGCGGCGGTGTAGCGCACGTAACCGGCCCTAACGGCATCGCTCGCATACGGGAAGCGATTGGTCAAGTCGCGCTGCATCGACTCGACAAACTGCTGTTCGGATGGAGAAATAGCGCCGAAGTAGGTCGGGCCTTCGTCGGCTCGGGCGATCGCGTTACACGCGCAAGCCACGGCCAGCGCCATGGCGGCAAGGAAATACGTTCTCATTACTCTTGATCTCCTCATCTAGATTCCATAGTACTTGAACTGCGGCCAGAGTTGGGCGAGCGGCGGGTGCATGCCGCGGCAGACGAAGATCGGCTTGTCGTGTTCTCGCGGCATCACGTACGGTGACGAACCGAAGTGCGCAACGACGCGCAACGAATCGCACCATCGCGACCATTTCGCCGGATCCACGTTTACGGCAATGACGACCGAGCCGTCGTAGTTGCGCGGGCCCCAGAGGTAATACTGGTTGTTGCCGCTGAGCACGGGCGGAAGGTTGGTGCCGAGCACGTCGATTGCGCCCGCTTCGCCATAGTTCGATGCGAAGATCGCCGCACGCGCGCGATCCGATGCCGGCAGTGACGCATAGATCCCGCTCACGGCATCCGCGAGCTCACGCCAACCGAACTCATACGAGAGCACTTGCGTGAGCGGCGCTCCGATACTCGCCACTTCGACCGGCCGTAACTTGACGGGCATGCTGTCGACCACGACTTTCAAATGCTCCGGCGAGTCGATCGGCAACACGATCGGCATCGCGAGTGCCCCGTCCGCCGCTGCGAGCGCCGCCCACAGCGCCACAACGACGATCGGCAAAGCGGTGCATGCCGCCGCGCCGAGCGCAAACATCGTGGGATAGGCTCCGGCAAGATAGTAGCTCTTGCCGTGCGTTACAAGCACGAGCACGGCAGCAGCGACGAAGGCAAGTGCGAGAAAGCGAAACCGCGCAAAGCGGGCCGAAGCAAACGGCGCGATGATACCCGTGACCCATAGTGGCGCGAGCAGGAAGTTCAGTGAGAAAATTTGGTCGATCGTGAAAACAAGCGGCGTTCCGGTAAGATTGCCCGCGCTATCGTTGTGAACCAACTCTAAGAACGGCAGGCCGTGCAGGATCTGCCAGAGGACATTCGGCAGCGCGATCAGCGCGCCAATGCCGGCGCCGATCCACAGCGCGCGCGTTCGGAAGATCGAGCGCTGCGCGGTCAGCGCGACGCCGATCGTGAGCGCGATGATCCAAAGAAGCACTCCGTACCTCGCCTCGAAGGCGAATCCGGCAACCGCACCCGCGAACCACCAGAATCTCGCCTCCTCGCGCAGTATCGCGCGCGTGACGCAGTAGGCGAGAGCCGTCCACGCCAGCGGTTCGAACGTCGAGGTCGTGAGCGTCGCGGTCATCGCCGTCAGCATCGGCGAGCTCGCCGCCGCAATCGCGGCGAGCCAGGCTCCGCGCGTGCTCGCGCCCAGCAATCCTGCAAAGGCAACGGTGAGCGGCACGAGCAGCGTTGCCGCCAGAACGGCCGGCAAACGCAGCACCCAGAGGTGCGTGCCGGCGAACTGCGTGGCCGCAGCGATCAGCGGCACGAGCGGCGGCTGATCGACGTACCCGAACGCCGGGTGACGGCCGCATACGATGAAATACAGCTCGTTGACGAAGTAGCCGTAACGATCGGCCGTCAACAGGTGAACGATCGCCACGACGCCGGCCACGCTCCAGGCCGCCCACCGCATCCCTTTGCCTGAGATCTCCGCCATATGGCCGGGCTTTTCGACTTCAGATTGGCGGTTTCCAGCCTTGGGGCACAGCCCGGCGTTTTTTGCGATCGAGCCGGATGATCGCGCAGCGCTAAGGCGAGCTCGGCGGTTCGTCCTTGAGTCCGACCGCGATGTACGTCACGATGTCCCACGCGTTGCGAATGCCGATGAAGATCAGTAACATGACGCCGCCCGCGAGCGCGAAGAGCGCTTGCACCGGGATTGCGGGAAGCATGATTGCGCCGACGAGAATTGCGCCGTACGCAACAAATGGAAGGATCGTATACCAGGCCCAGTCCTCAAGGTCCGGATTGTACGCGGTCAGGCGCCTCGTCCGATACATCAGGCGCAAGACGTACACGACGCCGCACAGACCGGAGAGCCCGAGCAGCGCGGCTGGGCCGACCAGTGAATGCCAAGGCGCGCTGAGAATCGCCGAGACGAGTAGTGCCGCACAGAAATGCACGACCGTCGGCGTACTGAAAGTCGAGGTCCCGTCGCGGGTGCCTGGCCGTTCCACCCGCGTGACCAACGTGATCACAACGAACATCAACCCGGTCAGGGCGCCGGCCGCCGAACCGGTCAAGATGTAGAAGCTCGACCACGCGGTAAGTGCGGACGCGCTTTCAACCATCATCATGCCGTCGCGCCGATCGACGTTGCAGCTTCGCGGGCCGCGCGCTCGCCGGTTTCGAGCGCCCCATTCACCGTGCCGCCTTGGCCATCGTTCGACGTCGCCTCGCCCGCGAAGAAGAGCGTGCCGTCGACGGGCATCGCGAGCGCCGCGCGCGCATTCCCGCCGCCGACGGCGACGTAACTGTACGCGCCGCGCGCGAATGGGTCGCGGCCCCAATCGTGCATGACTCCCTCTTCGAACTCCTCGCGTGCGAGTTCGTGCTCACCGAACAACGCCCCGAACCCGCTGAGCGCGCGTCCGATGAGCTCCGACTGCGAGGCACCGCTCATTGCTATCGCCTTCGGACCGCCCGCCCATGCCACGATCAACTCACTGCGCAGCGGAAACTGCGTCCAGTACGTCGGGAACGGCAGCCCTTCGCAGCGGAAGAACGCGCTGTCGCGGTAGCGCCCGTCGCGGAGCCGCTCCCAGAACGCCGTGCGAAACCAGAGCGCCACCTTTACCGCGTGCCCCATCTCGATGCTCGCAAGCGCCTCGCGCTTGGCCGCGGGCAGATCAGGGTCGAACACGACCTCGGTTTCGTCTCCGCTGTGCCGCAAGACGCCGACGGGCAACGTCACGACGGCGGCTCGCGCATGAAGCGTTCGCGATTCCCCCCAACTGCTCTCCGTTTCGACGGCCACGGCGCCACGGCGCCACGAAAGTCTGCGCACGACTGTTGAGAGGCACGTCTGAACGCCCGCAGCGGCGCACGCGTTGCGCAGGCGCTCGAGCATCGGCGGATAGCCCCCGAGCGGTCGCGCGCTCGTAAGATCGACGCCCGATCGCCACTCGTCCGCGATTGCCCGCGCGCTCGCAATTGCAGGATCGGCAGCCTCGAATCCCTCGACGAAAGCACGCGCCGCCCGGACTGTTTCTCGCATGCTCTCGTCATCCGCGAAACGCTGCAGAAATCGATCGACGCTCTCGTCGCTTTCCAGCGCGCGTGCTCCCTCGAAGATGCCGGCGGCCGGCATCATGTCGTCATCGTTACGGCGCAGGTCGCCGTTCTCGGAACGCGTCCACGATTCGCCGCCCGTCTCGACCGCCGCGGTCCC
>PKZD01000076.1:22028-35173 GCA_003133745.1 Candidatus Tyrphobacter aquilonaris
CGTCCGCGTCCATGCTTTGCGGTGCTGACGTTGCCGACAAGGACCCGGAAGTCCCGCCGAAAATGCAGGAGTACGATGTACGTACCCGATGCCTTCCGCGTCGGCGACGCCGACGAGTTGATCGCGTTCATCGCGGAACATTCGTTCGGCACGCTCGTCTCCGCGGTGAACGGCGAGCCATTTGCGACACACTTGCCGTTCCTTATCGACCGCACCGCTGCCGGCACGGTGCTGCGCGCGCACATGGCCCGCGTGAATCCGCAGTGGCGCGCGTTGGAGGACGGCGATGCACTCGCGATCTTCACGGGCGGTCACACGTATGTTTCGCCGAACTGGTACGCGAGCAGGCAGAGCGTACCGACCTGGAACTATGTGGCCGTCCACGCGTACGGACGCGCGCGCATCATCGAGGATCGCGATGGCGTCATCGACGTGCTGCAGCGCCTCACGGCGATCAACGAAGCGGGCTTTACATCTCCCTGGAGCATTGACGAACTCGAAGGCGAGCAGCGCGAGGGATTCCTGCGCGCGATCGTCGCGTTCGAGATCCCCGTCTCACGACTGGAAGGCCAGTTCAAGCTATCGCAAAACCGCAGCGCCGAGGATCGGCATGGCGTCGTCACGGGGTTGGAGCGAATCGGCAATCCACAAGCCGCCGAAGTAGCGGCGCGCATGCGCGCGTCTCTTGACTAAACTACGAGAGCGGTAGCCTCAGGCGTTGCCGCCGATGCTCTCTTTGAACTGCGCGACCTTGTCGACTTCTCCCGTCGTCGTCGCGACGGGGAACGATGCGCCGGCCTGCGCCTCGGATTCGGTGTAGAACTCCGGGACGAGCTGCTCGAGCCAGGGCTCGTTCTTGCGCGTGTACGCTTTCGTATCGTTGAGAAAGCGCTGGACGTTGTGCGATGCCGTGCGATTGATCATGCCGAGCGCGCTGAAAGCAGGACCGAAGTAGTACCCGGCGAGCTGTGCGCGCACCGCCATGCGTGAGAGGATGATCTCGGGAACGACGAGGTTCGAGTAGAAGTACTCGGCGATCGCGGCAATCGCGTTGTAGATCGCGAGCGCGTTACGGGTCGCATCGAGGTTACCAAAGACGAGATCGCGCTTGAGTTCGTCGCGGATCTTACGGATGTCGCCGCCGTTGTTGAGGAAGAGATTGTCGAGCCACTCCGCCGGCTCGCGGATGTCGCGGCCGTCGAGGAGCATCTGCGTAAAGCGGAGGCGTTCGTAGAAGGCGGCGGTGTCGGTTTTCTCCTGGACGGCGTCCTGCGCGGCTTTGATAGAGCTTTCTGCCTTTTCGCGCGCCGCGGCGAGATTGCGTTCCGTCGATTCCTTGACCGAAGCAAGATCGCTCGTGCTCGATCTCGTCGCCGCCTCGACGCGGCGCAGCCCGCCGATCACGCCGATGCCGGCGATCACCAGCGCGCCGATGCAGGCAAGAATCGCCGTAAACGCCGCGATCGCCAAGACCTCGGGGTGCAGCCAAAGCCGAATCAGCGCGGCGACAATGAGCAGCAGCACGGCCGCAATCGTAATGGCCACTGCATTGACGGAGAGCCACGCTCTAACGTGACCCGTAGTAACCTTCTTGGCGCCCATGTTCTCCAACGGCCCTTCTCGAATGCAGCCCCATGGCAATGCATGCGCGTGGCCGGACGGCGCTTCTTGGGCGTCGCCCTTCTGGAGTCCCCCGAAACCCGGACCGGCCCGATGAGAATTAGGCCGGAAGTCTCACATTACGCCTCGGTCCTCTTGCTCAGCGCCTCGGGGACGGTGCTCGTGGCATTCGCCTACCTGCGGGTCCACGCCGATCTCATGGCCGTCGAGCAGGCGCAGGGGTACGTCGATCCGGTGCTCCAGGACGGAATATACCTCGGCTTCTTCGTCATGCTGCTCATCGGAGGGCTGCTCGCCGCGCTTGCCGTGTGGTCGGGCGTAAAGTTACTGCGGGCGCGCGGAAAAGATGACGACGCGCCGCGCTGAGGTTCGCGACGCCACCGCGATCGCCGCGGTGCACGTCGGAGGGTGGAATGAAACCTATCGCGGCGTGCTGCCCGACGAGTTCCTCGACGCGATGACGCTGCAGCGCCGCATCGCGCATTGGAGGCAACGGCTCGCCGATCCGAGGTGCGTCACCTATGTCGCCGGAGGCGCGCGCAGCGTCGTGGGCTTTGCCTGCGGCGGCGCGCACGAGAAGCCGCGGCCGCCGTACGACGCCTTTCTCTTCCATCTCTACGTGCTGCGAAGCGAGCACCGGCGCGGCATCGGTCGCGCGCTGCTCGCGCTCGTCGCGCGCGACCTGCGCGAGCGCGGTTTGCACGGCATGCAGCTCACCGTGCTCTCGACGAACCCGGCACGCGCTTTCTACGAACACCTCGGCGCGCTGCACCTTGCGACCGTCACCTCGCACCACGGCGACGCCTGGTGTGATTGCGTCTACGGATGGCCGGACCTCACGGTGCTGAGCTCGCCTCGGTAGGTCGGCGCGCCGCCCGGTTGGAAGGTTTGACGCATGATCGTCTACGAGTTCGGCCCGTTCCGGCTCGATGTGGATCGCTTGCTCCTCCAACTCGACGGCGCTTCCGTTCCGCTCGGCCCCAAGGTCGTTGAAACCCTACTCGCTCTCGTCGAATCCTCCGGCGAATGCATGACCAAGAGCGAGCTCCTCGCGCGGATTTGGCCCGAGGGCTTCGTCGAGGAAGCGAACCTCATTCAAAACGTCTACGTGCTGCGCAAGCTGATGCGTGCGCACGGATGCACGGCGGCAATTGAGACCGTTGCGCGGCGCGGCTACCGCTTCACAATGCCGGCGCGCCGTCTCGAGCGCGCGCAGTCTCGACCAAGTCCCGTGCGCCGGAGTTGGAAACCGCTGGCCGCCGCGTCGGCGGTGGCGATGCTGGCCGTGCTGCTGGTCGGCGGTTGGGCGCACGGGCTCTCACGAGAGAATCGCTGGACGACGATCTCCACGGAGCAGCGGCTCTCGACGATCGGTCACTTCTACCTGACGATGCGCACGAGCTACGGCGTGATGCGCAGCGTGCTCTTCTTCTCGCGCGCGATCGCGCGGCAGCCGCACGATTCGGCGGACTATGCCGCGCGCGCGAGCGCCTACGAGATCATGGCCGACTACCACTACGGGCGCAGCACGGCGCAAGCGGATCGCGCGCTCGCGCTCGCGGATGCCCGCCGAGCGCTCTCGATCGATCCGAGTTGCGGCACCGCGTACGCGGCGCTCGGGTTGATCGCGCTGAACACGAGCCGTCCCGGCGAAGCGCTCGTCGATCTTCGTCGCGCGGTTACGCTTGCGCCGAACGACGGCGCCGCGCGCGAATGGTACGCGCTGGCGCTGCTGACGCAGGGACGGGTCAACGAAGCGACGGTGCAACTCCAGGCGGCCCAGGGACTCGATCCCCTCTCGATCGCCACGACGTCGTGGCTCGGTTTTGCCGCTTATTTCGACCGCCGTTACGATGACGCGATCGCCTACGCTCGCGAGGGACTGATCATCTCCCCGCAGCGCACCGGTCTGTGGATCGCGCTCGGGCTGGCCCAGGAGGCGCAGGGGCAGGACGAGGCGGCGATCCGGAGCTTCTCCCAGTACGGCAACAGCTGTCGAAGCTGCCGGGCCGAGGCGGCGGCGCTGCTCGCCTATGCCTACACGCGGCTGCGCGAGCCGGCGCGGGCGCATGCCGAGTTGGCGATCGCGCGCGCAAGCGCGGCGAGCGTCCGGCCCGAGGACCTGCTTCTCGCGTCGATCGCCCTCGGCCAGGGAGCCGATTCGCGGGATGGCGGCATCCCGGGGCGCATGACCGCCGAGGACCGAATTCTCGTCGCCAACGATCCTCGCTTCAGCCAGCTCCCGAGCGTCGACCGCCTTCGCCTTCTCGGGCGCCCGGTCTAAAGAGGGGGGCCGAGGGAAAAATTCTTTTCGCGGGGGCTTGACGGGTGGAGTGCATTGTACTATTGTACTAGTACAACATCGCACTAAGACAAAGGAGCCCCAACATGAACCGCCTGAACGCTTACCTCGCCCCTCGTCCCGACAGCATCACCGAGCATCGCGTCCCCGTCGCCATTCAGTGCCCCGCGATCGCCGAGCACCGTGCGCCCATCTCCATGCCGCGCCACGATTCATTTTTCCAGGGCTGGGGCCCGAAGCTGTAAGTTCGATGCCTGTCTCGCTCACCGTCGACACGCGCAGCGGCGTGCCGATCTACCAGCAGATCGTCGAGCAGGTCAAGCGCTCGACGGCGCTGGGCGTTCTGCAAGCCGGAGAGCAGTTGCCCACGGTCAAGCAGCTGGCGATCGACCTGACGGTCAATCCGAACACCGTCGCGCGGGCCTATCGCGACCTCGAACGTGACGGCGTCATCGAAACCGCACCCGGCCGCGGCTCCTTCGTCAAGACCGACGGAGCGACGGCACCGGCGAGACTCGCCGCAAACGACGTAGCACGCACGGCCGTCGAAACCGCCGTTCGCGAAGCCAAAGCCATGGGACTGAGTCGCAGCGACGTGCGCACGGTCATCGACACCGTTCTCGACCGGTGGTTCCCGGAGGAAAAATGAGCATTACGATTTCACACCTGAGTAAGAAGTANNCGCCCGCGCTCTTCGAAGGCATTGCCTACGTGCCCGAACGCAGCGTTCTCTACGATTGGATGAACGTCGCCGAGCACGTCGAGATGAACCGCCGCGCCTTCAAACGATTTAAGCCGGCGCGGGCGTTCGAGCTGCTCAACACCTTCGGCATCGACCTTCGCAAGCGCACGCGCGCGCTTTCAAAAGGCATGAAAACCGCGGTCGCCGTCGCGCTCGCATTCGCACGCGAGGCCGACGTGCTCATCCTCGACGAGCCGACGAGCGGACTCGATCCGGTCAACCAGCGGCACGTTCTCAATCTCATCATCAACGAAGCGGCGCGCGGCTGCACGATCATCTTCTCGTCGCACCAAATCGGACAGGTCGAACGGACAGCCGAGTGCATCGCGATCGTCGATCGCGGGCGTCTCGTTCTCGAAGGCGCGGTCGACGATTTGAAAGCGGATCGGAAGATCGTCGAAGCCGTCTTCCCCGACGAGCGATACTCGCTCGACGCTCTGACCGGCGACCGGCGTCTCGCGCGCGTCGATCGCAGCGGCCGAATCGTCCGGTTGATGGTGCTGGACGGCGCTCCCGAGTTCGCGCATCGTCTCGAATCAGCCGGCGGGGCCGGCGTCCGCATCGTCGACCTCAACCTCGAAGATATCTTTCTCTACGCCGTTGCTCCGGCGTCGGCCACCGCCGACGTCGTGGAGGGTTCGTAATCGTGTTCTATGTTGAATGGCTGCGCGTTCGCAACTGTCTTCGCGTCCTTGCCATCGTCTTGGGCGTATGCTTTGCCCTCGTCGTGGTCTTGCGCATCTCCGTCGGATCGCCGGCGTCACAGTACAACTGGATCTTCCAGGAGGCCGGAAAACCCGGCGTCCACATAACGCAGCAACAGCAGAGCGACGGCGCACTGCGTACGACGATCGACGATACGGTGAAGGGCGATCATATCGTCATCGTCGATCGCGGCTGGCAAGGGAAGGAGATCACGATCACGGGGCGCGGCGTCTCGACCGATCAGAACAACGTGCAGATCGGAAGCCTTGGCGTGCACGGGCAGCACCTCGCCGGCGGCTCGGATATGGTGCAGATCAACACCGACGAGCCGGTTGCTGCGCGGATTCTGCTCGTGATCGCCGCGGTGATCGCGCTGATCGTCGGAACGGTGCTCTCGACGCCTCTGGCGAAGGAAAACGGCGATCATCTCGAGGTTGTCTGGACCAAGCCGGTGAGCCGCACGGGGATGGCCTTGGGCATGTTCGCCGTCGATGCGCTCGGCATCATTGCGGCGATGGCGCTCGCGATCGTCTTCGCGATTGCCGCGACCGCGCTCTTCGAAGTGCCGCGCCTTGTCTTCGACGCGGCGACGCTTCCCGTTCTTGCACTGAGCGTGGTCATGCCGCTGGCGTGGTACGCGCTGTTGACGGCGGCCTCGGCTTCGATGAAACGAGGTCGTGGCGCCGTGCTCGGACTCGGATGGTTCGCGGCTCTCGTCGTCCCTTCGCTCGCCGTCGGCCTGAGCGCGGCACCGATTCCGCTCTTCCACGCGATTGGAGCCGTGTTCAACGTCGTAACGCTGTTCGATCCGATCGCCTACATGCATCTCTCGGCAAACTCGGGACCGGGTAATGCCGAGCCGAGCATCGGTTTCGCATTCGGCGTGCTCTCGTCGCCGCCAATCGTGCGCGCCGGGGTCCTGCTCCTGCTCCTGATCGTCTATTCCGTGCTATCGCTGCTGCAATGGCGGCGCTTGGAGGCCTAGAACATGGAACTGCTTGGAACGCACTTCAGTCTGAACATCGGTTCGTGGCGCCTTCGCTTCGCCTTCGCAATCGAAGACGCGGATATTGCGTCAACTTCTGCCGCTGTCGCGCCCGCGCGCGATCTGCGTCTCACCTCCGATGAGAAGTTCGACCGCATCTTTCCGAACCACCGCTAGACGACGTAGCCGTTGCGTATGGCCGGCTCGACGTACGTAAACGACGTGCCGGATATCTTGAAGAAGTAGAGGTTCGGAATCAGCGGATCGCCGTTCGCATCGAAGCTGTAGGGGCCGACGAGCGTGTTGAAACCGCCCGCCATCTGCATCGCGGTGATGAGCGAGAAGCGCGTGAGAGCGTTTTCCCGGGATGCGGCTTGAATGATGATCTGCGCAGCGGCATAGCCGTAAGCGATCAAGGCCGTGATGCCCTCGATCTCTCGGCGCAGATCCGTGAGTTGTTGGAGAATGCTCGGAATGCGATCGAGCGGCGGCAGCGAGGAGTAGACGACGGCATTGGCAAGTTGCGCGCCATACTGTGTGATCGTTGCCTGGGAGTAGAACCCGTCGCTCAACCCGTAGGCGCCGTTGTAGCCCGCGTTCGCGAGCGCGGGAACGAGCGGCCCGAGAGCGGCGAGCTTTCCGCAAAGAAAGAGATAATCCGGGTCGCGAGCGATGATTGCGCGCGCGGCGCCGGCGGCGTCGAAGGCGTTCGTCGGCAGCGTTATCGTATCGACGTCGCGATGGTCGGCCTTTGCTTGCTGGACGAAGCCCCGCGCGACGTCGGGCCCGTACTCGCCGTCGAGCGTCACCGCGAGCGCGAAATGCGAGGGCTGCTTGCGAAAGATCGTCGACGCGACGAGGCGCCCCGCGACATCGTCGCGCGTCGGCAAACGGTAGACGTTATGGTAGCCGCGCTGCGTGAGCGCGAGGGCGGTCACGCTCGGCACGACGACCGCAAAGCCGCTGTTCGCATATTGTGGGAGCGTGGCGACGGCGACGTCGCCGGTGAGGTTGCCGACCAAGCCGACGATCGTCGGATCCGCCGCGGCGATGCTCGCATTCCCGGCCGAGATCGCGGCGGAGTTCTGGTCGTCGAACTGCCGCACGCCGTAGACGATCTGCGTGATGTTGGCGGAGAGGAGGTTGTTCTCGTCGATCGCCGCCTTCACGCCTTGCACGACCTGCGCGCCGTAGACGCCGAGGTCTCCGGAGAGCGGAACGTTGACGCCGATCGTCAGTTGACGCGCAGGCGTCGTCGGCTGCCCGGGGATGATCGGATGGAGTGGAATCTGCGCGCTCGCGCGCGCGGCGGTCGCCGCGGCTCCGAAACCGGCGAGAAATGCGCGGCGCTTCATCGGGGCAGCGTCGCTCCCGAGAGCGTCGTGATGAGAAAAAATACCGAGAAGGCCATGTTCGCCGTGAAGACGCGTTCGTTCAAGACGAAGAGATTCTCCGGGCGCCGCAGGAGCCTCTGCTCGTAGGCGGCGAGAAGCAGAGCCGCGGCGACGCCCGCATAGTACGGCCACGACGCTCCGGCGGCATAGCCCGCACAGCCGAGCGCCATCGCGGTGACGAGATGCAGCGCAACCGCGAAGCGGCGTCCCCGTTCCTCGCCGAAGCGCGCGGGAAGCGAGCGCAGCCCTTGCGCGCGATCGATGCCGAGGTCCATGAGCGCGTAGATGACGTCGAACCCCGCGACCCAGAACGTGACGGCGACGAAGAGCAGGAGCGCGCTCGGGCTCACCGNNGTGAAGCGCTTGCAGAGCGGATACGCGAGCACGCCGACCGCGGCGATCGGCAGCAGCTTCACGCAGAGCGGGTTCAGCATCCAGGCGGAGAGGACGAGCAGCAGCAGCCCGAAGACGATCGCCCAGAGCATCGCGGCACCGGAGAGCCGTCCGCTCGCAACCGCGCGCCGCGCGGTGCGCGGATTGCGCGCGTCGATCTCGCGGTCGAGATACCGATTCGCCGCCATCGCGGCGGTGCGTGCGCCGAGCACGGCGAGGGTAATCCAGAGCAACGAAGCGCCGGACGGAAGCCCTCGCGCGGCAAGGAGTGCGCCGACGTACGCGAACGGCAGCGCAAAAAGCGTGTGTTCGACGCGGATCTCACGCAGGAATAGCGCCGCCGCCTTCATCGAAGGCCTTGACCGCTCCAAGAATCGGGCTGCAGCATCGCGGCGATGCGATCGAGTCCGTATTCGTGCCAGCGCCGGTCGACGAGCGCGCGCGTCTTCGGGTCCATGATCATGTCGGGCGGCCACGGCCGCGTGTAGCCTTCGGCCGCGCTCTTGCGCGTCGCGTCGATGCCGATCTTCGTTCCGTACGCGATCGTGTACGAACCGTGATCGAGGTCGTCGACGGGGCCCGGCATCATCACGACGTCGCGCTCGGGTGCGAGATTGTTCAACACGAACCACGCGGTCTTTCGAACGTCGTGCACGTCGACGTCGGCATCCACGATGACGAGCACGCGCGTGAGCATCATCATGTGTCCCAGGCCCCAGAGCGCGTTCATCACTTTCTTCGCTTGTCCGGGATAGGACTTGCGGATCGAGATCAGCGCGAGGTTGTGAAAGCCGCCTTCGACGGGCAAGTTCATGTCGACGATCTCCGGCACGATCATCTGCAGCAGCGGCAAGAAGATGCGCTCCGTCGCCTTTCCGAGCCACGCGTCTTCCATCGGCGGCTTGCCGACGAGCGTCGCCGCGTAGATCGGATTGCGACGATGCGTCATGCAGGTGACGTGGAAGGTCGGATAGCGATCCGCAAGACTATAGACTCCGGTGTGATCGCCGAACGGCCCTTCGATGCGGAGATCGGCGTTGTCGACGTATCCTTCGAGCACGAACTCCGCTTCGGCGGGCACCTTCAAATCGACGGTCGTCGCGTTGACGAGCTCCACCGGCTTGCCGCGCAGGAGGCCCGCAAATGCGAACTCGTCGAGCATCGGCGGGAGCGGTGCCGTCGCGGCGTACGTGAGCGCGGGTTCGGTGCCGATTGCAACCGCAACCGGAATGCGCGCACCCCAAGCGTCGGCATGCGCGCGCCCTTGCTTGTGGCGCTGCCAGTGCATGCCGGCCTCGCGCGCGCCGTAGACTTGCATGCGGTACATGCCGACGTTGTACGCTTTCGTGTGCGGGTCTTGCGTGATGACGAGCGGCAGCGTGATGAAGGGTCCGGCGTCGAGCGGCCAGGTCGTGAGGACGGGCAGCGTTCGCAGGTTCGGTTCGCGTTCGATGACGTCTTGGCAACTGCCGTTGCGCACCGGTTTGGGGACCGCGTTGGCAAGCGGTGCGAGACGCATCATTGCGCCGACCTTTTCGCCGAGCGAAGCGCCGGGAGGCGCGAGATCGATCAGCTTGCGCACGCGAGCTGCCACGTCGTCGAGATGTGCCGCGTCGAGCGCCATTGCCATACGTCGATGCGTGCCGAACTGGTTCGTCAGCACGGGAAACTTCGAGTTCTTTACCCTCTCGAAGAGGAGAGCGGGGCCGCCTGCCTTGACGACGCGGTCGGTGATCTCGGCAATCTCGAGCTTGGGATCGACCGGAGCCGTAACGCGGTAGAGTTGACCGGCTTTCTCGAGTGCGTCGACGAAATCGTGCAGTGAATCAAACGGCATCGTTCAGGCTCACGAAGGCAGATGCATCGCCTTGCGCAATATCTTGCCGCGGGTGTGGACCGGCAGCAGCGCGACGAGCGCACCGATCTTCGCAGAGGCTCCGAGGAGATAGCGGTCACGCGGACGCGCCCCGACCGCGGCCGTGCAAATCGCGTGCGCGGCGATGGCGACATCCATTCCCCGCTCCCCTCCGTTCTTCAGACTGTTCCGCATCGGATCGAGAATGTCGCCGTAATAACGCTGCTGCTCCGGCGACGCCTGCTGCTCGAGCCGATCGAGCGAGGTGCGTCCCTTCTCCCAAATCGGCGTTTTGACGTCGCCGAACTCGAAGAGCGAGACGGTGACGCCGCTTCCGGATGACGCCAACTCGATGCGCAAAGCATCCGTGAGCGCGGCGAGTGCCGCCTTCGACGCGGCATAGGGCCCGATGAACGGCGGCGCGATGCGGCCGGCGATCGATCCGATGAAGACCAGCCGTCCGCGGCTTTCGCGCAACGACGGAAGCATCGCCTGAACAACCGCGAGCTGACCGACGAGGTTCACCTCGAGTTGGTAGCGGAGACGGTCGAGAGGCATGAACTCAAGCGGTCCGCCCAGTGCGATGCCCGCATTGCAGATCACCGCTTGGAGCGGAAGAGCGTCGGCGCGAATGCGCTCGGCGGCCTTCGCGATCTCATCGGGTTTCGTCACGTCGAGCGTGAGCGGGTGCACGGCGTCGCCGAGCGCACGAAGATGCGCAGCGTCGCCGTCATTGCGCACGCCCGCATAGACGGCAAAGCCGCCGCGCTGCAGTTCGAGCGCGGCGGCATACCCGATGCCACTTGAAGCGCCGGTCACCAGCACGGCGCGCATTGCGTGCGTCCTACTCGTCGCCGTGATGGCGGCCGCCTTGCGGACGCCGGCGGCGGCGCATCGGCGGCGCACCGGGTCCGGCGCTCGCGCCGACCGGAGGCTCGTCGCGACGTTCACTCGGGGGACGCCGGCCGCCGCCATCGTCGCCGCCGGCGCCGTTGAGCAGCGCCTTGCGCGAGAGGTTGATGCGGCCTTGGTGGTCGACTTCAAGGACCTTCACCATGACCTCGTCGCCGACTTTGACGACGTCTTCGACCTTCTCGACGCGCGTCGGAGCGAGTTGGCTGATGTGCACCAAGCCTTCTTTGCCGGGCGCGATCTGCACGAAGGCTCCGATGGCAATGATGCGCGTGACCTTGCCGAGGTAGCTTTCGCCGACCGCGATCTCTTTTGTGATCGCTTCGACGATCGCTCGCGCCTTCTCGCCGGACTCTCCGTCGAGCGCCGTGATGAAGATGCTGCCGTCGTCCTCGATGTCGATCTTCGAAACGCCCGTGTCGGCGATGATCTTGTTGATGATCTTGCCGCCGGGGCCGATTACATCCTTGATCTTTTCCGGGTTGATCTTGACGATGATCATCCGCGGCGCGAAGGGCGAAAGCTCCTTGCGCGGTTCGGCGATCGTTTCCGCGAGCTTGTCGATGATGAAGAAGCGCGACTTGCGTGCCTGCTCCATCGCCTCGCGCATGATCTCGAGCGTCACGCCTTGGACTTTGATGTCCATTTGAATCGCCGTGATGCCCTTCTTGGTTCCCGCAACCTTGAAGTCCATCTCGCCGAGCGCGTCCTCGATGCCTTGGATATCGGTGAGCACGCGATACTTCTCACCTTTGAGGATGAGACCCATCGCGACGCCTCCGACGTGTTCGCGGATCGGTACGCCCGCATCCATGAGCGCGAGCGTCGAGCCGCAGACCGACGCCATCGAAGAAGAGCCGTTCGACTCGAACGTCTCGCTCATGAGGCGCAGCGTGTACGGAAACTCGTCTTTCGGCGGAAGGACCGGAAGGAGTGCGCGTTCTGCCAGATGACCGTGCCCGATCTCGCGGCGTCCGGGGCCACGCATCGGCCGCGTCTCGCCGACCGAATACGGCGGGAAGTTGTAGAAGTGCATGTAGCGCTTGTTTTCGAGCGCGACGATGCCGTCGAGACGTTGCGCGTCGGAGGTCGATCCGAGCGTCGCCGCAGTGAAGACCTGCGTCTGGCCGCGCGTGAATACTCCGGAACCGTGAACGCGCGGAACGTAGTGCACGGAACATGAGATCGGACGAATCTCGTCGGGCTTGCGGCCGTCGGGACGAATCTTTTCGTCGACGACCATCGTGCGAAGCTCCTCTTCCTCCATCGCTTTGATGATCTTCTTGAAATCCTTCGTTCCGAGCGGCTCCTCGAGCATCGCGCGGATCTCGTCGTCTTTCTTGCCGCAGCGTTCCAACGCTTCGTCCATCGAGAGTTGGCCGAACGCGCGCTCGCGTTCGCCTTTCTCGATAATACGCATCGCTTTGGCGACGTCCTTGCCGAAGTTCTTGCGAACCCATTTGTCGAGCTCGGCATTCGGCAAGTGCACCGGATACTCGCGCTTTTTCTTACCGACCTTCTTCGCAAGTTGATCGATCGACTTGATGATTTTCTTGACCTCGGCGTGCGCGAACTCGACGGCACCGAGGAAGACCTCCTCGGATATCTCGTCGGCGCCGCCTTCGACCATCATGACGGCGTCGGCGGTTCCCGCGACGACGAGGTCCATGCCGCCGCTCACGTAGAGCGGCAGCGCCGGGTTGCAGACGTATTGGCCGTTCTCGTCGCGGCCGACGCGCACAGCGGCAACGGTCTTGTCGAATGGGATGTCGGAAAACGCGAGCGCCGCTCCCGCCGCACAGACGCCGATGACGTCGGCGTCGAGTTCCGGATCGATGGAGAGAACCGTCGCGACGATTTGCACGTCGTTGCGGAACCCATCGGGGAAGAGCGGGCGAATCGGGCGATCGATCTGGCGCGACGAGAGCACGGCGTGCTCGGTTGGTCGTCCTTCGCGCTTGATGAAGCCGCCGGGAATCTTTCCGGCTGCGTACATGCGCTCTTCGAAGTCGCAGGTCAGGGGGAAGAAGTCGATGCCTTCACGAGGACGCTCGGAGGCAGTGACGGCGCAGAGCACGACGTTTTGGTCGCCATATCGAACCAGCGCGGAGCCGTTTGCTTGCTTCGCAAGTTCTCCGGTTTCGATGACCATCGTGCGCCCGCCGACCGTTAGGGTCACGGATTCGGGCACGATTACTCCTAGTTTGTGTGTGATATTCGTTTTATGTGAAGAGCCC
>PKZD01000066.1 GCA_003133745.1 Candidatus Tyrphobacter aquilonaris
CGCCATGCCTCCTCGTGTTCGCACCGTCCTGCGCATGCTCAGACGCGCCGGCTATCTCTACAAGAATAGTGAGGGAAGCCATCACCACTTCGTGGATCCGGTGATGGGTAGGAAGCATACAATCGCCGGCAATCCCTCGAAGGAACTCGATAAAGGCGCGTGGGAGTTTGTGCGCTACCTCCTTTCCAGACGAATCGGCAAGAAATGAAATATCACGCAGTCGTCGCGCCCACATCTACTGGATACTGTGGGCGCATCACCGACCTCAGAGGCCTGGACCTTGAAGCGCTGATTGCTGTAGGCAGCACGACCAGCGAAGTTCGTGGACTCTTGCGCGACTGCATTACCGAGCGCATCGCAGAGTTGCACGCGGAGGGCAGGACATTCCACCCACCTGACGTCGTAACCGACGTTATCGATGTCGAGTGGAGTGAAGCCGTCACCTCATAGCCGGCGTTTACCGAAGTCTGACGGCGATTTGCGGGTGATAGCCCGTCCAGCAGTCCGGCGGCGAGCTGGGATCGTACCGGAACTCGTTTGCAGGCAGCGTGTTGTTGCAGTAGTAGCCCGCCTGAGCATAGAGAAACTCGCCGTCCGCGTCGATCACGCTTCCCACGGGACCGCCGTTCCCGCTTGCGGAGACGTTGAGCGAATCATACGCGCAGCCGTTCGGGCCGCTGAAGCACGCCGCACCGTTGCCATACGGAGCATAACCGAACGTGCTCGTGTTATACGTCACGCTCACGATGATCTGCGCCGGAACGTTAATCGCCGGTCCCGTCGTGAAATCGAAGAAAGCGACGTAGGAGAGTCCATTGCTGCACGCCTGATCGGGCGTGCTGTAGAACTGGCCCGCGCTCGCTCCCGTGCACTTCACGGGATCCTGCGAGGGGCGAAATGGGATATTGAACGTCACCGTTTTCGTCGCAATGAGCGATCCTACGCGCGTGCCGGTCGCGGTGACACTGTAGACGTTCACCGTGACGGGCTCCGCGAACGTACTTCCCGCAGCACTCGCGCAGGTGGTTCCACCGCCGGTCTGGCAGGCCCAGTCGTTCAACACTACGCTGACCGAGTAGAGTGCCCCGGTGTGCGTGAGATTGAGTCCGTCGCCGTACTCGTTGCTGTGATTGGACTGCAGCCCGAGGCTGGGAATGTTGTTGAGCACAACATTCGGAATGCTGTTATACGCGAAAGGATAGGGCGGATTCGGCGCGGTGCCCGTACCCGTGCATCCCCCCAACGCAATTACGCTTGCGAGGCCGAGCAATGGAAGGATGACCGCACGCCAACTCCGGCGCTTCGATGCGCAAATCATGGTGGGACGCTCCTATAGGCTGACTCTTGAGAAGAGCTGGATTGCGTTCTCGATGTTGGCCAAAAGGCCTATGCGCTTCGGCTCAATTTTGCCCGGCGGGCGCTCGGATGCCGACGCCTGCGGGAACGCTCGGGTATGCTCCGGTTAGGCACCCCAAACACATCTCCTCGCGCGGGCGGCCGGCGGCAACAACGAGCGCGTCGAGGCTCAAGTACCCGAGTGAATCCGCGCCGGTGTGCGCACGAATCTCATCAACCGTGGCATTTGCGGCGATCAGCTCGGCGTACGTTGCCATGTCGACGCCGAGGTAGCACGGGTGCAGGATCGGAGGCGAACTGATGCGCAGGTGCACCTCGCGTGCGCCCGCCTCGCGCAACAACGCGACGATCCTCGGCGTCGTCGTTCCGCGCACGATCGAGTCGTCGACGACGATGATCCTCCGGTCACGCAGGTTCTCGACCAACGGATTGAACTTCAACTGCACGCCGCGCGCGCGCATCGGCTGGTCCGGACTGATGAACGTGCGCCCGATGTACCGGTTCTTGATGAGCCCTTCGATGTACGGCAAGCCGCTCTCGGCCGCGTAGCCGATTCCGGCAGGCACCGCCGAGTCGGGCACCGCCATCACGACGTCGGCATCAACGGGATGCTCCTGCGCGAGCGCGCGCCCCATCGCGTAGCGCGCGAGGTAGACGGCCCGGCCGCCGAACTCTGAATCGGGCCTCGCAAAGTAGATGTACTCGAACATGCAGAGCGCCGGCCGTTCGGGCTTGCGAGCCGACCGCCGCGACTCGATGCCGTTCGCATCGATGCGCACGATCTCTCCCGGCTCGATCTCGCGCACGAAACGCGCGCCCACGGTGCCGAGCGCACAGGACTCCGACGCCACGATGAAACCGCCTTCGTCGAAGGCACCGAGCGCGAGCGGCCGCACGCCCCAAGGATCGCGAAAGGCGTACAGCTCGTCGCGCGTGCAGAGGACGACAGAATATGCGCCGCGCGCACGCTCGAGCACGCGCTCGATGCGCTCCGTGAGCGTGCCCTTCTCCTCGACGAGCAGTTTCGCAAGCACCTCCGAGTCCGACCCGGCATCGAAGGTCACGGCCGGTGAAAGTCTTCGGCGCAACTCCTCGGTGTTCGTGAGGTTGCCGTTGTGCGCAAAGGCAAAATCACCAAGATCGGAACGCTCGAGCAACGGCTGCGCGCTCACGACGATCGACGAACCGCTCGTCGAGTAGCGCGTATGGCCGACCGCGATATGCCCGCTCAGATCGGCGAGCATCGATTCGTCGAAGATTGCGCCGACCAGGCCCATCGCCTTGTGCGAACGCAGCGAGACCCCGTCCGAAGCCGCTATTCCCGCCGATTCCTGACCTCGATGCTGAAGCGCGTACAGCGCAAAGAAGGCCAGGCGCGCCGCGTCACGTCCCGGGGCAAAAATGCCGGTGACGCCGCACATTAACTTCGGCGGCGCCCTCCGAAGATTTGGAGGAGGGCCAAGAAAATGTTCAGGGCATCCAAGTAGATGCTCACCGCGAGCATCACCGGCGTCGCGCCGTCGCCACCCGCGCGGATTCGCGCGAAGTCGATCAGCACGTACGCCGTGAAGATCGCGAGCACGAGATACGCATAGACTTCGGGGTGAATGAATCGGACAAAGATCGAGACGACGCCGAGCACGATCAGCCCGAGCAGCGCGAGCGTGAGGTATCCCTGAAAGCGTCGCAGATCGAGGCCGGTCGCGTAGACGATTGCGCCGAGTGAGAACATTCCCAGACCGGTCGTGAGCGCCGCGTCGAAGACGACCGCCGGGCCGATGCTCCGAACGTACTGCCCGATGACGGGAGCGATGCCGACGCCTTCGCAAAATGTGAACGCGTAGAAGAGCACGAGCGAGAGCGTCTCGTTGCGCCGCGCGGCCATCGTGCCGAAAAGCAGGCCGAAGCCGACGAGCATCGCAATGAGGCCGACGCCGGGCGCCAATCCTTGGAAGAGCCACGCGCCAAAGCCGGTGATACAGAAACCCAACGCGGAGATGGCCAGTACCTGCGCCAGCAGTGCGTGCGCGGGAACCGCTGCAGCGCCGATCTGCTGCGGATTCTGGTAGCGGTACATATCTTCTCCTACCTCAACGCGTCCGGGCCGAGGTGGGTTACACCAGACCGCGGAATCCGGCCTGCCCCACGAGGAAGTGGACGGTAGGTCGCGCGAATAGTGGCTAAAACGGGGGAGCACCGATATGCGCACGACCTTGATCTGGGCCGCATTTTTGGCATCATTTCTTTCGCTCTTGCGGCCGGTTTCCGCGAGTGATGCATCCCTCGATGCGCCGCCGGCGAACTTAAAGCCCGCGCCCGTCCATCTCGCAGCACTTCTCGCCGCACACGACGCGGCAGTCGGAGTCCGAACCGCGGGCATTGCCGATACGGTCGTCGAGGATTGGCGTTTCACGGATAGCGGAATCAGCGGCACCGAGCACCTCGAGCGCGCCGGAACCGATTATCACTCGAAGCTCCTTGAGGGGCCGTTCGTCGAAGAATACGGCCAGCACAACGGCGAACGTTGGCATCGAGACTACAACGGCTTCGTCTCGCCGACGACCACGATTGACGAAACGAGCTTTATCGCCGAGCGCGTGCTCGAAGACGCCGCGGACCCGAAGGACGACGCGAGCGTGCTGGGCGTTACGCAGGGCACGAACCCGGCCTACGTCGTCCAAGTGAAGATCCCCGGCGACCTCCATCCGGAATGGGTCTTCTACGACGTTTCCACGAGTCAGATCGTTCGCGTCGAGCAGGTTGAAGGCACGCATCGCCTCGTGAACACGTACGATGATTTCCGGGCAACCGACGGCGTCACGAGTGCATGGCACATTCACGACAGCGACGGCCGTACGCAACTCGACGACGATTGGGTACGGACCTCGATGGCGATCGGCGGTCACGTGGACCAGACGCAGTTTGCGCAGCCGCCGAGTGCACCGCACACGGCATCCTACCAGCAAGGCTTCCAGGTCCCGGTTACGATGTACGATGACGGTACGATCATCATTCGCGTGACCGTGAACGGCCGCGGGCTCGACATGATGCTCGACACGGCAACGCCGGAAAACATCATCGACGAACAGGTCGCGCGCGAACTCGGTCTTCCGACGTACGGACACGTCGACAGGCTTTCGAACGGAGACAACGTCGCGTTCGAAACGACGATTCCGCTCTGTTCGATCGGAAACACGACAACGACGAACCTCGCGGTCGACGCCGAGCCGTTCAACTTTCAGTGGACGGAGCACACGAAGGTCGTCGGCGTCCTCGGCTACGACTTCCTTGCCGGCAACGTCTTCAAGATTGACTACTGGAACGGCACGCTGAGCCTCATCGCGCCGAGCGCGTTCGCGTCAGAGAACCCGGTCCCCGGCGGCATCACGGTTCCCATCGAGTTGGACAACGGCACGCCGTTCATTCAGCTCGGAATTGGGAACTCGGTGAGCACCAATGCGGTGCTGGCAAACGAGTCTGACCGCACGATCGTCTTCGGAAACTTCGTCAACGCGCACAACGATGACTTTACGAACTACGGCGATGGGAAGCATCATCAAGATCAGGTTCCTTTCGCCGACAACGGATCGTTCGGCCGCACGATCGAGGCCTGGGCTGCGCTCGCCGACCATCTTCGCTTCGGATCGGGCGACTACCAGCAAGTACTCGTCGTCGCATCGTCCTACCCGCTGCACTACAGCCCGGATCGCGCCGTCGATGCCATGCTCGGCTTCGACGTCCTGCGCTTCTTCGATCTCTACATCGACTACCCGCACAATCGTTTTATCGTCAAGCCGAACCAGCTCTTCTTCAAGGTCTTCCATCGTAACACCAATGTTTGAGAAAACCGTCACACGCACGGTGCTCGCGGCCGGCGTCGCCGTCGTTCTTGCCGGAATCCGCGTCTCGGCCGCTGCCGCACTGCCGCCCGGTATCGAACCGACGACTGTAAGCTTGAGCAGTGTACTCGCCGCTTATCGGCGAGCGAGCGGTACTGTCGCGCCCGGCCGCCCGGACACGCGTGTGCTGCGCTGGACAATTGCAATCGGCGGCATGACGGGCACCGAAACAGCGCTGCAATCCGGGAGTGACGAACGGACCGACACCATCCTCGGCCCGGCGCACGAGGCGGCGGGAACGCTGGGAGGACGCGGCTGGTCGATGAACGCGAACGGCGAGGTCGTGATGGAGCGCGGGATTCATCGCGGCGAGCAGGTTGACGACGCGACCTTTCGCGCGGCGACGGGGCCGTCGAGTGCCATCGTGCTCGTCGGTCACATGACGGAACCGTTCGACGCATACGTGATCAAGGTCGATCCCACCGGCGGCGTACTCGAATACCTCTATATCGATCGCGCGACCTCGCTTCTCGACGCGCGAGCGATCCACAGACACGGACACTCGGATCTCGTCACATACGACGACTACCGCACGACACTCGGCGTCACCACCGCATGGCACGCGCAGGACTCGATCGACGATGGGCGTCAGGTGGAAGACTATCGCCTGCAGGATATTGCCTTGGGCGTCCCCGTCGATCCGTCGCAACTCGCGATCCCGCAAAGCAAGAGCATCGTTGCCTTCTCCGCACCCCGCTCGACGCTTCCGGGTAGGATCATCG
This sequence comes from Candidatus Tyrphobacter aquilonaris, assembly GCA_003133745.1. Taxonomy (GTDB): domain Bacteria; phylum Vulcanimicrobiota; class Vulcanimicrobiia; order Vulcanimicrobiales; family Vulcanimicrobiaceae; genus Tyrphobacter; species Tyrphobacter aquilonaris. Next base: position 5,978 of record PKZD01000066.1, read on the forward strand.
GCGACCGCATCATCCTCCCGATAAAAATTGGCGGGCGCGTCGTGAACCTGCAACTCGATTCCGGCGCGGCCGGAATCGCCCTCGATCGCGGCGTTGTTGAAGCGCTCGGCTACACGGAGTATGGCCGCGTCATCGGCGAGACGGCCGGCACGTATGTCGAGAGCGATGCCGTCATTCCGTCGATGACACTTGGGACGCTGACCATGCAGAACGTCCATGTCCGTGCGATCCCGTTTGGCGATCTGGCCAACGGTGACACCCCCGTTGCCGGCTTACTCGGTTTCGACTTTATCGACTCGGTCGTGCTGCACATCGACTACGTGAACGGCAGCGTCGAAGCGATCGACCCGCAGGCGTTCACGCCGCCGCCGGCGGCGGTCTCGATTCCGATCGCGCTTGACGACGAGATTCCGGCGATCTCCGCCCGCATCGGCCCCGCGACGGGGCTGCGTTTCCTCGTCGACACCGGCGCGGACCGCAGCATCCTCTTCCCCTCGTTTGCGAGCGCGCATGCAGACGCGCTCGTCGACCACGGCCTCGGAGCGGAGATGGAGGCTTCGTTTCCTTTTCTGAGCGATTTCGAAGGCGTGGGCGGCGAAGTGAGTTACCGACCGATAGAGCTCGGGCCGTTGACGGTCGCGCCATGGACGTACGAGAAGTGGCTCTTCTTCCTTACGCAGGACGCGTCGAAGTTCGAACTCGATGACTACGATGGGATCCTCGGCCAGGATCTCCTTCGTTACTACGATCTGTACCTCGACTATCCGCACAGCCGCATACTGCTCGTTCCCAACTCTCGCTATACGGATCGTTTCGGCAACTAGATCCTACGACGCGATGTCGGTCCGATACGTGAGATCGCTCGCTCCGAGTTGCGACGCGAGCGCTCGGATTGCATCGTAGGCGCGAGTTCGCGCACGTCCGACGTCGAGATCGGTTGCGGTCACGGTGAGAACCCTGCCGCCGGCTGAGTCGGCGCGGCCGTCGCGCAGCGTCGAAGCACCCCAGAAAATGCGGCAGGCTTCAGGTACCTCGAGTTCCACCGGCAACCCCCGCAGCGGCGTCGCGGTCGCCGGGTAGCCGCCGGTCGCCAATACGACGCCGACGCACGCCTTCTCCGAAAAACCGGCAGCCTCGGGATCGAGCGCACCGGTCGCGGCGGAGTGCAGCAGCCGTGCAAAGTC
>PKZD01000015.1:0-74075 GCA_003133745.1 Candidatus Tyrphobacter aquilonaris
GACCCCTTACATGCGAAGCAAGTGCTCTACCAGCTGAGCTACATCCCCATGGGTCCGCCCACTTCGGGCGCGTCGGAGGATTATACGCAGCGGGCTTGGCACCTGTCAAAGAGATGAAACGTTGGACCGGGGCGGGCGTTCTCGCGCTCGCAATCGCCGCAGGCGCAGTGGCGCCGAGCCCTGCCAAGCCTGCGCTCGTGGCGGCGATCAACGCGCGCTGCAACAACAACGTCACCGGCACGCTCGAACGGCAGGTGCGCGCATACGATCGGCGTCCCCCCGCTGCGAACGTGGATGCGCTGACGCAGCGCTTTGCGGACCTCGATTCGATCCTGCAGCAGGCGCAACTCGAGCGAGACATCCTGCAGAACATGTGCACGAACGACGAGAGCCCTCCCATCAATAATCAGTTGGCCGGCGTCGTCGCGTGGGCGTACGCGCTCCAGGCCGACATCGCGGCCAAACGATTCGCCCTGCTCAACTGCCCGGTCGCGGTAACCTCGGTCCCGCCCGCGTTGCTCGCGAGCGGGTGGTACGCGCTCGCGACGACCCTGAACGAGTCGACGGCTCCGCCGGCGCCCGCGCCGCTCGTGGCCGAGGTCATGCCGAAGATTCGCGCGCGCGCCGCTGCCGTGGGCCTGACGCTCCCGCCCTTCTCCGATACCTCGCAGTACTGGCGCGATACGCTCGTTGCGAAGGCCCTCGGCTGCCCCTCGCCGTCGCCCTCACCTCACTAAGAAGGATTTTTGCAAACGATTTGCAAATAGGCACGCATGAGCATGCGGGCCGAATACGTCACGCGACCGCGCGAGGAGATCGCGAACCTTCTGCGGCGGGAGCGACGATTTGTCTCCGCCGCCGACATCCACGCAAAGCTGAAGCGCGCGCGTGCGCGCGTCGCACTCTCGACCGTCTACCGCACGCTCGAACATCTGCGAGCGAAGGGCGACATCACCGAGCGCATCGACAGTGCCGGTGATGCGAGTTACATGCTCTGCGAGCCGCGTCACCATCACCACGCAATCTGCAGCAAGTGCGGAAAGGTCGAAGACGTGGACTGCACGGCGATCGAGCTCTTCGCAAAGTCACTGCGAACGCTCCACGGTTTCACGCTCGACGGCCATGCGATGGAGTTCGTCGGGCGGTGTCGCTCGTGCGGATGACACGAATCGCAGCGCTCACGCTGCTCGCCGCGATCGCCGCATGCTCGAACAGTTCATCGGGGAACGCGCCGCAAACTGGGCCGATTCCTGTCGTGACGACGATCTCCACCTTGAACTCCTTCGTCGAGGGCGTCGGCGGAAAGTACGTGCACGTCGCGAGCATCGTTCCGGTCGGCGCGTCGCCGGAAACGTTCCAGCCCACGCCGCAGAGCGTCGCGATGGTGAGCGATGCACGCCTGCTCGTCGAGAACGGCGCGGGGCTGGAAACGTGGATGCAGGGCATGCTGAGCAACGCCAACACGGGGAACCTCGCGATCGTCGATGGCTCCGCCGGCTTGCCGGTCAAGGGCCACAATCCGCATCTCTGGATGGATCCGGTCAACGCGAAGCATTACGTCGCGCGGATTCGCGACGCGCTCGCCGCGCTCGATCCCGCGCACCGCACGCAGTACGTGCGCAACGCCGCCGCTTACGACGCGCGCCTCGATCGGCTGACGGCGTGGATTCGCGCGCAGATCGCGCCGATTCCGCCGCAGCGCCGCGTCCTCATCGTCTTTCACAACGCATGGCAGTACTACGACGACCGCTTCGGCATCACGACGCTCGGCATCATCGAAGAAGCGCCGGGGCAGGAGCCGAATCCGCACGACTTCGGGCAGATCGTCGATCTCGCGATCGCGCATCACGTGCGCGCGATCTTCGGCGAGCCGGAATACAGCCCGAAGCTCGCCGAAGCGCTCGCGCGCGACGCGGGCGTCAGCGTCGTCACGAACCTCTACGACGACTCGATCGGCACCGACCCGTCGGTGAACAACTATATCTCGATGTTGCAATACGACACGCGCGCGATCGTGCGGTCGATGCGATGACGCCTGCCGTCAGCGCGCGCGACCTCGTCGTGCGGTACGAGGATTTCGTCGCGCTCGACGGTGCGACGTTCGAGGTGAACGTCGGCGAAGCGCTCGGCGTCGTCGGGCCGAACGGATCGGGGAAGTCGACGCTGCTCAAGAGCATCGCCGGACTGCTCAAACCAAGCGCCGGCGAGCTTACCGTCTTTGGCGTCTCCCCGACCCGCGTTTCGCCGGGAAGCATCGCGTACGTACCGCAGGTCGAGAGCGTGGATTGGTCGTTTCCCGCAACCGTGTGGGACGTCGTTGCGATGGGGCGCTTTCCGCGGTTGCCCCCCTGGCGCCCGTTCGGCGCTGCGGATCGCGCCGCGGTCGAACGCGCGCTCGACGCCGTGGATATGCGCGCCCTCGCGCAACGTCCGATCGCGGAACTCTCCGGAGGACAGCAGCAGCGCACGTTCGTGGCGCGCGCGCTCGCGCAGGAACCGCGCCTGCTGCTCCTCGACGAGCCGACGACCGGCGTCGATGCCGCGACCGAGAAGTCGCTGCGCGCCGTCGTGCGCGCGCTCGTGAAGAACGGGCTCCCCGTCGTCATGGCGACGCACGATCTCGACACGGTTGGGGAGTGGTTCGACCGCCTCATGGTCGTCGACCGGCGCGTTCTCGCGATCGGAACGCCGCAAGAGGTCGCGGAATCCGGTGCGTATGGCTCCATTCGCGAGCACACGCACACGCACGGCCACCTGCGCTTCGATCACGAGCCGCACGAATCGCACGCCCTGCATCCGGAGATTCATCCGTGACGCTGCTCCTGTTGCCGTTCCACTATCCGTTCATGCAACGCGCGTGCGTCGCGGCGCTCGCCGTCGGCATGCTCTGCTCGGCGATGGGAACGTTCGTCATCCTGCGGCGCCTCGCGTTCATCGGCGACGGCATCGCGCACGCCTCGTTTGCCGGCATCGTCATCGCCTACATGCGCGGCGCGAACTATTACGCCGGTGCGGCGATCGTCGCCGTGCTGACGGCACTTGGAATCGGCTTCATCCACCGTCGCGGGCGCATCTCGATGGATACGTCGATCGGCGTGCTCTTCACCGGGGCGTTCGCCCTCGGCGTCTTTCTCATGAGCCGCCAGAGCAACTACGCGGTCGACCTCCAGAGTTTTCTCTTCGGCGACATCCTCTCGGTGCAGCCGAACGATTTGAAGATCATCGGCGGCCTTGCGCTCTTCGTGGCGTGCGCGTTCGTCCTGCTCTATCGAGGGCTGCTCTACACGACCTTCGATCCGGTCGTCGCGCAGGCGGGCGGCATTCGCGCCGGATACTACGAGTACGCGCTCCTCGTGCTCGTCGCGCTCACGGTTATCATCGGATTGCAGTCGGTCGGCATCGTGCTCGTTGCGGCGCTGCTCGTGACGCCCGCCGCGGCCGCCTATCAACTGACGAAACGTTTCGCGCCGATGCTCCTGCTCTCGATCGTCTTCGGCGCGATGAGCGCGCTCGGTGGGCTCTACCTTTCATACTATGCGCGCGGTTCGAGCGGTGCGACGATCGTGCTCGTGACGACCGCGCTCTTCTTTCTCGCCCTTGGGGTGAAGAGCGTCCGTCAGGCGGGGGCGCGGCGCACGATCCACGTCTCCTCGCCGTCGCTCTCCAAGTAGCCCGCCGCAGCGAGCGCGTCGAGCACCTCGCGCAACGCCGCGCGTTCGTTCTTGTTCGGCATTCCGGCCCAACGCATCGCCGCCTCGCCGAGTTCGATGCGCTCTTCGGATTCGAGCAGCCCGCGCACGAACGCCGGCGAGAGTTTCACGCGCTCCATGCGGCGCGCGAGCGGTGCGAGCGCTTCTTCGAACTCCGACGGGACGGGGACGACCGATGGCGCGGTCGGTGCGAAGTTCGGTGTCGCGGGAAGCGGCTCGGGGACCGCGACGGCGCGTTCGATTGGCGCATCGCTGCTCGGCGGAAACCGTTGCGCGAGCATCCTCGCGAGCGAGTGCAGCGGCACCGCATGAACGACGCGCCGACGGCGCTCGATGCCGCGCAGCATCGTCCGCGCCACTCGCTCGGGACGCGCAGCAGCGCTGCCGGGATCGACGTAGGTCACGGCGATGCCGTCCGGGAGAAGTTCGCGCTGGAGTTGNNCGCTCCCGACGCGCCGCAGCCCGCGTTGTTCACGATGACGTCGATCCGCGCGAAGGCGCGCAGAGACGCATCGACGATGCGCTGCGGCGTCTCGGCGGCGCAGACGTCGGCGACGAGCACCTCCGCGGTGCCTCCTGCGCCGCGAATCTGCGCTTGTGCCTCCTCGAGTCGCTCGCGCCTGCGCGCGACGAGCAGTAGCCGCCAGCCGGCGCTTGCGGCAGCCGTCGCGAGTGCGCGGCCGATGCCGGAACTCGCTCCGATCACGACCATGACGCGCGCTTCAGGGATAGGCGCGGCAGTAGTCCCGGTATGCATCAAAGACTCCCTGCGGCATCGATGCATAATACTCTTGCTCGCCGATCAAGGGCTTCGGCGCTTCGCGCACGGGCCGACCCTTGCGTGCGAAGCGTGCCAGAGCTCGCGCGACCGGCTTCTCGCTGCCGTCGGCGCGGATGATTCCGAAACGCAGCTCGTGAGGCGCGCGGTCGAACGGCGGCAGATCGGCGAGCGCGAGATCGTAGTCCGTCCAGCACCACCAAAGCGCGCCGATCGCGCCTTGGCGCACGAGGCGTTCGAGCACGGCGGTCGCGTAGGTTGCCATCTCCTCCTCGTTCACGCATGCGATCCCGCCGGAATCGCGTGCGCGCGGAGGGCATTCGGGGTTGCCGAACTCGCTGAAGAGCACGGGCTTCTTGCCGAACGACTGCACGAGCGCGCAGAGAAACGGCACGACGCTCTCGTCGAGGCGCCCGCGCGAGAAGAGGCTGTACACCGGATAGCCGTGCATCGTTGCGAACCGCAGCGGCGCCGCGATGCTCGACGGGCGAATCTTGCGGTCGCGCTCGAGATCCTCGCCGTGGATGCCCGCCGTCGTGCCGGCGCCCGATTCCTCGAGCAGCGCTTCGGTGAGAAGCGTGCTCCACGCGGCGGCGTCCAACTCGTTCCGCGGCTCGCGCAGGTTGGAGAATTCGTTACCGAGGTCCCACGCGAAGAGCGCCGGATGCCCGGCAGCGCGTTTGCCGAGGCTGCGCGCCAATCGCACCTGCGCCGCCAACAAGTCGGAATCGGCATAGAAATCGCCGACGCCGTACGGCGAGCTCGCGCCGTTTGCGATCGTGCGGAATCGGCCGTGCGGCGTAGTTGAGTCGAGCGTCCACGCGGGCAGCCAGTTGACGCCGCTCATGTGACCGCAGAAGAGCGTCGGCATCGCGAGCAGGCCTGCGTCGCCGATCGCTTGCAGGACGGAATCGAAACGCCGTAGCGCCTGTGCGTCGATCGTATCGCGATGGGGTTGAAACGCCTCCCACGTCAAGAAGAATCGCACGACGTCGAAGCCCAGGGCGCGCATGCGCACGAAGTCCTCGCGCATCTGCCCGAGATCGAATCGCTGCCACGCGTACATCGCGGTGCTCCGCGGCCAATAGTTGACTCCGAGCAGGAAGCGGCTCATGCGGGAGCCTTCGACGGCGAAGCGAAGCGCTCCGCGATGGCGGATCCGAGCAGCAGCCGGGCGATGGTCGGCATCATCATGGGCAGCCGTTCCGATTGGGACGCGCTCGCGCCGGCGCGCGATATTCTCGCCGAACTTGGGATTCCGTACGACGCGCGCGTCCTCTCCGCGCATCGCATGCCCGACGAGACCTTCGAGTATGCCGCGACCGCGCACGAACGGGGCATTCGCGTGATCATCGCAGCGGCCGGCGGCGCCGCCGCATTGCCCGGCATGGTCGCCGCCAAGACGCCGCTTCCGGTGATCGGCATTCCCATCGAATCGAAGGCGCTGCACGGGATGGACTCGCTGCTCTCGATCGCGCAGATGCCGCCCGGCGTTCCGGTTGCGACGATGGCGATCGGCGGCGCGGTGAACGCCGCGCTTTTTGCCGCGCGAATCCTTGCGTTACGCGACGAACACGTCGCGTCGCGGCTTACCGCGTACGTGCGCAAGATGCACGACGACGCGGCTCGCAGCACGCCCTCGGCCTAACGCGCTTCCGTCACGAAAACTTCAGGCTCTTCGGTTTCGGGGGGATATCCGTGTAGCCCATCGGGCGATCCCACCAGTCGCGCTTGCGCCATTTCTCCTGATCTTGCGTCGGCGGCGGCGGCGAGCGAAGGTCGAGAGCGCGCTCGTAGGCGCCGGCGTAGCGCTCGATCATCCGGTCGACGGTGAACTCGGCCTCGACGCGTTCGCGGCAGGCACGGCGGCTGAGTGCGGCAAGCGCAGGGACGCGCGCCACCGCGTCATCGACGTTCTCGCAGAGAAACCCGGTCACGCCGTCGACGACGATTTCGGGGATCGAGCCCATGCGTGCGCCGAGCACGGGCGTGCCGCATGCCATCGCCTCGATCATCGTCAAGCCAAAACGTTCCGGACGCGTGGTCATGTGCACGAGCGCGAGCGCGTTGCCGAGCAGTTCGTTGCGCGCCTTCCGCTCGATCGCACCGAGGAACTGCACGCGATCGCCGTCGATCTGCGGCGCCACCTGCGTGCGAAAGTACTCCTCGTCGTGCGGGATCGCCGCCATCTTCAAGCGCACGCCGGCGCGCTTGGCGATCTCGATCGCGAGATGCGCACCCTTCTCCGGGTGGAAACGCCCGAGGAAGACGAGATACTCCCCGGGCTTCTCCTCGTACGTGAACTGCTCGGTATCGATGCCGTTGTATGCGGTTGCGAGATAGGCAAGGCCCGGGTCGCGGTCGGCGTTGCTGATCGAGCAGAAGAAGCTTCGCCGCGCGCCGGCGTAATACGCGGCGAGAATCTGCGGCGACGAGAAACCGTGAATCGTCGTCAGCATCGGCGGAGCCTTCGTCGCGAGCGCGTAGGTCATCGGCTTCCAGTCGAAGTGGTTGTGGATGAGATCGAACTCGTCGGCGCGCGCGAAGAGCTCACCGACGTGCAGCGCGCCGAAGACGTCGGCGGAGAGCGCGGGATCCTCGTTGATGCCGACCGGAATGACGGAGGAGAGCTTCCCGTCAAAGTCCGAGTTGCCGGTCGCGAAGAGCGTCACGTCGAGGCCGCGCCGGCGCATGCCGTCCGCGGTGTTGAATGCGATCTGCTCCCACGGCCCATATCCCGCCGGCGGCGTCGGCCATGCGATCGGCGCCAGAACGGCGAGGCGCAAGCCGTTCAGGCTCATCGCTCGGCGCGATACGCGATTGCACCGCCCTTGAGGACGGCGTCGACCTCACGCAACGCGCGCACGTCGCTGCCGACGTCGCGTCGGAGCACGATCAAATCCGCCGCTTCGCCGGGCGCGAGCACGGAGCGTTGCAACCCGACGAGCGCACCCGCTACCTCCGTTGCCGCGTGGAGCGCCTGCTGCGGCGTCATGCCGAGCATCGAGTGCATGAGCTCGACTTCATACGCGTAGCTCTCGTGGTAGTTGTAGGGCGTGCCCGCGTCGGAGCCGCCGGCGACCGTCACGCCCGCTTCGTAGGCGCGGCGGATGTTGCGCAGCATCGCCTCGCTCACCGTCTTCGCTTTCTCGACGACGTATTGCGGCTGCGTGCCTTCTCCCAGATGCGCGAGGATGCAGGTGGGCGCCGTCAGCGTCGGTACGAGGTACGTGCCGCGCTCCTTGAAGAGTGCGATCGCTTCATCGTCGAGCATGTGCCCGTGCTCGACCGAATCGATCCCGGCGCGCAGGGCGTTCTTGATGCCCTCGGTCCCGATCGCGTGAGCCGCGGCGCGCAGGCCGTGGCGATGCGCTTCATCGACGGCGGCCGCGAGTTCTTCGTACGTCAGTTGGGAGTTGCCGGGAACGGCGCCCTTCGTCAGCACGCCGCCGGTCGCAATGAGTTTGATGCAATCGGCTCCGGCCAAGAGCTGCTCGCGAATCCCCTTGCGCGCGTCCCACGGGCCGTCGACGGCACGTCCGATCGGCCAGCCGTGACCTCCCGTCATGCAGAGCACCGCACCCGCAGCGCGCATGCGAGGGCCTGGAATGCGCCCCGCCGCGATCGCGTCGCGCACGTCGATGCTGATTCCGTGGGAAGATCCGACATCGCGAATCGTGGTGACGCCTGCGTACAACGATTTTCGCGCGTTCTCCACGGCGCGCAACAATCGCTGGTTCGTCGGCGTCGTGCTGATCATCGTCATCATGTCCGGCTCGCCGCTCGCTTCGAGATGAGCGTGCGAGTTGACGAGGCCCGGCGTGACGCATGCGGCCTCGAGATCGTACGCACCGCCCTCGGCGGCGTTGCGAATCTCTCCGATCACCGCACCGTCGATGACGATGTCGACATTGCGCTTCGGTGGCGCGAGCGTCCCGTCGTAAAGCACTCCCGCTCGGATGATCATGAGGCGGCTCGCGCGTCTGCGGCTTCCAACGCTTGGAAGGCTTTGCTCGTCAAATCGTGATCGACGACGCCGCGAATGAAGCGTGATGCCGCGCGCACTCGTCCAAGATCGACGCCCGTCTCGATACCCATCGAGTGCAAGAGATAGAGCACGTCTTCCGTCCCGACGTTGCCGGTCGCGCCCGGTGCGTATGGACAGCCGCCGAGGCCGCCCGCGGAGGCGTCGAAGATGCGCACGCCATGCCGCAGCGCGGCATAGACGTTTGCGAGCGCCGTGCCGCGCGTGTCGTGGAAGTGGAATGCGAGGCGCTCGAGCGGGATCGCGCGCGCGAGCAACGGCACGATCTCGTCGACCTGCGTCGGCACGCCGACCCCGATCGTGTCGCCGACCGAGAGTTCGTCGCAGCCGAGTTCCATGAGCTTCGTGCAGACGTCGAGCACCATCGCGGGCGNNGTGAAGACGGCGATCGCATCGGCGCCGCTCTGCTTCGCGCGCTCGTAGCCTTTGAGATTTGGGACTAAGACCGGATAGCGAACCCCGGACGCCTTGCGAATGCCCGCGAAGACCTTGGCGGCATCCGCGAGCTGCGGAATCGCCTTCGGGCTGACGAACGACGTCGCTTCGATCCAGCGCAGCCCGCTTTGGGAGAGCAGATCGATGAACGCGATCTTGTCGGCCGTGGGAACGACGGAGCGTTCGTTCTGCAATCCGTCGCGCGCGCCCACTTCTACGACGGTTACGGTCTTTGGTAGCGGCATGTTATGCGACGGGTTGTTTCGCCGTCGCGACCTGCAGCGCCCCGCTGAAGCGCAAGATTGCGCGCAGCGTTTGCGGCCAGACGAGATCGTTGACCAAGAATCCGGTCCAGAGGAAGACGACCGGGTCGAAGTTCCCGATGATGTTCATGTGGTTGCAGTTCGGCCCGATGACATAGTGCGTCGGAAAGCGGCTCCCGAGGGAGGCGGAATCGGCGCGTACGATGCCGTCGCCGTCAGCGCGCGCGCTCAGCAGCCCCGCGATGACGTAGGCGCGAGATTCCGCGGGTCCCAACCACGGCTCTCGGCCGAGCACCCACACGCGCCGCCGCGTGCGCGAATCGACCTCCCAATGCCCGCTCGTGCCGTTCAGCCACGCGAGATAATCGGACTTGTATGAGAGATCGTCGAGCGCTTGATCGGGGATCCGCAGCAATCGCACGATGTGAGGAATGACATAGGTCGTGACGCCGAAGTTCGGCGTGCCGATCATGATCGTCGCATCGATCTCGTGCGCGAGGTGCGGATACGCGCGCAAGTATCCGCGCGCGACGAGCCCGCCGAGCGAGTACCCGACGAGCACGATCGGAAACGGATACTCTTTGCGGCGCAGATCGGCGATGTACTCGGCGAGGCGATCGATGCGATCGCGCAGCCGCTCGTAGCACGGCGGGAGCATGACGCACTCGAATCCGTGCGCGCGCAATCCCGGCAGGCCGTGACGCCCGTTGGCAAGCGTTTGGAGATGCTCGGAGGGCTCGTTGTATCCCGGCAGCATGAGCATCGTGCGTGACGCTTGCACGATTCAGCCGGGGCTCCCGAGTTCGACGAGCGGCGCACCACCCGCGACGATCTCTCCCTCGCGGACGTGCACGGCGCGAACCGTCGCGGCGATCGAGGCTTCGATGCGGTGTTCCATCTTCATCGCTTCGAGCACGAGCAAGAGTTGATGGGGCGCGACCTCCTCGCCTTCGCGCACTGCGACGCGAACGACGCGCCCCGGCATCGGCGCCGCGATGCTGCCGTTTGCGGAGCCCGCCGCGCCCATCTGCACGTGCTCGCCGAGCGGCTCCGCCGTCGTGAACGAATAGCGCCGGCCGTCGTCGACGACCGGCTCGCCGTCGAACCAGACGTCGAGACGTTGACCGTGCCGCGTTGCCGCGAGCGTCCCAACGATGTCGCCGTCGAGCCGCCATTCGCTTAGCGCCGCCGTCGCGCTCGCCCACAGTGCGGTCGTGCCGCCTTCGGAGGCGAGGAGAATCGGGCGACCGACGCCGCCGATGCGCCACGGCGGTGCATCCGCGAGCAACATCTCCGCGGCGGCACGCAAGAGCGCGTCACGCGGCGGCGGTGAGGGTGCGAAGATCGACTCGTTGAGACGTTGCTCGAGAAACGACGTGTTGATCTCGCCCGCCCGAAAGGCGTCGTCGCATGCGATCCACGAGAGGAGCGGCAAGTTCGTGCGCACGCCTTCGACGTGGAAATCGCCGAGCGCGCGCTGCATTCGCGCGATCGCCGCCGCGCGGTCGCTCGCGTGCACGATGAGCTTCGCGAGCATGGAATCGTAGTACAGCCCGACCTCGCTGCCGCTCGTGACGCCGGCATCGACGCGCATGCCGGCGCCGCTGGGCATCTCCCAGCGCTCGATGCGCCCCGCGGATGGCAGCATGCCGAGCGACGGATCTTCGGCGGTGACACGCATCTCGATTGCCCATCCGCGCGGCTGCAGTTCCTCTTGCGTAAACGTAAGGCGCTCGCCCGAAGCGATGCGCAACTGCCATTGCACGAGATCGATGCCGTAGACCGCTTCGGTGACCGGATGCTCGACCTGCAGACGGGCGTTCATCTCCAAGAAATAGTAGCCCGCGCGATCGAGCATGAACTCCGCCGTTCCCGCGCTGACGTATCCGACGCTCGCCGCGACGCGCACCGCCGCGGCGCCCATCTCTGCGCGCAACTCTTGCGTCAACGCAGGCGACGGCGCTTCTTCGACGACCTTCTGATGGCGGCGCTGGATCGAGCACTCGCGTTCCCCCACGTGCACGATCGCGCCGTGCGCGTCGGCGAGAATCTGGAACTCGATGTGCCGCGGATCGACGAGATAGCGTTCGAGCAGAAGCGTGTCGTCGCCAAATGCGCCCTGCGCTTCACGCTTCGCCGCCGCAAGCGCGTCATCGAACTCACCGAGCTCGCGCACGACGCGCATGCCGCGGCCGCCGCCGCCGGCGCTCGCTTTGATCAAGATCGGGAAACCGATGCGCGCTGCCTCTTCGCGCAGCCGCGGCGGCGACTGATCCGCGCCGTCGTAACCGGGGACGGTCGGCACTCCCGCCTTCGCGGCACGGCGTTTCGCCTCGATCTTGCTGCCGCTCGCGGCCATCGCTTCCGCCGTCGGCCCGACGAAGATCAGGCCCGCGTCGTGCACTACGGCGGCAAACGCCGCGCGTTCGGAGAGAAAACCGTAACCGGGATGCAGCGAATCGGCGCGCATCTCGCGCGCGGCGGCGAGTATCGCCTCCGCGTTCAGGTACGACTGCGCCGCGGGCGCGGGACCGACGCATCGCGCGTCGTCCATGAAGCCGAGATGGTACGCATCCACATCGGCTTCGGAGAAGATGCCGAGCGGCGCGATGCCCATCTCGCGCGCGGCGCGCGCGACGCGAACCGCGATCTCACCGCGGTTGGCGATGAGGAGGCGCCGCATCATTGCGTGAAGCGCGCCGGGCGGCGCTCGAGAAATGCATGCAAGCCCTCCTGCCCCTCCTCGCTCGTGCGCTGCTTTGCGATCGCGGCGGCGGTGAGCGCGCGCGACGCCGCGTACTCCGCCTCGTTTACCTCGGCGATCAACGCCTTCGCCGCGCTCGTCGCCTGCGGTCCGGCGGTGCGGAGTTCCGCGAGGACGCCTTCGACGGCGGCGTCGAGGTCCGCGGCCGCGACGACCTCGTGGACGAGCCCGATCGACTTCGCATGCGCGGCGTCGAAACGCCGCCCGGTGAGAAAGAGTGCGCGCGCGTGCGACGTTCCGATCTTTGCGAGCACGAACGGCGAAATGACCGCAGGGATGATGCCGAGTTTGACCTCAGTGAAACCGAAGACCGTTTCGGCGCTCGCGACGGCAACGTCGCAGACCGCGGCGAGACCGGCGCCGCCGCCGATTGCTGCGCCGTGTACTCGCGCGACGACGGGTACAGCGCAGCGATCGATCGCGCGAAACATGTCGCTCATCGCTTCGGCATCGGCCACGTTTTCGTCGTACGAGAGATCGAGCGCGCCGCGCATCCAGTTCACGTCGGCGCCGCCGCAAAAAACCGCGCCTTCCCCGGCGAGCACGACCGCGCGAACGCCGCGTTCGCGCGACAACTCTTCGAAGCGACCGTGCAGCGCGGCAATCAACTCCGCGTTGAACGCGTTGCGCACCTCGGGGCGCGCGAGCGACACCCTCGCGACCCCGCCCTCGATGCTCGATTTCAGCACTGCAGCCATGAAGATTTCGCTTCGGCTCGCAAGGCGATTCGGCCTGGATTGTGCTACTAGGCAAGGATGAAGGACTCGAACGGGGCGCAGTATCGCTTTACGCTCGCCGTTCGTCTCTCTCATTGGATCTGGCTGCTCGCCTTTGCGGTGCTCGTTTCGAGCGGCTTGCAAATCTTCAATGCGGCGCCGTACCTCGACGCATCGGATGCCTCGAATCCGGCGCGGCGCGTTCTCTCGATCGATTCACCGCAAGACGGCGTCGGCACGACGACGCTTTTCGGTCACACCGTCAAGACGACGGGCTGGCTCGGCTGGACCGATGACGGAGAAGGTGGAAAGACCGCGCGCGCATTTCCCGGTTGGATTACCATTCCGTCGTATCAGGATTTAGCCGACGGTCGCCGCTGGCATCTCTTCTTTGCTTGGGTTGCGGTGCTCTGCTGGCTGACCTGGATCGTCTCGAGCGCGCGCAAGGGGAATCTGCGCGAGATGCTGCTCTCGCGCAGCGATCTTCCGAAGCTCTGGCCGATGCAAGCCTACTATCTGCGCCTGCGCAAGACGCCGCCGCCGTATGGGACGTACAATCCGCTGCAGAAAGCAGCCTACACGCTGATCGGTTTCGTCATCGCGCCGCTCGTCGTGCTGACCGGGCTCGCGCTTTCGCCGGGCGTGGACGCGATCTCGCATCCGCTGACGATGCTTTTCGGCGGGCGGCAGTTCGCGCGGCTCTGGCACTTCGCCGGAATGCTGGCCCTCATCGCGTTCTTCTGCGTCCACGTCTTCCAAGTTGCAACGCAAGGAGTCGTGAACCAGATGCGCTCGATGATCACCGGGTGGTATCGCGGAGAACACGCATGAAGCGGCAGCTCTTCATCGCGACCTCGATCTCCGCGGCGTTGGCCGGATGCGCACCGATCGGCACCGCGCTGAACGACAATGCGGGCGTGCGCAAAGTGCTCGCCTCCGTCGAGGGGATCGACGACGCGTTCATCGGGAGCAGCGGGGCGCTCGCGCGCGAGTACCGCGAGTCGGATGTCGCACCCGTTTTCCGGGTGAACGGCTTTGCGACGCCGAGCGATGCGAACTACAGGGGGCTGCTCGCCTCGTACTACGCGAAGTACCGCCTCGTCGTTGACGGCGCGGTCGAGCGACCATACGCGTTCACGCTCGCGCAGTTGCGTGCGCTGCCGCAGTCGACGCAGATCACGCGCCACGATTGCGTCGAAGGCTGGAGCGTCATCGGAAAGTGGAGCGGCGTGCGGCTGGGCAGCGTGCTCGACGCTGTGGGACCCCGCAGCAACGCCGGGTTCGCGATCTTCCATTGTATGGACCGCGATGATTCGGGGACCCCGTACTACGAAAGCTTGGATCTGCGGCAGGCGTATCACCCGCAGGCGCTGCTCGCGACGAGCCTCAACGACGAACCGCTCGATCCCGATCACGGCGCGCCGGTGAGGCTGCGAGTGCCGACGCAACTCGGCTACAAGAGCGCAAAGTGGGTGAACCGCATCGAGGTCGTCGAAAACTTCGCTCACATCGCCGGAGGGAACGGCGGCTACTGGGAGGATCAAGGATACGAATGGTACGCAGGAGTCTAAGTGCGGTCGCGCTGCTCGCGGCAGCGTTGCTCTTCTCGGCGAGCGCCGCCGAGCCGCCCCATTACAAGTTCTCGCCGGCGCCGCCGGGCGCGATCGTGCAGTCGGTGCTCTTCTACCCGGCAGGCGAAGGCATGCAGAGCCAATGGCGCGCGGTCGCGAGCCGCGCATATCTCGCCGGCTCGGCATACCAATGGTATCTCTCGATCTATTCGATCGACTATGACACCGCGACGTACAAGCTCATGTACCAATCACCACGCAACGGGCAGCCGCTCTCCAAGGTCGCGCGCACGGGTGGCGGCCTCTGGCTGCCGTTGCAAGACTTTCACATCGTCGGCGTCGGTGAGTTCGTGCAGCCCGCAGTCCAGGATCTCGTCGTGCAGGATCACGAGGCGGGCGGCGATTGCGGCGGGGCGACGGTGACGATTCTTGCCTACGATTCCACGAAGCAGAGCATCAGGCCGATTGCCTCCGTCGGCAACGGATGCGAGCTTTCGGCGACGATCGAGCATCCCTCGAGCGGCGATCTGATTCGACTCGCGGGGCCGTACTACGCCGCGAACGCGCCGCTCTGCTGTCCGACGAAGGAACATGCGTCGGCGTATCTGCTCATGCGAAACGGAAAGTGGATCGAGTCGCCGAGTTACTTCGCGCTTACCGTGCCTTGACGCATTTGCGGCAGCGGCCTTGCAGCGTCAGGGCCGACTGTTCGATCTTCGCGCCGATTTGCGCGGCGAGCGCATCGAGCGTGCGCGTGGGAAGTTGATAGGGAACGTCCACGACCGTTCCGCAGCGTTCGCAGCGGAAGTGCGCGTGCGGTTTTCCCGCCAGCTCGTAGACCGCCGAATCCGTGCCGGGAACTTCGATCTCGTCGATGCAACCCTGATCGCGCAACCGCGCGATGCCACGATAGACCGTCGAGAATCCGATCGTCGGCTGCCGGCGCTTCACGCGCGCGAAGACGTCGCTCATCGTGAAGTGCACGCCGTGTCCCGCGGCGCGGATGATATCGTAGATCATCTTGTAGTTCTTGGGTAACCGGGGTTCGGCGGCGTTCATCTCCACGAAAGTATAGCACACGCCATTACATGCGGAAGATGCCGAACCTCGTAGCGACCGGCGGCGCTTGCGCCGCCGCTCCGAGACCGAGCGCGATGACGTGACGCGTGTCGATCGGATCGATGATTCCGTCATCCCAGAGACGCGCCGTCGAGTAATACGGGCTGCCTTCGCGTTCGTACTTTTCCAAGATCGGCGCTTCGAACGCCGCCTTCTCGGCAGCCGGCATCTCGCCCTTGACGGTCGAGAGCACGCTCGCGGCTTGCTGTCCGCCCATCACGCTGATGCGTGCATTCGGCCACATCCAGAGCTGTCGCGGCGAGTACGCGCGACCGGCCATGCCGTAGTTCCCGGCGCCGAAGCTCCCGCCGATCACGACCGTAAACTTCGGTACGTCGGCGCATGCGACCGCAGTGACGAGCTTCGCGCCGTCTCGTGCGATGCCGCCGTTCTCGTACTGCTTGCCGACCATGAAGCCGGTGATGTTTTGCAAGAAGAGCAGCGGCGTTCCACGTTGGGTGCACAATTCGATGAAGTGCGTGCCTTTGAGCGCGCTTTCGCTGAAAAGGATGCCGTTGCTCGCGAGGATGCCGATCGGGTGTCCTTCGATGCGGGCGAAGCCGCAGACGAGCGTCGTTCCGTATCGCGCCTTGAACTCGTGGAACTCCGAGGCGTCGACGATGCGCGCGATCACTTCGCGCACGTCGTAGCCGTGGCGCGTATCGCTCGGAATGACGCCGTAGAGCTCGCGCGCGTCGTACTTCGGCGGCAGTGGTTCGAGCCGTTCCCACGGCGGCGAATGATCCGGCCGCAGATTACGCACGATCTCGCGAACGAGCGCGAGCGCGTGCGCATCGTCGTTCGCGAGATGGTCCGCAACGCCGGAGACGCGCGTGTGCACGTCGCCGCCGCCGAGCTCTTCGGCGGTCACCTCTTCGCCGGTCGCGGCTTTGACGAGCGGCGGACCGCCGAGAAAGATCGTGCCGGTGCCTTTGACGATCACCGCCTCATCGCTCATCGCCGGAACGTACGCGCCGCCTGCCGTGCACGATCCCATGACCGCGGCGATCTGCGCGATGCCTTTGCTCGACATGCGCGCCTGATTGTAGAAGATGCGGCCGAAGTGGTCGCGATCGGGAAACACTTCGTCTTGCAGCGGCAAGAACGCGCCGCCCGAATCGACGAGATAGACGCACGAAAGAAAGTTTTGCTCGGCGATCTCCTGTGCGCGCAGATGTTTCTTCACCGTTATGGGATAGTACGTGCCGCCCTTGACGGTCGCATCGTTCGCGACGATGACGCAGCGCTTGTTTTCGATCGTGCCGATGCCCGCGATCATCCCGGCCGCCGGGCAGTCGCCGCCGTACATCTCGTATGCGGCGAGGGCGCCGATCTCGAGAAAGTCCGACTCCGGATCGATGAGCCGGTCGATGCGCTCGCGGGCGGTGAGCTTGCCGCGCGATCGGTGACGCTGCGTCGCCTCCGGGCCGCCGCCCGCCCGAACCGAGAGCAGATGCTTGCGCAGGTCGGCTACCAATTGCTCCATGCGCGCCGCATTACGCTTGAAGTCGGCGCCCTGACGGTCGAGGCGCGTGGAGAGCAAGCTCATCGAGCAAGCGCCTTCCGGTGAAGAAAACGTTAGACCTGCCGTCGTTTGCTCGCATATCCACGTCCGTTGGCGGTACACTACCTCCATGACCGGAGCCGCGATGCAAAGTGGACTCGATATCGCGGGCGTTCAACGCCCGGCGGGAACGCTCGAGGCCGGAACGGCGCTGCTGCCGTACGAGCGCGCGCTCGACGCGCGGCTCGCCGCGCATCTCTTGCGCCGCGCCGGATTCGGCGGCACTCCCGACGACATTCGGCGGCTGACGGGCATGGCGGCGGGCGAGGCCGTGGAATCGCTCGTGCGTTTTCCGTCGACGAGCGCGCTTTCCGCGCCGCAAGATGTGTACGATCCCGCGAGCCTCCTGTCGCAGTACGGTTTCGGCGCGCTGCGCTCGCTCACCGCGGACGCGCGGCGTCAGCTCTTGATGCAAGTTCGGCGCGACGAGGTCCGATCGATATTGTCGTTGCAGCTCTGGTGGCTCGATCGCATGCTCGCGACGGCGGCGCCGCTGCAGGAGAAGATGGCGTTCTTCCTTCACGGGCACTTCACGACCGCTGCGATCCAGAAGGGCGTTTCGCCCGCGATGGTCTACGCTCAGAACCAACTCTTTCGGCAATATGCGCTCGGAAATCTGCGCGACCTGACGCGTGCGGTCTCGAAGGACGCCGCGATGCTGCTCTATCTCGACAACGCAACGAACGTCGCGTCGCACCCGAACGAAAACTACGCGCGCGAACTCATGGAACTCTTTACGCTCGGCGTCGACCATTACACCGAGGACGACGTGCGCGAGTCGGCGCGCGCGTGGACGGGATGGCGCGTCCAACGCTTCACGGGTCAAACGTTCTTTGCAGCGCAGTTGCACGACAACGGCAGCAAGCTCTTTCTCGGCAAGAGCGGAAACTTCGACGGGGACGCGATCGTCAACCTCATCTTCGAGCAAGCGCAGTGCGCGCGCTTCTTTGCAGGCAAACTGCTCAGCCTCTTCGTCTATGACGACCCCGAGCCCGAGCTGCTCGACGGCGTCGCGGGGTTGCTCCGTCGCCATGATTACGAGCTCGCGCCGGTCGTTTCGGCGATCCTGCGCAGCAACGTCTTCTATTCGCCGCGCGCCTATCGCGCGCTCGTGAAATCCCCGGTCGAGTTCGTCGTGGGAACGTACAAGACGCTCGGCGTCGAGCAGATCGACCGCAGCGCGCTGCCCGCGTTGCGCGCGATGGGGCAGATTCTCTTCTATCCGCCCAACGTTGCGGGATGGCCCGACGGCGAGAACTGGCTCACGAGTCAGATGATGATTGCGCGTCAGAACTTCCTCGCGGGCCTCGTCAACGCGCAGGTGATGGGCGCGTCCTCCTGGCTCGGCGAGATCCCGATGGATCCGGCGCAGGCGACGCATGCGCTCGTGACGACGCTGCTTCAAGACGACGCCTCTCCGGCTTCGTACGCACAGTTGAAAGCGTATCTGAGCGGCGAGGGGACCTCGGCGCTCGCGATGCTCGGCGCCGAAAACTTCCAGGAGCGCATCCACGGCGCTGCTTACCTTACGATGGCAATGCCGGCGTACCAACTGGCGTGAAGGAGCGATGAACATGAAACGCGGGAACTTCCTAGTCGGCGCCCTCTCGGGGATCACCGTCGTTGCAAACGCGGATCACATCTTCGCGCGCGCGCTCGCCGCGACGCCGCTGCCGGGTTTGCCCGGGGGCGAGAACCGCTGTCTCGTTCTGGTGAACCTGCAGGGCGGCAACGACGGTTTGAACTGCATCGTGCCGCACGGCAATGCGGATTACTATCGCGTGCGCCCGTCGCTTGCGATCCCGCAGAGCCAAGTGCTCGCGATCGATGCGCAACTCGGATTCAACCCGAACATGACCTCGTTCAAAGCGATGTACGACAAAGGCATGGTCGCTGTCGTGCAAGGGATCGGTTATCCGAACCCCGACCACTCGCATTTCCGCTCGACGGAGATCTGGCAGACGGCCGCACCCGACCGGTACGAGCACACCGGGTGGATCGGACGTTACCTCGACGACGCCGGCTTGCCGCAAGACAATCTCTTCAACGGCGTATCGCTCGCGCCGATTCTTCCCGAGGTCATGGTCGGCACGAAGATCGACGTCCCCGCGATTGCGAGCGAGGCCGCCTACGGTCTTGCCGTCGATCGCAATGCCACGACGCGGCAAGCGTTCGCGAGCCTCGTGCACGACGAACGCCTCCCGTTCTCGTCACCCTACCTTCCGCACGTCATGGAGATCGAGGATCGCTCGCAGCGCGGCTCCGAGGAGCTTCCGCGCCTCATCGCCGGCTACACGACGAACGCGTCATATCCGGCGACGGCGCTCGGACGCAGCCTCGCGCTTGCGGCGCAGATCGTCGGCAGCAACATCGGCACGAAGGTCATCTACGTGCAACACGGTTCCTTCGACACGCACGTCAACCAGGTCGCGGTGCAGAATCGTCTGCTCGGCGAGTTCTCTGACGCGATGAAAGCATTCTACGACGATCTCGCCGCGCACGGAAACGACCGGCGCGTGTTGACGATGACGTTCAGCGAGTTCGGTCGTCGCATCGAAGAGAACGGCAGCCGCGGCACCGACCACGGCGAGGCCTCGCCGCTCTTCCTGATCGGCGGCGGAACGAAGGGCGGCACGTACGGAACCGCGCCGGATCTCTCGTCGACGAGCATGGGCAACATTCGATTCACGACCGATTTTCGCAGCGTTTACGCGACCGTGCTCGAGCGTTGGCTCGGGCGCCCGTCGCAGCACGTGCTCAACGGCACCTTCGACCAGATCGCGCTGCTGTAATCGCGCCTAGGCGCGGACGGGGCGCGTGCCGGGCTCCTGCGTCGGCATGACTTGATGCATGGGGACCGTCGGCTTCGGCAGCCCGGTCGCGTTGATGCCCGCGACGAGCAGCGCGTGTTCGGTTTCGGGCATCGCCGGAATGCTGAGATCGGGAGCGTGCCCGAAGCCGAAGGCGCGCGTGAGATCGCCGCACGTCTGCCGCCGCCAGGCGGAGATGTTCGGAACCTCGACTCCGAAGCGCGCTTCGAGCAGTTGCAGCACCGACGTGTGGTCGAAGGTTTCGTGGCAGACGTACCCTCCGCGAGAGAACGGTGAGATCACCGTGCACGGCACGCGGAAGCCCAGTCCGACCTGCATGTCGCCGACGAACTCGCCTTGTGTGCCGGGCGGCGGTGCGGGCGGCAGGACGTGATCGAACTGGCCGTCGTTTTCGTCGTAGTTCAGGATCACGGCGGTGCGCGCCCAGGCTGCCGGGTTCGACCAGAGCGCGCGAAGGATTTTGTGAACGTAGTTTTCGCCGGCGGCGGGCAAGAAGGCCGGATGCTCGCAGTCTTGCGCGTGCGCGAGCACCCAGGTCACGGCCGGCAGATTTCCCGTTTGCACGTCTTCCAAGAACGTCGCGAAGGGCATTCCCGTCATCCCGTTCTCACGCAAGTCCGAGCGCGGCGCGGCGTCCTCGAATGTCGCAAAGTATTGCATGATGTTGAGCACGTAGTCGTCGACGAGGTCGTAGTAGATTTGCCACGGGATGCGGGCGCGTTGCAGGCGCTCGGGATACGTCTCCCACGTGTAGCGTTTTCCGCCCCCGAACGCGTCGTTGTTCGTCACGGGGCCGCCGTACTTGCCGTCCGCATCGATGCTCGCGCTCATATGAAAGATGCGATTTGGATACGTGGGACCGAGCACGGAGCAATGGTATGCGTCGCAGATCGTGAACGCGTCGGCCAACGCGTAGTGAAACGGCAGATCGGCTCGCTCGTAGTAGCCCATCGTCAACGGGCCGCTCGCGCCGTTCGAGGCACGGTGCGCCGGCAGCCAGTTGTCCATCTTGCCGCCGTTCCAGGATGCGTGCTGCGCGTTCCACTCGTGGCTGAGATCGTGGAGCCGCTGCGCGCTCGTCTTGAACGTGTCGAGGTGGAACGGCAGTTCGTAGCCGTCGGGATTGAGCGAATCCGGCTGGTAGAATACCGAGCGCCCGGTGCTTAGGCGCAGCGCGTTGCGGTCGTCGAATCCGCGCACGCCGCGCAGCGTCCCGAAGTAATGGTCGAACGACCGGTTCTCCTGCATGAGGATGATGAAGTGGTCGATGTCGCTCAAACGTGAGGGGCGCAGGACCTGCGCTTGCGCGGGCGCACAGGCGCCGAGCGCGGCGGCTGCCGCGGAGGCGGCACCGGTCTTGAGAAAATCGCCGCGTGAGAAGTCGCTCATGGATGCTGCTTCTCATCGTGCCACGGGGAATCTTGTTTGTGGGATTCGAAATATCTCAAGATGATGCTGCGATTCCCTCGACCGGCCGCGTTCGCGCTCCTCGCCGCGAGCGTCCTGGCGGCACCGGCCTTCGCCGCTACGCCCCCGCCGACGACCGCGGCGCAGATTCCCAATCTCAGCATCGTCAAGGCCGAGATCGTGGCGTACTATGCCTCCGGCACCTACGAAAGAGAGGCGAGCGGCGTCGCTGCCGCCGCACAGGCCTATGTCGACGAGCGCGTGCGCGAGCACGCCCGCCGCCCCGCGATCGTCCTTGACATCGACGATACCGCGCTCTCCGATTACCCGTACGAAGCCGCTCACGATTTCGGTTACGACCCGGCATCCTACGATGCCGCGGTGGCTGCCGAATCCTTCCCGGCGATCGCGCCGACGCTGCATCTCGCGCAACACGCCAAAGCGGAAGGCGTCGCCGTCATCTTCGTCACGGGCCGGCGCACGCCCGAACGAGCCGTGACGCTCGCCAATCTCCTCAACGTGGGATATCCACAACCCGACGGCCTCATGCTGCGGCCGGTCGGCGATCATGCGAGCTCCGTGATTCCGTTCAAGTCGCATGCGCGCGCGCAGGTGCAGGCGGCGGGTTACACGGTGCTGATCAGCATGGGGGACCAGCGGAGCGACTTGACCGGCGGCCATGCCGAGCGTACGTTCAAGCTCCCCAATCCGATGTATTTTATCCCGTAAGGCTTACGTGCGGCGGGTCAAGATCAGCGTGATCCTGCGTCCCGCCAGGGGATAGGCGTCCGGCAAGAGCGTCGGCACCGCGCCGTACGGTACGCCACCGCTCGTATGCGTGTAGAGGAAGTCGTACGCATTCGTCAGGTTCTCGCCCGCGAGCGTGAGATCGTAGTCACGCACGTGCCACGTCACGCCGGCGCGCAGCGTCGCAAACGGCGGAAGGTCCAACTCGTTGTAATCACCCTCGCAGATCACGCCCGCATAGTAGGAGAGATGCGCCGTCGGCGCGTGCTCGAGCGAGAGCGAGAGCTTGTGCAGCGGGACGCCGAGGGCCTGTTCGAAGGGTATGACGCCGTCCAACGCGTCGGCCGGGGCGGATTGCGTGTAGACGCTGTCGACGTCGTAGCCCGCGTGCAGCGTGAGCGCGCGCGTGATGTCGACGTCAGCGCGTAACTCGAGCCCCTGATAGACTTCCCGCGTCACGTTGACGGGGTACGTCAGGCACGGCGGGTCGTTTGTCAGCTCGACGGTTGCCGTCGTGCATGCGCTCGGCCCGATATAGGCCGCAACGCCGTTGTGCAGGTCGGTGCGATAGAGATCGAGAGCGACGTGAACTTCATGGTCGAGCGGATGGAAGAGATGCTCGAAGCCGAGGTCGTACTCCGTCGAGCGCTCCGCCGTCGCGTTCGCATTCCCGATGCTTGCATAACCGCCGACAACGGGAATCGGCGTCGTCGGTGAGGGCACGATGAACGTGGGAAGCTGCGGCGACTGAAACGTCGTGCCCACGGAAACGCGAATCGCCGAATCCGGCGTGGGCGTCCAGACAAACCCGAAGCGCGGATCGATGCTGTGGCCGAAGGAACTGTAGTCGCTGTAGTAACTTGCGAACGAATAATGCAGCTTCGGCGTCGGATCGTCCGTGTAGCGCACGCCGATCCAGCGTTGCGTCTGCCCGAGATGCTGGATCGTGGCGCCCGCGTTCCCTTGCGTGACGCTGTCGCTCGGAGCTTCGCGCACGCTCTGGACGGCGATCGGGTTCCGGACGATCGCATCCGCGTAGATGACGCCGAGGATGTTGTCGGTGACGAGGTCTTCGCTCGTGAGCGCAGCCTTGAAGGAGAGTTCGGCGTGGGGAAGCTGACGATCGATCTCGAGCGTGTCGTCGCCGATGAGGTCGCGATCGTTATAGAGATAGGGCGACGAGCCGGCCGCGCCGCCGTTGACCGCCTGCGAAACGAGAGACGTTTCATGGCGAAAGAGCAGCGTGCTTCCGGGAGTTTCGTCTTGGCCGGGTGGTCCAAGGGGCAACTCGAGATCCAATCCGTACGCATCGTTGTTCGACGAAATTGACGACCCTGAGAAGTTCGAATAGTTCGGAACGCCGCCCGGCGCGCCGTCCTGCGGGAATTGAACCGACGAAAGCGTCGCCGAGAGATCGCGATAGACGGCTTGATCGTGATACGAGAGCTGCAAGAATCCGCCGTTCCCAAACGAGTAGCGGAGCCTTGCGATATCAGAAAGCGCCGACATGTCGTTCCCGATCGGTGATGCGCCCACGCTCGTGAACGTCGTCGGATCCGTCGTGTTCGGGAACGGTGAGTCCTCGAGTTCACCCGCCGAGGTCATCCGGTGAAACGAGAGTGCGTATCCGAGGCGATCGTCGGTTCCGGTCGCCTGCAGCGTTCCGGCGAACGTTCCGTAGGAACCGTACGAGAAGCGCTCCAGGCTTTGCGGCGTGAGCGTCGGCTCGAGGGTCACGACGTTCAACGCGCCGCCGAGCGTGTTCGGCCCGTAGAGCGCCGACGGAGCGATGCCGTAGACGACCTGCACGTTCTCGAGATCGGCCGGATCGAGCAAGGAGAGATCGAAGTCGCCGGTGTTTCCGTTGTTGACTTGGTGCCCGTCGACGTCGACGAGCGTCTCACTCGGATCCGGGCCGCGTAATGCGACGACGGCCGGCGCGTTCAGGCCGCCGCCGATGACGGGATAGACCGTCGTCGAGAGCGCGCCTTCCAAGATGTCGCTGACGCGCGTGACGCCTTGCGCCGCATAGGCCCGCGCGTTGATGTTCACGCTCGGCGCAGGAGCCGTCGAGAGCGTCGGCGCGCCGTTGGCGGTCGCCTCGCCGATCACCAGAAGCGAAGAAGAGCTCGCGCGCGCGAGCGAGAGCACGATCACGGTCGGTGCGTCGGAGCTCACCTCGACGGTGCGGCTGGTGAGGGGCGCGTACCCCTTCGCTCTTGCCGAAATCCCGTAGACTCCGCCGGGGAGCGAGCCGAAATCGAAGTGCCCGTGCGCGTCGCTGCGCGCGTTGTGAGAGGCTCCGTGCCCCGTCAGGGTCACGGAGGCGCCGGCGATCGGGGCGCCTCCGCTTTCAGCGATCGTGCCCGTCACCGCGAACGATGCGGCAATGGCGAGCACGAGCGAATGGACCAACGCGGCGATGATCATGGGTGCTCCTCACGCGAGATTATCCAGGTAGCCGAGCCTAATCTCATACTTAGGACTACCTAAATCGGCACGTAGGCCGGCCTCCCCTTCAAGCCGGCGGCGGAGGGCGCCCGAGCCGAACCGTGCAAAAGCGGCGCGTGGCCTCCGTCCTCTTCCTCGGCAGCGGCGGCGCGCGATTCGTGGTCGCGCGGCAGATCCGCGCGTCGGGAGGGATGTGGATGCGCTTCGGCCAGACGCAACTGCACGTCGATCCCGGGCCCGGCGCGCTCGTACGCGCCCTCTCGCACGTGCCGCCGTGCAACCCGCGGGAACTCGACGCGATCCTCCTCTCACACAAACACCTCGACCATTCGGGCGACGTGAACGCCATGATCGAAGCGATGACCGCCGGCGGACATCGTAAACGCGGCGCGCTCCTTGCGCCGGGCGACGCGCTGGACGAAGAGCCGGTCGTGCTGCCGTACGCGCAGCAGTTCGTCGAGCGCGTCGAACGGCTCGAAGAGAACAGCGGCCCCTACCGCGTCGGGGACGTCGAGGTGAGAACGTCCGTTGCCCACGTGCACGCGGCGCAGACATACGGCTTACACTTTGCCTGCGACGGGATGCGCGTGTCGTATCTTCCGTGCGGGCGCTATTTCGAGGGATTGGCCGAAGACTACGCGCGCCACGAACCCGATGTGCTGATCGTCAACGTGCTGCGCTATCGCGATACGCTGGACGTCGACCATCTTACGTGGGACGACGCGCAGCGCATCGTCGAGCGCGTGCGCCCGAAGGTCGCGATCTTCCAGCATTTCGGAACGAAGATGCTCGAACGCGATCCGACGGCGCTCGCGGAGGAACTCGAGGATCGTTTGGGTCTGCGCGCGATCGCCGCGACCGACGGAATGCTCGTCGATCTTGAAACGGAGGTTACGGCAGCGAGCTAGAAGCGGCGCCGCCGTCTTATCGGAGGCCTCATCATCGGCGCCGGGCCGTGCGTACGCAACAGCACGGCACCGCGCGGCCAGCGGCCAAGCAGATCCCGATGCGCGCCGAGCGCGCCCGAATACGTGAGAACGCTGCCGTGCGCGCTGCTCGCCGTGACGGCACTCCCCGGCCCGAACGTCACCGTCGTGTTCCCGCCGGGGGAATGGTGCATCGCAGCGGGCGCGCCGGAAATGCCGACGGCGACGTTACCGAACTCCGAACCGAAATGGGCGGGACCTTGTCCGAGCGTGCCGTCGTCGTAGATGACGGCGCCGAGAGCGGACGTTTCGACGATCTGTCCGGCGCTGCAACTCGAGAAAACCACCGGCCCGACGCCAGAGCGCGCTCGAACGCGGTCGAAGGTGGAGTCGGCGACGAAGATGCGTCCGCGCAGCACTTGCAAGTATGCCGTTCCTGCGACGCGTTGCACTTCGATCGCTCCCGCGTTCGTCGTCGCGACGAGCGTCCCGCGGTAATCGGAAATTGTAATGTCGCCCCGCCCGGCGATGCGCGTGACGATGAGCGCGGTTTGCGCGGGCATGGTGATCGTCGTCGCGCCGTATCCGCGCAAGGTCACGGCGTCGTGATTGCCCGGAAGCGCCGGCAAGAGGAACGCCTCGAGCGGCAACGTCACCGAGCCGAGCGGCGTCGTCGCGGTTTGCGACCAGAAGTCGATCTCGCTCGGAATGTGTGGGATCTGCGCCGTCGTGAGATAGCGCCAGTCGATTCGCCCGTCGGTGGTGATTCGCACTTGCGGGCGGTTCCAGACCCGGATCGTGACGCTTCCGGAGGTGAGCTGCGCGTTGAGAATGGGCGACGGCCCAACGGGAATATCGGCCGCGCGCGCATTGGCGTGCAGCACGGCAAAGCATAGCGCAAGGACAAGGGCCCCCGCGCGCCCCGAGTTCAACACGTGCTCATTCTAGGCGGCGGAGCGATCGACGGTCATGAAAGACCGGTGAGCGGCGCGTCGGGGAGCAGCGGCATCACGACCCGGAAGAAGCTGCCGCCACCGTCCGCCCGCCCGGCCGTCACGCTCCCGCCGTGCACGCGCGCGATCGATCGGACGATCGCGAGGCCGAGCCCGGTCCCCGGAACGCTGCGCGACCGTGCGCGATCGGCGCGGTAGAATCGCTCGAAGACGCGCGGGAGATCGTGCTCGGCGATGCCCGCGCCCGTGTCGCGCACTTCGATCCAGCCGTGATGGTCGTCGGTGCCGACGCGAACTTCGACGCTGCCGCGTTCGGTGAACTTCACGGCGTTGTCGACGAGGTTGCCGATCATCTGTCGAATGAGGTGCGCGTCGGCCAAGACGATCGCCGAGTTCGCGGCACTCTCGAAGTTGAGGTCGAGACCTTTTTCTTTTGCTCGCGGCGCCGCATTGCGCACGACCATGCGCGCCTCCTCGATGAGCGATACCGGCTCCTTGGGAATCTCGTCGCCGCGATCCGCCTTCGCCAGCGTCAACATGCCGTTGAGCATCTCGCCGAGCGACGCGCTCTCTCGCGCGATCGTCTCCAGGCTGTCGCGGCGCACCCTCTCGTCGCGTTCCGCCCAGCGCAACAGCATCTGCGCGTTCGCGTTGATCGAGGTGAGCGGCGTCTTCAGTTCGTGCGAGGCATCGGAGATGAACTGTCGCTCGCGCGCGAAGGCGGCTTCGAGGCGAGAGAGGAGATCGTCGAATGATCCGGCCAGTTCTCCGATCTCGTCGTTCCGTGGCCAGTTGAGACGGTAATCGAGACGTTCCGATCCCATCTCACGCATCGCTCGAGAGAGTACCTGAATCGGATTGATCGCCTGCGAAGCGAGGACGATCGAGAGTAGGACGACCGCGACGATCGCAACGAGAAGCATGATTGCAACCGTGCGCCGGGCCTCGCTGACGGCTTGACTGACCGAGGCGAGCGATTGCGCGACCTGGACGATGACGCTGTTCGCTCCGACGCGAACGAATCGATCCTCGACGATCGCGGGATCGCCTCGCACTTGGAGATCGCGATACTCGATCGGATGCGCTGCGTTCACCTGCGACGGCGGGATGCGGGCTTCACCGAGGTTCGTGCTCTTGACCAGGGGGTAGCCGCCCGTGTTGTCGATCTCGATCGAGGTTTCCGGTGACGACCAGTAGGCGAGGTTGTCGCTGTTGAGCAGCACCTGCAATGGCGATGCGGAGACGTCCTGCAATCCCAGTTGCGGCTGCTCTGGGCTTGCGACCGCGAGAATCTGTTCCATCGTCGCGTCCGCACGATCTTGGACGCGCGCGTAGATGATGCTACCGAAACGCCAGGCGACGAAGGCGCTCGTCGTCGAGAGCACGACGACGAGGAGCGCGGCATACGATACCGCGATCTTCCACTTTAGGCTCCAAGTTCCAAGACGCTTCAATCTTTGATCGTGTAGCCGACGCCGCGAACCGTGGTGATGAGCTTGTCCTCGTGTCCGTCGTCGATCTTTCCGCGCAAGTACCGGATGTACACGTCGATGAGATTCGAGTCGCCCAAGAAATCGCTGCCCCAAACGCCGTTGAAGAGTTCATCGCGCGTGTGAACTTTGTTGCGGTGCAAGAGCAAGTATTCGAGCAGTGCGTACTCCTTGGCGGTCAACGCAATCTGCTGACCGGCGCGCGTCACCTCATGGCGATCGCGGTCCATCGTGAGATCGCGGTACTCGATGACGTTCGATTGCGGCTCGCGGTCGCGAAGGCGCGCGCGCACGCGCGCGAGGAGCTCGTCGGTGGAGAAGGGCTTCGTGAGATAATCGTCCGCACCGAGATCGAGCCCGGCGACGCGATCGGGCACGCTGTCCTTTGCGGTGAGGATGATGATCGGCACGCGGCTCTTCGCGCGAATGCGCTTGCAGACTTCGAAGCCTTCCATGCGCGGAAGCATGAGGTCGAGAATCACGAGGTCCGGCTCCTTGAGCGCCTTCTCGAGACCGCTGAGGCCGTCGACGGCGAGTTCGACGTCGTAGCCTTCGTACGCGAGCTCCAACTGCAGCACGCGACCGATCGCGGGGTCGTCTTCGACGACGAGGACCTTACGCGGAGGTTGCCGTTCCATGCCGCCTTCTACGGCTTATCGGGGCGTTTGGCCCTCCGTCCGTGGACGTAGGCGGGTTGGGATCCGGTGAAAAGCGTGAGGCAGAATGTCGTTGTCGCACCGACGGCGAGCCATACGAGCACCGAAGGACTGGAGAGCGCGGCCACGATCGTGGCTCCGATCGTCACCAGAGAACGCGTGAAGAGCGGAGCGCCGCCGAGCGCGATGAGGACTCCGAGCCAAAGAATCACGGCGACCAGACTGCCGATCGCGACGATCTCGGCGAACGAGAACATCGCCGCAGGACGATACACCGTCGCCGCAAGGATTCCGGCGCGCAGATCCTGCGGCGGCTCCTCGAGCGGAAGCGCCATCAAGGCGCGGTCAAGATATTCGTCGTCGAACTTCACGATTCAACCTCGGTTCCTCGCAGCATCCGCCGCAGTTGTTCCTTCGCACGAAAGAGATGGGTCTTTACCGTCCCCATCGGTAAGCCGAGCACGCGCGCGATCTCCTCGTACTGCCGGCCTTGCAGATGGTACAGCGTGATCACCGTTCGGTATTTCTCCGGCAGCGCGTCGATCGCGTCGCGCAGCCGCTGCGCTTCGTCGAGCGCGATGACCTGATGCTCGGGGCTCGGCGCCGCATCCGCGCGTTCCGGGAGTTCTTCGGCGCTGAAACGCTTGCGGCGGTTCAGCCGATCGCAGCACGCATGATAGGCGATGGCGAAGATCCACGTCGAGAACCTCGCGCCCGGGCGAAACGTTCTTAGCGACCGGTAGGCTTTGAAGAAGGCCTCCTGCGCGACGTCGCGCGCTTCCTCGGCGTCGCGGAGGGTGCGGAAGGCAAGATGGTAGACCGCCCGGTCGTGGCGCTCGACCAACGCCGCAAAGGCCTCGGCGTCGCCGCCGAGTGCCGCTGCGACCAGGGCACCGTCCTCCGTCGGATTCAACGCGGCGCCCGCGAGCTGCAACAGTGCTGCCGCCACGCTCGTGATACGCGCACGCCCGGGGGGATGTTTCGAAACAACTGCCCCGTGGGAGCGTACCTGCTGAGGATGGACCACCATGTGAGGATGACCACCACGACCGGGGAGATTCCCTAGTGCGCCCGGCCAGCCCCGGCGCCGGGATTCTGCTCATCGCCGTGCTCTCTCTCGTGGAGATCGGGCTTGCCTTGGCGATCGTCTGGGCGGTCACCGGCTGGGTGCCGGGCATCTCCGGGGACATCCATCGCATCGCCTTCGTCCCGCGCACGGTTCCGCCGATTGCGGCCGGGGCGGTCCCAAGGATTACGATCGACGACGCCGACTCACGCGTGATCGTCGAGCCGTCGAGCGACGGCCGCGTGCACGTTACCGACCGGACCTGGTTTTACGGTGGCGTCTGGGCCTCCGGCAAGATTGCGCAGTTACAAGTCCGGCGCACGGCCGACGGCGTGACCATATTCCGTCCAAGCGAAGGCGGCGCCCACTGGTTCTGGCTTGGTTTCAGCTCGTTCGATCGTGCCGTCGAAGTAGACGTGCCGCCACATGCCGTCTTGAGCATCGCGCACTCGTCGGGTGCCGTTATCGACTCCATCGACGGGCCGATCGACGTCATTAGCGACGACGGACGCATCGAAGCCTCGCATCTGCGTAGCGATCGCGTGAACCTGAGCACCGGCGATGGGCGCATCATGCTGACCGACGTCGCCGCCCGAAACTTGACCGCAAGAACGGATGACGGCCGCATCGTCGTCGAGGATCTCGGAACGCAACGGGGCGGAACGTATGATCTCGCCACGCGCGATGGCTCGATCTCGCTCGGCTTTGCCGGATCCCCGAACGCGACCGTCGCGGCATCGACGCAAGACGGCAGCATCCGCCTGGACGGCCGGCGTTTGGCCGACGACGATGCCCCCGTCGAACCGATCAGACTCGGTAACGGAGCGGCGCGCATCCGGGTGGCAACCGATGACGGCAGCATTCGCATCGAGACGAACGGAGTACTGTAGAGCGCATGGACGAAGATTCAATCGTTGCACTCGTTGGAATCATCTGCATCATCGGCATCCCGATGTTCGCGTGGATCATCTCGCGAATGCTCTCCCACCGCGAGCGCATCGAGATGATTCGGCACGGATACGTTCCGCCGCCGACGCCGTTCCCGTCTCGTGTCGCCGGCGCGGCCGCTTACGATCCCGCGCTCTCGGCGCACCAACAACTGCGACGCGGCGTCAGCGTCGCGTTCGTCGGATTAGCGCTGCTGATCGGCCTCTCGTTCATCGGCTACTCCGGAGACGGACATTTCTTCCCGGGCCCCTGGCTTCTGGGCGGCTTGATCCCAATGTTCGTCGGCATCGCGCAGATCGTCAGCGCGCTCATGGGCGGCGCGCGCTTCGGCCATCCGTATCAATCCGGCGGCGGCTTCGGCCCAGCGCGGGACCTTGGCGGTCCGGCGTGGCGCGAAGCGCAGGAGACCGAACGTCCCGTCAAACCGCCCGACTCGCGCTAGCTCGTACGAGAGCAAGACCGCCGATCGAAACCGGCGGTCTTTTTTTGTTGTGGATCCGGGAATGAAGACGAGGGCTTAGCGGTAGGAGACGAGGGCGATCGCCCAACCGGCGGTCGTGCGCGTGCGCACCAGGTAGCCGTCGGCAGTGCGATCGTACACTTGGTAGCCTGCGCGTAGCGCCTCGGCTAGTGACTTGAAGACCATGATGCCTGCCATTGTGGCTCCTCCCTTCCTTATCGGTCCGCCGTTGCGGCCGTTTGCCCTTAGTTGTGACTTCTATACCGTATAACGGCTGCTTCGGCAAGAGAGTTCAGGGCTAATTCGCGGACTTTTATAAAATTTTGGAGAAGGCGCGTTCGTGCAAGTGGCCCAATCGCGCGCTCGCGTTCATGCGACCGAGGTAATCGATCGCAGGGAACCGGCAGGCGGGGTGGTCGTCATCGGCCTGCGAGCGAGCGCGCTTGCGGCTGCGACTCGACCCGGGCAGTACGTCATGGCGGTTCCGGCCGCGGGCGAAACGCCGGCCGTCGCGCTCGGCATCTATGAGGCCGAGGAGGAACGAGTCAGCCTCCTGTTTTTCATCGCGGGCAAGCGCACGCGCGAGCTCGCGATGCTGCGTCCGGGTGACGCGCTCTCGCTGCTTGGCCCGCTCGGCAACGGTTTCGACCTGCGGGCAAGCGATCGCGACGTTGGGATCGTTGCGGGCGGCGTCGGGATCGCGTCGGTGCTGTTGCCCGCGCTCGAACTGCTGCGGCAAGGCGCGCGCGTCCGGTTGTTCTATGGTGCGCGCACGGCGGCGCTGCTCGTCGAGCGCGAACGCTTCGAGCGCGCCGGCTGCGAGACGATCCTGACGACCGACGACGGAACCGCGGGCTCCCGCGGTTTCGTGACCGAGGCGCTCGCGAACGCGCAAATGCCCAAGTTGCTTCTTGCCTGCGGACCGACGCCGATGTTGCGCTCGACCGCCGAGATTGCATTGCGTCACGACGTGCGCGCGCAACTGGCTCTCGAAGAGAACTTCGCATGCGGCGTCGGCGGTTGCTGGGGCTGCGTCGTTCCCATTACGGGCGCGAGCGCGCAGGCGCCGCCGTTCCCACCGACGCCGAACGGCGTCGTCTACGCGCGGATCTGCCGCGAAGGTCCCGTCTTTCGCGCCGACGAGTTGCGATGGTAGAGCGCGGCGTCGACCTCGGCGTCGATATCGGCGGACTGCGCTTACGCTATCCGACGCTCATGGGAAGCGGATGCTACGGGTCGGGTGAGGAGTTCGCCGCGTTTGCCGATCTCTCGAAGGTCGGCGGCATCGTGCTCAAGAGCGTGACGCGTTTGCCGCGATCGGGCAATCCGATGCCGCGCCTCGTGAACACGTCGGCGGGATTGCTCAACGCGATCGGCCTGCAGAACCCCGGCATCGACTGGTACCTGGAGCACGAGGTCGAGAAGTTCGCGCAGCGCCCGTGTAAGATCGTCGGCAGCGTCGCCGGATTTTCGGTGGCGGATTACGCGTACGTGTGCGAGCGTCTGGCGGCGCGACTCGAGATCGCCGCGATCGAACTGAACATCTCGTGCCCGAACGTTGCGAGCGAAGGCGAGACGTTTGCCTGCGATCCGCGCCTCACTGCGGAGGTCGTGCGCGCTGCGAGAGGCGTCACGAAGAAGACGCTCATCGTCAAGCTCTCGCCGAACGTCACCGATATCGCCGCCGTCGCGCGCGAAGCCGAGGCTGCGGGAGCGGACGCGCTTGCCGTGATCAACACCGTGCGCGGCATGGGGATCGACGTCGAACGGTGGCGGCCGCGCCTCGGCAACGTCGCGGGCGGTCTCTCCGGTCCGGCGATTCGCCCGATCGCCGTCCTCGCCGTCTACGAGGTCGCGCGCGCGGTTGCGATTCCCATCGTCGGGCAAGGCGGGATCGAGACGCTCTCCGACGCCCTCGAGTTCTTTCTCGCCGGCGCGAGCGCGGTCGGGATCGGGACCGCGAACTTCACCGATCCACGCATTCCGGAGCGCATCGCCGACGGATTGGCGGAGTATCTGGCGAAACGCGGCTTGCGCTCGATCTCCGAGATCGTCGGGAAGGCGAACCTCGGCTTTGCGAGCGCGCACGAATACGAAGGAGACGCAGGTTGAGCCAGTTGGTGATCGCTCTCGACGTGCGCGGCGCGGATGAAGCCGAGCGCGTCGTCGATGAGCTTTACGATCTCGATCCCATCTTCAAGATCGGACTCGAATCGCTGTTCGGCTATCCCGACCGGATATTGAAGTACTGCGAGACGCGCGACGTGCGCTGCTTCATCGATGCGAAACTGCACGACATCCCGCGCACGGTCGGTGCCGCCGCGCGGCAGCTCGTGCATCCCGGCGTGCACATTCTCACCGTGCACGCGCTCGGTGGAATCGAGATGATGCGCGCGGCGGTCGAGAACGTGCAGGAGCGATCGGACGAGTTGGGCGTTCGGCCGCCGCACGTGTTTGCGGTGACGCTGCTCACGTCGATCGCGCCCGAGGACCTCGGCGAGTTGGGTTTGCACGGCGGTCCCGGCGAGAACGCAATGCGTCTCTCGGCGCTGGCGCGCGACTCGGGCTGCACCGGCGTCGTCTGCAGCGCGCGGGACGTTCGCGACCTCAAAGCGTTCTTCGGCGAAGATTTCCTCACGCTGACGCCGGGGATTCGTCCCACGGGCGCGGCGCACGCGGATCAGAAACGCGTGACGACGCCCGCGGAGGCCGTTGCCGCGGGCGCGGACTACATCGTCGTCGGACGGCCGATCCTCGAGGCTGAGGATCGGCACGCGGCCGCGGTTGAGATTCTCGGCGAGATGAACGCCGCGCGATGACGGCGCCGTTCGATCTCGCGGCGATGCTCGAGCGGCGCGGCGCATTACTCGAAGGACACTTCCTCCTCAGCTCCGGCCGGCACAGCGATCGCTTCGTTCAAAAGTTCCGCATTCTCGAAGAGCCGTCGCTGCTCGGACCGGTTGCCGGCGCGATCGCCGCCGCCTTTGCCGCCGATCGCCCGAGCGTCGTCGTGAGCGCGGCCGTCGGCGGCATCGTGCTCGGCTACGAGGTCGCGCGGCACCTCGAGACGCGCGCCGTCTTCGTCGAGAAGGAGCGCGGCGTGCCGACGCTGCGTCGAGGGTTTTCGCTGAACGAGAGCGACCGCGTCCTCGTCGTGGAGGACGTCGTCACGACCGGCACGTCGGTGCGCGAGGTGATCGAGATCGTGCGCGCGAGCGGTGCAACGTTGGTCGGCGTCGGTGCGATCGTGCGCCGCGGCGCTGTCGATTTCGGAGTGCGAACGCACGCGCTGCTCGATCTGCCGTTGCGCTCGTACGATGCCGCCGAGTGTCCGCAGTGCGCCGCGGGCGAGCCGTTGCACGATCCGGGATCGCGCCGTGTTTGAAGCATATCAGCGCGGCACGTCGATCGAAGAAGTCCGAAGGCGGTTCGGCGGCGGGCGCACGATCATCAAACTCGCCTCGAACGAGAACCCGCTCGGAACCTCACCGAAGGCGCTCGATGCACTGCGTGCGATCGAGAGCCTGAACGTGTACGTCGACGATGCCTATCTCGACGTCAAGGAGCGTTTGGGCTCGCGGCATGCGCTCGGCGTCGAGAACGTCGTTCTCGGGCACGGCAGCAACGAGATCGTGAAGCTCGTCGGCGAGACGTTTCTCACTCCCGGTGACGAGGCGGTGACGGCGCTGCCGACCTTCACCCTCTATCGTCTCGCGATCGTCATCCGCGGCGCGGTCCCAGTCGAAGTGCCGCTGCGCGAGGGCGTAACGGACCTCTCCGCGATCCTTGCGGCGATCACGCCGCGCACGCGCGTCGTCTACGTCTGCGACCCCAACAACCCGACCGGAACCGGCGTCGATCGCGCCGCGTGGGATGCGTTCTTGAAAGCGTTGCCGTCCGAGATCGTGCTCGTCGTCGATCAAGCCTATCGCGAATACGCGCCCGCGGAGGCGGTCGACGCGATCGCGGACGTTCGAACGCGGCCGCGCACCGTCGTGCTGCGCACGACCTCGAAGATCTACGGCCTTGCCGCATTGCGCTTCGGCTACGGTTTTGCGGACGACGACACGATCGGGCGCCTCGAGCGCGTGCGCCTGCCGTTCAACGTTGCGGCTCCCGCGCTCGCCGGCGCTTCGGCGGCGCTGGACGACGACGAGTTCGTGCGGCGCAGCATCGCGGGCAACGAAGCCGGAAAGGCATTGATGCTCCCGGCACTCGACGCGCTCGGCTTGCACGTCTATCCGACGCGCGCAAACTTCTACGCCGTTGCCGTGCCGACGAGCGCCTCGCGCGCGTACGAGGACCTCCTGCGTATGGGGATCATCGTGCGATCGGGGGACGCGCTGCGGATGCCCGGACGCTTGCGCATCACGATCGGCACCGAGGAGCAGAACCGCGCGCTCCTTGCGGCGCTCGAGGAGCTGTTGCCGCAATGGCGGAGTTGAAGAATGTGGAAGTTCGCGTCGGCGACGCGCATGATTGGCCGTTCGTCGAGGACCTCGGGAAGCGTAGCGTCGCGTCGAGCCGGGGGCGCGATGCCCCCGACGCGCTCCTGCGCGTCGGCTACGAGCGGCTCCTCGATCTCGTCGCAACGCAGTCGCATGTGCTGCTCGTGGCAGAGGAGCGCGAGCGTGCCGTCGGCTTCCTCATTTTGCTTGATGCGCTCCCCGACGAAGTCTCGCTGCAGCCGCAGGGCTTCATCGCCTACATGGCCGTCGAACCCGAGTTTTCGGGTCGCGGCGTGGGCGGGGCGCTCCTGGCCGCGGCCGAGGATGAGGCCCGGCGGCGTGGTCTGCCGTATATCTCCCTGATGGTCACCGAAGAGAACGAGCCGGCGCGGGGTCTCTACGAGCGCCGGGGCTACCGCACCGAACGGCGATTGCTGTGCAAGCGGCTCTGACGACCGCGTCGGCGCGACGCATTTTCTGGATTGCGGTCATCCTCGTCGGGCTCATTGCGATGTGGTGGATCGCGCGCCTCATTCCGCACACGCTCTCGATTTTCATGATTGCCGCGTTCATCGCGTTCGGCGTTCGTCCGATCGTGCATCTGCTCGTAAAAGTGCGCATGCCGAAGTGGGCCGCGATTTCGCTCGTCTATACCGTGCTCGTGCTCGTTGTCGTGCTCGTGCTCCTCGTCATCGTGCCGATGCTCGTCGTACAGGCGCAGGCGCTCATTGCGAACATGCCGTCGTACGTATCGGCGGTGCACGGCTGGGCCGTCGATTTCCGCGGTGCCCTGCAAGACCGTTTGCCGATGCTGCAGATCCCGGCCGTCGACATCGCGCAGATCGGCGCGGATCGCATCGGCGAGTTCGCGTCGGGAACGATCTCCTCGATCGGCGTGATCGTCATCAATACCGCGACGTGGCTGTTCATCGCGTTTGCGGCCATCGTGCTCTCGTTCTACTTCCTGCTCAACGATGAAGGACTCGCCGAAGGCTTCACGATGCTCTTTCCGCCACGGCGGCGCGCAACCGCAAGAAAGATCGTCATCGAAGTCTCCGACGTCTTCGGCAAGTATATCTTCGGCCAGCTCATCGTCAGCGCGGTCACCGGCGTCGTCATCACGCTCGCGACCGCCGCAATCGGATTCAAATATCCGCTCATCATCGGCTTGATCTCAGCGATTGCGTACGCGGTTCCGGTCATCGGCATGCTCGTCGCTCAGGTGATCGCGCTCGTGCTCTGCGCGCCGCAAGGCGCCTGGATGATCCTCTGGGTTCAGGTCATCATGTTTTCGATGGCTCGCGTCAGCGACATGGTCCTCGTGCCGAAGATCATGGGAACCTCGATCGGCGTTTCGCCGATCGGCGTCATGTTCGCGGTCTTTGCGGGAGGCGAGTTATTCGGCTTCCCGGGCCTCATCCTCGGCATCCCCGCCGCGGCGCTCATCAAGATCCTCTGGCGTTACTTCAGCCCGTGGCTGCACGCGTCGAGCGATTCCACTCACCCTGCGTCATAAATCGGGAAGCCGGATGACGACCGCGATCGGATCGCGGTAAAGCACAGTCCCGCAGAGCGCCGCCGCGTGCAGGCGCGCGGCATTGAATGAATCCGGACGCGTCGATTCCGCCACCGCGACGAGCAGGGCGCCGGCCTGCTGAGCGTGACCGCACGGATCCGCATCCGGCACGTCGACGGCAAGCGTGCGCGGTGAGAGCACGGCGACGGTTCCGATGCGCAGTCCCCAGCCTGCGACGCGAGGCGGTTGCGTGCGCGAGAGCCACGCGTAGACGCCCGAGCGCTCTCCGCGCACGGCAAGCGCGTCGGCATAGAAGCGCGTGCTCGTTCGCATCGCAAGCAGCGTCGTAATCACGATCGCGACCGCCGCCGCAGCCGCGAGCGGTATGCGGGCTTTCGCGTTGCGTGCGTACGCGACGGCGAGCGGAACGGCAATTGCGGCGACGAGCGCCGCGAGGGTGACGCGATCGTTCCAATAGATGAGGAGCAGTTGCAGCGCCTCGCCGAGGATCGCGAACAGAAGCAGGCGGAGCGCGATCCGTGGGAAGCGCAGCAGGGACGGCGCCAGGATCAGCGCGCCCGCGGCCATTGCGGGTGCGAAGTAACGCAGCGAGTTCCCCGTCGCGAGTTGGACGTGCGCATCCGCGAAGCCGAACGGCACGAGCAATATGACGGCGACGGCGGCGATGCCGGCAACGTTCAGCGGGCGCTCGCGGCCGAGCCGCGGCGAGCCGAGCGCCAAGAGGAGCAAGAGGAATCCGAGGGGCGCGAAATGTACCGCGGCCGCGAATCCATATTCCAACGTCGCGACGGGGTGTGCGATCATCGTCGACCGCCACAGATGCGGAAATGCGATCGAGGCCGCCGGCACGAAGGCGCCGTGCCAAAGGATACCGTCGTGAACGGCCCAGAGCGCCACGGCGGCGCCGGCGGCGATCCATGCCCGCGGCCGCGCACGCGCAGCCGCGAGCGCGATGATTGCGAAAACCCACCCGTCGGGCTTGATGAGCGCGCACATCGCGGCCGAGCGCAGCACGGTGACGTCGTCGACCGGTGCGCTCCACAGGATCTCGACGAAGAATGCCGCGAGCCAGACGTCGTTTTGCAGCGATCCGGCTTGAATCGCGATCGGAAGGATGCAGATCGTCGCCGCGGCGAGGGCGTCCGACAAGCGCGTCGGAAGGAGCGCGCCCTCGCGCGCCCACGCGAAGATTCGCAATCCCAAGAGCGCGATCGCGCCGAAGCCGCACCAGCCGAGTGCGAACGGCGTCGAGACCGCGTAGAGTCCGCTCGCAAACAACTCCGACGCCGGCGGATACCACCAGTACCGCGTCTGCGTCGTCCAGATCGAATGCGCGTGCGCCCACGCGGCGGCGTTCGGCAGGTGGTACGAAAGCGTATCGCCGTCGAGCAGCGGACGCACGAGCGACGGCCAGGCGACGAACGCGAGCGCCGCGAGCAAGAGGTACGGCACCGGCTCGCGGAAGTCGCGCTCGCGCCGTTGTTGCCGCACGATCGCACCCGCGACGCATACGATGAGCGCAAGCCAGCAGAGTGGAGCGTAGAAGAGATGCGTGAAGCTCAGGACGAGCGGAATTGCCGTTCCGATGATGAGCGCGTCGCGCATGCGATCGGCCAACCGCGGTCCGCCGCGCAGTATCGGCGCGGCCGCCCAGAGTCCGAGCAGCCAGAGGGCCGCGAGCACCGCCGCTACGACGGCCATCACATCGAGTCTGGGGCTTTCACGCCGAGCAGGTCGAGCGAGATCGCGAGCACGCGCTGCGCGGCGAGGCAGAGCGCGAGGCGCGCGAGGCGGACTTCGCGCTCCTCCGCGAGGATTCGGCACTCGGTGTAAAACTGATGAAAGTCCGACGCGACGTCGCGCGCGTAGCGCGCCAGCCGGTGCGGCGCCAACTGCTCCACGACGCTCTGCGCTAGATTCGGAAGCTCCGCCAGCCGTCCCGCAAGCGCGATCTCCGCGGGATGCACGAGGGGATCGAGCGCCGCGACGCGCGCCGCCTCAACGTCCGCGTCGCCGGCCTTGCGAAGAACGGAGACGATGCGCGCGTGTCCGTACTGCACGTAGTAGACCGGGTTGTCGTTGCTCTGCTCGACGGCGAGCTTGAGGTCGAAGGTCAGCGGCGTGTCGGTTGCGAGCATTGCGAAGAAGAAGCGCGTCGCGTCGACGCCGACCTCGTCGAGGATCTCGTCGAGCGTCACGAGTTGCCCCGCGCGCTTGCTCATCGAAACCTGCTCTTCGCCGCGCATGAGCGTCACGTGCTGGGCGATGAGCACCTCGAGCCGGCCCGGATAGCCGAAGGCGGCTGCGAGCCCGTGGAGCCGCCCGATATAGCCGTGATGATCGGGTCCGAGGATGTCGATGACGCGATCGGCACGACGCAGCTTCTCGTAATGATATGCGACGTCCGCGCAATAGTACGTCGGTCGCCCGTCGCTACGCACGAGCACGCGATCTTTGTCGTCGCCGAACCGCGTCGCCCGGAAGAAGAGCGCGCCCTCCTCTTCGTATGTCAGGCCCAACTCCTTGAGGCGCTCGATGCCCGCAGCGACGCGTCCGCTCTCGTGCAGTTCGCGCTCGCTTTGCCAAAGATCGTAACGGACGCCGAAGCGTTCGGCGCTGCGGCGCTGCTCCGCGACGAGCTCGTCGCGCGCAAAGCGCGCGGCAGCCTCGATGCACTCCGATTCGGGCGCATTCATCCAACGCTCGCCGTCGCGCTCGCGCAGCCGCCGCGCCAAGTCGGTCACGTACTCGCCGGGATAACCCTCTTCCGGAAAGGGATAGTTGGGATCGGTGAGCTGCCGATACCGCGCAAAGAGCGAACGGCCGAGCATCTCGAGTTGGCCGCCCGCATCGTTGATGATCCATTCGACGAAGACGTCGTAACCGCGCAGACGCATCGTTCGCGCGAGCGCATCGCCGATCGAGAGCGCGCGCCCTTGAACGACGACGAGCGGACCGGTCGGGTTTGCGCTCCCGAACTCAAGCGAAATGCGCGTGCCGTGATGTGACGCCCGTGCGAAGGCCTCGCCGTCTCGCACGATGCGCGCGACGGCAGCCTGCCAGATCGCGGGCGCGAGACGCAAGTTGATGAAGCCCGCGACGGGTTCGATCGATGCAAAGAGCGCGGCGACGCGCGGCGCTCGCGCGTGAAGATCGGCAACGAGCGCCTGCGCCACCTCTTGCGGACCGCGGCGCGCGGCACGCACGAGCGAGAACGCGACGTTCGTTGCGAACTCTCCGAACTCGGGGCGACGCGGCGCCTCGAAGCCCACCGTGGCATCGTTGCCCGGATAGAGGCCCGCGGCGCTCTCGCGGATCGCATCCGCGAAGCTGCGCAGCGCGTCGTCGGGCAGGACGGCGTGCTCGGCGTCCACGGCCGCTGACTCCATCTCACGCCCTTCGCCGCAACGCTGCGGTCATCTTCGCCTTGCGTATCGCGCCGCGCCCAGGCGCTCGACGAGGCCGTCGATTTCGAGCACGGTGAGCGCGGCGAGCGTTGCCGCAGGCGTTGCGCCGCTTCCGGCGATGAGCGCGTCGAGATCGCGCTCCCCGTCTGCAAGCAGCGAGAGCAACGACCGCGCCGTCGGATCTGCCGGCGCTGGAAGCTCCGGTGCGCGATCCAGCTCGCGCAGCATCGGCGGCAGATGGAGCGCTTCGAGTACGTCATCGGCCGATCGCGCGAGCACGGCCCCGTCCCGGATCAGCGCGTGACAGCCCGCAACGTGCGGACGATCGAGGTCGCCGGGAATCGCGAGCACGGGAATGCGTCCCGCAGCCCAACTCGCCGTGTTCAGCGCGCCGCTGCGTGCCGGCGCTTCGACGACGAGAAGCGCGTCGGCGAGCGCCGCGACGATGCCGTTGCGTTCGAGAAACTGGTGCGGCAACGCCGGCTGTTCGGGTCCAAAGGGCGAAAGCACGGCGCCGCCTCCCTCGACGATGCGCTCGGCGAGCGGCGCGTTGCGGGGCGGGAAGAAGCGGCGATGCCCCCCGCCGAGGACGGCGATCGTCGGCGCACCGGCCGCGAGCGCGCCCTCGTGCGCGCAGGCGTCGATCCCGAGCGCGAGGCCCGAGAGGAT
Source organism: Candidatus Tyrphobacter aquilonaris (assembly GCA_003133745.1). Classification (GTDB taxonomy): domain Bacteria; phylum Vulcanimicrobiota; class Vulcanimicrobiia; order Vulcanimicrobiales; family Vulcanimicrobiaceae; genus Tyrphobacter; species Tyrphobacter aquilonaris. Next base: position 40,962 of record PKZD01000015.1, read on the forward strand.
CGCGCATCCCCTCGCGCCCAGGTCATGAGCGAAATCGTGGGCGAGCCTGCGGCCGTACGCCGTGGCGGCACGCGTGCCCACGATGGCGACGCAGGGACGCTCCAGGCCCTGAAGGGAGCCGGCGCACCACAAACCGGCGAGGGTTGCCGGGAAGCCTCGGAGGCCTCGCAGGGCTGCAAAGCGGGCGTGCGGCTCGTACCGTGGGGACTCCATCGTGCTCCCTTCACGACCAAGAGGGGCGACAGCCAGGGGGAAAGGCGGCCGCGCCAGGGAATGGGGCGCCGCAACCAGGGGCGACCCGGTTCCTTTTTCTCGGGGCCCCAAGCGCGGAGAGGAGTCTCAAATGGCAGCAGAAGCCTATTGCGTGAAATGCAAGACGAAGCGCCAGATCAAAGACGCAGTGCAGATCACGATGAAGAACGGTCGCCCGGCGACCGAAGGCAAGTGTCCGGTCTGCGGAACGAAGATGTTCAAGATCGGCGCGGCAGCGTAGCGGCCTCTCGGCCTCATCCGCCTCACGCGGGCCCCTAGTGTATAATGGGGAGACCGCCCACTACATGTGGGCCGCCCGCGAGAGGTAGCGCCCTGATCTGTCCGACCTGCCGCAAGAGCGAGACACGCGTCGTCGATTCACGCGACGACGAGTCGGTCGTGCGGCGTCGCCGCGAATGTCTGGACCCGCGCTGCAAGCATCGTTTCACGACCTACGAGCGGCAAGAATCGCCGCGTCTCTACGTCGTGAAGAAGGACGGGCGCCGCGAGCAGTACAGTCGCGAGAAGGTGCTCTCCGGCTTGCGAAAAGCGTGCGAGAAGCGGCCGATATCGGAGAGCCGCATGGAAGCGGTTGCCGCCGACTTGGAGCGTGCGCTCTTCGCTCGCGGCGAGAGCGAGGTGCCGGCCGCGCTCATCGGCGAGAAGCTCATGGACGCGCTCAAGTCGCTCGATCCGGTCGCATACATTCGTTTCGCGAGCGTCTATCGTTCCTTTCGCGACATCGAGAGTTTCCGAGAAGAGTTGGCCGCGCTCCTCGCCAAGTGAGTTGCGGTCGATGAGCAGCATGCGGGTCGCGATCGTGCGCCTCCCGGAAGGCGCAGGCCTGCCGCTTCCTTCGTACATGAGCGACCTTGCAGCGGGCGCGGATCTTTGCGCCGCAATCGACGGCGAGTTGTGCTTGCGTGCGGGCGAGCGCGCGCTCGTCCCGACCGGATTCGCGATCGCGTTGCCGCCGGGATACGAAGCGCAGGTTCGCCCGCGCAGCGGCCTTGCGTGGCGGCACGGCGTCACCTGTCTCAACTCGCCGGGAACGATCGACGCCGATTATCGTGGTCCGCTGCAAATCGTGCTCGTCAATCTCGGCAGCGAGCCGGTGACGATCCGGCGGGGCGACCGCATCGCACAGCTCGTCGTCGCGCCGGTCGCACGCGCGCACTTCGAGTTGGTCGAGAGCCTCGAGACGACGACGCGCGGAAACGGCGGTTTCGGCTCGACGGACATGGCGAACAGCGCTTCGTGAACGTTTACATCGTCGGGAAGGGCGCGGTCGGCAACTATCTCGGCGATCTGTTGCAGGGCATCGGCGTCGACGTCGTCTATGCGCCGCGTCCGCTTGCCGACGTCAAACCGTATGACGCCGACGTCGCGATCGTTGCGGTGAAAGCCTACGACACGCCCGGCGCAGTCGAGACGCTGCGAGCGGCGATCGCCTATCCGCAGAAATGCGTCTTCCTCTCCCCGCAGAACGGCGTCGGCAACGAGGAGGAGTTGATCTCCGCTTTCGGCGCCGATAACGTCGTCGCCGCGTCGCTCACGGTGCCGATCGGCCGCGACCGTGACGGACGCACGAATGTGGCGAAGGAGGGCGCGATCACGTTCGCCCCCACGGGCTCGACGGCGTTCAACTGGCTCGTCGCGACCTTTGCGAGCACCGGATTGCCCGTCAAAGTCGTCGAGGACTGGCGCGCGATGAAATGGAGCAAGCTCGCACTCAACGTCGTCGCGAACGCGAGCTGCGCGATTCTCAACGTGTTGCCGAACCGGCTCGTGGACTTCGATCGCATCTTCGCACTCGAGATTCGCATGTTACGCGAGGTGCGCGCGGTCATGCAGGCGATGGGGCTGACGCCGATCGACTTGCCGCGTTACCCCGTGCGCGCGCTGCTCGGCGTCGCGACGCTTCCGAGTCCGATCGCTCGCGGCGTGCTCGCGACGCGCATCGCCGGCGGACGCGCCACGAAGCCGCCGTCGCTCTTGCTCGATCTGCGCCGCGGCAAACCCGAAACCGAGGTGAACGTGCTCAACGGCGCCGTCGCCGCCGCGGGCCATGAGCATCGCGTCGCCACCCCGGTCAACGCCGTCTACGCGCGCGTGCTCGACGCGATCGCGCACATGCCGCAGCTGTGGGCGAAGTATCGCGAGCGGCCCGAAGCGCTCGAGGCCGAAGTCGAAGCCGAGGTGCGCCGCACGCGCGCGCTCGCGCGAGGCATGTAGCGTCGAATGCGCGATCCGAACGTTCCCGAATCGCTCGAAGGCTGGTGGATCCTCCACCGGATGTTCGCATTCGACCGATGCGCATGGGACGATCTCTCCGCGAAGCGCCGCGCGAGGATCGGCTCGCAAGCCGCGGACTTATTCGATCATCTCAAGGGTCGCAACGAGGGAGATCTCGCGCTCTGCAATCTCACCGGGCACAAGGGCGACCTCATGCTCGTCCACTACGCGCGCACCTACGACGAACTCGCCTATCTCCAGATGCTCGTCGACAAACTCGAGCTGCGCTCGCTGCTCTCGCCGCGCGGATCGTACGTCTCGGTGCTCGAGCTCGGGCTCTACGACGCAACCGCAAAGATCCATGCGGATCTCGCCGGACGCGGCTTGACCGCGCACACGCCGGAGTGGATCGCCGCGTTCGACGAAGCCCTTGCATCGCAGGCCGAGAACCCGCACGTCGCGCCGCGGCTTTGGGCGCGCATTCCGCAGCGCCGATACGTGTGTTTCTATCCCATGACGAAGAGGCGCGGCGATAGCGACAATTGGTACGCGCTGCCGTATGCGGAGCGCGCGAAGCTCATGAACGAGCACGGGAAAGTCGGACGCTCGTATCACGGCCGCGTCACGCAAGTGATCTCCGGCTCGATCGGGTACGACGATTACGAGTGGGGCGTCGATCTCTACGCGGACGACCCGTTGGTCTTCAAGAAGCTCATCTACGAGATGCGCTTCGACTTGGCAAGTGCGCGGTACGCGCAGTTCGGCCCGTTCTGGAGCGGACTGCAGTTTTCGACGGATCAGCTCGCGGCGTTCCTCGCCGGGGAAAGCGTTCCACTGCTCTCTTCGTAGATTTTCGTCGGGCCGCACGCGCCTTCGAGCTTCCACGGCGTAGCCGGCTTGAATGCTCCGTCGAGCGCGAGCGTGTGCGCGCCGCTGCGACGCACCGCGGCGGCGGCTTCGCTTGGACGATTGAGGACGATGTTCGAATCGCGAATCGCTTGCGGCGGGAATGCGTCGATGCGACCGTCGATGTTCGCGCTTCCTCCGGCGAGCTCGACGAGACTTCCCACCTGAAGCGCGTCGGTGAAGACGCGCCTGCCCCGGACGAGCGGCATGCACGCCGCGAAATCGGTACTGCGCTCGATGCCGAACCACGGATCGGCAAGGACGCGATGCGTGAGAAAGTCGCGAAGACAGAACGCGGCGATCAGCAGAGAGAAGAAGAGCGCGGCGGCGCGGGTCGCGAGCGGCATCGGCCGTGCGCGCATGCGAAACGCCGAACCGAGCGTCGTCGCGGTCGTGAGGAAGAGCAGCATCACGTACCGCGTCGCGAGGATCGTTCCGAGCGTGAAGGCGGCGGTCCACAGCAGGTCGCCGACGCGGATGGGGCGCCGCAAGCGGAGCCCGCCTGCCAAACGCATCCAAAGCGGCGCGAGCGCGAGGAGCGCGACGAGAATGCCGGTGTGGCTGCGGAGCGCCGGCGTCCACTCGTTCACGTATTCCGAGAGCTGCGCGTTGCGCGCGAGAACGAACGTAAACGTCCACAACTGCCACCCGAGCGGATTGACGAGCGTCGCGAGCGTCGCCGCGGCGAAGGGCAGTATCCGTTTGCGGTCGAGGTGAAGCGCCATCCAGAGCACGCCGATCGGAAACGAGCCATGCACGTTCGCCCAAAGGGCGAGAATCGGGACCGCGGCCCACGGCGTGCGGCGCCACACGAGGATGAGCCCGGGAAGGAGCGCCCACACGAGCGTCTGCGCGCGGTCCTGCGCGAAGAAGATGAGGCCGATTCCCGTCGCGGCAAGCTGCACGCAAGCGACGAGCGGATGCGTGCGCGTGCGAATCGTCTCGTAGGCGACGAAGAGCAAACCGAAGATCATCGAGGCGCCGAAGAGCAGCTCCATGACGAAGTAGAGCCCGTGCGCGCGCGTCCACGCCGTGAGGAGCGCGACAAGCCATTCCTGATTCGTCCAGGCTCGTTCGGGAAACCAGGAGCCCTGCAGCGTTTCGAGGATTCGCCCGTGAAGGAGTTGCCAGTCGCCTGCATTGAGGAGCCAGTAGCGCTCCGTGTCTTGCGGAATGAGCGTCTCGACGAATGCGACGACGGCGGCGACGCAGAAAACGGCGAGCAGCGGAGTCCAGGCGCCCCATGGCGCGCGAGCGCGCCGCCGCGCCGGCGGATGCGACATGATCGCGAGATTCGGACGATTGAGAACCGACCCTTGTGAAACCGGAGCGCGGGTTGCGCGTAGAAGCCAAGAGGAGGAAACGAGATGCATAAAGGCCTTACGACCCTGAGCCTGACGCTGCTATTGGCAGCCGGCGCGCTTTCCGCTGCGGGCGCTGCGCCCGCACAGATGGAGAGCTTGCAGTTCATGGTGGGCACCTGGAACTGCACGACGACGGCCGGGGCGATGACGATCGTCGAGAACGAAACGATCGCCGCGCAGAGCCCGCAATGGCTGCACGGCAGCGGCACGAGCACGATGAACGGTCAGCCGTCGAGCGAAGACTTCTACATCGGATATGACACGGCGCGTTCGCAATGGGTGCTGGTCTCGATCGAATCGGGCGGACAATACGGCATCTCGACGAGCGTATCCCCGAGCTTGAGCCCCTCGACGTGGAGTGCCGCATATCCCGCGATGGGCGGCACCGGCGTCTTCACGCGAGTCTCCGATCGTCAGTACGCGGTCGACTTTTCGCAGATGATGAACAACAAGGTGATGACGTCGCACCAGGTCTGCACGAAGCAGTAGCGCGGATCAGGCGATCGCTCCGATTCGCTCCAGACTACGGTAGGTGATCGCTTCGGCGACGTGCTCGGTGCCGATATCCTCGCTCTCCGCGAGATCGGCGATCGTGCGCGCGACGCGAACGATGCGGTCGAGCGCTCGCGCCGAAAACTGGCGTTTGGCGCTCGCGTGCGCGAGCAGACGCATCGCGGCATCGCCGAGCGTGCAATAGGGCCGCATCGCATTTCCAGGGATATCCGCATTCGACGTGAGCGGCGTTCCTTCGAAGCGCCGGCGCTGCCGCTCGCGCGCCTCGACCACGCGCGCGCGAATCGCGTGCGAGCGCTCCGCGCTTTCCCGGCGCACCATGTCGTCGAAGGGAACGCGTGCGACGTCGATCTGCAGGTCGATGCGGTCGAGGAGCGGCCCCGAGAGTTTGCTCACGTATTTCGCGACCATCGCTTCGTCACACCGGCACTCCGCGCTACGCGTTCCGCGATACCCGCACGGGCACGGATTCATCGATGCGACGAGTTGGAACCGGGCCGGATAGGTGAACGTACCGGCGGCGCGCGCGATCGTGACCGCGCCTTCCTCGAGCGGTTGACGCAGCACCTCGATCGCCGCCCGAGAAAACTCCGGCAACTCGTCGAGAAAGAGGACGCCGTGATGCGCGAGGCTGATCTCGCCCGGCTTCGCGAGCGCGCCTCCGCCGACGAGCGCCGTCTGGCTGATCGTGTGGTGCGGAAAGCGAAACGGCCGGGCGCGCACGATGCTTCGCTCTCCCGAGAGCAGGCCCGCGACGCTGTAGATCTTCGTCACTTCGAGCGCTTCGTCGCTCGTCATCGGCGGCAGAATCGAGGGAAGGCGGCGCGCGAGCATCGTCTTGCCGCAACCCGGCGGCCCGACGAAGAGCAGGTTGTGGCCGCCCGCCGCAGCGATCTCGAGCGCACGCTTGGGTCCGAGCTGTCCGCGCACGTCGCAGAGGTCGCCGTGCACGAACTCGTCGATGTCGGCGATCTTCGGTGCGCTCGTGCGATGCCGCCACGCGCCGCCGTTGCCGAGGATGACGGCGACCGCCGACTGCAGGCAGTCGACGGCGTACAACTCGATGCCGTCGACGAGCGCGGCCTCTTCGATGTTGCGCTGTGGAACGATCAACCTCTTGAAGCCCGCGCTGCGCGCGCCGAGCACCATCGGCAAGATGCCGCTGACGGGGCGAAGGTTGCCGTCGAGCGCGAGTTCGCCGAGTGCGATCGTTTCGCGCAGCGCGCCGCGCTCGATCTGTTCGTCCATCGCCAGGAGCGCGAGCGCGATCGCGAGGTCGAACGCCGGCCCCTCTTTGCGAACGTCCGCGGGCGAGAGGTTCACGAGCAGTCGCCCCGCCGGATAGACGAAACCGGAGTTGAAGATCGCGCTACGCACGCGCTCGCGCGCCTCGCTCAGCGCTCGATCCGGCAAACCGATGATGACGAACGCGGGAGTCCCCGCCGAACTGTCCGCTTCGACGCGAACGACGTACCCTTCGATGCCGAGCATCCCGGCGGAAAACGCGAGGGAGAGCATGGTGCGCTCGTCCTCTGCGTCGTTCGGGCGGACTGCCTAGGGGAAGCCGGCGCTAGAGCGCATCGTGGAGGATGATGCCGAGCGTGAAGCGGCTGCCGCGCGTGATCGTGGAGACGCCGTGTTTGAAATAGACGCGATAGACCCCGCGCTCGCCGCGGCGCGGCGCCGCATGTGAGGGAAGCACGAGCAGATCGCCTTGTTGCGGCGAGAGCACGTGTGCGCGCACCTGCGCGCGCGGCCTGCGTTCGGTGAGCACGACCTCGCCGCCCTCGAATTCCTCTCCCGGACGGCTGAGGTAGATCGTCGCTTGAAATGGAAAGGCGACCGGTCCGTAGAGGTCTTGGTGCAGACAGTTGTAGTCGCCGGCTTCATAGCGCAGCAGAAGCGCGGTCGGCTTCGTCTGATCGGCCGCGAAGCATTCGGCGAGAAATGCTTGATGCGTCTGCGGGAAGCGTTTCTCCCCGCCGAAGTCGTGCATCCACGCGTTCGCGATCGGCGCGAGCGTTGCGTAGATGCTCTCGCGCAGCTCGCGGACCTTCGGCGGCACCGGGTTTGCGAAGTACTGATACTCGCCGCGGCCGAAGGCGTGGCGCTCCATGACGACGCGGCTGCGGAAAAGCGCAGCATCGTCGTACATCGCCCGTATCGCGACCGCGTCCCCGTGCGAGAGATAGCCGGGAACGAGCGCGAAGCCGCGCTCGTTCAACGCCGCGAGATCATCCACGAGCAGCGGCGCGCTCCCGATCGATGAGTGCGCGCTTGCGCTCGAGGCCCCAACGGTATCCTCCCAACTGACCGCTCTCGCGAATCACGCGGTGACAGGGGATCACGATCGCAACGCGGTTGCTTGCGCAGACGTTCGCGACCGCACGCGCCGCCTTCGGTTTTCCAATGGCGTTCGCGACCTCGCTATACGATCGCACTTCGCCGGCCGGAATCGTCTGCAGATATCTCCAGACGCGCATTTGGAACGCGGTCGCGCGAATGTCGAGCGGCAGCGAGAGCTGCTCGCGGGCGTCCTCCAGGTGCCGCACGATGGCGCCGAGCCAGGCCTGCAGTTGCGGATTCTCCGGCTCGCGCATCGCGGCGATCTCGGCGGCGGGGTACTCCTTGCGCAGTTGCTCGAGCAACGCGCCTTCCTCATCGCCGAACTGCACGAAGCAGATGCCGCGATCGGTCGCACCGATCAGGATCGTGCCGAGCGGCGTCGCCGCGGACGCGTACGAGATCGCAATGCCGTTGCCGCCGCTGCGATACTGCCGAGGCGTCATTCCAAGCCGCGTATCGGCCCTCTCGTAGACACGGCTCGCCGATCCGAAGCCGGCATCGTAGATTGCGTTCGTGACATCTTCGCCGCGCTTCAGCCCGGCCTTGAGCCGGCGCAGCCGCGCCGCTTCGCGATAGGTGCCCGGCGTGACGCCGACGGCGGCCTTGAAGGCGCGCGCAAAATGCGCGCGCGTCATCTTCGCGCGCAGCGCCAACTCGTCGAGCCGGAGCGGCTCGTCGGCGCGGGCTTCGATGTATCGGCAGATTTCGTGAAAGCGTTCGCCTGAGTTCATGCGGAGATCGTAACCTCATTCGACGGGGCGCCGCTATCCGCATCGTGCTCTCCTCACAAGGAGGCGTGCGGCGGGCGCGGGAACGGCGGCGCATGACGGCGAGTTATAATCGGCTGCTCTTGCTCGTCGCCGGATTGGGCGGCCTGCTCTACGGCATCGACGTCGGCATCATCCAGGGCGCGCTGCCGTATCTGGCCGCGACCTCGGGGTTCAGCGCGGGCCAGCTCTCGTTCGTCGTGGCGGCGGTGCTGCTCGGCAGCGTCATCTCGGTGCTCTTCGCCGGACTGCTCGCGGACTGGCTCGGGCGAAAGTGGCTGATGATCGGAACGGCACTGATGTTCTGCATCAGCGTTCCGATGATCGCGCTCTCGCACGGCTTCTGGGCGCTCGTCGGCGGACGACTGCTCCAAGGAATGAGCGGCGGCCTCATCGGCGTCGTCGTTCCGCTCTACTTGGCGGAGTGCCTGAGTTCAAAGGATCGCGGCAAGGGCACCGGCATGTTCCAGTGGCTGCTCGTCTTCGGTTTCGTTCTTTCGAGTCTCATCACGTTGTACTTCAGCCACGGACTCGCGCAAATGGCGCAGCACGGCACGGCCGCGCAACTCTTCGCGTTCAAAGATCGTGCCTGGCGCGACACGTTCTGGCTCTCGCTTCCCGTCGGCATCCTGTTCTTGATCGGCGGCTTCATCATCGCCGAATCGCCCCGCTGGCTCTTCCGGCGCGCAGGGAAGGATGCGGCGCTCGCGGCGCTTCTTCGCTCTCGCGATCGAGAGCAGGCAAACATCGAGCTGCGCGAGATGGAGGAAACGGTTGCGGCAGAACGCGCGCAGGCCTCGACCGGCCGAAGAATCAGAGAATCACTGCTCCGCCGCAAGTACGTGATCCCGTTCATCCTCGCGTGCGTCATCTTGACGTGCAATCAGCTCACCGGCATTAACTCGATCATTCCGTACAATACGACCATTCTGTTGCAGGCGGGATTGAACGACTTTCAGGCGCATGCGGGCAGCTTCTTTTTCAGCATCGTCAACTTCCTGATGACGCTCGTTGCCGTGATCCTCGTCGATCGCACCGGCCGCAAGTTCTTGCTGACGCTGGGCAGCGCCGGCATCATCCTCTCCCTGATTGGAACCGGCATACTCTTCCATCGCACGGAGGCGCGTCACATCGACGTCACCGCGTCGGTGCGGCGCATGGTCGGACCCGATCAAACGCTCATGCTGCAGTTCGACGCGGCCACGGCCAAGCGACTCTTAGCCGATGTCGGCGGGACGCCGAGCGGACCCACGTCGCTCGTCATCAGCTACGCATACGGCGACTTCAGTTCGGTGACGAACGCCGTGCGCTCCGACGATCTGAACGAACCGATCCATGTATCGCGCAACATTCCGGAGAACCGAATCGAAGCGCTGCTCGCGGGTTCGAGCAGTCCGTTCGGCAACATCGACGCTGCGCGCACGGCGCCGCTGCGGATTATCTCCGCATACGTCACGCCGGTGCCGAGTGAGGCGAACGGCTGGCTCGTGGCATCGACGCTCTATCTGTTCATGGCGTTCTTCGCCGTGGGTCCCGGGGTGTGCGTCTGGCTCGCCCTCTCCGAGCTCATGCCGACGCGCATTCGCTCGAACGGCATGAGCGTCGCGCTGTTCTTGAATCAAGGGACCTCGACGACGATCGCAGCGATTTTTCTTCCCACCGTCGCGCGGCACGGCTACGCGAGCATGTTCTTCGCCTTTGCCGCATTTACGGTCGTCTACTTCGTGACGGCGGCGTTCTTCTTACCCGAGACCAAGGGGAAGACGCTCGAAGAGATCGAGGAGCACTTCGAACGCCCCGGCAACTCACCGAAGCCGGCGGGTGCCAAATAACAGGCACCTCTCCACACGATACACAAGACCAAAGTCGGGGGCTGTGGATAGGAGCCCTCAAAGGCCCACGCAGGCTGGAGGCAAAAATCGGTGCCGATGAAATCAGCTTGCCTTACCGCCGCCGTCCTTTGCCTTGCGCTCGCCGCCTGCTCGCATTCAAGTTCTCAGTCGCAGTCGAGCGCGGCACCGGGGCAGAAACGCATCGGCGTTTCAATTCAGAACCGCGAGGCGACGTTCTATCAAGACATGGAAGCCGGCATGCGCGCGGAGGCCGCGAAGTTCGGCTACTCGCTCGACGTCGTCGATGCGAACCGCGACAACGCATTGCAACAAAGCCAAGTCGAGGACTTCATCTCTCAGCGCGTCGACGCGATCGTGCTCACGCCGTATGACTCCCAGGCCATCGGCAGCGCGATTGCGGAGGCGAATCAGGCGCAGATTCCCGTCTTCACCGCGGACATCGCGAGCACGAGCCGGTTAGGCGCGGTCATCGCGCACGTCGCGAGCGATAACGTGCAGGGCGGCTTTGTGGCCGGGAAGCTCATGTGCACGGCGGTCGGCAAGACCGGCGCAGTCGCGATCATCGACGAGCCCGAGGTGACGAGCGTGCAGGATCGCGTGCGCGGGTTTCGTCAAGCGCTCGCGCAGCTCTGTCCCGCCGTCACGGTCGTGGCGGACGTCGATGGCGGCGGTCAACGCGACAAAGCCGAGAGCGACGTGAGCGACATCCTGCAGTCGCATCGCGATCTCGCGGGCGTCTTCGGCATCAACGACGATTCGGCGCTCGGCGCGTTGACGGCGGTGAAGGCTGCGAACCTCGTCGGCAAGGTTGCGATCGTCGGATACGACGCGACGCCTGAGGCGCGCGCCGCAATTGCCGCGGGACAGATGTACGGCGACGCCGTGCAATATCCGCAACAGATCGGGATGGACGCGATCGACGCGATTCACGACTACTTCTCGGGCAAGCAGCCCCCGAAGTTCGTGAAAGTGAACGTCGGGACGTTCACGAAGGCCGACGCCGGAAAGGCTCCCTAATCGCGACGGCGCCTTTGCTCGAGATGCGCGGAATCGCCAAGGCATTTCCGGGCGTCCAAGCGCTCACCGACGTGTCGCTGACACTCGAACGCGGGGAAGTCCTCGCGCTCGTCGGCGAAAACGGCGCGGGAAAATCGACGCTGATGAAGATTCTCGCGGGCGGTCTCGCGGCCGACGCAGGGGCGATCCTCGTCGAGGGCCGCGAGGTCAAGATCGACGCGCCGCGCACCGCGGAACGCCTGGGCATCGGCATGATCTACCAGGAGTTCACGCTCGTTCCGCATCTGAGCGCGGTCGAGAACCTCGTGCTCGGCAACGAGCCGACGCGGCGCGGACTTCTCGACCTCCGTGCCGCGCGCGAGCAGGCGAAGCGCGTCTTCGACGAGTTGGGCATCGGCATACCGCTCGACGTGCCCGTCGCACAACTCTCGGTCGGGCAGCAGCAGCTCGTCGAAATCGCCAAAGTGCTCGCGAAGCAGGCGAGGATCATCGTGATGGACGAGCCGACAGCGGCGCTGACGGAAAATGAGATCGAGCGGCTCTTCACGCTCGTCAAGAAGTTGAGAAATGCGGGAAACGGCGTCATCTACATCTCTCATCGGCTCGACGAGTTGCCGCGCATCGCCGATCGCGTGACGATTCTGCGCGACGGTCGCGTGATCGAAACGCGCCCGCAGCAAAGTTTTTCGCACGACGACATCGTGAGCGCGATGGTGGGACGGCGCCTCGACGCGCACTTTCCCGATCTCCCACCGATTGCGCCGGGCGCGCCGGTCGTCCTCGACGTGCGCGGCCTGCTGCGTCCCCCCGCCGTCAACGGCGTCTCGTTCCAAGTGCGTGCGGGCGAGATCGTGAGTTTCGCGGGGCTCGTTGGGGCGGGGCGTACGGAGATCCTGCGCGCCGTCGCGGGCGCCGACGTGCCGCGCGGCGGCGAAATCGCGATCGACGGCCGAACGACGCGCATCCGCTCGCCGATCGACGGCATCGCCGCCGGTATCGCCTTCATCACCGAGGACCGCAAGGCGCAGGGGCTCGTTCTCGGCATGACCGTTCGCGAGAACGTGACGCTCGCCCATCTCGCGCAGTTCGTGAACCGCATGCTCATGATCGATCGTCCGCGTGAAACGGCGGCGACGCAGCGCATGATCGGCGAGNNCTCGCGAAATGGCTGCTCGGCACCGCGCGCGTCTTGCTCTTCGACGAGCCGACGCGCGGCATCGACGTCGGCTCGAAGGCCGAGATCTATGCGTTGATGATCGGCCTTGCCAAAAACGGGTGCGCGATCGTGATGGTTTCGAGCGAGCTCCCGGAAGCGCTCGGGATGGCGCACCGCGTCTTTGCCGTTCGCGGCGGGAGATTGGTCAAAGAGTTCGCGCACGACGAGGCAACTCCCGACGTCGTGATGGCAGCCGCTGCCGGAGCTGCGGCATGACCGAGGCGACGAAACGGGAGACGCGCAACTATTGGCTGCGCGTGCTCGCCGCCACGGTGGTTTTCCTCATCTTCATCGCCGTGATCAACACCGCCGCGCACGGTGCCTTCCTGCGTCCGGGCAACATCGTGACGGTCCTGAGGCAGATCACCTACAATTTTGTCTTGGCGATCGGCGAGACGTTCGTCATCATCACGGCCGGCATCGATCTCTCGATCGGCTCGCTCGTCTCACTCTGCGGCGTCGTCATGGCGCTTGTCGCGAACTCACTCCATCTCACCGGCTTCCCGCTGATCGCGGTGACGCTGCTCGCGGGCCTTGCCGTCGGTGCGCTTGCCGGATATACGAACGCGCTGCCGGTCGTGAAGCTGAACTTGCCGCCCTTCATCACGACGCTTGCGATGATGCAGGTTGCGCTCGGCATCTCTTACATGCTCTCCGGCGGCCGTCCGATCGCATTGAACGTGACGGATTTTCAGAACACCGGCTATGGCTCGTTCTTCGGCGGCCTCACGAGCGCACTGCACCTGCCGGGGATTCCGGTGCCGGTGATCTGGATGCTCGTCGCGGGCGTATTCTTCTCGATGCTCCTCACGCGAACGCGCTTCGGCCGCCACGTCTTAGCGATCGGCGGCAACGAGGAAGCGTCGCGCCTTGCCGGCATCAACGTCGCCAGGACGAAGACCCTCGTCTACGTGATCGGCGGCCTCTGCGCGGCAATCGTCGGCTTCCTCTACCTCGCGCTCTTCTCATCCGGTTCGCCGCAGACGGGAACCGGCAACGAGATGCTCGCCGCAATCGCCGCGGTCGTCGTCGGAGGCACGAGCCTCATGGGAGGCCGCGGCACGATCGTCGGCACGTTTTTCGGCGCGCTCTTGATCGGCTCGTTGAACAACGCGATGAACCTGCTGAACATCGACTCATACCTGCAGATGGTCGTGCTCGGCGCCGTCATTCTCTTGGCCGTTGCATTGGACGAGCTTCGAAAACGCTACCTCTCGCGGACCTGATCGCTCGCTTCCGCGCCCGGTGGGGGTTCACCGATGAGGATCGTACCGTGTTTTCCTTCGACGCCGATCAGCACGTCGCACTTGGCGTCGGCGGCAATCTCTTCTATGGTTCGGCTCAGCGGGGCGCCGACGTACCGGCCTTCCCGGTGGTCTCCGACGATCAAGAGGTTGGCGCGTTCGCGTTTGGCGATATCGAGCACGGCCTGTTTGGTCGAGCGCGCCTTGAGGATCTCGGTTCGGATGGAGATGCCGTTGCTCTTCGCGATCGTCTCCGCCGCGCCCAACTCGTCGAGCGCGGCGCGTTCTTCCGTGGGCATCTCCGCGTCGGGTGGGAGCGTGTACGGCATTTCGATCACGTAGAGCGCCAGGAGATCCGAACGTTCTCCTCGCGCGAGCTTCGCGGCCAGCGCCATCATGTGGCCGGAGGCGATCTCTGGCGTGAAGACGACGATGATCGAGCCGACCATGCGCTCGAGCTCACTGACCGCCTCTTTCGCTCGGCGCTCGACGAATGAATCCGGTGGGTGCAGCATCCACCAGAACGTCGTCCCAATAGAAATCGCGACCACGAGCGCGGCGAGGGCGCCGATCAGCGTCACGTGGACTGTGCCTCCGTCAGGCATCGGCATTCCGCAAACGGCGCACGATGAGTGCGATCCGATGTACGCCGAGCCCGATCATTGCGAGGCCGAGCACGACGCCCGGAACGATCTTGAAACCGGCCTGCGGCGCGAACGCCAGAAGCCGTACGACGACGATCGATCCGAAGACGACGAATCCGGCGGCGAATCCGGCGCGCAGCATGAGCATCTTACGCCCCGGCTTTCTTGCGCTCGGCGGCGGCTTTGAGGTTGGCGGTGTACTGGTCCAGCAGTTCGAGATCGCCGGAGGTGCGCAGGATCTCCATCTGGTGGCGCTGCCAGTCGTGCTTTTGCGAGCGGAAGAGCGGCAAGCCCCGATGACGCCGGTAGATGAGGTAGAGAATGAATCCGAGCGCGAGCCACGCCGGGCCCGCGATGCGTCCGATCGGATGCGTCATGAGCGTAAAGACGAGGATCGAGAAGATGCCGATGAATCCAAAGATGCCGATGATCGGAATGCCGGTGTTCTCGCCGCGGAAGCGCACCGGCCAGTTGACCGGGATCTTGAACTTGCGCGGGCTGAACGGATCGACGAGGCGTAACGCGATGAGCGCGACGAAGACGAACGAGTAGCTCGTTGCAGCTCCAAATGCGTAGAGGTCGGCGAGGAAGTCGAGCCCGCTCTCCCCGTGGAAGAGGCGCACGTAGAGCGACATCGCCCTCGGAAAGAGGGAAGGCAGCGCGGCAAACATCAGCGTCACCGCAGCGAGGCCGCAAAACGCGAAGATCGAAACGGCCGGCGTGCGAAAGCGCGCGTGAATGCGCTGAAAGATCGAAGGCAGCAGATCCGCGCGGCTCATCGAGTAGGCGATTCGTGAGCTGCCGAAGACGCCGGAGTTCGACGAGATGAGTAAGAGAATTGCGCCGAGGACCGGGACGTAGAGCGACGCGAGCGCTCCCCAGTACGGCACTTGCGCTGCAAGCAACGCGACGGCCTTCCCTTGATTGTCCTGGTCGTGTGGGAATATCTGCCAGAACTGCAGATGGTGTCCGTGCGCGTCGAGGATCGGGTGCCACGGCTGCATTCCGAGCGCGAGATTGGAATAGGCGAGCGCGAAGATGAGAATCGTCAGGATCAACGCGACCGACGTGCGCGGAATGACCGAAGCCGGGCGGTACGTTTCCTGCGCGGCCTGAGAGATGGATTCGAGACCGACAAACGAGATGATCGCAAGCGACGTGCCGAGCATCAAGTGATATGGGCTCGGCCAGCTCGCCTGCATCGTGTGAATCAAGAGCTCGGGGCGAAACGCGAAGAGAAATCCGAAGCAGAGGATCGCCGTTTCGCTCAGGACGTCGATCCCCGCGACGATCCCGTTGAAGGCTGTGCTTTCGCGCACGCCCATGACGTTGAGGAAGCACAGCGCGACGATCAGCCCGAGCACGGCGAGAAAATGCACCCACGGATGAGCCGAACCGACGAGCATGGGAAGCAGTTGGCTCGAATAATCGATGCAGCTCCATGCGAAGATCGTGATGTCGATTGTGAAGTCGAGCAGAACTGCCCATCCTGCGATGAAGCCGAAGACGTCGCCGAGTCCGCGCAACACGAAATACGGGCCGCCGCCCGCGAACGGATATGCGGCGGCGAGTTCGGTGTACGCCAAACCGATGCAGACGTACACGATGCCGGCGAAGAGAAAGGCAACGTTCGATGCGCCCGCAGCCGCCGCGAGCACGAGGCCGAGGCCGATGAAGATATCGGCTCCGACGTCGGAGTAGCCCCACGAAAAGGACCCCCACGGAGTGACGGCGCGCCGTAACTGGGGTGGCCGCGTTTGGGGAATCGGAGGCTGCGCCATCAAAAAGCGTTTCGGTGCAGCGTCGTGCGGGATCCGTCGAGCGCGACGACGTCGAACCGGATGCGAGCCTTCGGCGCGACGATTTGCGCATAATCGGCGGCGAGCGAGCGCAACTTCGCGCGTTTTCGTGCGTCCACGGCGGAGAGCGCCGAACCGAAGCTCGCGCGATCGCGCCGCTTCACCTCGACGAAGACGAGCGTTTCGTTCTCGATGCAGATGAGGTCGATCTCGCCGCCGGGCAATCGCGCGTTACGCTGCAGCACTCGGTAGCCGCTCGAGCGCAAGAAGGCTTCGGCGATTGATTCGCCCTCGCTCCCCTTCTCGCTCGCGCTATTCACTGATTCGTCTCGGAGAAGAGCGAAAGCATCGAGGCTTGCACGCGCGCCCAGTTCGCGCGGTGGTGAACGCAGGGGCCGTAGCGTTCGAGCGCGGCGAGATGCTCCGGCGTCGAGTAGCCCTTATGCGAAGCGAAACCGTAACGGGGATCCTCACGATCGAGTTCCTGCAGCAGCGCATCGCGATAGACCTTCGCGACGATCGAAGCGGCCGCGACGACGGCGCAGCGCGCGTCGCCCTTGATGAGGGGTTCCTGCGGTCCCGAAAACGAGTGTATGCGCATGGCGTCCGTGATGAGGTACTCCGGCATGAAGGGAAGTGCCGCGAGCGCGCGTTCCATGGCCATGAGGCTTGCGCGATAGATGTTGAAGCGATCGATCTCCTCGACGCTCGCCGAGCCGATTGCCCAGCCCTCCGCGTGCTGCTTGATCTCGTCGGCGAGACGCCGGCGCGCCTCCGGCTGCACCTGTTTGGAGTCGTTGAGCCCGCGCAGCATCAACGGGTCGCGGGCGACGACGCATGCGGCGATGACCGGTCCCGCGAGGGGGCCGCGCCCGACCTCGTCGATGCCGCCGATAAAGACGAAGCCACGCTCGCGCGCCGCGTTTTCGAAGCGGTGAAGGCGATGAAGCCTGCGCCGCTCGCGCTCGTAGGTTGCCTTCGCTTTACGTTGCTTCTGCGTCATCCGGCTTTTCGAGCGTAATGCGTCCGAACTTCCCGGCCTCGAACGCTCGCAGGTAAGATTGCGCCGCGTTGTGCTCGTCAACCTTGCCGCCGCGACGAACGAAACCGCGTTCCGCGGCGAACGCCTCCGGCGGCGGAATTCCGGCGCCGTGATGCGCCGCCCAGAGCGAGAGGCTTCGCGCCACATGCTCCGGGTCGTAGCGCTCGCTTGGAACCGCGCCGACGGCGGCAAGCTTCCACTGCGAAGTCGTCGAGGCGATCTTCGGCGGAAGGACGCCGGGTGTGTCCATCACCTCCACGTGTGGCGAGAGGCGGAACCATTGCGTGCGCCGCGTGATGCCGGCGCGGTTCTCCGTCTTCGCAGCGGCGCGCCGGAGAAGCCCGTTGACGATCGAGGACTTGCCGGAGTTGGGGATGCCGACGACCATCGCCCGGGTCGTGCCGCGCTCGGCGTTTGCCGCGAGCAACGTCGCAATGCGCGCGACGCTGCGCTGTTCGTGCGCGTCGACGGCGATCGCCGTGATGCCGCGCTTGCGAAGCGCATCGAGCCAAGCGCGCGTCGTCGCCGGGTCGGCGAGATCGCTGCGCGTGAGTGCGACGATGCGCCGCTTACGTCCGAGGGCGCGGTCGAGCATGGGGTTCGCGCCGCTGCGCGGCACGCGCGCGTCGATGGCCTCCACGACGACGTCCACGAGCGCGAGCGCCTCGCCGATCCGGCGCATCGCCTTTGCCATGTGGCCGGGATACCACTGAATCACAATCCGTGCAGAGCACCCGGCGGCCAGATGCCGGCGAGCGCCTTGCCGATCAGCGCCGACTCGGGTACGCAGCCGAAGATGCGCGAGTCTTCGCTATCGGCGCGATTGTCGCCGAGAACGTAGACCGAGTTCGGCGGAACGAGCGTTGCCGGAAACGTGCGCTCGTCGCGAAAGCGCACGTAGGATTCGTCGAGAGGCTTCCCGTTTACAGAGACGACGCCGCGGCGTATCTCGATCCGATCGCCCGGGATGCCGATGATGCGCTTGATGTAAATGCTCGCACCGGAGCCTTCGGCGTCGCCGTGGCGAAATGCGACGACGTCACCTCGCGCGGGAACCGCGAAACGGTACGCGAGCGTATCGATGAGCACGTACTCGCCCGAGTCGATCTGCGGCTCCATCGAACGCCCCGAAACTTGCGGCGTTCGAACGAAGAACGCCGCGATGAGCACGCAGAGAAGCGCGATCTCCAGGATCAGGCTCAGGATCGAGCGCCAACTCAGGAGACGCAACACGCTCAAGCGCTTCGACTCGTGTAGCGGCGCGGCCTATCCGTGTAGGATGTGGAACTGCGACGGTGGCCAGAAGATGAGAAACGCGCGCCCCGTAAAGCCGGCCGCTTCGCCTTTACGCGGCCCGGCGTCGAAACGTCCGGTGTCCTGCGCGAAACCCCAGACGCGCGAATCCTCCGAATCGTTGCGGTTGTCGCCGAGCATGATATAGCAATGCGGCGGAATGCGATCGGGGGCCGTCCACATCGAGCGCGGCGGAACGTTCGCCTGCGACGAGCTGAGCGGCTGCCACCCGCCACCGTCATCGACGAAGATGCCGTAGTTTCGAATCTCGAGATTGAAATCCGGATTCGGCCGTTCATTCGTATACGATTCGCTCAAACGCGCGCCGTTGCGATAGACGATGCCGTGCACGATGCGGAACTCGTCGCCCGGCAGACCGATCACGCGTTTGATGAAATCGTCGGGCGAGGGGATCGGCGGCGGAAAGACGACGACGTCGCCTTCATGCGGGGAATGAAAGTGATATTCGAACTTGTCGACGAGCAACACGTCGCCGACGGCGAGCGTCGGGACCATCGATGCCGACGGAATGTAGTACGTGCGCGCAACGAACGTGATGAGCAGCCACGCCGCGATGCCTGCGACGATGAACGGGTCGAGGTACTCGTGGGCGATCGTGCGCGTGCGGCCCTGCGATTGCGCGACGAGCGGCGGGAGGCTCAGCACCAACCGCGCGAGCGCGATGATGAGGACGAGGGCGAGCAGTTCGTACGGCGTCATGATTCCTTGTCTTAGCGCAGGACGTGAATGCGGTCGAGCGGCCAGAGCACCATGACCGCGCGGCCGATAAAGGCGGCCTCGGCGTGGCGGCGAGCCGGTCCCGCGACGAAGGGCCCGTGAAGCTGCGCGAAGCCCCACTGATGCGAATCGTCCGAGTAGTTGCGATTGTCGCCGAGCATGAGGTAAAAGCCTGCCGGAATCCGATCGGCTGCCTGCCACATCGAGCGCGGCGGGATGTCGGCGGAGGCGGGATCGAGCGAGACCCCGTCGACCACGATCGTGTCGCGCGTCACCGCGAGGTCGTAGTTCGGCGGTTCGTTCACGTACGGCTCGGGGAAGGCTCGGCCGTCGCGATATAGGGTGCCGTTCGCAATGCGAATCGTATCGCCGGGAACGCCGATGACGCGTTTGATGAACGGCGTTCCGTTCGAGGGAATCGGCGGCATGAAGACGGCGAGATCTCCGAAGTGCGGCGGGTGCAATCGGTAGGCGATTTCGTCGACGAGGACGGTGTCGCGCACGTGCAACGTCGGGATCATCGAGATCGAGGGAATCGAAAACGGCCGCAGCGCGAATACGAAGAGGAGGAGCAAGAAGAGGGCAACGGCGATCGCGGTCTCGAGCACGGCGCGAACGGCGCGCGAAGCTCGCGGGCGGCCGTCGGTTATTTCGAGGTCCTCTTCTCCCTGATGCGCGCGGCCTTGCCGACCTTCTCGCTCAAGTAGTAGAGTCGGCTGCGCCGCACGATGCCGCGCTTGCTGACCTCGATGCGTTCAACGCGCGGGCTGTGCAACAGAAACGTCTTCTCGACGCCGACGCCGTGGGCGATGCGTCGAACCGTGATCGACTCGGTGCTTCCGCCACCCTTGCGAACGGTGACGACACCCTCGAACATTTGGACGCGTTCTTTGCCGCCCTCGATGACCTTCGAGTAGACCTTGACCGTGTCGCCGGCGCGGAAATCCGGGACCTGGTCCTTCCGCTGCTCGCGGTTGACGAGATCGATAACGTTCATGATAGCCACGGGATGATAGCATGGCGCACCCGCACGCCGCAACTGAAAGGTTTTTCCCTACTTTAGAAGGTCGCGGCGGCGGGCCGCCGTTCGCCTCCGGGACTCCTCGCGCCGCCAGGCGGCGATCTCGGCATGGTTTCCGGAGAGGAGCACCTCGGGCACGGCAACGCCGCGGAAGACCGCCGGGCGCGTGAAGCAGGGGTAGTCGAGAAGACCCCCGCTGAAGGACTCGGCGTCGCGCGACTCGGGTTGGACCACTCCCTCGACGAGGCGCACGGTCGCATCCATGAATGCCAGCGCCGGCAGCTCCCCGCCGGTCAGCACGAAGTCTCCGAGCGAATACTCCTCGACCGGGTAGAGGTCGCCGAGGCGCTCGTCGATGCCCTCGTAGTGTCCGCAAACCAAGATCAGCCGATCGAGGCCGGCGAGACGCTGTGCGATCTCCTGCGAAAACGGCGTCCCGGCCGGGCTCGGGACGACGATCGCGCGGCGCTCCTGCGGCGATTGCGCAAGCAGTTCGTCGAGCACGCTCGCGATCGGTCCGAGGCGCAGCACCATTCCGGCGCCGCCGCCGAAGGGCTGGTCGTCGGCGCGCTCGTTTCCCTCGACGGCGTCGAGCAGGTGATGGTAACTGATTCGCACATGACCCGCTTCGACGGCACGCCCGATGATGGAGAGGCCGACGAAGGGCGCGAAGACCTCCGGGAAGAGCGTGACAACATCGATTTCGAACGGCACCCGGCATGGTTAGGTGGCTCGCGGCAATGCTCCCTCGGGGGCGAGCGCCGTCGCCGCGCGAGCGCGCGTTGCGCGAGCTCGAGCGTGGGGATCCGGCGAAGGCGGAAAGCCTGCTCGATCCGCTCGTGGCATCGCCGGCGGCGTCTGCCGCCGAGCGGGCCTTTCTTCAGAACAAGCGCGGCGTCGCGCGCATGCGATGTGGACGCGTCGAGGCAGCAGCCGAAGATTTCCGCGCCGCGATCGCGCTCGACCCGGCGTGCGCGCCCGCGCTCGTTAACCTCGGCAACGTCGCGCTCGAGTCGGATCGTCCCGAGGAAGCGCTGCGGCGTTACCAGGAGGCGATGGCGGCCGACGTCACGTGCGCGCGCGCGTACGAAGGCGCCTCGGCGGCGTACAAGCGGCTCGGACGCTACGATGATGCGGTAAAATCGTGGCGAAACGCGCGGCGCCTTTCCGCTCGCTCTATTTTTTCAGTGGTGCTTCGGCGCTCGTGATCTCTTGGAGATATTCGAAAAGTTGCGGCAGCGAGATGCGCTCGAGGCCGGTCTGCGCCTTGATCGCGTCGTCGTCTTCGCCTTCGTCGCGCAGATAGCACCGCGTCTCGATGCCGGGCTCGTTCTCGCTGACGAACGAAACCGCGAATCCTCGCCCGGGAAGTTCGTCGTAGATGCGCATCGTCTGCGGGTTGATGATCTCGATCGAGTGAGCCGGACTGTTCGCGTCAAAAACGAGAATGCGCAAGTGCTCGTAGTTCGTGATCTCGATCGATCCGACGACGAACACGTTCTTCGCGGAGAGAAACTCATGCCCGCGCTTGCTACGCGTCGAAACCTCGTAGAACACGCGGTGCGCGACGAAGCGATGCAATATCTTGCGCAAGGTCGCAAGAGAGGCCAGCGTTTCGGTACGGTTGCCCCGCGTATAGATGATCTTCACGGGTGGACGGGAGGGCTTGCACGGGTCCGAAGGTCTACCCTGCCGAAGCCCCAGCTCGGCATGTTCTCGATCCCCGATGTCCTCGTGATTTCAGTCCTCGCCCTGCTGCTTTTTGGGCCCGAGAAGCTTCCGAAAGTCATGCGCCAGGCGGGGCGCATGATGCGCGAGGTTCAGAACACGTCGCAGTCGTTCATCGCCGAGATGGAGCGCGCCGCCGACGTGCGCGACGTACAAGAGCATCCCGTCGCGACGCCGCCCGAGAGCGAACCGGCGCCGCCTAAATATTAAAGGATTGGCGAATTTCGGAGATGCGCTGTTGGACGAGCGTACGCACCTGTTGGTTGATGCGTTCCTTCTGCTCTTCGGGAAGCCGGCGATAGACGAGATAACCCGCGGCCGAAACGATGCCGCCGAGCAATCCGAAAAGCAACGCCTTTCCGACCTCATGGCTGTCGTCGACTCGTTCATAGCTCGCCGATGCGTTGGGCGCGAAGGGGCCTTGATAGCCGTTGCTCCCGGAATCGGCGCCCGACCACGGCTGCTCGGGCGGTTTGGCGCGGAAACTCTCTGACATACGAACCTCCTTCGGGGTTGAGGATACTCTTACCCGGTTCGCGCAAGGCGCCGGCGTATGCGGACGTGCGAAGGGTACTGCTTCGCAATCGCGGCGATCGACAACTCCGCGGTTGCGACGATCGCTTGCACGGCTGTGTCACCCCGTGCCTTTGCGGGCCAGGCAAGACGAAAGTGGCCCGAGCGCTGGTCGGCCTCCACGTCGAGGCGGCAGTGCTCCTCGAGCCCGAGGCGCGCGGCTTGGAGAATTGCCGAGGCAGCGGCGCAGATGACGTCCTTGCCGTACGAAGCCGCCTCCGCATGACCGTCGGCTTGAATCGACGCGAGCCGCTTTCGAGCGTCCCGATGGAAGGTCACCTCGAGCATAGCGCGCTTACGCGACGCTGATCTTCGTGATCTTGACTTCCGCGAAGTGCTGCCGGTGGCCGGAGAGCTTGCGCACGCGTTTCTTCGGCTTGTAGTGGAAGACGAGCACCTTTTTGTCGCGTCCGCGGCGTACGACGGTGCCGATCACCTTCGCGCCGGAGAGCGTCGGGGAGCCGACCTTCACCGCTTCGCCGGAGCCCGCGAGGACCACGCGGTCGAAGGTGACGTCGGAACCCGCCTCGTCGGAAACGTCGCAGCGGATGACGTCGCCCTCGGCTACCCGGTATTGCTTGCCGCCGGTCTCGATGATCGCGTACATGACCTTCGGTACGGTAGCAGGCCCGTAAGGCGTGTGTCAACCGTGCTCGGGTGCTCGGCGGCCGCGGTTGACAACGCGGTGGATTCGGTGTAGTGTCTAGACTAGTCTATAAAACAGAGTAATCTGCAAGGAGAAGCCCTCGTGAACGCACCGGAAGCCCGCGATAACCTGGAGATGGTCGAGCGGATCGTCGCCGCCTCAACGCGCGATCTCAGCCTCTGCAACGTCGGAGCCTTTTTTGTGATCTGGGGCCTGTTCGGAGGCTCCGTCGATCTGCTCTTCGATTTGATTCGGCACGGCGTGCTGCCGGCTACGGCTCTTTGGGCGGAGGCGCCATTCTTGGTGATCGCAATCGTCGCGAGCGTGTTCTACGGACGCCGCCTCGACCGCAGCAAGGATCGCTTCACGTTTCTCCACCGCGAGTTTCTCAACGTGCTCTGGGTGACGCTCGGCGTCGCGATCGTTGCGACCGTGGGGGCGTGGCGCGTCTTCCCCGGCTTTGCCTCGGGTGCGATCTGGACCGTCGCCTCCTCGATCGTGCTCTTTTTCATCGCCGTGCACGGAAACCGCAGTGCGCTCATCGGGGGCCTCGTGCTCATCGCCTCGCTCGTCGCCGCGAACTTCATGCGCGGCGTCGAGGGCTACGTATTGGCCGCCGGGTTCTTCATCGGCTACGCCGGTTTCGGCCTCACCGAGATCCTGTCGCGCGATTGACGGCGTGGACGAACTCTTACTCTCTAAAGTGCGCCTCGGCATCGTTGCCGAGCTGCTCGCAAGCGAATGGGCGTCATTCAGCGCGCTTGCGCAGGCCGCGCAAACGACTGCCGGCAACCTCGGCGCGCACTTGGCGAAACTCGTCGACGCCGGATACATAGAAGAAGAAAAAACATTCGTCGACCGTCGGCCGCAGAGCCGATACCGACTCACGCCCCGCGGCCGCAAGTCATTCATCGCGCATGCGCGCGAGATGCAGCAGCTGCTTCTCAAGACTGAGGTTCGATCATGACTTTTCGCGTTCTCACCTTTACGGCGCTCGTCGCCGCGTTCGTCCCGAGCGTCGCCGCGAGCGCACAAACCCCGCCGCCGGCGCCGCCCCTTCCGGCAAACTGCACGTCGGTCCAGCAACCGTTCATCGGAACGATCTGCACGCCGCCGTCGCACGAACGGCATCCGGCGATCATTCTGCTCGGCGGATCCGAGGGCGGCGATCTCATGGCGCGCTTCGCGCCGCTCTTCGCCGCACACGGTTATCTTGCGGTCTCGGTGGCGTACTTCAAAGAACCGGGCTTGCCGCAGACTCTCGTCGACGTCCCCGTCGAAACCATCGGCCGCGCGCTCACCGCGATCGAATCGCGCGACGATATCGATATCGCACACATCGGCATCTTCGGCGGATCGAAGGGCGGCGAACTCGCGCTGCTCGCGGCGGCGACGTACCCGGCGATCACCGCGGTCGTCGCCGACGTGCCGTCACCGTTCGCGTGGATGGGCCTCGGCGACTACGGTCAGCCCGAAGGTTGCTCGTGGACGCTCGGCGGCCGCGAGCTTCCGTGCGTGGCGGGCGATGCCGCGGCGGGGCAACAAATCGGTAACGAGTTCTTGACCCATCAACCGGTCGTGCTGCGCGTGTTCTACGATGCCTCGATGCAAAACACCGCGGCCGTGCGGGCGGCGTTCTTCCCGCTCGAGCGCATCCACGGAGCCGTGCTCTGCTTGAGCGCAGATGACGACCAACTCTGGGATTCGCCCGTGCAGTGCCGGATGACGCTCACGTACTTGCAGGCGCACCATCATCCGTATGCCGATCGTGCGATCGGCTATCAGAATGCCGGGCACACGTTCCTCTGGGCGACGCACGGCCCGAGTTCGGTGATTATGTCGTTGCCGCTGCCCGGCGGCGCGACCGTGGCACTCGGCGGCACCGTCGACGGCGATCAGCAGGCGGCGGCGCAGGCCTGGCCCGTGATCTGGGACTTTCTCTCGAACAACCTCTGAAGCGAGGAGCTAGCGCCGCTTGCGCCGTGAACTGTAGACGACGCGCGGTTTCGGCGACTCGGTGCTGGCTTCGGGGAAGAGCGGGTTCGTCGAACGTTGGAGGCGCTTCCCGAGTAGGTACTCGATGCTCCGGATGAGCGGCTCTTCCTCGGAGGAGACGAATGTGATCGCATCGCCGGCGGCTTTTGCGCGAGCGGTGCGCCCGACGCGGTGGAGATACTCTTCGGCCAAACCGGGAACGTCGAAGTTGATGACGTGACCCAACTCGGCGATGTCGATGCCGCGCGCGGCGAGATCGGTCGCCACGAGCACGCGATATTTCCCGCGTTTGAAGTTCTCGAGCGCTTGCGTGCGCTGCGATTGCGAGCGGTCTCCGTGGAGCAAATCGGTCGTGATGCGGTTCTTTTGAAGTGCCGCGGCGAGGCGATTCGCGCGGGCCTTCGTTCGCGTGAAGGTGATGGCCGAGTAGATCGAGTTCCCCTTGAGCAACTCGACGAGCAACTCGGTCTTCTTTTCCTGCGGAACCGCGTAGAGGGTCTGCCGCAGCGTTTCGACCGGAGCCGGCGCGCGAGCGAGTTCGACGCGGACCGGATCGCGCAGCATCTCGCGCACGAGCGCCGAGATCGCGGCCGGTAACGTCGCGGAGAAGAAGAAGGTCTGGCGCTGCGCCGGTAGGCGCCGTAAGATGCGCTGCACGGCGGGCAGAAAACCCATGTCGAGCATGCGGTCGGCTTCGTCGAGAACGAGCATCGTGACGTCGTCGAGATGCGCGGTACCGCGCGTCATGTGATCTTGAAGGCGTCCGGGCGTTGCGACGATGATATCGGCGCCGCGCTTGAACGCATCTACCTGCGGCGCGAATCCGACGCCGCCGTAGACGGCCGCGATGCGGATCTTCGTGTGCTTCGCGAGCGCCGTGAGATGCTTCGCGATTTGATCGGTCAGCTCGCGCGTCGGCGCGAGGATGAGTGCGCGCGTCTTGCCGCGCGGCTGATTCAGCAGCGCGGTGAGCAGCGGCAGGCCGAAGGCGGCGGACTTTCCGCTTCCCGTCTCGGCGCTTGCGAGGACGTCGCGCCCTTCGAGACCGGGCGGAATAGCGAGTACTTGGATCGGAGTGGGTTCGGTAAACTTGAGATCGTGCACGCCACGCAGAAGCGACGGCGGCAAGCCGAGTTGTTCAAAGGTAGGAATGTTCTTACAATCTTTCACGAGAGCGCGCGGCTCGATCGTCAACGAAAGATCGCGCAGGGGGTTTCCCTATTATCGCACGGCGACGCCGCCGGCGTCAAATCACGAGGAGGCGGCGTAGCGAAATTGACCGGATTTCCATTCGCAGAGGCTGCCGTCGCGCATGACGAACGATTCGCAGCCGTCGACCTCCGGATTGAAGTCGGCGTTGTGTGCTTTTGTCGCAGGCCAATCGACGTTCGGTTCCTGCCGTGCGGCGGCGCGCGCCTTTATGTAGGAGAACTGCGGACCTTTCGCCAGCTCGTTGAGCGCTTTGACGAGTTGTTGTGCGTCGCTCATGGCACGAGTGTTAGCCGCTCGAGCGCTGCGACCTCGACGGCGGCGCGCGAGTAAGGAAGCGGCAGCAGCCGTCCCGCGATCCAGTCGGCGGCTTCGTCGGTGTAATGTCGCGATCCAGGCTCGCCGGACTCGCCTTGCGGAAGCGATATCCCGCCCGCGTCCCAGTTCCCGATGTCCCAGACCGCGCGGAAACTCTGCGAGAAGCCCGGCGACTGCACGTGAATCGTGAACGCATCGCCGTCGCCCGCAAACGTCGTGCCGTTCAAGAACGAGAGGCCGAGCGATGCGAGCGGATGTTTCGGCGTCACCGCTCCCACGACGCCCCACGGGGAGTACGGAGCGGGCAGCGGTACGAAGCGCCCGTAACGTTGCGTTCGGCGTTGCAATAACACGGCAATGATGCGCTGGTTGACTTTGTCTGTCAGAAGGCGGCGCAACTGAAAGGCCGCGGTTGCGGCGCGCGATGACGGAATGAATCGCCCGTCCCAACGCGCGAGCAATGCCGGCGTACGCTCGCGCGGGTAGTATTCGCGCACGAGGTCGCGTTCGGGGAGCGAGAGCGTGTCCATCTGCATCCGCGCGAAGTAGGCAACGTCATAGCGCGTGCGTGCTTTGAGGAGTTGTGCGATGCGATAGGCACGGTACGGCGGCGCAAACTCGGGGCTCAATCGGTATGGATAGCCCGCGCCGTACATCTTGTTGTTTGCAGTCCACGCAATCGCGTCTTGCGACGGCGCGACGCGCGGCAGGTCGTCGAAGGGAACATCCGGGTAGATTTTCGAGAGATCGCGTGCCGGATGGATGAAGCGGCCCCAGGCGGGATCGTTGGGAATCTTTCCGGCGAGCTGGTATGCGACGCGGCCAGTGGTGTCGGCAAGCACGAAGTTCTGCGTCGGTCCGGGGAAGAGGCGCAGCGCGCGCAGAGCGTCCTCGATCGAGCGCGCGCGGTCGAGTCCGTCGAATGCCGAGAGCGGCGAGTGCGGGTCCGCATACGCGTTCCACCGCACGAGCACGAACGCGCCGTCGTCAAGGGAGGCGCCGAACTCGCGCGTGCCGCGATAGTAGCGCACCTGTACGGGCAGCCCAAAGCGGACGCCGAATGTTTCGGTGACCCAGCTCCCCCGATCGAGGTTCGCTGGCGCGTCGAAAACCGAGAGCGTAACGACGGTGCCGTTCGTTGCACCCCATGCGATGCGATCGTTGTGGCCGAGTATCACGCCCGGAACGCCGGCGAAGGTTGCTCCCGCGGCGTGATAGCCGGGGAAGCGCAGATCGACGAGATACCACACGCCGGGAATTCCGAACCGAAGATGCGGATCGTTCGCGAGCAGCGCCCGCCCGGTCGCGTTGCGCGCGGCGCCGGCGGCCCACTCGTTGCTTCCGATCGGCGATCTCGGCTGCAGCTCCGCCGTTGCCGGCAGACACTGTGGCGTCTGCGATACGTTCGCGAGGCCTTGCGTCACCGGCGCGTCGTAGCACGGATCGGAGAGCGGATGCTGCCGTTCGTACTGTGCGAGATCGGGGATCGCACGGTCTGCGACGTCGGTCCAGAGGTCGGCGAGATCGAGCGTGATCGCGAAGCCGGCGACGAGCGAGTCTTGCGGGCGCCAGGGCTCCGGGCGATAGAGCAGGATTCGAAACTCCGGCGGCAGCGGCTGCGTGCGCATTGCGGCGTTCACGCCGTCGGCGAATGCTTGCAGATCGTCCTGCGACTGATGCGAGAGGCGTTCCCATTGGATCTGCGCGAGTTGCTCGACCGGCAGCGTGCGTTCGCTCTCGTCGTTTTGCAATGCCGACTTGCCGAAGATTTCCGCGAGCCTTCCCTCGACGAGGCGGCGCGTCAGGTCCATCTGGAAGAGGCGATCCGACGCTTCAGCAAATCCTTGCGCGAAGAAGAGATCGTGCTCGTTGTGCGCGGCGATGTGCGGAACGCCGCGCGCATCGCGCAGAATCGTCACCGGCTGCCAAACTCCCAGACCCGAGATCGTCCCGGTCGTTCGCGCCGTCATATGGAGGCCGAGCGCGACGTTTGCCGCGTAGCCCGCCGCGATCGCGACGAGCGCGCCGAAGACCCATGCGGCGATGCGTAGTCGGCGCCTACGCGTCGACATACACGTCGTCGCCATCGATCCGCAGCGGGAAGGTGGCAACCGGGAGAACCGCGGGAAGCGTCAGCGCTGCGCCGGTGCGAACGTCAAACGTCGCGCCGTGGCGCGGACAGACGATGCAATGCCCCTCGAGTTCGCCTAAATCGAGCGGGCCGCCGTCGTGCGTGCAGACGTCCTCGATCGCGTAGATTTCGCCGTCGACGTTGCAGAGCATCAGCTCCACGCCGTCCGCTTCGACGCGCTTTGTCGTCCCGGGCGGAACGTCGGAAACCCGGGCGACCTTATGCTCGCTCATGTAAGCCTGGTACGACGGCAGCGCGTTCTTGTCATCCTGAGCGTAGCGAGCGNNTTTCGGGCGGCCCGGACGATACAAGGCGTGAAACCTACCCCCAAATGTATCATCCTCGCGCCGAATCGGCAATGCCTCACCGGCGGGTGGAGCGCGCGGGGATCGAACCCGCAGCACGTAGGGGTTTCACGCCTCGCGTCGACACCATCGATGCGCCCCACCGCGTATCTTTCACGCGGTGCGACCTCAATGCAAAGGGTTGCGAGAGGTCCGCAGTGTCCGTCTCGTGCAGTAGGTGGCTGCGATGGACACTTTCCGTGACATTGAGGCCCTCCTATCGGGGCTAGAGCGCCAATCGTTCGATGGACTATGTGCGCGTTTTCGCGGGTTGGATAAGCTGAGAACCCATATTACTGGCGCCATTCAGTTTTTCGCTGTCGATACTACAAAGCAAGCCCCTATGACGAAGGGCCTGCCCGTCGTATGCACAGTCGGCGTCAACTACACGCAGGGCGGAAGAACCGAAGACCAGCTCTTTTGCTACGATAAGCGCGGTGTAGCAAGGGGCACGCAAAGTATACCCTCCGTGAGAGCTGTAATTGCCGCCTATAATCGGAACAAGACTACATGGGAGAAGAAGCCGGCGCTCAATCCTGAAAGCCCCCTGGGCGTTTACGGTGCTTCCGACGCGACACGAAAGACAGCGGGGTTCCGCGACGGCTTCATCCTGATCATGACCAACATCTGCCCATTCATCACGGTGAAGAGCTGGCAGAAACAGCCCGCTGCGATCTCCGAGCGCCTTCTAGCAGAATCTGGATCGGGCCACCTCGACGAGCTATTCGAGATTCTCGGCGAGCGAATCGATCTTTGGATCGGTCACAGCTCGATCCACGGCACGAGGTGGGTTTGGCCTGAGTTCGCGTCGTTCGTGCGACGTCACGATATACGCGAATGGCTGCTAACGGCTAACATAAGCGGTCGATCGCATCTGTGGTTTGAAAGGGATTTCCGCAAACCGAACCATCGGCTCTTCCCTTGGTACGGCCCTGAAGTCAACTGACGACCTCGGGTCTGGGCGCCTCTACCCGACGGCGCCTTCC
The DNA here is from genome assembly GCA_003133745.1 of Candidatus Tyrphobacter aquilonaris. GTDB lineage: Bacteria > Vulcanimicrobiota > Vulcanimicrobiia > Vulcanimicrobiales > Vulcanimicrobiaceae > Tyrphobacter > Tyrphobacter aquilonaris. The sequence goes on from PKZD01000015.1 coordinate 71,142, forward strand.
ATCTCCATTTTCACGAGACGGTTCAACTCGACGGCATACTCCATCGGCAGCTCCTTGACGAAGAAGTCAAAGAAGCCGTTGACGATGAGCGCGGTCGCGTCGGCTTCCGAGAGCCCGCGGCTCATCGCGTAGAAGAGCTGGTCCTCGCCGATCTTGCTGACCGAGGCCTCGTGCTCGACGACCGAGCGCTGCTCGTGAATCTTCATCGTCGGTTTCGTGTCGCTCGACGATTGTTCGTCCATGATGAGCGCGTCGCAGCGCACGCGCGTCTTCGCTCCCACGGCGCCGGGGTGAATTTCCACCAGGCCGCGGTACGTCGTCTTGCCGCCGTGCGCCGTCACCGCTTTGTTCGTGACGACGGAGGTCGTGTTCGGCGCGACATGGATGACCTTCGCGCCTGCGTCCTGATGCTGTCCTTCGCCCGCGAAGGCCATCGAAAGGATCTCGCCCCGCGCGCCCTCGCCCATGAGATAGATCGCCGGATATTTCATCGTGAGGCGCGAGCCGATGTTGCCGTCGACCCACTCCACCGTCGCGTTACGATGCGCGTACGCGCGCTTCGTCACGAGGTTGAAGATGTTGCGATACCAATTCTGAATCGTCGTGTAGCGAATCGAGGCGTCATCGTGCGCGATGAGTTCGACGACCGCGCTGTGCAGCGAGGAGGTCGAGAACTTCGGTGCAGTGCAGCCCTCGATGTAATGAACTTTCGCGCCCTTGTCGGCGATGATGAGCGTGCGCTCGAACTGGCCCATGTTCTCGGCGTTGATGCGGAAATAGGCTTGGAGCGGCATCGCGACTTCGACGCCCGGCGGTACGTAGATGAACGAGCCGCCCGACCAGACCGCGGAGTTCAGCGCCGCAAACTTGTTGTCGGCGACGGGAATGATTGTCGCCAAGTACTTGCGCACGATCTCCGGATACTGCTTGACCGCGGTGTCCATGTCGCAGAAGAGCACGCCCGTGCGCGTGAGTTCCTCGGTGACGGAATGATAGACGACCTCGGACTCGTACTGTGCGGAGACGCCGGAGAGAAACTTGCGCTCCGCTTCGGGGATGCCGAGGCGATCGAAGGTCCGCTTGATGTCGTCGGGCACGTCGTCCCAAGATTGTTCTGTCTTGTCCGTCGATTTGACGAAGTAGTGGATGTTGCTGAAGTCGATCTCGGAGAGCAGGGCGGTGTCGCCCCACGTCGGCATCGGTTTCGACTTGAAGACATCGTAAGCGGACAACCGGAAATCGCGCATCCACTCCGGCTCGTCCTTCATGGCGCTGATGCGCTCGACGATCTCCCGCGTTAGGCCCTTGTCCGACTTGAAAACGTAGTTTTCCGGGTCATGGAAGCCATGCCGGTAGTCCTGGACGAGCTCCTCGGGGGAAGTCTTCAATTGGGTTGCCATCGCCTCGTGAGCGTACCCGTGGAATCGGGCTTAGTCAAGATTCTGAAGTAATAGGTTGACAATCTGGCCCTTGCCGGTCTCATCCTCATTATGGTGCGAGAACCGCTCTAGCTATGGCAAGCTGTGAGATTTCGGTAAACTGCGACTTTTGTCGGTCTAGAGGGAAGTCGGACTGGGCACTATAATGTCATGTGACAGAATCACGTACTGGATTCCCGCTATAAACTATTGCAGGATTCTGTACGTTATTATAGCATAAGGAGGACCTGTGGCGTTAAAGTGTGTTTCAGTAACGGAGGCGCGGTCCAACTTTTCCGACTTGCTTGACGAAGCAGTGGACGGGGTTGGGACGATGATCATCCGTAATTCAAGGGAGGCCGCCGCGTTGATCCCGGCGCATCTCGCGCGCTTCATGCCCTTGGTCGAGGCCGTACTCTGCGACCTGGGGGCGTCGGTCGAGCTCTCCCATGACCCCGAAGTCATGGAAGCCTACCGCCGTGGCCTTGCCGATCTGGAGCGTGAGGACATCGCATGGTACGAGGTCTGATGGGCTAAGATGGCTGGCGAGCGGCGCGGACGATCCGCGCAACCTACTCCGCCCCATTCCCCGCCGGAAACGGCGGGGAAAGTTCGTATCGGCTTCGTGCGGACAGCAAACGAGCAGTTCTTGAAGCTGGACACGAGAACGCGAGAAGGGCTCCTCAAGAAACTCAAGGTCCTGGCCCTCCAGCCAAGCCTTGGTAAGCCGTTAGTAGGGGAACTGAGCGGCTGCTGCCGCGTGACCTTCGGCCGCGCCCGTTGCATCGTGCGGGTCGCGGACGGGGTTGCCGTGGCGCTTGTTATCGCCGTGGCGCAGCGGAAGGAAGGCTCAAAGGACGACGCCTACGCGCTCGCCATCGATTTCATGGTCAAAAATCGTGTGGAGGCGGAAGCCGCGTTGATGCGCCACATTCGCGCTTTTCTAGAAGCGGATCGCAGCGCTCACGTCCGTCGTCGCAACCCAGAAAACCCCGCCGGAAGCTAGGGCTTCTTTTTTCTTCGTGCCCACCGGGACCACGCGGCCTTCCGCGCGCTCTCGATGCGTTGCTCCGCCGTGAGCGCTGGTCCGTGCCGGATCCCCCTTGAGTACCTCGTCCTCCTAGTTCAACCGCCGCCGGGTTCTTCGCCGGTTTTCGTCGGTGCGCGCGGCGTTTCACAGACTTCCATAGAGAACCGCGTGGCGGAGCGCGACGGCTTGCCAGCTCTGCCGTTCGGAGAGGCGTTTCACGAAGAGTGCGGATTCGCTTCGCACGCGCTCGTCGTCGAAAAACCGTTGCACCGCGTCCTCGATGCCCTGTGCGGTGGGATCGAACGCGAACGGGGCGTCCTTCTCCATCGCGAGGCACCGCGATACGAGCACCGGGACTCCATACCCGGCGGCAATGGAGAGCGGACCGCTCGCGGAGATCGCCGCGGTATACGGCAATATCAGAGCGTCGGTCACCGCAAATATCGTTCGCACTTCCTCTTCGGGCACGAATCCGACGGCGTGCAG